>QQNF01000048.1 GCA_003402705.1 Verrucomicrobiota bacterium | reverse complement strand
TAGGCCCGCGGTGCAGGCCAACCCTGGGCTAGGAGACGCAATCCCGTTGGGATTGGGGATCTCGTGGTGTGGCGGACCCAGGGTAGGCCTTCGTGCCGCAGGCCAACCCTGGGCTAGGAGACGCAATCCCGTTGGGATTGGGGATCTGGTGGTGTGGCGGACCCAGGGTAGGCCTTCGTGCCTCAGGCCAACCCTGGGCTAGGAGACGCAATCCCGTTGGGATTGGGGGTCTGGTGGTGTGGCGGACCCAGGGTAGGCCCGCGTGCCGCAGGCCAACCCTGGGCTAGGGGACGCAATCCCGTTGGGATTGGGGGTCTGGTGGTGCGGAGGACCCAGGGTAGGCCTTCGTGCCTCAGGCCAACCCTGGGCTAGGGGACGCAACCCCGTTGGGATTGGGGATCTGGTGGTGTGGCGGACCCAGGGTAGGCCTTCGTGGCGCAGGCCAACCCTGGGCTAGGGGACGCAATCCCGTTGGGATTGAGGGTGAGCGGGGAGACGAGGGAGGGACGGCCTTGGTGCGGTTGGGGGGTCAGGTGGTGAGGAACCTTGTGATGATGGGGCGGAGGTTCTGGACGGTGTCGGCGGGCCAGAGGTTCTGAGGGGTCATGATGGCGTGGTCGAGGGAATGGTGTTCCGGCCATGATGGTTCGAGAGGGATGCGGGGGATGGCGGCGGCGATGATTTCGCGGGCGGCGGCGGCATTGGCGGAGAGATGGCCCATGACGGTCTGGGCGCTGACGGGTTCTTCCTCGTGTTTCCAGCAATCGTAGTCAGTGATCATGGCGAGGGTGGCGAGGGCGATTTCGGCTTCGCGAGCGAGTTTGGCTTCCGGGAGGTTCGTCATGCCGATGACGTCGAAGCCGAGCTGGCGGTTGGCCTCGCTTTCTGCGCGGGTGGAGAAGGCTGGGCCGTCCATGTTGACGTAGGTGCCGCCGTTGTGGACGCGGCGGTTCTGTTCGGAGCAGACCGAGTGGAGGAGAGAGCGGAGAGGGGTGCTGACGGGGTCGGCGAAGCCGACGTGGGCGACGATGCCATTGCCGAAGAACGTGTGGTGTTCGCGGCGGCTGGTGCGGTCGAAGAACTGGTCCGGGAGGACGATGTCGCGGGGTTGATAGGCGTCGCGGAGACTGCCAACTGCGGTGACGCAGATGATCCAGCGGACGTTGAGCGAGCGGAGTGCCCAGAGATTGGCGCGGTGATTGAGTTCGGTGGGGAGGAGCCGGTGGCCGCGGCCGTGGCGAGGGAGGAAGCAGACGCGGCGGTTGGCGAAGGTGCCGGTGGTGATGAGGTCTGAGGGTGGGCCCCATGGGGTATCGACGGCGATGTCCTGACGGTTAGAGAAGCCGTCGAGATCGTAGAGGCCGCTGCCGCCGATGATGGCGATGGCGGGAGGAGAGGAGACAGCGGACATGGCGGGATGGGGAGGTGGGCGGTGATCAGCGTTCGCGGAAGAAGTCGGTGGTGCCGAGGACTTCTTCGGCATTGAGGCGGTGGCGGGCTAGTGGCGAGGCGGAGGTTCGCGGGGGCGGGGGTGGTGGTTGGGCGGCGAGGCAGTCGCGGAGGCGTGCGGCGGTGCGGGTGGAGCAGGCGCGGACGAGGGCGAGGCGGGTGTCGTTGTTGAAAATGGTGAGGATGAGGAAGCGTGAGTCGACCGGGCCGAGATGGAAGTGTTTGTGGCGGCCTTCGTGGGAGAGCCCTTCGAAGGCGGATTCGCCGAGACGGCGGGCGGTTTCGCGGACGGCGTGATAGGCACCGGCGGCGAGGGCGGCGGTTTCGCCGTGGTCGTGGAGGGAGTCGTCTCCGGCGAGGGCGCAGACGGTGCCGCTTTCCTCGATGAGAGCGGCGCAGGTGGCGTCGGCGTCGTTGCAGTGAGCGACGAGGATCTGACGGAGCGCGGCGGCGGTTTCCCGGTCCATGAAGAGAGGGCTTGAGGGAGCGGAGAAGAAGGGATCCATGAGGAGCGGGTTCAGAGGGCGGCGGGGACGCGAGTGTGGAGGGAGTGAAAGCGGCTGACGACGAGGCGGGCGAGGGAGTTGAGGGTGTTGAAGACGCCGGTTCCGGAGGTGGCGGAGGCTTCGCAGACGGTTAGGTGGGGGGCGGAGCTGCGGAACGATTGATCCATGACTTCGCGGGGGAGGGCGTTGGGGAGGTCGCGTTTGTTGTACTGGAGGACGATGGGGAGGGAATCCGGGTGGGTGCGGTTGGCGGCGAGGTGCTGGTGGAGGGCGTGCCATGCGGAGAGATTGTCAGGGGCGCGGCGAGGGTCGCTGTCGGCGACGAAGACGAGGCCATCGGCACCGCGGAGGACGATCTGGCGGGTGGCGTTGTAGTTGGCCTGACCGGGGACGGTGTAGAGTTGGAAGCGGGAGCGGTAGCCGTTGATGAGGACGCTTTCGACGGCGAGGAAGTCGAAGAAGAGCGTGCGGTCGCTCATGGTGGCGAGGGTGATGAGGTCGCTGCGGGCGGAGTTATCGAGCCGCTGGTGAATCCACGAGAGGTTGGAGGTTTTTCCGGCCATGGGGGTGCCGGTGTAGACGAGTTTGAAGGTGATCTCGCGGGATTCGTCGTTGAGGATGGCCATGGGGCTGCGAGGATCAGGAGGCACCGGCGAGGGCGCGGACGGTCATGGTGAGTTTTTCGCGGATGCCGTCGGCGAGATGAGGGGAGGAGTGTTCGACGGCGAGGCACCAGTCGTTTTCGATGAAGAAGGTGCGGGAGAGGTTGGCGGACTGGATGGAGAAGGTGCCTGAGCCATTGAGGTCCATGGCATTGGAGAGGGAGCGGAGGGCGGCGGCGGCGGCGGGAGCGGATTGGCGGAAACGTGGGAAGGCGGGAGAGGTTGCGGGCGCTTCTGCGGCGATGTCGTGGCCTTGGAGGAGGAGGCAGGAGAGGATGCCGGGCAGGGAGGCGCAGTGGGCGGCGGTCATGGCCGGGGTGACTGGGCCGCGGCACATGAAGAGGCCCTGCAGGGCGAGTTGGGTGCGGTCGGCGGGGACCGGCTGGCATTGCAGGGTGACGGGCTGGGCGGTTGGAGTGGCCGGGATGGCTGGGGTGGGGGCGTGGCGATCCGGGGATTGGGGCGGAGGCAGGCACAATTCGGTGGCGCGCCTGGGCGGTCCGAGTTCTGCGAAGCCGGGCACGTCGGATAGTTCGCGGGACGATGCGGGGATTTTGGGGACTGAGGGTGCGGGATTGAAGGGAACTGGGAGGGGAGCGGGGAGGAGGTCGCGGTCGTCAGCGGCGGTGACGGGGCGCTGGAAGAGGGCGGGGCAGGCGTGGTAGACGGCGGAGAGCCGGAGGGGAAGGTGGCTGGAGGGGGCGAGCGGCAGGAGGATGAGGGTGTCGTCGGGTGGGCCGGCGGGGCGGATGAATTCCGGTGGGAGGAGCCTGCGGAGGTCCTTGGCGGTCATGGCACCGGGGATGGGGGTGGCGGCGGCAGGCTGGCGGGCCGGAGCTGGCGAGGCGGGAGATGCCTGCGGGGGTTGAGCCGGGATCCCGGAGGGGTGCGGACGACGGAAGAGATGACGCAGATCGAAGGACATGACGGCTACGCCGCGACCGCTCGCGGGACGGTGTGCCAGTAGTCAGGATACGGACGGCTTGTCAAGATGATTGAACCTTCCGGAGGGGTGAAAGAACGGATGGGTGAGGGAATCGGTGGAGGTTGAACAGTCCGGTGGGTGCGGTTGTCGGAAGTTCCGAGTGCTGCTGCCGCGTTCCCGCAAAAAATCATGTTGCGTGGCGTGCGGCGGCCAGACGACAACCAGGATCGATTTTCCGCTGCTTTTTTCCCGTCTAATTTCATGAACCGCACTGCTGTTTCCGCTCTCGCCGCTGTCTGCCTGCTTCCGGGCTGTACAGCCATTGACCTGCTGCTTGATCCTCAGCCGCCGTTCAAGGCAGCGGATCCGATGGCGGTGGTGCCGCAGGATTTTCTGTTCAACCGGTATGCGCCGCTGAACCGCTGGCTGGACACGGCGGAGCGGGTGCTGATTCTGGACATGCCGCTGAAGAGTTGTTTTGATCATGAGGCGCTGCGGGGGATCCGGTACCGGTGGGTGATTGAGCCGAAGGAGAATCCGGTGATCAACATTGACCGGGTGGCGATGACGCGGCGGCAACTGCTGTGGGCATTGGGGCAGGATCACCTGATTCAGATGACGCCGAAGTTCGGGCCGCAGGGGGAGCTGGAGTATCTTGAGCTGCGTTCCCGGAACAGTGCACTGCAGGATCCGAGCCGGTTCGGGTTCAGTGAGGCTGACCGCAAGCGCAACTGAGGGCTGTATTTCCATGGGTTCGCCAGCTGTTGTCAATTTTGCGCCGGACGCGGGTTCGGTGGAGATCCGTGAGATCGAGGCGCCGGAGATCGGGGATGAGGACGTGCTGCTTGAGGTGGCGGCGGTGGGGGTGTGCGGGAGTGATCTGCATCAGTGGACGGCGGATCATTCGTGGCCGGTGAATTATCCTGTGGTGCTAGGGCATGAGTTCGGCGGGAGAATTGTGCGTGCGGGGAGCGCGGTGACGCACTGGAAGGAGGGGGATCGTGTGGTTTCGGAGACGGCGGCGATCATCAGTGCGGACAATCCGATGAGCCGGCGCGGGCTGTACAATCTGGATCCGACGCGGAAGGGATTTGGTTATGGGGTGAACGGGGCGATGACAAAGTATGTGAGGGTGCCGTCGCGGATTCTGCACCATGTTCCTGAAGGGCTGCCGTTCGAGCAGGCGTGCCTGACGGAGCCCTGCTGTGTGGCGTACAACGCGGTGGTGCGGAATGCGCGGATCGAGCCGGGGGATCGTGTGGTGGTGCTGGGGCCGGGGACGATCGGGATTCTGTGTGCGGCGATGGCGCGGTTGTGCGGGGCGCAGGTGGCGCTGGTGGGGCTTCCGAAGGATGCGCACCGGCTGGAGATTGCGCGCGGTTACGGGTGCGAGATCATCATCGGGGATGCGAAGCCGTGGGCGATGGAGCGGGACGGGCTTGGGTGCGATGGGGTGATTGATGCGGCGGGAGCGAGTGCGACGCTGAAGATTGCGCTCGATATCGTGCGGCCGGCGGGATGGATCAGCAAGGTGGGCTGGGGTCCGCAGCCGTTAGGTTTCAATCTGGATCCGCTAGTACAGAAGAACATCACGCTGCAGGGGAGTTTCAGTCACAACTGGCCGATCTGGGAGCGGGTGATTGCGCTGCTGGCGAGTGGTCAGCTGGACGTGCGGCCGATCATTGGCGGGGTCTGGCCGGTAACGGAATGGCACGAGGCGTTTGAGAAGATGCACTCGGGCGCGGTGGTGAAGAGCGTGCTGCGGCCGGTGTGAGGGGTTTGTCAGGGGAAGAGGAGGGAGTTCTGGCTTTCAGGAGTCTTCGAGCAATTCGCGGATGATCTGCCATTCGGAGGCGAGGTCCTGGGAGCGGCGCACGGTGCGGCTGAGTTCTTCGTAGAGGCAGGCACCGACGAGTTGACGGAAGCGGCTGAGGGCGACGGTGACGTCGCGGATTTTGATGCCGAGTTCTGCGGCGAGGTCGGCGTGGGAGCGGATGGGGCCGGAGCCGTCGAGCATGGGGCGGAGGGCGGTGAAGAGGGCGGCCTTGCCGCGGCTGGCGCTGCGGGCTTCGGCGGCGGTGAGGGCTTTTTCGAGGAGGCAGAAGGCCCATGCGCGGTCGAATTCGAGGTCGGGGCCGCGGTGGCTGCGGTCGGCGAAATCCGGGTGTGATGAGACGTGGCCGTCGAGCGGGACGAGCAGCTGGCCGCCGCCGCGTTTTTGAGCGGCGCGATCTCGCAATTCGTTGCAGATGAAGCGATGGAGGGCGCGGTGGAGGAGACCGCGGAGACGGCCTCGTCCGCGGAGGGCGCGATCGGGGAGATTGCGGCCGAGGACGATTCGGGCGAAGAATTCCTGGCAGAGGTCATCGGCCTCGTGGGCTGGGAAGCGGCTGCGGAGATAGGCGAGGACGACCGGGCGGTAGCGTTCGCAGAACCAGGCGCGACCGATCGGCGAGCGGGCGGTCTGCTCGAGACGCGTCCAGTGGGTGCTGGGATAGACAGGGAGGTCTTTCACTGGTGCGGCGTGGTGGAGGCGCGGGAGAGGGCGTGCCCATTAGTGACTACCCGAAACCTTCTGGAATATCGCAGAAATTTTCGGCGGGGGGGCGAAGATTGACAAAGAGATAGCGAGATGTAAGTTTTACATGTTGACGAGGACGCAGATCCAGTTGCCCGATGAGCTGTACCGCCGCGCGAAGGCTTTCGCGGAGAGGAAGGAGCTTTCCCTCGCCGAGATGACGCGCAGCGGCTTGGAGTTGTTCCTCGCTCGTTATCCGGATCCGGAGAATTCTTCAGGCGGATGGAAGCTGCGGGTTGTCCAAAGTGGAGGAGTCAAAGTGCCGCTGGATCGGCTCAAGGACTTCAGCCATGAGGCAGTTTAATGGCTTTAGAGTTGCGAGGTTCTGGAAACCCGTGGATTTGACCGTTCCTGACAGCATCCTATCCTGATGATCGGGGATCTGAAAGGCAACTGGATCCTTTGGCTTTCCTGAGGTTCGCTGTTTCGATCGCGACACGGGGAGCTACAGCACCTTCGCGACGACCAGATCGGAGAAGAGCGCGGGGGTGCCGGGATGGGAGCCTGCGGCCTTACTGCCCGCGGCGGCGCAGACGGAAGAAGGCGCGATCGGTGGTGGGGACGCGCAGGGAGAGCCATGCGCCTGATGATTCGAAGGGGCCTGGGACGGGGGTCCACGGAACGGTTGCGGGCGCGTTGGTGGATTCGAGGGTGACGTCGAGCAGGGAAGACCAGCGCAGTTCCACGGAGCGGTCGGCGGAAGGTTGGATTTCGAGGGCGAAGGGTGGCGGCTGGGCGACGATAACGGCGGGATAGGTTCGGCCGATCTTCAGTTCATCGATGACGTAGGCGTCGCCCGAGTCGAGATTGGCGGTGCGGATGAACCAGTGAGTGAGGCGGTTGATGCCGGAATCGGCGATGATGCGAGCGGAGGGCGGGCCGGGGTCGGTGGCGGAGGCGGGATTCAGCCAGAGGTCCACGGTGTCGAAGTTGCCGCGTGTGGAAGCCGAGATGCGGGTGACGACGAGGTAGGTGGTGGCGGCGGCGATGTCGGGGGATTCGGCGAAGGCGGAGTTGGCGACGACGGTGGTGCTTCGGGCGAAGAAGCGGAACGGCTGATTGGGAGGGAAGACGTTGGTGGTGGTGTTGATGCCGACGCTGACGCGGGGATTGCCACCGGCAGCGCTGGGGTTGTCGTCGAAACCGACGGCGAGGAAGTCCTGGTTGGGGAGGGGACTGGTGTTGTTGCAGCGGAAGAGGAAGCTGGCCCAGAGTTCGTGGCCTGCGGCGGCGTCCCATGTCGAGGCCATGGCGCGGCGGAGCGCGTAGGTGCCGTTGGCGATGTCGTAGAAGCGCAGGGCGCGGTCGCCGCCGTGGATGGTGAGGTCTCCGTTGCTGTAGATGACGGGGCTGGCGGCGCGGTTTTCGGCGCGGACGAGGGATTTGATGGCGTTGTTGACGTCATAGGCGTCGGCCCAGCCGAAGCCGCCGTTCAGGCCGATCCCGGAGACGCCGTTGGGTCCGTCTTCGATGGGTGCGCCGCTGGGGTATTCCTCGAAGCCGTCGTAGGTGACGAGCTGGGAGCGGGCGAGAGGGGGAAACAGGAAGATGGCGGCGAGGGTGAGCCGTGGGGCATGTGGTTTCATGCGTGGCATGCTAGCGGATCGCTGGGGTGGGGTCAAGGCGCAGGGAACCGCTCAGGGTGTTGTGGGCCCGCGGCTTCGACCTGACCCAACGGCATCCTGCGGGAACTCGACGTGATTTCTGCGATGTTTCGGGAGGAGCAGGGTAAACCTAACGAGACCGAGTGCCTACAACCTCAACAGAACAGTTTCGATCGGCTCTTACGCCAATACTAATCCATCCGGGAGGCGCAGGCACGCAGAAGGATGAGAAGAGGCAGCCGACCGCGGCGACCACTGCACTGACGGCTCTGCTTGTTGGCCTGCCTGCGGATTGATTCAAGGCCGAGATGAAGGAGGCGGAGACATCACCGGCCGCGTCCGCACGCCTTGTCGAGCGATGGACCGGAACGGCGAAAGCGGGCAAATCCCCGGTCGGCCTGTTGCTCGCGATTGCGCTGAGTTCGGGAGTCCGCACGATGGTGCAAGGAAACGGGCTTCTCGTGGAACTGGAGGTCCTGCGGTCCGCGGATGGGAAGCGCACGGCCGTGAACATCATGATCGCGCACCGCTCGGGCGAACCGAAGCTTGCGAGAAGCTCGGCCCAGCTGCCGGAGAAAACCCTGCCGATCGGCGCGTGGCTCTGCCTCGGCAGATCCCCCGGCACCGGGGAAGCCCGGTGTTTTTGCCTCCTATGTCAGTGACCCGGCGCGGGTGCGCCTTGAGGCTCTGAAGGCGCGATCGCGGAATCTGGCAGACAGACGAAGTCACCCGGAGCGCGAGTTCGCAGGCACGACACGAGGGACCGAAAAAAATCGTCGCCCGGTGCGATGTTTCTCCGGTTGGCGGGTATCACCCGGAAGAACCCCATCATCCCGCTTCCCGCATGGACCGCCATTTTGCCGTGACCGCGCTTCTGACCCTGATTGCCGGCACCCACGTGCACGGAGGATCCGGTGAACACCGGGGCAAGCAACCGCTTGGCAAGGAGAGCGCTGCCGGACCGCCTGCCGCCAGCGGTTGGCGATGGAGCCTGAGCGCCGGTCCCGCGTATCGGCAGTTCGGCGACGTCCGCATGCAGGCCAGCACCCTTTCCTCCCCGGCGATGATCGCGCCGCTGGCCTATAGCCTCGCCAGCGGGCGGGCACAAGGTGCCGGCGCCCTGCCCATCGGCGCGCTCGATCGCTACGCCGATCGTCTCTATCGCAATGGGTTCGTGTTCATCGACGATGCGACGGAAGCTTCCGCTTCGTTTCTTCCGGGAACCACCGCCTACTGGGGCTACGAGAGTGACGGTCAGGTGCAGGGTGGCAGCATGTTCTATGATGCGGGCGAATATGCCACCGCGTCATCCGGATCGTCTGTGACGAGGAACGGTGGTGACGGCAGTGCCGATCTCGATGGACCGGGTTTCGCCCTGCAGCTGGAGGCCACGCGGCCTCTGTGCGGCGGCTGGAGCGTCGGGGGAATCTTTTCCTACCTCGTCGGCAAAGTCGATGCATCGCGCACGCTCTCCACCTTGCACGGAAGCCTCCGGCTGGATGAGCGGGCATTTGCCGTGGCGGACCGCTACGACCTTTTCGGCGTCGTGCCCCCTGCAGCGCCCTACGCCGGCACTTTCAATCATCCCGGCACCGCGCCCCTCATCGACAATCGGCCGACGGAGCGGCTCCTCGAGGAGTCGGCCGCATCCAGCCAGGCCGTCGCCTTCCGGAATCGCATCACGCAGTCATTCGATCTCACGCTGCACACGTTCTCCGTGGGGCCCTCGGTGGCGTGGACTTCGGGCCGATTCACGCTTTCCGGCAGTGCCGGCGTGGCCATCAACATCGCCCGCTGGGAGGCATCCTCCCGCGAGGACCTGTTCCGAGGTTCCGGCCCGGATGCCGCGAAAGTCAGTTCATGGAGCCACCGACGGGATGGGACCGACGTGCTACCCGGCTTCTTCCTCCAGGGCAGTGCCTCCTGCCGCCTGTCGGAACACTGGAGCCTCGCGGTCTTCGGGCGCCGGGATTGGTGCGACTCGCTCAGTGCCTCCGCTGGGCCCTCCGGCTTCTCCGTGGACCTCGACAGCACAACTGCCGGGGGCTTCATCACCTATCACTTCTGACCATCATGTGTCTCCGCCCTCTTCTCTGTTTCGCTGCCCTGCAGGTCTTCGCTGCCGATCTCGCTGCCCAGGCGACGACGCGCGTCGAGTTCCCCCGGCCGGCCTACGAGATCCTGCTCGGTCAGGAATTCATCGCGCCGGTGCGCATCAATCCGCTGCCCCCAGCCGGACTGTTCAGCTATGGACTGATCGTCACAGTGGAGGGTCCGGGCGGACTGGTCGGGATCACAACACTGTCGCCCCAGGCAAGCCTCGGCTTCGACGGGCTTAACGGTGTCGGCAATCGCGGCGTGGTGGCCGATGCCGGGAGGTTTGCGTCCAAGGGGAGCGCCGACGTCTTCCCGTCGGCGAAGCCGAACCACACCGATCCGGAGCTGGGCACTATCCGCGTGGCCGGGCTGCCCGCCGGCACTTACACGCTGCGGCTTTCCACCCACAACACGCTGGGCCCTACCGAATCGGTCTTCGTCGATGGACAGTGCCGCTCCCTCGACGAGCGCCTCGCCTTCGGTTCGGCGGTGCTCACGGTCGTCGCAAAACCCCAGGGCTCCATCACGGCCGTCGGGCCTATGAAGCCCGATCGCCAGACGGGATTGCTCCTTCAGGAATACGAGATCGCCAACACTGGGTCGATGACCACAGCCTTCCGCCTGCTAATCCGGGGTATGTCTGCTGGATCCTTGGTCTGGAATGCCCACGGAACCTCCGACGGGGTCCCCTACATCGATCTTCCGCCGCTCGCTCCAGGAGCGACCCTCCGGCTGACTATCGAGTACCGTTCGCAGGACCGGACGACGATCCCGAAGCCGGAGTTCGAGTTCATGGCCGCCACGCCCGCGGCGCAGTCGCCCGATGGCCTTGCGGCAGCGCTGCAGCCTCGGGCCACGCTCGCCGGCGGGCATGTCCTGCTCGAGTTCAACTCGGTGCCCGGGCAGGCCTATTATATCCAGTATGCTAGGAGTCCGGGGTTGGTGTGGAAGACCGCGCTGCCCAGAGTCCAAGGCACCGGCAACCGGATCCAATGGATCGACAACGGACTTCCACGAACGGAGTCGCACCCCGCAACAGAAGGTTCCCGATTCTATCGCATTCTCGTCGCAGAGCCCGCTTCCCCATGACTCGCCTCCTCATTCTTCTGCTCGGCCTCGTGCCGCTGCACCGCGCATTGTCCCAGACCCAACCCGCTGCCGTCTCCACCAGTATCAACGGCGGTGCCGCACAACGATCGCGGGTCACCTCCGTTTCCGCTGTCTTCGACGGCGATGTCGGCGCCTCGCTCAAGCCTGAGGACCTTGTTCTCCGCAACCTCACCGCGGGCATCGACATCCCGGAAGCAGCCCAGGCCGTCGCGTGGGACGCCACGTCGCGGACGGCCACATGGACCTTCCCCAGCATCGCCAATCGCGCGCTCCCCCAGGGTAACTACCTCGCCGTCGTCAGGACTCCCTTCACGCCCCCCCACGGCGGCCTCGCCTGCCAGGCCAACAGTCCCCTGCAGCCCGACCTCGTCTTTGGATTTCATGCCTATTTCGGCGATCACGACGGCGACCGCGACGTGGACTTTCTCGATACCTGCTTCCTCCGCGACACGTGGGATCTGTCGGCGATCGCACCTCGTTTCGATGCCGCGTTCGACTTCAACCTCGACGGCAGCGTGAATGCCGCGGACGGCCCGGTCTTCCAGAACAACTACTTCACCACCTTTCCGCCAGCCGCCGCCCTCTACGCCCAGCTCAAAAACGACACCGGTCTCAGCCCCCGCGACGGCCTCACCTTCGACCCGACCATCCGCGGCGCCCTGCTTCACCCGGATCTGATCACCGGCCTGCAGGCCCGATTCGAGAATGGCCGCGCCCAGTTCACGGACATCCGATCCCACCTGCGGCCGGATGGTTCGTTCGAGCTGGGTGCCGCCTCGCTGAACGCGATCCAGGGTTCCGCTCTCGGTTTCGCCGATCACCGCCTCCTCATCCGGGCACTGAACACGGAGGGTGCCGCCATCGCCGGCACCGAGGTTGCCTTCACCCTCCATTCAGGGACGAATTGCCCGCCGGTCTTCACAAGCACACCTCCTCGGAGCGCAAACGCCCGCCTCGTAGAAGGATCGCAACCTGCAGACCTGCGGCGATGGAGTGTCATTCAGTACGAGTTGAACAATCAGCCTGACGCTAATTGGGTGATCAACGCCGATGGCACCGAGGTAAGGCAGACGGTGAATGCCGATGCATCGATACTGTTGAGTGACTTTGATATCACAAATACCACGATCAACGGTAGGTGGTCAGTTCTGACGGCCGAAGATGATGACTTCATGGGTTTCGTCTTTGGATTTCAGGACGACCGGCGCTTCTATGTCTTCACCTGGAAACAGCTCGATCAGCAGATCGGCACCGCCGTCAGTCCTGCCGGAATGGCTGTCAGACTGTTCAACACGGACCGGACGCCGGAACTATCAGATTTCTTCTGGATCCCGAATGCGCCGAACTCCACCACCCTATTTCACGATCCTACCAAAACACCATGGGCGGATTTCCGTGAATACGATTTCACATTGGATTTCAAGCCGGGGGAAATCACCATCACTGTGCGCGATGCTCTTACGGGCAACATCGTCGGGAACAACGGCCAGCCCATCCGGGTCCTTGACAGCACATTTTCGTCGGGTCGCTTCGGTTTCTTCAACCACTCCCAGGGCGACATCGCCTACCGCAGCTTCGAGCGCCGCAACGTCCCTGCGCAGTCCTACAGCTACGCGGCGGCAGCCATCGACCCCGACGGAGATCCCATAACCTACTCGATCGTTCAAGGGCCTCCAGGATTGGCCATCGGGCCCGCTAACGGACTCCTCACATGGGCCCCCGCCCTCACTCAGGCTGGAGATCATCCGGTGACCATCCGCGCCAGCGATGGACGGGGCGGCATCGACGAGCAGACGTTCACGCTGAACATCGTCAACTTCGATTCGCCTCCGACGGTATCGCTGGCTGCAACCCGCTACGTCATCAACCCGAACGAGCCGTCGACCGTCAACGTTCTCGCCAACGATGACATCCGCGTCGCCTCGGTCGAACTGCGGGTCAATGGCGTGCCGACACCGATGGATTCCAACGGGGATGCGATCGTCAGCAGTCCCGAGATCGGCCCTTTGAATGTCGTGGCGACGGCCACTGACAGCGCAGGCCAGACGACGGGTTCCGCGGTGCAGATCCGTGTGCGCGATCCGAATGAGATCACGCCTCCGGATGGTGGTGATCCGCCGGACACCCCGGGCGGCAGTGTGGGAACCGGGACCGGGTCCCGTCCCGTCGTGGAGATCACCGGCCCCGCGTCTGGATCCCCGCTCGCTTCTCCGGTGGACCTCACGGGCACCGTGGACAGTCCGACCAATACCCTGCGCGAATGGAAGGTCGAGATCGCCCCTGCGAGTTCGATCGATCTCGGCAATGTGGGCGCTGACAATGCGGCTTACCGCCTTGTCGCTCAGGGTGCCCAGGAGATCACCGCCGGACGCATCACGACGCTCGATCCCGCGGGTTTGGGCGACAATCTCTATTTCGTGCGCCTGATCGCCTTCGATCAGGGCGGGCTGGGAGCCGTGAAGGGCATTTTCGTCCGCACGGGAGCTGTTGCCGGCGACGACGTCCCGGTCGTCACCATCACCAGTCCTGCCCCGGAGGCCTGCGTTTCCTACCTCACGCCCATTGTGGGCAGCATCACCAGCACGTCGAATACCCTCCATTCATGGCGCGTGGAGTATGCCCCGGCTTCGCAGGTGGATCTGGCCAACATCGGCGCGAACGGGCCGGACTGGAAAGTCATCGCCAGCGGCACGCAGCCTGTCACCAACGGAACCCTCGCGACGTTCGATCCCACGCTCCTGCCCAATGATCCCTATGTGCTGCGGGTGGTGGCCTACAATCGGAACGGCAGGGGCTGGGCGGAGCCCCTGCCGCTCAGTGTCTGCGGCGATGCGAAGCTGGGGAATTTCCGTCTCGAATTCACCGATCTTCAGGTTCCGCTCGTCGGCATTCCCATCACCATCACCCGCGTTTACGACACGCTCCATGCTAGCAAGGAGGGCGAGTTCGGTTACGGGTGGCAGCTGGGCCTACAGGATGGCGACATCCGGGAAACCACCCCTGGTACTGGCGGCATCTTCACGGACAATCCCTATCGTCAGGGTAGTCGGGTCTACATCACGACCCCTGAAGGCAGGCGGGTGGGTTTCACCTTTGAAGCCCAGCCCGTAGCGGCTTCGTTCTTTGGCACCGCCTACAAGGCCACCTTCAAACCGGATCCGGGCGTCTATGAAAAGCTCTCGATCCCGGATGGCGAAAGCGCCTTCCTCAATCTCCAGCCGGACGGCACCGTCGGGCTCTTCATGTTCGGGTTCGGTTGGAATCCGGATGTCTTCATTCTCACCACCCGTGACGGCACCCGCTACACCTATGACCAGACCGCGGGCCTACAGAACGCCCGGGACCTCAATGGGAATACGGTAACCTTCACTGCGGACGGCGTCAGGCACTCCAGCGGCGTGTCGATTCCCTTCACGCGCGATGCCCGGGGCCGCATCACGGAGATCCGCGATCCAGCAGGAAAGGTCATCAAATACACCTACGATGCCGTCGGCGATCTCCGCACCGTCACTGACCGCACTGGTCTCGTGACGACCTTCGACTACCGCAGCAAGCCTGCGCACTACCTGGAGAAGGTGACCGACCCTCTTGGCAGGCAGGCCGTCAGGACGGAATACGGCCCGGACGGGCGCATCGTCGCTGTCATCGATGCGCTCGGAAACCGCCAGGAGCAGAACTTCGATCCCGCCAACTTCATCGGAACCCGCACCGATGCCCGCGGAAATGTGACCACACTGGTCTACAACCCTCGGGGCAATGTTGTCGAAGAGCGAGACCCCGAGGGCGGCGTGAAGAAGTTCGAGTACGCTGACCCAGCCAATCCCGACAAGGAAACCGCAGTCATTGATCCCATGGGTCGCCGCACCTCGTTTGCCTACGACTCGCGCGGAAACCTGACCGAGCAGACAGATGCCGCCGGAAACCGCACGATCGTCGCCTACAATGCGCTCTACAAGCCCGCCTCAGTCACCAACGCTCTCCAGCAGACAATCATTCTTCACTACGACCCTGCCGGGAATCTTGATGAAGTGACCGATTCCGGAGGAAACAAGCGTCAGATGGCCCGGGACGGGCAGGGACGCGTGGCATCCATCATGGATGCGGAGGGCAATGTCACCCGATTCGACTACACCAGCGGTTGCCCATGCGGGCGACCCGGAAAGGTCATCAACCCGGACGGTTCCTTCCGTCTCTACGAATACAATGGCTTCGGGCAAGTCACCAAGGAGACCGACGAAACCGGTGTGGTCACGCGATCCGGTTACGACGAGGAAGGGAAACTTAAGTATACCGAGGACGCTGCCGGTCGACGAACGAATTACACTTACCGGGGGCAACTCCAAGAAACGGTCACGAACCCCCTCGGTCACGTCACACGGACTGAGTACGACGACGCGAACCGGCAGTCGCGCATCATTGACGCCGAAGGCGGCATCGTCCGATTCGAATACGATCCCGATGGCAACCGCAATAAAGTAATTGATCCTGTCGGCAATGTCACCACTTTCGTCTACGACAAAGTTGGCCGCCTCAAGGAGGAAATCAATACCCTCGGTCACAAACGGATCCACGAGTACGATTCCGCAGGCAACCGGAAGGAAACCATCGACCGCAATGGCCGGCGCAGGACCTTCGGGTACGACGCTCTCAACCGCATGGAGGTTGAGAAATGGTGGGACAAGGACGGCGTCGTGATCCGTACCCTCTCCTACAAATTCAATGCTCTCGGCCTCCAGACCATTGCCGAAGACCCCGCCGCCCGCTACGACTACAGCTACGATTCCCTGAACCGCCTCCGGTCGGTGAAGTCCACCGTCCCCGGATTGCCGGACTTCACCCTCACCTACGGCTACGACAAGAACGGCCAGACGACCTCCGTCACCGACAACTACGGCGTCTCCGTCGGCTCCGCCTACGATACCCGTAATCGTCTCGCCCGCCGCATATGGCAAGGCCCCGGTATTGATCCCGTCCGCGTGGACTTCGCCTACGATCCTTCCGGCCGCCGCACCCGCCTCGACCGCTTCATCGACCTCGCCGGCACCCAGCGCGTCGGCCACACGGAGAATGTCTACGACCCGGTGCTCGGGCTGCTGAAAGGCATCAGCCACAAGGGCCCCACGGAAAATGTGTTGTCCTCCCACGTTTACACCTACGACGCCGCCAACCGCATCACTCAGTGGGTCATTGACGGCCAGAACTCGACCTACACCTACGACCGCACCTCCCAACTCCTCACCGCCGACTACGCCTCCCAGCCCGACGAGTCCTACACCTACGACCGCAACGGCAACCGCACCAACCCCGGCTACGTCACCGGCTCCGATAATCAGTTGCTGGCCGATGGCGTTCATACCTACACCTACGACAATGAGGGGAACATGGTCACCCGCACACACGCCGGGACGGGAGTGGTCACCACTTACGATTACGACTACCGAAATCGCCTATTGCGCGTCACGGATCGAAATGGAGCGGGGATCCAAGAGGTTTCGTCCTTTGTGTTTGATGCACTTGATCGCCGCCTATCCAAGAAGACGGCGAACGACTATATAAAGTTTTTCTACAACCATGAGGATTTATGGGCTGACGTTGGTCACGATAGCAGCATCACTTCGCGTTATCTGCATGACCGCGGCATTGATTCGCTGCTCGCCCGTCAGGATGTCGGTGATTCTGTGAATTGGTTTTTGAAGGACCGATTAAGAAGCGTTCACGGCATCACGAGCGCGACAGCTGATCAAGTTGCAAAGGTGAAGTATGCAGGATTTGGCCAACCAACTATACAAAGTAATGTACCGCGCGCGGGCCGATTCATGTTTACAGGTCGAGAGTTTGATGAGGAAATAGGCTTATATTTCTTCCGAGCGCGGCACCTTTCACCCTCGTTTGGCAGATTCATGAGTATTGACCCCTCCGGTTTTGAGGGAGGCGATTGGGACTTATATCGGTATGCACTTAATAGTCCTGCGCATGGAACAGACCCGTTCGGTCGGAGTTTTGTGGAGTATTCTGGATTCAAAAAATTTCTGACGGGAGCAGCTATCGCAAGTATCATTTCTGTCGGAATAGAGACGGGGTGTAATCTGATTGGTTCTGCCCTTGGGATGGATTACATGGCTTACCCATCAGATATTTGGCGCTGGTATAAGGCCGGCCTGATTGGCGGCGTGATCAATCATTACTTTCCATTTCAGGTGAAATGGGCAATCGTAAAGCAAGCTCCAGTTGTTGCAGTGATTTATGTTGTACACAAAGGCCTAGAGTGCGGTAAGCGCATATACATCGGTCTTTCGGAAGGTTCAGAATGACCATAATTAAGCCTCGCGCGTATGTTACCCGGGAATTTGCAAAGATGGCGAATGAAACCCGCCCTCTACGGCCCCGCCCGTTTCCCTGCATCGGCTCCCGGACTGGTGTTTTCCACATCGTTTCCCGCGTCGCGCTAGGGTAATTTCATGCAAACAAGAGGACAGGCCTTTTGCGGGGAAAGGCCTACTGGATGGGCTTCCGAACAACCCGCTGACCAGAGTCCATGAAGCCACCATCCTTCTCGGCCCTGCTGCTCTATCTCCTCGTGTTCGCGTGGTGTCTGATCCCGCGGGCTGCAGGCCAGACCAGTTACGAGACCCGGGCGCCGATCGCCGGGTCGCTGCCGCGCAGCGGGTCGTGGACTCAGTCGGACACCGGACAGCGGTGGTTCTCTTGGACGGCCCCGGCGAGCGCCTGGTATCAGTTCCGGGTGGACCAGTCGCGGGAGGCCTATGCTCTCCTGTATGTCCATTATGAGCATGCGCCCGGTCAACTGACGGAGGTCGGGAAGAACAACGGCAGCGACCCGCAGGTGCCGGTGACCTTTTACGCGAGCGCCGGAGCCTCCGTGGTGTTCATGGCGACCCGGTATGACGACTTCGATCCCGCTCCGGTGACCTACAACTACACCCTTTCGGCGGCACAGGCACCGGCCACCGGCGTTTCCGAGATTGCGGTGACGCCTCCCAGCATTGATGCGACCGGAGCGACCGCGCACCGTACCGGCCCCAATGTCATGGCTCAGGCGCTCACGCTTCATTATCATTGCGGACTGCCTCTGAGTAAAGTCCCGGCGGTCATCGCGGCCGCTACCGGAATCCGCCTGACGCAAAGCGCCCTGACTCAGGCGGCCGCGGGCCTCGCTGCGGAGGGCGGGGTTGTTCACACCGCCTATCAGGAACTCCGGGCCGCCGTCCCCGCTTCTGCGGTGGTCAACACCGACGACACCGGATGGCGCATCGGTGGCGCGGGAGCCTTCCTCATGGGTTTTTTCACGCCGTTGCTTGCGGTGTTTCAGATCCGGCGGCAGCTTATAAAACAACTGCGCGATCGGCGGCTCAAGGACACTGACCATCAGCGGCTGCTAGGCGGGATCGGGAGGCAGCACGATCGGGGCCGAGTTCTGTTGTTCCTTGAGCATCCCGAGATCGAGCCCACGATCAACCGTGCGGAACGAGGGCTGCGTGGAGCAGTGATCGCCAGGAAGGTATCGCATTGCTCGAAGAATGAACGTGGTGCCCAGACCTACGAGGCGATGAAAAGCGTGACCGCGACACATGCCCTGCGAGGACACTCCGTCGCCAGGGCCCTCGCCGATCTCATCCAGGGCATGCCCATGCCCGCGGCTGTGGCCCGCTAATCAATTACCGCTAATCAATTACACACATACTATGAAAAATCTCCGATACTACTCTTTGCTTGCGACCAAATTCGCTATCTTACTCTCTGTTTCCCCCGTATCCGCGACGCCTCTTAAGTGGACGAATTCTGAGGGTAAATCAATCATTGCCGAATTTGTCCGCGTCGAGGGCGAATCAGTCGTCGTGAAAAAAGATGGAAAAGTTTTCACTATTCCGTTTGCGAAATTGAGGCCTGAGAGTGCGGAGCAAGCTAAGAAGCTGAGTGGAATCAAGGCTCCTCCTCCACCGGCTGCGAAGGTCGAAAAAAGCACGGTGCCGCAGACCGCACGCGCGGACGAGGAAGGCGACTTCGCATACTCCATCGCCAATGATGGAGTCACCATTACCAAATACACAGGTAAAGATACCGAAGTCATTTTTCCGGCAAAAATCAAGGGACATCCAGTAGTTGCAATCGGTGCAGGAAGAGACCGTCCCGTTTTGGGAGGATCGGAGGAAGAAGGTGAGCCGGGCGGTGACGGCCAGAAGCCGATTGTTGAGAAAGTTATTGTGCCAGAAGGCGTGTCGGCCATTAATATACATGCTTTTGCTAATTGTGATGCATTGTTAACAGTTTCGCTACCCAAGAGCCTAAAGAGCATTGGCATGGGGGCGTTCTTTCCGTGTCGAAAGCTCAAGAGTATTTCAATTCCATCCGGCGTAAGTCGTATTGAAGACGCCACCTTCAAAGCTTGCGATAGCCTAGAAAGCGTGGAATTGCCTGCGAACCTAGTCGAAATTGGGGCCGGTGCTTTTTGGTTTTGCGGTAATTTGAAAAGCGTTTCAATCCCCCCCAAAGTGATCCACATCGGTGCTCAATCCTTCCAATCCACAGGACTTTCAAAGGTCACGATACCAGCCTCCGTCACTGAGATCGGCTTCAATGCCTTTTACGGTTGTAAGAATTTGACTAGTGCAACCTTTGAAGGGAACATTCCGCCAAGCTATGGAAAAGGTAAAAGCCCCTACGGCAACAAGGTCTTTGATGATTATCAAAATGTTTTTCTAGATGGCTCTCCCGAGCTTGTAATTCGTTATTACAAGGGCAAGAGTGGATTCGACTCCCCAAAATGGAACACCCAAAAAATGGAAGTGATCGAGCCTCAAAAGCAATAGAGAGAAATGCGAACAAGACGCTTCTGGACAACAGACGGGGCGGCCTTGTTTTCGGAGCGTCGAGTGGATGGTAAGCGTGACGCCGTAATTGATTCGGGGCTGAAAGATATTTCGGACTTGTTAAGTATTCTGCAGTGGAGCCCATTTGGTGCTCACTAACAAATCGCGCCGTCTCCTCAAGGTGCTCTACTGAGAGGGCCTCGGCCCCTGGTTGTCAGGCAAACGGCTCGAGCGACGACGGTTCGTATGACACGCGGCGGCACGCGATGTCGATCCGGTTGTGCCGCGTCGGATGACGCTTTCGCACAGCGAGCTGCTCATGCTGCTCTCGGGCATCGATCTCGCCGGGACCGCCCGCCGCTCTCGGTTGCGGAAGGAATGAGGCACCGCCGAAGGACGCTGCGAACACCCGGACGGCCATTGCTTCCATGCTTCCGAAAGCGGGAGATTACGATTGACTGCTCTCGCGTTGGAGACCGACGAAGGTGGTTGTGCGGCAGATCTGCCTATCACGGCGGGCTTGCGGAATTGGGGGGAGGGTGCATGAATGGCGGATGAAGTCCGAGGCGTCATGTGAGAGCGGGTCGGCACGTCTGGTGCCGGAGGTGCGGGGGTATGTGTTGGAGGAGGTGATTGGGCGTGGTGGGGCTGGGGTGGTGTGGCGAGGGGTGCAGGAGGGGACGTTGCGGAATCAGAAGATCGCGGGGCTAGTTGGATTCGTGGCCGTCATTCCGAATACCGGAGCCGAGAGAGACTTCTTCCGGTCGCGTCCGCGGGGGGCGGATGCCGGCGCAAAGAATCGTTCACAGGGAAGTGCGATGTATCTGTGCACCCCGGGTAAACAAGTTCTTTACAGTCAGGCCTCATGATGGCAAAAGACGATAGTGACGCGTCTGGAGTCGTCTGTTGACTGGTGGCGAACCCAGCAGAATCTTCTACAATCCCATGGCTGTCCCGCCCCCTCTGTTCAAGTGCGAGTGTCCCAACTGCCAGCAGGCCATGGAAGCCCCCCCGGAGCTGCATGGACAGGTGATCGAGTGCCCGACATGTCAGATGAGTCTGCAGCTGCCTGCCGCACCGCGGAAGCCAGTACCCCGCCCCATCCGACAGCCGACGCATCGGCCGCAGCGACGGAAGGAAGAGGGTCCACTGCCGCTGACTCTCTTCGAGAAGATTCTCATGATGTGGCCTATGCTAACTGCGATTACGTGGGGGCATTTCTTCAACGGTCCCCGCGCCGGAGTCGAATATTACGAAGCTTCCGACGCGTTTGACTACGCAATGAAGACAGTGTGGCCGGCGTTGGGGTTGGGCTTGTTTTGTGCGGTCAATGCCATTATTCTCCAAAGTCGGCAACCAATGGCGTTGAAAATTCTGCTGACTACCCTTGTCGGTATCGCCGCTCTGCTGACGTGGCCCTACATAGGACACGAGCCGATAGCGAAGTAGAGGTGCTTGGGCCAAGTGGGGGAGCGAGGGTCACCGGGGATCAGAAGTTTGGAGGCGATGAACCGCGAGAAACCGCCCCGAGAAACAGGATCGATGTTCGCGACCTTTTGGAAACGACCGGGCTAACAGAAGCATGGACAGGATTCAATGATCAGAAGATTCGTGCAGAAGACCGGGGGCGGGAGATGGGGTGAGGGCAGGTTATGTCGTGAGTGGAGGGGTCGGTGGTCAGGAGGCGGCGTGGGCATTCTCCGGGGTTGACTGAGGTGACGGCGTGCTTGCGGGGATGGGGGAAAGGTGGCATGAAGGGGGGATGAAGTCCGAGGCGTCATGTGAGAGCGTGGCGGCACGTCCGGTGCCGGAGGTGCGGGGGTATGTGTTGGAGGAGGTGATTGGACGTGGTGGGGCTGGGGTGGTGTGGCGGGCGACGCAGGAGGGGACGTTGCGGGATGTGGCGGTGGAGTTTCTGGGGTCGGGGCAGGGGTCGGGGCTGGCGGAGTTGCGGTTTGAGCGGGAGGCGGAGATCGCGGGGGGGCTGGAGCACGAGAACATTGTGCGGGTATTTGACAGCGGGGAGAGTGGGTCGGGGAGGTGGCTGGCGATGGAGTTGGTGGATGGGCCGACGTTGGACCGGTGGGTGGCGTTGGAGGATCCTCCGTTGCGGCGGCGGATGGAGGTGTTTGCGGGGATTTGTGCGGGGGTGCGGCATGCGCATCAGCGCGGGGTGATCCACCGGGATTTGAAGCCGGGGAATGTGCTGATGGCGATCGATGGGACTCCGAAGGTGGCGGATTTCGGGCTGGCGCGGCGGGTGGATGGGGAATCGCTGGAGGTCACGCTGACGCGTGAGGGGGACGTTTTTGGGTCGCTGGCGTGGATGGCGCCGGAGCAGGTGGCGGGGAAGTGGGAGGAAGTGGATGTGCTGTCGGATGTGTATGCGTTGGGGGCGCTGCTTTACAGTGTGGTGGCGGGGCGACCGCCGGTGGATCCCGGGCTGGCTCCTGCGGCGGTGGCGGCGGCGATTCGGGCGGGTGATTTTGCGAGGCTGGGGCGGGTGCGGGTGGGGACGCCGCGGGACATTGAGACGATGGTGGAGCGCTGCATGGCGGTGGAGAAGGGTCGGCGTTATCAGAGTGCGGCTGAGGTGGAGGAGGAGGTGAGGCGGTGGTTGCGGGGCGATCCGATTCGGGCGCGGGCGGCGTCTCCGGTTTACTGGGTGGGGAAGAAGCTGCGGCGGCACTGGGCGGCGGCGGCGGCGGTGGTGGCGGTGCTCTCGGCGGTGTGTGTGGGGATGTGGAGCCACCTTGCGGGACGGCGTGCGGTGGAACGCGAGAGGGAGGCGGGGTTGCTGCGTGAGGCTGAACAGACGGCGCGGACGCTTCATGAAGCGCAGGAACTGGTGACGCAGCTGCTTGAGGAGATGCGGCCGAAGTTTGAGGAAGCGGGGCACCCTGAATGGATCGAGGAAGCCGAGCGTCGGGTGGCGGCCTTTCCCTGGGACGTGGGCGGAAGCGGGGCGAGTGCCTATGATGCGCGGCGCTTCCGCGGACGGGCGGCACTCGTGCAGGGTGAGATGCTGGCGAGTCGAGGCCAGTGGGCTGCTGCGGCGGACAGCTACCACGACGCAGTGGATCAGCTGAAGACACTGGTACCGGAGAATCCCGAGGCGGTGATTTTTCGGGAGGAACTGGCGCGCGCGCGGATAGGGGCGAGCGTGGCCATGGTCCGGTTGCGCTGTCACATGGAGGCAGTGCGTTCCGCTGGGCATGCGCTGGATCTTCTGGAGCCGATGGACGATACGGCCGCGACGACCCCGTTGCGGTCTGCGATGGTGGAAGCCGCGTGCCTGCTGGCGGAAGCAGCCAACGGGGAGGCGGCACGGGCGTCTGCCAGCCTTCCGGTGATTGATCGATTGAGTCGGCGCGTTGAGCGTTGGACGGTCGGTACCGACGAAATGGATGCGGCGGAATGGCGGGCGCGGCTGGCTGGGGCTGGGGCTGTGCTGGCCACGCTGGTGCCGGAGCTTTCGCCGGAGGAGAAGCAGCGGCGTCAGGAATCATCGGTGGCGGCGGCGCGTGCCTACGATGCTGTCAGCGGGTCCACCAATTTGGCGAGCCAGCTGCTCCTCCGGGCCCTCGTGGCGGCGGCGGATGACCGTCTGACGCGTGGCGATGCCACTGGTGCGTCCGTGCTGGTTGGTGAAGCGGCGGATCGGTTTGCGGCAAGGCTGACGCCGATTCCTAGGACGATGTCGCTCCAGCCCTATCGTATCGCATCAGCGGTGATGGACCGATGCGGGGCGGCGCTGGAACGGGAGGGGCAGTTGAAGGAGGCATTGGCAGCCAATCAGCGGGCGCTGGCCTTGCTGACCGCCATGCGGTTCGAAAGCGAAGATCGTCTTGCCGCGATGTCGGATCTCCACCTGCGCAGCTCCCGCCTGGCATTCGGTCTCGGGCAGCACTCCGACGCGTCGCATCACGCCGAGCGGGCCGTCAGGGTGTGGGAGATCAGCAATGCGAAGCAGCAGTCGTGCATCCAGTCGGTCCTAGACGGGATGGAAGCGGCGCTCCGCCTCGCGGAATGGCGTGTGCCCGATCGGATAGAGGGGCGGCCGACGTGGCTGGCCGTGGCCGGCGAGGCGGACGCATGGCTGGAGACGAATTTGCACCGGCTGGTCGAGTCCCACACGCGGCGCCGGGTAGGACTGCGGGCCGCCCTTGCAGCGCTGCGGGCGCGGCCGCCGGCGGAAGCCAAAGGGCCGACCGCCGCGGGATTGTAGGGATCGCTCGTAACGGGTGATCGTCCTCGAAAAACGTGAGGTCTGGTCTCGGGGCTGCGCGGAAGGGGCGCGTTCATTGGGGAATGCCCGAAAGCGTCTGGAACATTGCAGAAATTTTCGGCGGTGGGGCGAAGATTGACCCGCCGGGGGGCATGATGAAGGTTTGCCTTGGGCGATGGATCGGGTATTTCGGGGGCATGGATTCTTCAGCCCGACGGTTTCTTCTCGCTGCCTGCATGATGTCTTGGCCGTTGCCTGCGGTGGTGGCGGACGAGGCGGATGGGGCTGCCCGGGCTGCTTATCCGGAGCCGTTTTCCCGACCTGGTGCGGCGGGGAAAGAATACGACACGTGGCGGGGTGCAAAGGGACCTGATGTAGGCGAGACGGTTGTCGATGTGAAGCGCTTGCCGTCGAGGGTCGATAACTCCACGCGGCCGCAGTTTCCGCCGATCTACAAGCAGAAGGGTGGAGCGTGTGGACAGTTCACGGCGGTTGCCTCGATGTTCACGTACGAAATGAATGTCCTGAATGGGACGGTGGCGAGCACTGAAGCGACGCGGTTTCCGGCCGATTTTTCGTGGAACATGTGCAATGCCGCCAAGAGTGAGAATGGATCGGAGGCGCATCATGGCTGGGAAGTGGCGAAGCAGGTCGGCATTCCGACGGTTCAATCCTACGGACGCGTGGAAGGAGACAGGGACAAGATTGGTTTGTGGGCGAACGGCTATAGCATCTGGCGTGAAGCGATGGAGTATCGTGTGGCCGGGTATCGCTACACGCCGGTTGCGACGGTTGCGCAGGTCAACGAGGCCCGAGGCTGGCTTTTTGACCGGAACCAGCCTCAGGCAGGAAAGGAGGCCGTCGGGGGATTGCTGGCGCTCGACGGGCGGATGGGAGAGATGGACAAAGTCACGAGAACGATCCCCGAAGGCGAGCATCTGGCGGGCGAGGACGTGTGGATCCGCTGGGGCCCTAGCGGTCACGGGCATGGGATCACCTGTGCGGGATACGATGACCAGGTGGGATTCGATGTGAATGGCGATGGAAAGATCACGAACGATGTGGACCGCAATGGCGATGGCAAGGTGACGCTAGCCGATTGGGAGCGCGGTGCGTTCATCGTCGTGAATTCATGGGGTAAGAACTGGTCGAAGGACGGGAAGATTTATCTGCTCTACAGCGCGATGGTCGATTCCACGTGGGATCGGGGAAATTTTCTCGGCCGGATTGAGGTGTGCCGCTACTTTCCACGGCGCACCTTGAAGGTTAAGCTGGCTTGCAGCAATCGTTCTGCGCTGCGGGTGACGATCGGGATCGCGGGTGCCAAAGATGCAACCAAGGCCGAGCACGAGATGATGCCGGAAGTGCTCAATGGCTGGCCGCTGTTTGGGGATGGCAACAATGTCGGCGAAGTTTTACTGGCTGGTCCTGGGGATGAGAGCCCGCTTGAGCTTGGGATCGATCTGACGCCGTTGCTGGAGAAACTGGGCCCTGACGCCAAGGGGGAAGGGCGGTTGTTTCTACGCGTGGGTCGGTCCGAAAAGAGCGAGGTGACGGGGACAGTGCAGGCGTGTTCGGTCCGCAGTTATGATGACAAAGGGGGCTTCGTGGGGGAATCGGTCGTGGAGATCAAGGATGGTGCTTTCGGCGGGACTCCGCTGACTTTGGAGGCGGTGCTTCAGTAACAGCGTGTTGAAGGCTGGGACCGGCAGGGGATCCGGGATTGGTGAAGGGAGGGGAGGGGAGGAGGCTGGCGCGTGAGACTGATGTGCTGGTGGGAACGGGGTGATTTATCTGAGGGATGTTGCGAGTTGCCTGATGTGGTCAGGTGTTGTGCCGCAGCATCCGCCGATGATTTTTGCGGGCCAGAGAGCGGCCTGCTGGCAGTAGAAACTGGCGTCTTCGGAGTCTGTGTTGATCCAGCCCACGGTATCGTCGGGATAACCGATGTTGCCGTAGGCGATCAACGGGAAGTCCCTGCCGCAGGCGGCGTGCAGTTCCGCCAGGGGTTGGGCCAGGTAGGGAGTCGGGCCGCAGTTGACGCCGATGGCCGAAATGCCGAGTGGGAGCAATTGACCGGCTGCTTGGGTGAGGGTTTCGCCTGATAGGATTGTCCCCGCGCGATCACAAACGAAGCTGACGATGGCGGGAGTGCCTGTGTTGGCTGCGAGTTCGGCGATGACGAGCGCTTCGCGCAGCGTGTTGATGGTTTCGATGAGGATTAAGTCCACGCCGCAGGTGACGAGGTGATCGATTCGCTCGGAGTGTTCGGTGCGGAGCTCGTGATCGGGAGGGACGAGGTCGGGACGGTAGCAGTCTTCGAGCGTGGAGATGGAGCCGGCGACGAAGCGGGGTTGTTCTGCGGGCGCATTGGCGATTGCAGCGCGGGCGATGTCCACGGCGCGGCGGGTGAGTTCGAGGGCGCGATCCGCGTTTCCGCTGGGTGCGAGGGCGCGGCGGTTTGTGCGGAAGGTATTCGTGCTGATGATGTGAGCGCCGGCGCGGAGATAGTCCTCGTGAATGTTCTGGAGGATTGCGGCACCGCGTTCGTTGATCAATGCTTTGGCTGACCAGAGTGGGAGACCGGTATCGACGCCGCGGCGGTTGAGTTCGGTGCCGGTGGCTCCATCGAGGATGAGATGGGTGGATTGGGCGAGGGCGGTCAGGAAGCTAGGGGAGTTTGGCGAAGTCATTTCTGAGCGGGGCTGTCGGTGGCTGGGTGCTCCTTGAGGAAGGTTTCCGCCTCGTTCCGGCGGCGTTTCAGGTCTTCGGCTTTGAGGGCGTTGGTCAACTCGCGGCGTTCTGCGCCGTTCAGGATGTTGGGAATGGCGCTCTTTTTGCCGGTGTAGATCTGGTACAGGTCGGCGACGGTGAAGTTGTCGTTGCGGAGGGAGTCGAGGGGGATGCCGTCGGCCTTGAGATTGGCGAGGGGGTTGCGGCCCCATGCGTGGCGGTAGTAGACGGGTTCCGGGACGAGCGGGCTGGTGAGGACGATGGTGCTGCGGTCGCCGGGGGCGTTAGGGTTGATCCATTCGGCTTTGGCGGGTTGGAATTTCCCGTCTTTTCCGGCGATGGCGAAGCCGAGGATGGGGCCGTCGTTGTAGGGGATGACTTCGAAGCGAGCCATGGTCAGGATCATTCTGGGGCCTTCGACATTCATTTCCCTGATGGTGGGAGGCAACCAGCGGATGTCGCTGGACTTTCCGTATTGGGTCACGAGGGCCCATGCGGCGATGCGCTCGCCGACGGGGATTTTGATCTGTGGATGATACCATGAGCGGCGTTGGTCGAAGCTGCTGGCATAGCCGATGTCTTTGTCGCCGGCTTTCTGGTAGTCGAGGAAGGTCTTGTAGTGGACCTCGCGGATGTAGACCCCTTCGTCGGTGAAGGACTCGAGGTAGTTGCTGAGGTCCTGCGGAACGCCCTCGGTTTCCTGGGAGATGATGCCGAAAGGCAAATTGGGGTCATGGAATGCCGCGCGCCATGCGCCGATCATTTTTGGGAAGACCTGATGGTACATGACGTGACCATTGGGAACGAGGGCATTGTTATAGCCCTGATGCCAGAGAGCGCCCTTGATCTGGAAACCGGCGATGGGGGCGATCATGCTGGCGTAGCAGTTGCCCGGGCGGTTCATGTCCATGGCAGGGCCGGGTCGCAGATCGGAGGGCGGCTTGCGGTCTGCGGGAATCTCGCTTTCGCGGCCGGATGCCTTCATGCGGGCGACCCAGTCCGTGTGCCCTTTGAGCCTGTCGGCGAGGTCTTTCTGGGGATCGAATTCCGCGACTTTTTTGTCCCAGTCGGACAGGAGGGCATGGACCTCGGGTGTGTCGATGAATTTGAGGAGGTCGAGGGGCAGCCATGTTTCGAGGCAAGTGCCGCCGCGAGAGGCGTCGATGATTCCGATGGGAACCTTGGTGGCCATGTGCAGGCGTCGGGCAAAGATATAGCCGATGCCGGACATTTCGGTGACGGTGGCAGGGGAGCAGACGTCCCATGATCCCTGCCGGAAGTGTTCCGAGAAAAAGTCGTTCCACTGATAGAGACGGGGGAAGGCTTTTTTTTCGTCCGGACCATTCAACTGGGGGACGGTGAAGAGGCGGATGTTATGGAAATTGGCGGAGGCGATTTCGAGTGAGCCGCCATCGAGCTTGTGGATGGGAAACTCCATGTTGCTCTGACCGCCCAGCAACCAGACATCGCCGAGGAGGATATCTGCGAGGTTGAGGGTGGTGGTGGTGCCCTTGATGATCAGGGTTTGGGGCTGGGAAGAGGCAGGCTGGGCGGGGAGTTCGACTTTCCATGAGCGGTCGGCAGCCGCGGTGCATGACTGGGTTCTTTCGCCGAAGGTAACCGTGATGTTTTCACCGGCGTCGGCCCAGCCCCAGATCCGGATGGGTTTATTGCGCTGCAGGACCATGCCGGACTGGAAGAGATTGTGCAGGCACAAGCCCTCGCCGATGGCAGGGACGTCGATGCGGTCCTGGCCTTGCACGAGTTTTTCATCGGTAAGAGCCTGCGGGATGCCCGCGAGAGTGACCCATGCAGCGATGAGGACGCCGAGTAGTGATGATTTCATGGGGTGATGTTTCAAGGTGATGGTGTGCGGGCAATCGCGATTCAGGGAACGGGTGGGCGAGATTGTGGTTTCGTTCGGCCGTCGCTGCGGCGATGAACGGGGCGAGGAGTGACTGGGTGATCTGTATGGATGTCGCTGAATTGGCGTGCTGCGGAAGCAAGGCCGAGGCGGACTCTGCCTGTCGTTCCCGGATTCCGCGGTGACAGCGGGCCGCTGACATGTATGATGGCGGGGATGCGTTGTCTGGTGTGGCTGTTGCTTGTGCTAGGGCTGGCCTGCGGGGTCGGGGATGGGCGTGCGGCGGTGGGCACGTTCCTTGGCGGCACAAGCGTGCAGGAATTCGCCACCACCGTGACCCCGGCATCGGGCGGTTGGCGCTACGCGGGCTACGATCGGTATGCGGCGTACGGGACGCGGGTGCAGGAAGCCTCGGCGGGCGGGGCTCCGGCGGACCGGTTCCGGGCCAATAGCAAGGAAGAAGACCCGACGGGTCTGCTCAATGAGGGGTTCCGCTACCGGGATCTGGAAACGGGGACGTTCATCAGCCGGGACCCGCTGGGGTTTGTGGACGGGCCGAATGTGTACTGCTATGTGGGGCAGAATCCGTGGAGCGCGTTCGATCCGGAGGGGTTGGCCGTTCCTCGTGATCGGGATCAGGCACAGCGTCACCAGGACGCCATACTGGGTGCCTATGATACGGCGCACGAATATATGGGGCGTGCCATTGAAGTCATGAGTCAAGGCATGCGGGACGGTTCCCGGCGGACTGGTGAAGCGTGGTTCGAGAAAGCAGAGTTCTATTACCAGGCGGCGAGCTACATGTCTGTCGAGCTGGAGGTCTACGAGCGGTACCGGGATGCTCACGGAAACTGCAGCGATGGGGTGCCGAACTGGTGGGACCCCGGCTGTCTGGGCGAGTGCACGCCCGAGCAGATAGCAGACACGACCTACCAGGCGAGGCAGACGGGGGCAATCGGGGATTCAGCGATCATCCAGCCGACGAGCTTGATGGAAACGGACATGACGTTCAAGTTCCTCGACGCGGGGCTGACAGTGTCCGGGGTTGGTGCTGGCGTGAAAGCGCTTTCCGCAGTCAGCAGGAAGCTCTTTGCGGGGATTGGGAAGGCTGCCGCAAATAATGGAGTCGATCTCACGCTCAAGTATAAAGCGGGATGGACGGACGCTCAGAGAGCGGCTGCTGATGGCAAAGCAGCAGCTGTGACCCAAGCTGATACCGTCGTAACCCCTTCTACGGTCCGCAGTGGAACCACTCAGGCGAGGTATCGGCGGGAACAGGGATTGGGACAGGGCGTGGATGCCGATCACACGATTGATCTCCAGTTGGGTGGAGCAGACGACATCCTGAACATGTCGGCGCTGGACAGCAGCGTAAACCGGAGCCTAGGCTCTCAGATCAACAAGCAGATCAAAACCCTTCCCGCCGGAACGCGGGTCAACAATGTTAGAATGGTCGATCCATGAGTTTAGCCCACTTCAAATCAGCGTATACCGCCACCGCAGGTGTGGCAGAAGCATTGCCACACGGTTCAGATTTTGGCGTTCCCGGACTTGGTGCCGTCTTCAGCGAACTCGGCGGCAGGACATACAATCACGGACTCTATCGCGTGCTCCATTCCAAGCAGGTAGCGGCAGCGATTCAGGCAATGGAAAGCGTGTTTCCAGAATATCGTGACCGCATCGTGCCGTTCGGCTTCGACTGGCTTGGGCGGCACTTTGCGAGCGATCTCAAGAGAGTGGAGAACGGCCAGCCGCTTGTCTTGATGCTCGAAGTTGGAGCGGGCGAAGCGATGGAAATCCCCGCATCTGTGACTGATTTCCACAATACTGAGTTGGTGGATTATGCGGACGATGCACTCGCTGCGCCTTTTTGGAGGCAATGGCGAAGCCTTCATCCCGCAGACTTAGCCTTCGCTGATTGCGTAGGCTACAAGGTGCCTCTTTTCCTCGGAGGTGCTGATGCGGTGGATAATCTCGAAGTGATTGATCTCGAAGTGTATGTCGAAATCTGCGGCCAACTCAGGCGCAAGGCACGCAATTTGGCTCCGGGCCAGTCGATCCGAAACGTCGCGTTTACCGACTAGCGCCAACTCCCGATTCGCCGCCCTCAACCCCGCGTGGCTGAGCTTGGAGGTCTGGTATCGGGGGAGCGTCTGGCGTGCTTGTCGGAGTCCTGTGGCCCGCTACCAGACCTAGGCGCTGCAGCCAACGCCCCCCGCCTCGGCTCGGTGGCGTCTTCTCTGCCGTCGGGAGTCTATCGCTCGCCTCGCAAAGTCAGGCTCCTTCGTCGCGCTCCGCCCCGCCTGCGCCCCGTGGCTGCGGGTGCTCGTGCCTCGCAGGCCGCCTCCCCGGCCCTCGCTCCGCTCGCCCTCCGCCACCGGGCGCAGCCAGCCGTTGTTTTAGAAGCTCCGCACGCCAGCGGCACCAGGCGCAAGCGCCCCGTGCCGCTGCTCCAACCTCCTCCGCACCGCCCAACCCCGCCGCGCATGAGTCGCGCCAGCGGCCCTCCATGGTTGCCATCAGGTAGCGGGTGCTTTTTCGATGGCTGTCTCCCTTCGGTCGGCTCGCCACCCAGCGCCCGTGTCACGCCTCATGCTGATGCGGCCCACCCGCCGACCCACTGCCTCGGTTGCTGCGCACCGTTCTCTCGCTGCGCTCGACCACCGGCCGCAGGCTGCCATTCTTCCGGAATGGGGGCGGAAACGGTTGGTTGCCAGGGGATGCGGTTGCTCGGCCGAGCTGAGCACCACGCAGATCTACACTTGGGTCAGCATCCAGCAGTTGAAACAGGTGCACACCGCCTGCCACCTTGCGGAAATCGAGCCGCCCGCCCGAGGGAAGGAGACAAGCCGTGGATCCGTTATTCGTAAACATCCCTGCGGTGTCCAACTGCAACCACCAGGAACAGAAGCTCTCCGTCCTTGATCTGGCAGAGGATGCGGTAATGGCCGACTCGGTAGCGCCACAGCCCGGCCAGGTCCGCCTTGGGACCCTTGCCGAACCGGCGCGGATCACCATCACCGGCAATCCGTCCGTCGAGATAGGTGATGATGTCGCGCTGGGCCTGCTTGCCGAGCTTGCGGAGTTCCTTCAGCGCCCGTTCGTCGAACCTATAGACCCAGCTC
>QQNF01000047.1 GCA_003402705.1 Verrucomicrobiota bacterium | reverse complement strand
GGGGGGGTTCTGTCTTGGGGGGGGGGGGCATTCACGGGGGGGGGGGCTCTCTGCCCCATGGGGGGGGGGGTAGGGGTGGGGGGGTGGGGGGGGGGGGGGGGGGGCGGTGAGCGCGGGGGAAGATGTGGTGGGAGGGTGCCGACAAAGGAGTTGCGCTTTCGGGGCTGCCGGGTAGCCTCGCGGGCCAGAGCTGCCGTGGCTGGGTTCCGGGCAGGCTTTGTTATTTTTCTTCACGACCAACAATTTCCGATATGCATTCCGAGCAGAGAATTCCTGGCCGAGCGGGCGCTGACATGAATCCGAGGCTGACGCTGGTATCGCTGGTGGCGACGCTGGCGCTGACGGCGGGGGTACGGGGGCAGACGGCTCCGGCGGAACCGCCGCTGCCTGCGGGGCAGCCGGGATCGCTGCTGGCAGATCAGCCGGCGGCGGCGAAGGTGGTGAAATCGGTGGAGGTGCGGTTCAAGGGGGACGCGACGGTGGACAAGGCGCGGATCACGTCGAACATGCGATTGAAGGTTGGGGAGACGTGGACGCGGGAGAAGGAGGAGGACGACTTGCGGGCGCTGTTCAATTCCGGGAATCTGCTGAATGTGACGATTGATACGACGGATGTGCCTGGTGGGGTGAATGTGGTGGTGACGGCGGAGGCGCGGCCGGCGATGGGGGATCTGGTGTTTCAGGGGAACACGGTGTTCAAGACTGAGCGGCTGCGTGACGAGGCGGAGTTCAAGGCTGGGACGGTGGTGGACGACACGAAGCTGAACGAGGTGCGATCGAAGATTCTGGAGTTGTACACGAAGCGCGGGTATGCGGAGACGACGGTGAGTTATTCGATTGAGCCGGGGAGCCAGCGTGGGTTTTCGCGGATTGTGTTCCGGATTGACGAGGGCGGGCGCGGGATTCTGAACGAGGTGAAGTTCGAGGGGAACACGGTGTTCACTTCGCGGCGGCTGAAGGCGATTGTGGAAAGCGACGACCGGAACTGGATCAAGGTCTGGGATTTGAAGCGGAAGATCACGCAGGAGAAGATCGAGGGCGACATCCGGCGGGTGCAGGATGCGTATGGGAATGCGGGGTATTTTGATGCGCGGGTGGACAATGTGGATCAGGTTAGGATCGACGACAAGAAGACGGACCTTGTGTTTCGGATCTCCGAGGGGCCGCAATACACGACGGGAGCGGTGGCGTTGACGGGGAACAAAGTGTTTGAGTCGGAGACGCTGATTCCGGTGTTTCAGCTGGAAGCGGGGACGATTTTCTCGCTGGCGGACATGAAGACGGATATCGACACGATCGAGGATTACTATGGATCGCGCGGGTATGCGGATGTGAGTGTGACGCCGCGGATTTCCAAGAATGGGAATACGATCAGCATCACTTACGGGATTGAGGAAGGGCAGCAGTTCAAGCTGGGGCGGGTGAACATCTCGGGGAATTCGGAGACGCGGACGGAAGTGATTCTGCGGGAGATGGCGCTGGAGCCTGGAGATGACTACAACACGATCAAGGTGAAGAAGTCGATGACGCGGCTGCAGAAGTTGGATTACTTCGAGGCTGGCAACGGGATTGATTTCATGCCGGTGGCGTCGACGCTGGGGCCTGACTACAAGGACCTGAACATTTCGCTGATTGAGAAGAAGACTGGTCAGGTGCAGTTCGGGGCTGGGTTCAGCACGATCGACAATCTGGTGGGGATGGTGGAGATCACGCAGCGGAATTTTGATTTGTTCAACTGGCCGAGGTTTACGGGGGCTGGGCAACGGTTCCGTTTGAGTTTGAGGGCGGGGACGCAGACGAAGCAGTTTCTGCTGAGCGTGACGGAGCCTTACTTCATGGGGCAGCGGCTGTCGCTGGGTGGGGATTTGTTCTGGACGGAGAAGAACTTTCTGTCGGACTATTTTGATCAGCGGGACATCGGGGCGTCGGTGAATCTGCGGAAGCCGCTGGGGGATAATTCTGATTTGCGGCTGACGTACACGCTGCAGAACGTGGAGATCTTCGATGTTTCCGGGGATGCTTCGCAGCAGATCAAGGATGAGGAGGGCAAGTATCTGCAGAGCCGGTTGAGTTCGGCGTGGGTGTTTGACAACCGGGATGACATTCAGCGGCCGCGGCGCGGGCACAAGATCATGGTGGAGGGGGCGCTGAGCGGTGGGGTGCTGGGTGGGGATGTCGAGGTGTATAACTTCTCGGTGACGGGCTCGAAGTTCTGGACCCTGCCATTTGACACGATCTTCTTTGTGGAAGGGCGTGCGGCGGTGGTGGACACGGTGGGGAACGGGGATCGGGTGCCGATTTTCGAGCGTGAGTTTCTTGGTGGTGCGAACAACCTGCGCGGGTTCAACTATCGGGACGTGGGGCCGAAGGATGAGAACGGGGAGCCGATCGGTGGGAATTCGTCGGCGTACATCACGCTGGAGTATTCGGTGCCGGTGTTTGGGAAGGTGCGGGCGGCGGTGTTTGCGGATGCCGGTGTGGTGAATGCGGACTCGTGGGATTTTTCGACGAGCGACTACAATGCGAACGTTGGTTTCGGGGTTCGGGCGGTGCTGCCGGTGGTGGGGCCGCTGAAGCTTGATTACGGGATTCCGATGACGGCGGATGAGTTCAACGATGGGAGCGGGCGCTTTCAGGTGCTGATGGACTACAAGTTCTGAGCGGGAGGACGACGGGGAGGCCTGTCGGAGAGTTTTGAGGGAACACCGGCTTCCGATGGGGAGCCGGTGTTGCTGTGTCGGGGGGGTGTGGTGGGGCGCGGGTGAGGAGGGGCTGCTGGTTGAGATGGGGCCGTGTGCCCTTTCTCTCTAGAAATCGAGCAACTTGACGCGGAACCATAAAGCCATATCGTCACCCATATGAAAACGACGCTCGACCTTCCTGACGACCTTCTCATGGAGGCGAAGACCCTTGCGGTTCGACGCAAGACCACCCTGAAAGCGCTCGTGGAAAGTGCGCTGCGACGGGAGATCCGACCTGCTGCTGAAGTGGAGAACCCGGATCCGGAAACGTTTGAAGTCGGGCCTTTTGGGATTCTCCGCATCAAACGCCGCCCCGGCGCGAAACCGACTACCCTGGAAGAGATCCGCCGTATTCAGGACGAAATAGATGAAGAGGACCTGCAAAGGGCTCTCAACCCAAGTCGGCCATGATCACGCTGCTGGATGCCAGCGTCCTCATCCCGCTGGGCGACGCCGGCCATGAACACGAAGCGGCTGCGCTGCGTTTCTTCGAAAAAGAAGCCGTGCCCGGCGGCTGGGCTACCTGCCCGCTCACGGAGAGTGCCTTTCTTCGCGTTCTCAGCCAACCCAGCTACCCTCGCACATTAGGCTCTCCGGGTGAGGCGCGCCGCATTCTGAAACGTTTGTTAGCCGCTCCCGGCCACCGGTTCTGGCCCGATGATGTCTCCTTGATGGACGCCCGTATTTTCCCCACGCTACCCGCTTCCAAGCACCTCACCGACGTCTACCTCCTCGGCCTTGCCGTGAAGCACGGCGGGCGCTTTGCCACTTTCGACCAGAACATTGACGCCTCGCTCATTCCCGGCGGCCCGCAGGCTTTCTACCTCATCCCTTCCGAGTGATGATTTCGAGTGCCTTCATCGAGACTCGCAAGGGCTAGCAGGAATCTCCGCTTGGATGGCTGCGGGATGGGGAAAGCCGCCTTGCGGGTTCATGGGCCAGGGCAGGGATCGGCGGCGGATGCGAATTGGTGGACGGAGCGTCCGGGCTCGGGCGGCCAGGTGAGGAGAAGTTGACAGGCGGATTGACAGTGGGGATGGAAAATGATAGGTTCCGGGAGTTCTGATGTTCGGCATGATCGCGAAGCTCAATCACGATGGCACGTTCCGCAGCCGGGGGTGGGGTGTGAATCCGCCGGTTGGGAATTCGCCGCCTGGATTGATAATGGGTGGTCCGAGTGCGGGTCTTCTGGTGTTTCGCGGAGGCTCGAAGCTGGGTTGGGAAGAGAATCGCGGGGAGGTGTGGGAGACTGGCAAACCAAAAGGCGACGACGCATGCCCAGCATTCCGGTGGTGGCGCTTCGCTAACCACCGGCCGTCATCCCTACGGGATGAGGGGGCGGGGGCTTGGGGCCCGCGCTTTTGCGGCAAGTCTCAGGCTGGAAGCCCGAGCCACTCTGGTCTAGCGGATCGGGTGCGGGGAGGGTTGGTTATTCGCGGGTGAGGGCTTCGTCGAGATTGAAGAGGGCGAGGCAGAGGGCGGTCATGGCGGCGTGTTCGGTGGTGGGGAGGGAGGTGTCGCGGGGGGCGGTGCCGATTTTGAGGAGGGATTCGGCGGCGGCGGGGTTCTGGTTGTAGAGGGCGAGTTGTTTGAGCCATGCGCGGGAGAGGATGGCGGTGTCGTTAGGGGAGGGGGCGCGGGCGAGAACGCGGCGGAAGGCGAAGTGGATGCGGGCGGCGGCGTCCGGCGAGGATTTGAGGGCGAGTTCGGCGAGGACGCGTGCGGCTTCGGACCATGTGGGGTCGTTGAGGGTGGTGAGGGCGTGGAGGGGGGTGGAGGTGACGGAGGGACGGACCTTGCAGGCCTGGCGAGCGGAGACGTCGAACATGTTGACTGGGCCGACGGTGCGACGCCAGAACGTGTAGAGACTGCGGCGGTAGAGGTCGGGCCCGGAGCTGGCTGGGTAGGTGAAGTCGCGTTCTTTGGTGATGGCGAGGGTTTCCCAGACATCCGGGGGTTGATAGGGATAGACTGGTTTTCCGCCGATCTGGCGGTTGAGGAGGGAGGCGGCGGCGAGGGCGTGGTCGCGGAGGATGAGACTGGGCATGCGGATTCTGGAGGCGCGGGCCATGAGACGGTTTTCGGGGTCGCGGGCGAGGAGGTCGGGGCGCATGCGGCTGGACTGGCGGTAGGTGCTGCTGGTGACGATGAGGCGGACCATGTGTTTGAGGCTCCAGCCGGATTCGCGGAATTCGACGGCGAGCCAGTCGAGGAGGTCTTTGTGGAGGGGCATTTCGCTTTGGACGCCGAGGTCTTCGGAGGTTTTGACGAGGCCGGTGCCGAAGAAGAACTGCCAGAGCCGGTTGACCTGGACGCGGGCGGTTAGGGGGTGATCCGGCTGGAAGAGCCATTGGGCGAAGCCGAGACGGTTGCGCGGGCCGTCGGGGGGGAGGGGAGGGAGGAAGGCTGGGGTGTTAGCGGAGACGGGGTCAGTGGGAGTGAGGTAGCTGCCGCGGTCGAGGATCTTGGTCTGGCGCGGTTGTTTATCGCTCATGACCATGACGCGGGGGAGATTCTGGCGGAGGTCGTTGAGTGCTTTTTCGGCGGCCTTGGTTTTGCTGCGGGCGCTGGTGAGGGCGGCGGGGGCGAGATTGCGGGAGACGTAGTCGCGGAGTTTAGCGGCTTCTTCCTTGGAGCGATTGGGATTGCGGACGAGGGCGGCGATGTCGTCGGGGAGGGCGGTGCGGGAGGCTGGTTGCGGGGAGGAAGTGGAGGAGAGGCGGAAGCGGCCGAGGTTGTGTTGTTTGTTAGCGGAGAGGAATTCGAGAGTGACTTCGAGCGAGGCGTCAGCGGGGAGCGTGACTGGGTCGGCGCACTGGAGCGTGACGGAGTAGGGTTTGGAGGTTTCCGGGAAGAAGGCCCATGAGGTGGCTGGGTTGTCGTCGATGATGCCCTCCGGGGAGAATCCCTGCTGGGAGTAGGTGGCGGTGGCGGTGCTGAAGGGGATGGTGGTGTTGCCTGACTTGAGGATGAGCCTGGTGAGGACGGCGTTGCCGCTGTCGCTGCGGCCGGCGCCTTTGGAGGGGAGACGGCGGTCGGGGATGGTTTCGAGGCGGAGACCTGTGAGGGAAGTGGTGCCTGCGGGAAGTGTCAGGGTGTAGGTGGCGTTGTCCGGGTTGGGGCCTTCGGCGTAGATGGAGGAGTCGTCGAGGACGGAGAGCTTGACGCCGCCGGTGGCGGCGAGGGTGGCGGGTTTGAGGATGGCCCAGTCGACAGGGGTGTTGGCGGTGAGGGCGGCTTCGGTGGATGCGAAGGCGTCCTTGGTGGCGGTGGACTGGGCGGTTTCCTGTTCGGATTTGCGAGTGGCGGCGAGGGAGGCTTCGAGGGATTTGAGGGTGGCCTTGTCAGAGTCGGTGCCGACGGCGATCCATGGGTCGGCGATGCGGTACTGGCCGCCGCCTGGGGGGACGCCGGATTCGGGGACGTTATTGAAGAGCGCGAACATGGAGTAGTAGTCGCGCATGGTGACGGGGTCGTATTTGTGGTCGTGGCACTGGGAGCAGGCGACGGTGAGGCCTAGCCATGTGGTGGCGGTGGTGTCGACGCGGTCGAAGAGGATAACGTTGCGTTGTTCTTCGGCGATGGCACCGCCTTCGCCGTTGAGGAGGTGGTTGCGGTTGAAGGCGGTGGCGACGAGTTGGTCTTCTGAGGGGTTAGGGAGGAGGTCGCCGGCGAGTTGTTCGATGGAGAAGCGGTCGAACGGCATGTCGCTGTTGAGGGCGCGGACGACCCAGTCGCGCCAGATGTACTGGTGGGTATCGCCGTCCTGCTGGAAGCCGTTGCTGTCGGCGTAGCGGGCGGCGTCGAGCCATGGGAGGGCCATGCGTTCGCCGTAGTGTGGCGAGGCGATGATCTGGTCGGTGAGGAGATCGGCGGCGTTGGGAGCGGGGTTGCTGGTGAAGGCGTCGACGGCGGCGGGTTCGGGTGGGAGGCCGGTGAGGTCGGCGTGGAGGCGGCGGATGAGGGTGGTGCGGTCGGTTTCCGGGGATGGGGAGAGATCGGCGGCGTCGAGGGAGGCGAGGACGAAGCGGTCGATGGGATTGCGGGCCCATGCGGCGTTGCGGACGGCTGGGAGGGGAGGGCGGACGGGCGGGACGAAGGCCCAGTGTGGTTCGTAGGGGGCACCGGAGGCGATCCAGTTGCGGAGGAGGGCGCGCTGGGAGTCGGAGAGAGAGCGGTGGGAGTCGGGAGGCGGCATGATTTCGTCCGGGTCAGAGGAGACGAGGCGTTTGACGAGTTCGCTTTCGTCGGGGTTGCCGGGGATGAAGGCGTTTTTGGCGAGGGCGGCGTCGCGGACGTCGAGGCGGAGGTCGGCTTTGCGTTTATTGGCGTCCTGGCCGTGGCAGTAGAAGCAGTTTTCGCTGAGGATGGGGCGGATGTCGCGGTTGAAGGAGATCTCTGCGGCTGGGGCGGCGATCGGGAGGGAGGCGAGGAGGGAGCGCAGGAGGGGGCGGAGCATGACGGGAGTAGTTACGGTGGTGAGAGGGGGAGATTGTCGGGGAGGGAGGCTGGGGCACTCCGGGGGTTGCAGGAGGAGGGAAACAGGCGGAGGGAGACGGCTATGAGAAGTCACGAGTGGCACAGGCAGGATGATGAAGCGGGCGAGCGCCGGTATTTCCGGGCGGCGAAGTTCGGGACGCGGTGGAGTGTGCAGACGACCTTGAAGTCTGCGCCTGACTGGGATCGGCTGGATCCGATCCCGATGGCGATTCTGGAGGAATTGCGGACGCAGTTGCTGAACAAGTACCAGCGGCGGCGGGTGCCGTACGAGTATGTGGTGACGATTGACCGGATGGTGGTGGAGGCCGGGGGGACGACGGTGCTTGATGAAGTGGCTCCATGAAGCCGGGAGATGAGGAGTGGATGGGATTGGCGCTGGAGGAGGCGCGGCGAGGGATCGGGCTGACGAGTCCGAATCCGAATGTGGGGGCGGTGGTGGTGAAGGATGGTGTATTGTTAGGAAAGGGCTGGCATCGAAGGGCGGGCGGGCCGCATGCGGAGGTGGAGGCGTTGCGGGCGGCGGAGGCGGCGCATGGTGCGGCGGCGGTGCGTGGGGCGACGGTGTATGTGACTTTGGAGCCGTGTTCGACGAGCGGGCGGACGCCGGCTTGCACTGGGGGATTGATTGGGGCTGGGGTGGGGCGGGTGGTGTGGGGGGCGGACGATCCGAATCCGCGGCATGCGGGTCGGGCCGGGGAGGTGCTGGGAGCGGAGGGGATTGAGGTGACGAGGGGGGTGCTGGCGGAGGCGTGCGGGGAGGTGATTGCGGCGTTTGCGAAGTTCATCACGACGGGGCTGCCGTGGGTGGTGGCGAAGGCGGGGATCAGCCTTGATGGGAAGCTGACGCGGCCGAGTGGTGAGGGGCAGTGGCTGACGTCGGAGGAGTCGCGGGCGGATGCGATGCAGTTGCGGGTGAGGGCGGATGCGATTGTGGTGGGAGCGGAGACTGTCAGGGTGGATGATCCGGCATTGACGGTGCGGGGTGGTGGGGTGCCTGAGGGGAAAGAGCAGCCGTGGCGGGTGGTCCTGACAAATTCCGGGAGACTGCCTGAGGGGGCGAGGATTTTCACGGATGAGTGGCGGGAGCGGACGCTGGTGAGGCGCGGGGAGACGATGGAAGCTGTGCTGCGGGAGTTGGCGGGGCGTGGGGTGGTGACGGTGCTGGTGGAGGGAGGCGGGGTGGTGCACGCGCAGCTGTTTGCGGCGGGATTGGTGGATGAGGCGTGGATTTATGTGGCACCGCTGCTGTGCGGTGCGGGGAGGCCGCTGATTGCGCTGGAGGCGTTCGGGGCTGGTTCGTGCCGGCTGGTGACGCGGGACGCGGTGCTGACGGGTGGAGATGTGAGGATTAGGCTAGGGCGGCCCGGGTGACAAAATCGTGACGCGCGGTTATTAGCGGAAGACTCGGAAATGAGGTAGGCCTGTGGCGTTACAACCATAAAAACGAAAGGAATCATTATGAATCCCACGACACAGCCGGAAGGTCCGGTCACGAGCGACAGCCTTCAGCCCCTCCGCGAGGTGGGGTCCATGGATAAGACCCAGTTCTGGGACATGGATGAAGTGATGGAAGCGCTGCGGGTTGCGAATCGCCGCGGGCTTTCCTTGAAGGATCTGCGGAGAGGGACGACGTCCCCGGCGGAGCCGATGCGCCGGGCCTGCTGATCTTGGGTGATCGGGTGGTCAGTCCGTGGTTCGCGGAGCGCGCAGGGTTCGGGCGACATGGACCATGAAGGCGCAGCCGATGACTGGAGCGGCGAGGTTGAGGATGGGGATGGTGCCGAGGAGGGTGATGGCGGTACCGGCGATCCAGAGCGTGGTGCGATTGGCTTTGGCCCAACGTTTTACTTCGTGGCGCGGCATGCGTCTAAGGGCGACTTGTGTGTAGTATTCGCGGCCGCAGAGGAAGCCATTGACGGCGTAGAAGAGGATCATGCCTGCGCCGAGGAGGAGCGAACCGACGATGTAGATGGGGAGCATGATGAGATTGACGGCGACCATGAGGACGAGGATTTTGATGGCGACGATGAGGCCGTCACGGATGGCGGTGCCGCGAGATGGGCCGAGTTCCGGGTAGTGGCGGTTTTCGATGCGGTCGGCGACGCCGTCGAGGAAGACGGATTGGAGGACGCCGAAGACTGAGGGGAAGAGGAGGAGGGAGAGGACGAAGCCGGCGAGGCCGCCGAGGACGTGGAGGGTGCGGTCGAGCCAGATGGAATCGGCCCAGCGGCTGTGGGCGAGGAGCCACCATGAGAGGGCCCAGACGGCGGCGTAGCCGAGGAGGCTGAGGGAAACGGCCTTGATGAGCGTCCATGTGAGGCGCGGATCGAAGAGGTCGGAGAGGGTGCGGCGGAGCGCGGCGATCATGGGGAGACGGTGCATGCAGGTGTGGCGAGGCGCAATGTGGAGGGCGGTTGCCTTTTTGGCGGGGTGCCTACAGGATTGGGGAGTGCGAGGGATGAGCCGGCATGGCGAAATGGTAAACGCAGCGGACTTAAAATCCGCTGGCCCGCGAGGGTCTTGCGGGTTCGAGTCCCGCTGCCGGTACTTACTGGGGAGGTCTGGACTGGCATTGAAAAGGCAGGAAGGCCAGTTCCATGATCTCCGGGCTTCCAGATGGAGACTTTGGCACTGAGGTCACAGGCAAGATGCCTGTGCCACTTTGCATGCAGGGATTTCTCGAATACGGCCTAGTCAGTTGGGAGGTTGGCGAGGTTGGCGGAGGTGGGACCAGAGGACGAGGGTGAGGAGTGCGGCGGCGAGGGACCATGCTGGTGGGGAGGCGAGGGGGAGGGAGTGGAGGAGGACGCCGGAGGCGACGGCGAGGCCCTTGCCGCCGTGGAAGCGGAGTTGGAGGGGCCAGAGGTGGCCGGCGGTGACGGCGAGGCCAGCGGCGGTGAGCCACCAGTTGGTTAGGCCTGCGTGGTGGGCGAGGGACATGGCGAGGAAGCCGCGGAGGGTGTCGAGGAGGGCGACGGTGGTGAAGCCGGCTGGGCCGAGGATGCGGCTGGCGTTGCGGGCGCCGGTGGTGCCGGAGTGGAGTTGGCGGAGGTCGGATCCGGTGCGCCAGCGGACGAGGTACCATGCGGAGACGAGGCAGCCGATGAGGTAGCAGGCGGCGAGGGTGAGGAGTGGCATGGGGTGTGGGACGGTGGTGTGGGGCGGGGAGGGCGTCGAGTTGGGAAATGGGGTTGGCGTGGGTGCGGGTGGCGATTGCCATGGTGGGCGGGAGCGGGTAGGGTGAGGGTTGCATGAACGGACGACTGACATTTCGGAGTGGTGGCTGGCGGCGCTGGCTGGCTGGGCTGCTGGTGTTGAGCTGGCTGGTGGGTGCGGGGGTGGCGCAGACCCTGACGGTGAATGACGATGTGCAGACGGTGGCGGTGCTGACGAACACGGCGGTGACCTTGAGCGGGCGTGGCGAGCTGGTGGTGACGGGGGCGGGGGATCCGCTGCCGGGGAGCACGGTGAATTTTGTGTCGGCGGATGCGTGGTTGAGGTTCACGTCGGTGGTGCCGTCGGAGGTGCGGAACAATCTGCTGGGTCGGTTCCGGGTGAACGGGGTGGCGGCGGTGCTGGACGGGAATGTGAGGATCGTGCAGTACGAGCGCGGGGCGGTGGTGATTGCGCAGCCGCCGGATTTTCCGGCGATGGAGGTTTTTGATGCGCGGTATTTTGCGGGTCGGGGGAAGCGGCTGTATCAGTATGTGGCGTACAATGATGTGAGGCTGGGGGCGATGCGGTCGGCGGTGCGGTCGTTGCGGCTGAAGCGCGGGTACATGGCGACGCTGGCGGCGAACGAGGACGGGACGGGGGTGAGCCGGGTGTATGTGGCGCAGGATGGGGATCTGGAGGTGGGGAGACTGCCTGACGGGCTGGAGGGCGCGGTGGGGTTTGTGAGGATTTTTCCGTGGCGGTGGGTGAGCAAGAAGGGATTTGCGGGGACGATCGGGGGACAGGTTAGACCTGCGTGGTTCTACAATTGGAATCTGGATCAGGCGTCGTCGCTGGACCGTGAGTATGTGGGGATCCGGCAGAACCGGTGGTGGCCTGGGCTGGATCAGGACTGGAAGGCGCGGGGGGTCCATCATTTGCTAGGGTACAACGAGCCGGATCATGCGCAGCAGGCGAACATGACGGTGGCGGAGGCGATCGCGGGGTGGCCGGATCTGCTGGCGACGGGATTGCGGGTGGGAGCGCCGGCGATAACGGATGGAGGGAAGGCGTGGCTGACGAGTTTCATGGGTCAGGCGGCGGCGGCTGGGTTGCGGGTGGATTTTGTGCCGGTGCATTATTACCGGAGTTACTCGTCGGCGTCGGATCCGGCTGGGGCGGCGGCGCAGTTCTATAACTTTCTGAAGGACATTTACGATGCGGTGGACCGGCCGTTGTGGGTGACGGAGTTCAACAACGGGGCGAACTGGACGAGCGGCCCTGATCCGACGGCGGCGCAGCAGGCGGCGACGATGGGGAAGATGATAGAGATGCTGGACAGCACGCCGTTTGTGGAGCGGTATGCGGTGTACAACTGGGTGGAGGATGTGAGGCGGGTGGTGTGGGATGACGGGTGGCCGACGGCGGCGGGGGTGGTGTACCGGGACAAGGAGTCGCCGCTGTCGTGGCTTCAGGAGATGGCGGATGCGGGGACGGGGAGTTCGGCGCGTTATGATTTTGATGGGAATGTGAGGGACACGTGGGGGAACGGACAGGATGCGATGATGGTGGGGGCGCCGGTGTTTGCGGCAGGGAGGTGGGGTCAGAGTGTGGTGCTGGACGGTGAGGATTACCTGCAGTTGTCGCCGCGGATCGGGGACACGAGCGGGTTTACGTTTGCGGCGTGGGTGTGGTGGAATGGGGGGAGCAACTGGCAGCGGATTTTTGATTTCGGGGCGGACACGTCGAATTATCTGGCGATGACGCCGAAGGCTGGTGCGACGGGGGGATTGCGGTTCATGATGCGGAATGGGGGGGCGGAGCAGGTGCTGAATGCGGCGGCGCTGACGGCGAATGTGTGGACGCACGTGGCGGTGACGGTGGGTGGCGGGACGGGGAAGTTGTTTGTGAACGGAGTGCTGGTGAACACGAACAATGCGATGAGCATTCAGCCGGTGTCGGTGGGGACGAAGTTCAACTATCTGGGGCGGAGTCAGTTTCCGGCGGATCCGTTGTTCAATGGGCGGCTGGATGATGTGAGGATTGTGAGCAGTGCGGTGAGCGATGCGGCGGTTGCGGCGATGGTGGCGACGGGGCCGCCTCAGTTCAGCGCCACGGTGCTGACGAAGGGGGGAGCGGTGCGGCGGCAGGTGTTTACGGGGACCGTGGCGGGGGATGCGAGCGGGGGGAGCGGGGTCAGGACGTTCAGCAAGATGAGTGGTCCGGCGTGGCTGGCGGTGGCGCGGGACGGGCGGCTGACGGGAGTGCCGGGGTATGGGGACGTGGGGATGAATCGGTTTTCGGTGCGGGTGACGGATGGTGCGGGGGCGCTGCACACGGCGGAGCTGCGGGTGCCGGTGGGGGATGCGGAGGGGACGTGGTGGCGGTTTGGATTTGATGGGAATGTGAATGCGGCGTGCGGGCCGCTGAGTGGGGTGGCGAGCGGGAATCCTGCGTATGCTAGTGGTCGGAGCGGGCTGGCGATTGATCTGGACGGAGTGGATGATTTTGTGACCCTGCCTGGGGGGATAGCGGATGCGGCGGAGCTGACCCTAGCGGTGTGGATGCAGTGGGATGGGGGCGCTGCGTGGCAACGGGTGATTGATTTCGGGAACAGTGGGAGTGAGAGCCTGTTTCTGACGCCGAGGTCCGGGGCGAACACGATGCAGTTCACGGTGCGGAACCGTGAGGACGGAGGGACGCTGGAAGCGCCGATGCCGGTGACGGGGCAGTGGACGCATGTGGCGGTGACGATGGGTGGGGGGACGGGTCGGTTGTATGTGAATGGGGTGCTGGCGGACAGCGGGGCGATGCCGGTGGATCCGCTGAGTTTCGGGCCGGCGACGAATTATGTGGGGAAGAGCCAGTATGCGGATCCGAATTTCAACGGGCGGCTGGATGATCTGGTGATGCTAGGGTATGCGATGAGTGCGGCGCAGGTGAGTGGGCTGATGAACGGGAGGGCTCCGGGGTTTGTGTCGGACCCGTTCACGCGGCCGACGGCGGTGCCTGGGGTGGCGTACAATCAATCGCTGGCGGGGAGTGCGTTTGATCCGAATCCGGGGACGGTGCTGAGGTTTACGAAGGTGAGCGGGCCGGCGTGGCTGACGGTGGGGGCGGATGGGAGGATATCGGGGATGCCGGGGGCGGCGGATGCGGGGGTGAACCGGTTTGTGGTGCGGGCGACGGATGGGACGCTGATGGCGGACGATGCGGTGCTGAACATCGGGGTGCAGCGGCCTGAGGAGTTAGTGGCGCACTATGGGTTTGACGGGACGGGGGCGAATCATGCGGGCGGGAGTGCGGCGGTGCTGGCGGGCGGGCCGGTGTTTGGAGAGGGGATCTTTGACAGGGCGCTGGAGTTTGATGGGGTCGATGACCGGGTGACGCTGGCGGCGGGTGCGGCGGCGGGGTTGAGTGATGCGACGTTTGCGGTGCGGTTGCGGTGGGATGGTGGGGGAGCGTGGCAGCGGGTGTTTGATTTCGGGTCTGGGCCTGGGGATTATCTGATGCTGAGTCCTGCGTCGGATGGTGGGACGCCGCAGTTTGCGATCCGGAGTGCGGGTGGAACGGCGCAGAGGATCAGTGGGCCGATGGCGCTGACGACTGGGGAGTGGGCGCATCTGGCGGTGACTTTGATAGGAAATACGGGGACGCTTTATGTGAACGGGGCGGCGGTGGCGACGGCGGCGATCACGCTGGATCCGGGGGTGGTGACGCAGAGCCAGTGCTGGCTGGGGGCGTCGCAGACGGCGGGGGATCCGCTGCTGGCCGGAGCGATTGATGATTTTCGGATTTACCGGCGGGGGTTGAGTGCGGACGAGGTGGCGGCGCTGGCGATTCCGGTGCCTGCGGTGGCGGTGCCATTGGATTATGCGGGATGGGTGACCGGGTATGGGTTCGGGGTGGGGCAGGGCGGAGCGGGAGCGGATCCAGATGGGGACGGGGTGGCGAATGTGTTTGAGTATCTGGTGGGAACGGATCCGCTGAGTGCGGGGAACGGGTTGGTGGTGGAGGGGATGCTGCGGACTGGTGCGGAGTTGGGGATGAGTGGGGCGGCGGCGGGGCAGCGGTATTTGTGCTGTCGGGCGCGGGTGAGGCGGGATCGGCCGGGATTGGTGCTGACGGCGGAGGGGAGCGATGGGCTGGGTGGGTTCAGTGGGGCGAGTGCCGCGGTGGCGGGCGGGGCGGTGGCGGACGGGGAGTATGAAGTGCTGACGTGGTATCACCGGACGGCGGCGGGGGCGGGGTCGCGGGGGCAGTTGCGGCTGCGGGTGGTGGGGCCGTGATGAGGAAGGGGGGGGCGGAGGCGCGGGTTTATTCCACCTTGCCGGGTGATGATTCGGCGGTATGCAATGCGGCCTTCGCGGCACCCCTGACCGCTACCATTTTTTATCCATGAGTTCCCGTATTGATGCAGCATTCACGCGCCTGAGGGCCAGCGGATCGAAGGCTTTTGTGGCTTACATCTGTGCTGGCGATCCTGATCTTGAGCGCAGCCTGGAGATTGTGAAGACGCTGGAGACGTGCGGGGTGGACATCATTGAGCTGGGGCTGCCGTTTTCCGATCCGCTGGCGGACGGGATTGTGAATCAGATGGCGGCGGGGCGAGCGCTGGCGGCGGGGGCGACGACGGCTGGGGTGATTGAGCTGGTGAGGCGGATTCGGGAGGTGTCGGAGATTCCGCTAGTGCTCTTCACGTATCTGAATCCGGTGTATGCGTACGGGTTCAGCCGGTTTCATGCGGATGCGGCGGCGGCTGGGGCGGACGGGGTGCTGCTGCTGGATCTGCCGCCGGACGAGGCGACTTTGAACGAGGAGTTGTGCGAGACGGGATCGACGCTGCAGCACATCCGGCTGATTGCGCCGACGACGCCGCCGGAGCGGATGCAGCGGATTGCGGCGTCTGGGGACGGTTTCATTTATTACATCAGTCGGGAGGGAGTGACTGGGGCGCAGACGACGCTGGCTGACAACATTGCGTCGCAGGTGGCGGTGATCAAGGGTGGTGGGTCGGCGACGCCGGTGTGTGTTGGTTTTGGGATTTCGACGCCGGAGCAATCGAGGGCGGTGGCGGCTGCGGCGGACGGGGTGGTGGTGGGGAGTGCGATTGTGAAGGTGATTGCGGAGCATGGGAACGGGCCTGAGCTTGCGGAGGCGCTGCGGGCGTTTGTGGAACCGCTAGTGAGGGCTGCGAAGGAGTGAGTGGTGCGAGGCGGGCTGGAGACGGTTCGGGTGAAACGATGCGACCGACGATTGTCCGGCATAAGGTGAACGTGATGCTGCTGCTGCTGGCGGCGATCACGTACATGGACCGGGTGTGTATTTCGCAGATGGCGGGGCCGATTCGGGCGGATCTGGGATTGGATGTGAGGGGGATGGGGCTGGTGTTCAGTGCGTTCAGTGTGGCGTATGCGTTGTTTGAGGTGCCGAGCGGGTGGCTGATTGACCGGTACGGGCCGCGGTGGATGCTGGCGCGGATTGTGTTCTGGTGGTCGCTGCTGACGGCGGCGACGGGATTGGCGGGCGGGTTGGCGTCGCTGATGATGATCCGGTTTCTGTTTGGGATTGGGGAGGCGGGGGCGTTTCCGGGGGTGGCGCGGGTTTATGATCGGTGGTTGCCGGGGATGGCGCACGGGCGTGGTTTCGGGATTGTGCTGATGGCGGGGACGTGGTCGGGATTTCTGACGCAGCCTGTGGTGAGCGGGCTGATGGGGCATTTTTCGTGGCGCTGGGTGTTTGCGGCGTGTGCGTTGCCGGGGTTGGTTTGGGCGGCGGTGTGGCTGTGGTGGTTCCGGGATGATCCGGGGCAGCATAAGGGGGTGAACGAGGCGGAGCGGCGGATGCTGGAGGTGCCTGCGGACCGGCGGGAGCGGAGGGCGGTGCCGTGGAAGAGGTTGTTAGGGTCGCCGAATGTGTGGCTGGTGTGGGTGATGTATTTCGGGATTATCTACGGGTGGTATTTTTATCTGCAGTGGTTGCGGCAGTTCATTGATGCGGCGCGGATCGGGGAGGAATGGCAGCGGTCGTGGTTGTCTGGGGTGCCGATGCTGGGGTTGGGGGCTGGGGTGTTGTGCGGGGGAGTGCTGACGGATGCGCTGGTGCCGCGGCGTGGGTTGAAGTGGGGGAGGCGGTTGCCGGGGCTGGTGGGGTTGCCGGTGGCGGCGCTGTGTCTGTTTCTGGCGTGGAGTGGGGGAGCTGGGATTGGGGCGGTGTGGCTGATGACGGCGGCGGCATTTTTTTCGGCATTGGGGGCGGCACCGGCGTGGGCGGTTTGTCTGGACATCGGGCGGGAGCATGCGGGGACGGTGAGCGGGTCGATGAACATGTTTGGGAATCTTGGTGGGGCATTGATTCCGATTGTGACTGGGTACACGCGTGCGGGGACTGGGTCGTGGACGCCGGCATTGATGTCGATGGCTGGGTGTTATCTGCTGGCGGCGGTGGCGTGGGGGTTCATTGATGCGACGCGGCGGATTGAGGCGGTTGTTGAGGGATGAGGGAGGTGAGGCTGGTGGAGGGCACTTGAATGGGAGGATGATTTTCCGGTAGGTTTAGCGGGGGGAATGTGTTTTCATGGGGGGTGAAATTTTATTGTCGCATTGCGTGGATTTTGCTGATGCTGGTTCAGGTGGCGGTGTCCGGGGAGACGTCGATCCGGCAGAGTGAGCATGGGAGGGAGGTGGAGGTGCGGTTGAGTGGGCGGCGGGTGAGGGAGGCTAGGGCGACGGGGACGCGGGAGGCGGCGGAGGTGTTCGTGAGGGATGGGGATGGGCGGGAGACGCGGCGGTGGGTGCGCGGGCGGTTCATGGTGCGTGGGGCGTGGGATGCGGCGGCGGCGCGGCGTGCGGGGTATGGGGTTGAGGAGCGGTTGCCGGGAGGGTGGACGGTGCTGCGGGCGGCGACGGCGGAGGGGGCGTTGACGGGGCGGGATGAGGCGGCGGGGTGGGTTGGGGTGGTGGAGGCGCGGGTGCTGACGGGGAAGCAGCAGGTGAAGCGGGTGATTCCTAACGATCCATTGTTCGGGAGCCAGTGGCATCTCAACAGCGGCGGTGCGTTTAATCAGATCAATGTGACTGGAGCGTGGGACAGCGTGCGTGGGACGGGGGTGAGGATCGGGATTGTGGATGACGGGATGCAGACGGGGCATCCGGATCTGCAGCCGAATGCGGACACGGCGATTGACCATGACTGGAACGACGGGACGCCGGACACGCCGGAGCCGAACACGGCGTTTGATTTTCATGGGACGGCGTGTGCGGGGGTAGCGGCGGCGCGCGGTGGGAACGGGATTGGGGTGAGCGGGTCTGCGCCGGGAGCGACGCTGGTGGGGTTGCGGCTGATTGCGGGGTTTACGGATGATGCGGACGAGGCGGCGGCGATGAGCTGGCGGAACGATGTGATAGGTGTGTACAGCAATTCGTGGGGGCCTGACGATGACGGGCAGACGCTGGAGGGGCCGGGGCCGGCGACGGCGGCGGCGTTGCGCAACGGGGCGCTGACGGGGCGGCTGGGGAAGGGCTGTGTGTATGTGTGGGCGGCGGGGAACGGGGGCGGGGTGAATGACAATGCGAACAAGGACGGGTATGCGAATTCGATTTATGCGATCGCGGTGGGGGCGAGCACGAGTGGGGGATCTGCGGCTGGTTACAGCGAGGCTGGGAGCAATGTGGCGGTGTGTGCGCCGTCGAGCGGGGGGTTAGGGATTGTGACGACGGATCTGACGGGGGCGGCGGGGTACAACAGCAGTGATCCGGGGAGCAATGAGCCGGCGGACCTTGCGTATACGGGGAGTTTCGGGGGGACATCGTCGGCGACGCCGCTGGTGGCGGGGGTGGTGGCGCTGATGCTGGAGGCGAATCCGCAGTTAGGGTGGCGTGATGTGAAGGAGATTCTGATGCGGAGTGCGCGGCAGCTGGAACCGGCGAGCGGGTGGACGACGAATGGCGGGGGGATTCATTTTCACGACAAGTTCGGGGCTGGGCAGGTGGATGCGGGTGCGGCGGTGGCGATGGCGCGCGGGTGGAACAACCGGCCGGTGATGCTGACAGAGAGTTTACCGGTGAGCGGGATCAACCTGACGATTCCGAACAACGCGACGAGCGGGGTGGTGCAGACCTTCACGCGGACGGGAGCGCCGTTGGTGTTGGAGCATGTGCAGCTGACCCTGACGGCGACGCATGTGGCGCGCGGGGAGCTGGAGGTGACGCTGACATCGCCGACGGGGATGGTGAGCCGGTTGATGACGGCGCACGGGGATACAGGGTCGGGGTATGCCGGGTGGACCTTTTCGTCGGTGCGGCACTGGGGTGAGCTGGCGACGGGGACGTGGACGTTGCGGGTGGCGGACCGGTCGGCGGCGACGACGAGTTTGGGGACGCTGACGGGAGCGACGCTGACGCTGCATGGGATTCCGGGGAATCTGCCGCCGGAGGTGACGGGGGCGGTGCTGAGTGGGCCGGATGCGGCTGGGCATTCGTATAGCGACCGGCCGCTGACGGTTAGTGGGGTGACGACGAGGGATGCGGAGGGGAATGCGGTGACGGTGGCGTGCCAGTGGCAGGTGTCCGGGGACCGGTTCAGCTGGGCGGATGCGGGAGGGGCGACGGGATTGACGTGGACGCCGGGTCTGGGGATGAGCGGGAAGTGGGTGAGGGCGGCGGTGACGGCGTCGGATGCGGGAGGGGCAGGGGTGCCGTGGTTGAGTGAGGCGCGGCCGGTGAATCGGCGGCCGCGTCAGGATGCGGTACGGAATGTTCCGTGGGGTTATGATTCCGATCTGCTGACGGAGGCGCTGCCTGCGGCGTTTGTGCGTGCAGCGGTGATCAATGAGATCAGTCAGGGTCAGTCGGGGGTCCGGGAGTGGGTGGAGCTGCTAGTGACGCGGACGTCGGATTTGCGTGGGTGGACGCTGACGGACCGGACGGGGACGTACACGACGTTCGGGGCGGTGGCGGTGTGGGCGGCGGTGCCTGCGGGGACGCTGATTGTGATTCACAACGGTGGGGACCGGGATCCGTCGCTGCCTGCGGCGGACAGTGATCCGGCCGGGGGGAGCATGGTGTGTGCGCACAACAACGGGTCGTTGTTTGCGGCGGGCACGTGGGGTGGTTTGAGCAACAGCAATGCGGACAACGTGCAGGTGCGTGATGCGGGCGGAGTTCTGGTGGACGGGGTTTCTTTCAACAGCGATGCGGGGCATGCGCCGGCATTCGGGGCATTTGGGGTGAACCGTGCGTTGCGGTTCAACGGGGGGATGGAAGCGGCGGCGGATGTGGTGGGATCGTGGACGATGACGGCGACGGCGACGGCGGCGGATGTGACGCCGGGGTTGGCGAATGGCGGGGATAATGCGGTGCTGGTGACGGGGTTGCGGACCGGGCCGCTGTTTGCGGCGGAGGGTCTGCCGGTTGGGTTAGGGATTGATCCGGTGACGGGAATGGTGTCGGGTACGGTGACGGGAGCGACGGGGCTTTATGCGGTGACGCTGCGGCGCGGGAGTGGTGCGGCGGGAGCGGTGCATGGGTTTCCGCTGATGGTGAGTGATCCGGCGACGGATGAGTTGGACGAGGACGCGGACGGGTTGGATAATGTGCTGGAGCTGGCGCTGCTGCGGGATCCGCGGCGGGCGGAAGCGGGGCCGGGGTTCCGGGTGCTGCCGGGGATGGACGGGCTGGCGGTGGAATGGCGGGTGCCGGCTGGGGCGACGTCGCTGCGGGTGGTACCGGAGAGTTCGAGCGACATGGTGACGTGGCATGGGGATGGGGCGGCGGTGGTGGTGCTGGGGGATGAGACGGCTGGGGATGTGCGGACGGTGAGGGCGCGGCCGGTGGCGGGGAGCGGGAAGCGGTTGTTTTTCCGGCTGCGGGTGGAGACGGGGCCGTGATGATTCCGGCTTGCGTTGGGTGGAGGGGCGTGGGAAGGGAACGGTCCGCCGTCAGGGGCTGTGGAGTGTGGACGCGCGAACCCCGCCAGGCCCGGAAGGGAGCAACGGTAGTGTGATCCATGCTGTCGCAGTTCTCTGGCGGCGCTTGTGTTTTCCGGCGGCGCTGTCAGGATCTGGTTTGAAGCTGAAATTATCTGAACCGATGGACCAACCAGTCATCAACCCTGATATTTACCGTCGTCTTGAGGAGTTCCTTGCCGGGAAGGGGTTGCGGCGGACGCGGCAGCGGGATGTGATCATCGAGGCGGCGTTTTCGACGACGGATCATTTCACGGCGGACGAGTTGTGGGAGCGTGCGCGGCAGCTGGATCCTGCGGCGAGCCGGGCGACCTTGTATCGGACGCTGAGTCTGCTGGTGGAGAGCGGGTTGCTGCGGGAGATTGATCTGGGGATGCAGCAGACGTGCTACGATCCGAATTTTGTGGATCATCCGCGGCACAACCACCTGATCTGTTCGGATTGCCGGAAGATTGTGGAGTTTGAGGACAAGCACCTGAATCTGCTGGAGGACTGCATTTCGAGGCGACTGGGGTTCCAGCCGCAGAGCACGTCGCTGCGGATTGAGGCGAGTTGCGAGACCCTGAGGACGATGGGGGTCTGCGAGGAGCGGAAGAAGAGCGGCGGGCGCTGAGGGGCCGGGAGCGGGAATCAGGCGGGTGGGTTGAGGTGGACGGGGTGGGATTTTCTGGCGGCCTTGATGTTGAGGGTTTCGACGAAGACGGAGAAGGCCATGGCGAAGTAGACGTAGCCCTTGGGGATGTGGTAGTGGGCGGCTTCGGCGAGGAGGTTGGTGCCGATGAGGAGGAGGAAGGAGAGGGCGAGGATTTTGACGGTGGGGTGTTTTTCGACGAAGTTGCTGACGGGATTGACGGCGAGCATCATGACGACGGTGCTGACGAGGACGGCGATGATCATGACGGGGATTTGTTTGACCATGCCGACGGCTGTGATGATGGAGTCGAGGCTGAAGATCACGTTCATGAACATGATCTGGACCATGACTTGAGCCATGGTAGCGGCAGCGGCGGCGGTGCTGCCTTGTTGGGAGCTGTCCGGGCCTTCGAGCTTGTGGTGGATTTCGCGGACGGCCTGGACGATGAGGAAGAGGCCTCCGACGAGGAGGACGAGGTCCTGGCCGGTGAGGGCGAGTTTACCGGGATGGTCGTTGTGAGGGCCGTGAGGGGAGGATTCGCCCTGACCGAACGGCCATGGGATGGAGAAGAGAGGTTCCTGCATGCCGAGGATGAGGCCGAGCAGGAGGAGGAAGACGATTCTTGGGATGACGGCGAGGATGAGGCCCTTGCGGCGGGCTTTTTCACGTTGGGCGGCGGGGAGTTTGCCGGTGAGGATGGAGATGAAGACGATGTTGTCGATGCCGAGGACGACTTCGAGGATGATGAGGGTGAGCAGGCCGATCCATGCTGAGCTGCTGGAGGTCCAGGAGAAGTCGGCGAGGTTGTGGAAGACGTCGAGCATGGGAGGGGCTGGTTGATGTTAGGAGAAGAAGCGTTTGGCTTTTTCGAAGAAGGATTCGGCCATGGGTTCGTTTTCGCCGCCGCAGGCGTCGCTGAATTCCCTGAGTTTATCCTTCTGGTCGGAGGAGAGGTTGGTGGGGACCTCGACCTGGACGCGGACCATGAGGTCGCCTTTGGAGGAACTCTGGAGGCGTGGCATGCCTTTGCCGCGGAGGCGGAAGACGGTGCTGCTCTGGGTGCCTGCGGGGATTTTGACGGTGGCTTTGCCTTCGAGGGTGGGGACGACGAGATCGCCGCCGAGGGCGGCTTTGGTGAAGCTGAGGGGGATTTCGCAGTAGAGGTCGTCGTCTTCACGGGCGAAGATTTCGTGACGGCGGATGTGGATGACGACGTAGAGGTCGCCGGCTGGGCCGCCGCGCATGCCGTTGTCGCCGTTGCCGCTGGAGCGGAGGCGAGCGCTTTCGGTGATGCCTGCGGGGATACGGAGTTTGATGCGGGTGCTTTTTTCGACGCGACCCTGGCCGCGGCAATCTGGGCAGGGGTTGGAGATGATCTGGCCTGCGCCGTGGCAATCCGGGCAGGGTTGCTGGACTTGGAAGAAGCCGCGGGTGGCGATGACCTGGCCTGCGCCGCCGCAGGTGGAGCAGGTTTTGGTGCCGCCGGGTTTGGCGGAGCCTGAGCCGCTGCATTTTTCGCAGCTGACGGAGCGTTCGAGGTCGATGGATTTTTCGGTGCCTTTGGCGGCTTCTTCGAGGGTGATTTCGAGGTCGTAGCGGAGGTCGCTGCCGCGGGAGGGGCCGTTGCGGGAGGAGCGGCGGGGGCCGCCGCCGAAGAATTCCTCGAAGATGCCGCCGCCGCCCCCGCTGCCGAAGACCTCGCGGAAGACTTCGAAGGGATCGTGGAAGCCGCCGGCGCCCTGAGCGGATGCGCCTTGGAAGGCGGCGTGGCCGTGGCGGTCGTAGGCGGCGCGTTTCTGTTCATCGCCGAGGACATCGTAGGCCTCGCCGATTTCCTTGAATTTGTCTTCGGCGGCTTTGTCGCCGGGATTTTTGTCCGGGTGGAATTTTACCGCGAGTTTGCGGTAGGTTTTTTTGATTTCGTCGGCGCTGGCGTTTTTTTCGACGCCGAGCACTTCGTAGTAGTCCCGTTTGGCCATGGAGGAGAGGGGGTGGACGGACGATCCTTGGGTGGGTCAGGCGGCAGGAGCGGCTGGGCCGCTGCTGAGGACGACGGAGGAGGGTCTGAGGAGGCGGTCGCGGAGTTTGTAGCCTTTGCGGGTCTGGGTGATGATGGTGCCTTCCGGGAGGGAGTCGTGTGGTTGCTGGGTGACGGCGTCGTGGAGGTTGGGGTCGAAGGGACCGGAGACGGGGATTTCTTCGACGCCCTGGTCGCGGAGGAAGTCCTGGATTTGTTTCAGGACCATGCTGAGGCCGATAAAGAGGTTGGATTTTTCGTTTTCCAGGCGAGCGGCCTGGAGCCCGTAGTCGAAGTTATCGAGGATGGGGAGGAGGCTTTCGAGGAGGCCGGCGTTGCCATAGCGGGCGGCTTCCTGCATTTCGCGGGCCATGCGTTTGCGGTAGTTGTCGAGTTCAGCGGCGGCGCGGAGGGCGGCGTCTTTCCACTGGGCGACTTCCATGAGGGCGGCGTCGAGGGGATCGGGCGGGGAGTCCGGGGTGAGGTCTTGGAGTTCTGGGTCCTCGGGGTGCGGTGCGGGGTCGCTCATGGTCTTGATCTGGTCGTTGCTGTGGGCCTTGGAGTACGTCTGCGTCGATGGGTGGACGCGGCGGAATGCGACCTTAGGACAGGGCTTGCGGGGCTCAACCTGTTTTCGCGAGGATGGGGGGATGGAGGGAGGCGAGAGTGGGAGGTACGTGAAAATGCGCTCGCCCGGAAGGCGGTGTGGCGGCAGGTTTGCGGGATGCGCCGTATATTGATTGCTGTGATGTGGATGCCCGTGATGGGTGCTGGAGCTGAGCTGACGGAGGAGCAGACGGCATTTTTCGAGACGAAGGTGCGGCCGGTGCTGGCGTCGGCGTGTTATGATTGTCATGGGGCTGGGAAGCAGAAGGGGGGGCTGCGGGTGGATTGGCGGGAGGGGTTGTTGAAGGGAGGGGAGAGCGGGCCGGCGATTGTGCCTGGGGATGCTGAGGGAAGTCTGCTGGTGCGAGCGGTGTCGGGGACGCATGCGGAGTTGAAGATGCCGAAGGATGGGGAGCCGCTGGGGGCGGCGGCGGTGGCGGATTTGAAGGAATGGGTGCGGGCGGGAGCGCCTGATCCGCGGGATCGGCCTGCGGTTGGGGAGGGAGGCGACTGGGCGGCGGCGTTCCGGTTGCGGCGGGAGTGGTGGTGCTGGCAGCCGTTGAAGGAGGTGGGACCGCCGGAGGTGGCTGGGGTGAGGCATCCGGTGGACCGGTTTTTGCGGGAGGCGATGGCGGCGCGCGGGGTGGAGATGGCGGGGATTGCGGATGCGGCGACGCTGGTTCGGCGGGCGTGGTTTGTGCTGGCTGGGGTGCCGCCGACGCCGGAGGAGACGGCGCGGTTTGTGGAGGGATGGGGTGGAGCGGATGGGGAGAGGCGGGAGTGGGGGCGAGTGGTGGACGGGTTGCTGGCGTCGCCGGCGTTCGGGGAGCGGTGGGCGCGGCACTGGATGGACTGGCTGCGGTATGCGGAGAGTCACGGGAGCGAGGGTGACCCGGCGATTCCGCATGCGTGGCAGTACCGGGATTATCTGATTCGGGCGCTGAATGCCGACGTGCCGTATTTTCAGCTAGTGAGGGAGCATCTGGCGGGCGACCTGCTGGTGCCGCGGGTCAGTGCGGACGGGAAGCTGAATGAGGCGGCGATGGGTCCGGCGCATCTGCGGATGGTGTTTCATGGGTTCACGCCGACGGATGCGCTGGATGAGTTTGTGAATTTCACGGACAACCAGGTGGATGTGGTGTCGAAGGCGTTTCTGGGGCTGACGGTGAGTTGTGCGCGGTGTCACGATCACAAGTTCGATGCGATCAGTCAGAAGGATTACTATGCGATGTTCGGGGTGTTTGCGAATGGGCGGCCGGGGCAGGTGGATGCGGCGGTGGATCCGGGGCAGCGGGTGCTGGTGGATGAGATGATCGCGCTGCGAGGGAGGTATATGAGAGAAGTGATAGGGAAGTGGGGCGAGGCGGGCTTTGCGGAGGGCGCGCTGGAGGGGTGGGTGCCTGGGAGCGATGCGGCGGCGAAGGCTGTGGAAGGGGATGGGCTGGGGCCGTTAGGGGTGCTGTTGCGGATGAGGGCGGCGGGAGAGGAAGGAAGGGCGGCGGAGTGGGGGAGATTGCAGGGGTTGCGGGATGAGTATGTGAAGCGGCGGCAGGCGCATGGGGAGGCGCGGGCGCATTTCCGGTGGACGGCGGCGGCGGGGGGGCCGGGGAAGGTGTATCGATCCGGGCCGGGGATGGAGGCGGGCGGTGAGAAGCCGCTGGTGGCGGTGGGAGCTGGCGGTGACGAGCCGGCGTTGCGGTTCCGGGTGGCGGGGGAGTATTCGGATGCGGCGACGAGACTGCACCGCGGGGTGTTTCAGAGCGAGCGGTTTGAGAGCCGTGGCGGGCGGGTGTGGGTGCGAGCGAGCGGGCGGAATGCGTCGGTGCGGCTAGTGATTCGGAATTATCCGCGGGCGGGGCTGGTGTATCCGAAGAGCGGGCTGGATCATGACGAGATGCGATGGGTATCGTTTGATCTTGATTACTGGAAGGGGGAGACGGTGCACATTGAGCTGCTGACGAATCCTGATCATCCGGTGGAGGCGGGAGGCGGGGAGCGGGCGTGGATCGGGGTGTCGGAGATTTTTTATCCGGTGGATGCGGCGGCGGTGCCGTTCGAGCCGGCGGCGACGTTGTTAGGGGTGCTGGACGGGGAGGTGCCGGGATCGATGGGGGAACTGGAAAGCCGGTATGGGAAGGCGCTGCGGGCGGCGGTGGCGGGGAGGCTGGATGATGAGACGGCCGGGTTTCTGAATGCTGCGATACAGAGTGGCTTGTTAGTGCCCGAGCCGGGGGGCGTGGCGAAGGTGCGCGAGGAGATGGGGAAGCTTGAGGGCCGCGTGCGGGCACCGGTTAGGGTGCCGGGGGTGGTGGAAGCGGACGCGTCGGACTGGCCGCTGTATGTGAGGGGGGATTTCCGGAAGCCCGGGGAGGCGGTGCCGCGGGGGTTTCTGTCGGCGCTGGATGGGCGGCCGTATGAGACGGCGGGAAGCGGGCGGCTGGAGCTGGCGGAACGGATTGCGGGGCCGGGCAGTGCGCTGGCGGCGAGGGTGGTGGTGAACCGGTTGTGGCACCATGTGTTCGGGCGCGGACTGGTGGCGACGACGGACAATTTTGGAAAGTTAGGCGAGTTGCCGAGTCATCCGGAACTGCTGGACTGGCTGGCTGGCGAGTTTCTGCGCAACGGTGGATCGATCAAAGCGATGCTGAGATTGCTAGTAACGTCGGAGGCGTTCATGGCGCAGTCTGCGGCGTCGCCGGCGGCGGCGGCGAAGGATCCGGACAATGCGCTGCTGTCGCACTGGACGCTACGGCGATTGGAGGCGGAAGCGATTCGTGATGCGATGGTGGCGATGACGGGGAGGGTGGAGCCTGGTGGTGGACCGGGGGTTGAGGGCAGCGTGCCGCGGCGGAGTGTTTATGTGAGGGTGATCCGGAATGCGCCGGATCCGTTTCTGACGGTGTTTGATGCGCCGATTCCGAGCAGCACGCGGGGTCGGCGGGACAGCACGAATGTTCCGGCGCAGGCGCTGACCTTGATGAATGCGCCGCTGGTGCAGGGATGGGCGAGGGAGTGGGCGGAGCGGGTGGCGCGGGGGACGGCGGATCGGGGGGAACAGGTCAGGCGGTTTTACGTTGAAGGATTTCAGCGGGTGGCATCGGAAGAGGAGGTGGAGCGGAGCCTGCGGTGGATGGCGGAGGCGGAGATGGCTGGGCGGGTGAGAGCGGAGAAGGAGGAACGGATGCGGCGGGAGCTGGCGGAGGCCAGGGCGGCGCAGGAGGCGATGGTAGCGCCGGTGGTGGCGAGGTTGCGGGCGGGTGTTCCTTCGGCGGATACGGCTCCGGCGGCGATGGCGGAGTGGGATTTTGAGACGGAGGCGTCGGCGATTCCGCTGCGGCTGCATGGAGGGGCGAGGATTGAGAAAGGGGCGCTGGTGTTGAATGGGCGGGATGCGTGGGCGTCGACGGGGCCGTTAGGGGTGACGCTGCGGGCGAAGACGCTGGAGGCGTGGGTGACGCTGAGCACGCTGGAGCAGGCGGGGGGCGGGGTTTTCACGGTACAGGATCTGACGGGGACGACGTTTGATGCGGTGGTTTTCGGGGAGCAGGAGCCGCGGCAGTGGGTGGCGGGGAGCAATGTCTTTGCGCGCACGAAGCCGGCGAATGGGCCTGTTGAGACGGATGCGGCGAGCCGATCGGTGCATGTGGCGATCACGTGGGCGGAGGACGGGACGATCCGGTTGTTCCGGGATGGATTGCCGTACGGGCGGCCATATATGAGCAATGGGCCGGTGGTGTTTGGGGCGGGTCAGTCGATGATTCAATTAGGATGCCGGCATGGTAATCCGGACGGCAACCGGCTGCTGGGCGGGAGTATTCACCGGGCGCGGTTGTATGACCGGGCGTTATCGGCGGAGGAAGTGGGACGATCTGCGGGACTTGAGGGAGTGTTCATTTCGCGCGAGCGGATGCTGGAGGCGCTGACGCCTGCTGAGCTGGAGCGGTATTCGAGGTTTGATGCGGTGATTGCGCCGCTGGAGATTGCGTTGGCGGCGGAGCGTCCGGCACCGCCTGGGGATCCGCTGGCGAGCTTTGCGCTGGCGTTGCTGAATGCGAAGGAGTTCATTTATCTGCGTTGAGGGGGGATTGACAGGGTGGATGGGGGCTGGGATGGTGCTGGGATTTCCTATGTGCCGCCTGAAATTTCTGATGCTTGTTGTGACCCTTGTGACGGGGCGTGTTGTGAGTGCAGCGCCGCCGGCGCTTCCGCAGATCATCAATGTGTCGTCGTATGATCCGAAGGAACGGCAGAGGAAGGGGAGGAGTTATTCGGAGAATGATGTGACGGCGCTGCGGGACAACGGGGCTGCGGGGCTGATTGCGCGGGCTGGCAAGGGTGGGAATCTGGACACGAAGTGCGCGGCGTTTATTCAGTCGGCGGATCGTGCGGGGATGCTGCCGGGGTTATATTACCGGGTGCAGCGGCATGTGGATCCGGTGGTTCAAGCGGATCAGTTTGTGAACCGGGCGATCGCGCTGGCGCGCAGCCGCCGGTGGAATGCGCCGTCGTTGCTGTTGTGCGGCGACTATGACGGAGACCTGACGTTGTCGGCGATTCTGCGATTCATGGATCGGGTGGAGGCGCGGACGGGGGTGGTGCCGGTGGCGTATCTTGAGAACAGCACGCAACTGAAGCAGCAGACCCGGGCGGCGGATCGGGCGACCCGTGCGCGATTGGGCCGGGCTCCGTACTGGCTGGCGCTGTATTCCCACGAGAGCGGAGCGGGGCCGGTGTTTCCTGCGCCTGGCAGTCCGGAGGGACTTGTGGGGCAGTACCGGCTGTGGAGCGGCTGGACGATGTGGCAGTATGGCGGGGTTGACTGGGCGCGGGGGGCGTCGCGTCCGAAGGTTTACCAGCATGGGCGGTGGCAGTTCAGTCCGTGGTTTGGGAATCTTGACCGGCCGGTGGAGCGGAGTGTTTTCAACGGTTCGGTGCGGCAGTTGACGGGATTCTGGCAGCGGCATGGATTGCGGTTGAGGTAGGAGCGCCCGATTGACGGAGCGGGTGGGCGGTTCCAGAGATTTGCGGCATGAGCGATCTTTGGAATGGACTGAGTGATGGGGCGCGGGCCCGCCTTGAAACTCGGCAGTATGGAAAAGCGCCGCTGGCGGAGCGGTTAGGGACAGCGGGTGTGGAAGCGCGAGAGATTGTGTCGGTGGACGGAGCGCCGGGGGGATTGGAGGATGTGTGGATTCCAGGGGTGGTGGTGTTTCCGAGGACGATTTATCCGCAGCACAGCCGAGGGTTTTTCGGGGAATTTGCGCGTGAGACGGATGGGGCGCTGCATCGGATTGGAATGTGGCCGCGGCAGTGGGCGGCGGCGCGGATGTTTGCGGGGACGGCGAAGGGATTTCACATTCATCCACCGGCGATACCGGAAGGGAGCGATGCGGCGGCGTGGTTCCGGCGACTGTTCATTGATGAGCCGGGGAATTTCGGGCTGCGGCCTTATGAGCGCGAGCAATGGGACGCGATGTTCTTTCTGCAGGGGATCGCGGAGATGATTCTGGTGGATGAGCGGCCTGGGTTGCCGCGGAGGGTGATGCGTTTTATTCTGTGGGGTGACGACCTTCCGTCGGCGAACAATGCGGGGGTGGTGATTCCCGCCGGGGTGGCGCACGCGTTGCGTTCGGCGAGCAGTCAGGACCTGCTGATGGTTTACGGGACGAGCACGACGTTCGTGCCGGCGAACGAAGGACGGATTGCCAGCAGTGTGGAGGCGGCTCCGCTGCCAGCGGTATGGCAGGAGTATCTGGATGATGCTTGAGATTCGCCGATTGCTCTGCGGGCGGAGGCGTGAGAGCGTGGGGAGTCATTAACCGATAGACCTGCATGCCATGAAGACGCTACCACTTGCCGCCATTCTGTTTCTTGTTGCCTGTGACAATGACAAGGCGAGGGAGGCGCAAGCCAAAGCGGCAGAGGCGGCGACTGCGGCCAAGGCGGCGGCGCGAGAGGAGGCGGGACAGGTGGTGACGAAAGCGAAAGAGGTGGGAGCGGTGGCGGTGGACAAGACGAAGGCGGTGGCGGCGGCGGCGATCGAGAAGTCCCGCGAGCTGAAAGCTGAGGCGTCGGTGAAGGCGGTCGATCTGCGTGCTGCTGCTGCGGAGAAGGCGGCTGCGATCGCGGCTGTGGCGCGAGGCAAAGGGAGTGCTGCGGTTGAGAGTTTCCGCACGCGGCTTGCTGGTTTCCACGAATGGCTTGCTACGAAGGATGGTGCCGCGGGGGATCTTAAGAACACGGATTCGGTGATGAAGGATATCATGGCGAATCTGAAGGCGATTCCGACTGACGGGCTCCCTGAGGATTTGAAATCGGGTTTTGGTGAGTACCAGAACACGCTGATCGAAGTGCAGAAGCTGCTGGCGACGATGCCGAAGGCGGAGGGAGCGGCACTTGCGGAATGGGAGACTGCCAACAAGGCGGCCTTCGAGTCGTTGAACGCGAAGATGGCGGCAGCGGTCAAGGGATTGAAGGAGGCGGCCGCCCGGCATGGGATTCCCGATCTGCCGCTTGGCGAGTGAGCTTACTGGCGTTCGGTGCTATCGGCATCGGACGAGCCGGCGAAGGCGCGGGAACACATGCGGAGCATCCGGGAGCCGGCTTCGAATTCGTCGTGCACGACGCCGCCTGGGGCGACCCTGCGGAGCATTTCTGCTTCGTCTGGAAAGCGGGCCCGGCACAGGAGGACGGCGTCCGGGTTGCGTTCCCGGGCCTGAGTGATGACGGTTCTGGCGATTTCCGCCTGGGGGAAGGTGACGACGAGGAGGCGAGCGCGGCTGATGCCTGCGAGTTCGAGGGTATCCGCCTGGGCGATGTCTGCGAAGAGGACGGCGTGACCTTCTCCGAGGAGCTGGGCGACGGTTTCGGCATTCAGTTCGATGATGATGACGGGAATGCCGAGCCGCTGAAGGCCGCGATGCAGTATCTGTCCGACGGTTCCGTAGCCGCAGAGGATGGCGTGGTCGGTGATGGCGCGGATTCGTTTTGCGGCGGCGGCTGCGGACGGCTTGGCGGGTCCTTTTTGAGAGGCGGAACGCTGCCGCATGGCCTCCTGGAACCAGCCGCGCGCTGCGGCGGATTTCATGAGGAACGGGGAGACGGTCAGGGACAGGGCGGTGACGGCCAGTACGCCGTTTGCGAACCCCGCGCTCAGCAAACCCCGCTCTGCGGCCTCGCGGCAGAGGACCACAGAGAACTCGCCGCATCCGGCGAGGGCGAGCGCGGCGGCGGTTCCGGCGGCTTTGGGAGATCCGGAAAGGCGAGCGCCCAAGGCGGTCAGCAAGGGTTTTGCAGTAAGGGAAAGGACGGTTGCGCCGAGGATGAGCGGCCAGTGCGCAGCCAACACCGGGAGGTTGACGAGGGCACCGAGCGAAAGGAAGAAGACGGTTAGGAAGAAGTCCCGGAACGGAGCGGCATCGGCGAGGATCCGGTGACTATACAATGAGCCGCTCACAGTGACTCCGGCAGCAAAGGCCCCGAGATTCAATCCGAGGCCGAGGGTGTCCCCGAGCGCGGCGACTCCGGCACACAGTGCGAGGACGGCGAGGGTAAACAGCTCGCGCGAGCGGGTTTTGCTGACCGCGCGCAGGAGCGCGGGCACGGCGATGCGGCTCAGGAGGGCTGCGCATCCGATGAAGAGGAGAGCCTTGAGTGCGAGCCCGCCCCAGCGCGCGGCAGCGCTGCCCCCATCCGGAGCGCTCTGGAGCAGCAACAGGAAGATGATGACGAGGATATCCTGGACCAGAGCGATGCCGAGGGTCAGCTTGGCTCCAGGATGATCCGGGATGCCTGTGTCGTCAAAGAGGCGAACGCCGACCGCAGTGGAGGAGAGCGCTGCGGCCATGCCAGCGGTCACGGCGGACCCGGCGGACAACCCGCAAGTCAGCGCGACGGCAGCGACCAGACCGCCGGTCAGGACCACCTGCCATAGACCAGCGCCGAGGCCGCGTTTCCTCAATTGCTGCAATTCGTGTTTCGAGCATTCGGCTCCGACCGTGAACATGAGCAGGAGGATGCCGACATCGGCCATCTCGCCGAGCAGTTCGGCTGCTTCCGTACCTTCGCCCATGGGGATCGGGCTCAACCGGGCGAGCAGGAAGCCGCAGAGGAAATACCCCGGCAGGGCAGGAAGGCGGAAACGGCGCAGTAGCAGAGTCAGCAGCACTGTGGCGAGCAGAGTCAGCGCCAGCAAAGGCATGAATTGGCCGCCGTCACCGGCAGCGATGACCGCAGAGGACCTGAGGGTAAGTTCCATAGCAACACGGCTGCGATTCCCGGGCAGCCGCTGCCACTATCGGTCTGGTCGATGATTCGGCCATCAAAACCTCCCCTTGGGGCCTTGAGTCGGTGGGATCGGGGGGCTGGCGGGAGAAAAAGCAAAAAAGAGGGAGAAAAGAGTTGCGCGGGGGGGAGGGTGTGGTATTGAGAGGGGTCGCACGAAACAATGCGATCAGCGCGGCTGAATGACCTGGTTGTGACGGAAACGATCACAGTCGGGT
>QQNF01000046.1 GCA_003402705.1 Verrucomicrobiota bacterium | reverse complement strand
TCCCGAACACGGAAGTGAAACGCCGCAGCGCCGATGGTAGTTTGACGACAGGTCATGCGAGAGTAGGACGTTGCCAGGTTATAACGGCCCGTTTTCCGAAAGGAAAACGGGCCGCTTGTTTTTGTGGTGGAGCCGTTCTTTTATCATGTCATTCTCATTTTATGCTGACTCTCAAATCCCCTGCTGACTGTCGTTTTGACTGTGTCTCTCTTGGCGAAGTGATGCTGCGGCTGGATCCGGGGGAGGGCCGGGTCCGGTGTGCGCGGACGTTTCAGGTGTGGGAAGGTGGGGGGGAGTACAATGTGTCGCGCGGGTTGCGGAAGTGTTTCGGGCTGCGCACGGCGCATGTGACGGCCTTTGCGGACAATGATGTGGGGCGATTGACGGAGGATTTCATGCTGCAGGGCGGTGTGGATACTGGATTGGTGCGCTGGGTGCCGTATGATGGGATTGGGCGGTCGGTGCGGAACGGGCTGAATTTTACGGAGCGTGGATTTGGGATTCGGGGAGCGCTGGGGGTACCGGACCGTGGGAACACGGCGGCGAGTCAATTGAAGCCTGGGGACATTGACTGGGAGCATGTGTTTGGCGAGCTGGGGGCGCGATGGTTTCACACGGGTGGGATTTTTGCGGCGTTGAGTGACACGACTCCGGAGGTGGTGATTGAGGCGGTGGAGGCGGCGCACCGGCACGGGACGGTGGTGAGTTATGATTTGAATTACCGACCGAGTTTGTGGAAGACGATTGGCGGCAAGGCGCGGGCGCAGGAAGTGAACCGGTGGATTGCGAAGTATGTGGATGTGATGATTGGGAACGAAGAGGATTTCACGGCGTCGTTAGGGTTTGAGGTGGAGGGGGTGGATGAGCATCTGACCTCGATTCCGACTGCGAGTTTTCAGCGGATGATTGAGCGTGCGGTGAATGAGTTTCCGAATTTCAAGGTCGCGGCGACGACGTTGCGGACGGTGAAGACGGCGACGATCAACGATTGGGGCGCGATCTTGTGGCATGAGGGGGCGTTTCACGAGGCGGTGTTCCGGCCGGGGCTTGAGATCATGGATCGCGTGGGTGGGGGTGACAGTTTTGCGAGTGGGTTGATCTATGGGTTTTTGAAGCACAACGATGGTGCGAAGGCGGTGAATTACGGGGCGGCGCACGGGGCACTGGCGATGACCACGCCGGGTGACACGTCGATGGCGAATCTGGCGGAGGTGGAGAAGGAGATGGCCGGGGGGAGCAAGCGAGTGGAGCGGTGAACGGCTCTGATTGGCCGCAGGCGCGGACGGACATCCGGATTGCGTGCGGGGTGTTGAGTTGCGATGACGGACGATGCGATCCCCCCTGAGTATTCTTCTGCCGTTGATGGCTCTAACGATTCCTGCGGTGCGTGCCGTGGAGGGTGGACCTGTGAGTTATTACAAGGACGTGCGGCCGGTGCTGCAGACGGCGTGTCATGGATGTCATCAGCCTGCGAAGGCGAAGGGATCGTATGTGATGACGGACTTTGCGGCGCTGGTGAAGGGTGGCGAGGACGACGGTGCGGCGGTAGTGCCGGGGAATCCTGACGGTTCTGCGCTGGTGGTGAACATCCGGCCGGGCAAGGACGGGAAGTGCGAGATGCCGAAGAATGGGGATCCATTGAAGGCGGCAGAGGTGGCGCTGATTGAGCGGTGGATCCGGGAGGGGGCGAAGGATGACACGCCGACGAATGCGGTGGCGCGGCATTCGCCGGAGCGTCCCCCGGTTTACAGCCGGCCGCCGAGCATTGATGCCCTAGCGTGGTCACCGGATGGGCAATGGCTGGCGGTGACGGGGTTTCATGAGGTGCTGCTGCACCGGGTGGATGGGTCGGGCGAGCCGAAGCGGCTGATTGGGTTGTCCGAGCGGCTGACGAGCCTGCGGTTCAGTCCGGACGGTGCGTTTCTGGCGGCGGCGGGCGGGTTACCGGCGAGGATGGGGGAGGTGCAGATCTGGGAGGTGGCGACGGGCGGACTGAAGCTATCGTGGCCGGCGACTTTTGATACGGTGTATGGGGTGTCGTGGGCTCCGGACAGCGGACGGTTTGCGTTCGGGTGTGCGTCGGACAAGTCGGTGAGGGCGGTGGACATGGGGACGGCGAAGCAGGTGTTGTTCATGGCTGGGCATGATGACTGGGTCCTTGATACGGTGTTTTCACTGAAGGGTGACCATGTGATTTCGTGTGGGCGGGACATGTCAGCGAAGCTGACGGAACTGGCGACGGAGCGGTTTGTGGATAACCTGACGAGCATCACGCCGGGGGCGTTGAAGGGCGGGCTGGCGGCGATTGCGCGGCATCCGGTGCGGGAGGAGATTCTGGTGGGCGGAGCGGACGGCGTGCCACAGATTTACCGAGTGTTCCGGGAGGTGCAGCGGAGGATCGGGGACAATTCGAATCTGATCCGGAAGTATCCGGCGATGGAGGGACGGATCTGGGCGGTGGATTACAGTGCGGACGGCAAGCGGGTGCTGGCGGCATCGAGTCTGGACGGGAAGGGCTCGCTGATGGTGGGGCGGGCGGAGTTTGACTCGGCGTTGCCGGATCAGATCAAGGGAATCTATGGGAAGGTGAGCACGGACCGATCGGCGGATGAGAACAAGGCGGTGGAGGCGTGGCAGACTGGCGGGGCGGAGGTGCTGAAGCAGCTGACGGTGGATGGGGGGCTCTATGCGGCGCGGTTCAGTGCGGACGGGAAGACGATTGCGGCGGCTGGTCAGAGCGGGAAGGTGATGCTGCTGCGCAGTGAAGATCTCGGGGTGATCCGGGAATTTGTGCCGGTGCCGATTACGGCGACGGGGTCCGGGGCGGGCCGGTGAGGATTGGGTGATACGGGTGCCGCAACTGCGGAGCCTGAGGGTTCCTCTTGATGAAACGGGTGGCGGTGGCTTAGATCCGGCAGCATCAGGCAACTCAGTTACAACATTCTCTCCCTAACATGAACAGAAAAATCCGGATGGGCATGGTCGGCGGCGGGCGTGGCGCATTTATTGGCGCTGTGCACCGTATTGCGGCCGCAATTGATCAGCAGATTGAACTCGTCTGCGGTGCGTTTTCGTCGGACCCCGAGCGGTCGAAGGCATCCGGAGCGGATTTTTTCCTGCCGGCTGAGCGGTGTTACGGGACGTTTCAGGAGATGATCGAGAAGGAGAAGGCGCTGCCCGCGGGCGAGCGGATGGATTTTGTGGCGATTGTGACGCCGAATCACATGCATTTTCCTCCGGCGAAGCTGGCGCTGGAGAATGGGTTTCACGTGTTGAGCGACAAGCCGGCGTGTTTTGATCTGGCGGAGTCGAAGGCGCTTGAGGAAGTGGTGAAGGCGAGCGGGCGGCTGTATGGATTGACGCACAACTACACGGGGTATCCGCTGGTGAAGGAAGCGCGGGACATGATTAAGGCCGGGAAGCTTGGGAAGATCCGGAAAGTGGTGGTGGAGTATCCGCAGGGATGGCTGGCGACGCGGCTAGAGGCGAGCGGGCAGAAGCAGGCGGGTTGGCGGACGGATCCATCGCAGAGCGGTGCGGGTGGCTGCGTGGGTGATATCGGGACGCATGCCGAGAATCTGGCGGAGTACATTACGGGGCTGAAGATCAGCGAACTGGCGGCGGACATCACGTCGTTTGTGGAGGGGCGGCTGCTGGATGACGACGTGAATGTGCTGCTGCGTTTTGATAATGGGGCGAAGGGGATCCTGCATTCGTCTCAGATTTCGGTGGGTGAGGAGAACAACCTGAACATTCGGGTGTATGGCGAGATTGGTGGGATTGAGTGGCACCAGCGGGAGCCGAACACGATGCTGGTGAAGTGGCTGGATCAGCCGATGCAGGTGTACCGGACGGCGAACGGGTATCTTGGGAAGAACGCGGCTTCGGCGAGCCGGACACCGCCAGCGCACCCGGAGGGGTATCTGGAGGCGTTTGCTAACATTTACAAGAACTTCGCGAATCACATCCGGGCGTTCGAGAGTGGGACGGAGCCTGACGAAGTGGCGCTGGACTATCCGAAGATCGAGGATGGCATCCGCGGGATGGCGTTCATCGAGGCGGTGGTGGCGTCGTCGAAGGGGAATGCAGCGTGGACCCGGCTGGATGTCTGAGCTGATTGCGATGAATTGAAGGAGGCAGGCCGTTCCCGTGGTACGGGGGCGGCCTGCTGCATTTCTGATCTGAGACGAGATGAAACTGGAGACCGAGACCCTGCGGGCGCGAGTTGGGGCGGCCCGTGATGTGAGCGGGCGGGCGCTGCTGGCGGAGCGGGTCAGCGGTGGATGGTGGGAGGGGCGGTTGTCGAGCAGTGCGCTGGCGACGGCGACGGCGGTGATGGCGCTGGAGCTGGCGGGGAGTGAGCCGGAAAAGCTGCTGATCGGGCCGGGGGTGGAGTGGCTAGTGCGGACGCAGAGAGAGGACGGCGGGTGGGGCGATACGCCGGAGAGTCTCGCGAATTTATCGACGACCCTGCTGGTGGTGGCGGCGCTGCGGCTGGCGGGCGGGGAAGCGGGCAGGGAGGCGCTGGGGAGAGCGATGGAATGGGTTCGGGGGAAGGCGGGCGGGGTGGAGCCGGAAGTGCTGGCGAGGGCGTTGGAGGCGCGGTATGGGAAGGACCGGACGTTTTCGGTGCCGATCATGATGGCGTGTGCGATCGGGGGAGTGCTAGGGCCTGCGCCGGAGTGCTGGCGGCATGTGCCGCAACTGCCGTTTGAGCTGGCGTCGCTGCCGCGGCGTTGGTATGCGGCGCTGCAGTTGCCGGTGGTGAGTTATGCGCTGCCGGCGCTGATTGCGATCGGGCAGGTGCGGCTGCATCACCGGCCGCGGAGGCATCCGCTGACCCTGCTGAGGTGGAGCCAGCGGGGTCGGACGTTGAAGCTGCTAGAGGCGATTCAGCCGGAGGGTGGCGGGTATCTGGAGGCGACGCCGCTGACGGCGTTTGTGACGATGGCGCTGGCGTCGGCGGGACTGGGGCGGCATGCGGTGGCGAGGCGGGCGTTAGGATTTCTGACGGCGTCGGCGCGGAGTGACGGGTCGTGGCCGATCGACACGAATCTGGCGACGTGGGTGACGTCGTTGTCGGTGAAGGCGCTGGCGGGGGTGCCGGGGGCGGTTTTTGACAGTGGTCCGGCGGTGGCGGCGTGGATGCGGGCGCAGCAGACGACGGCGGTGCATGAGTACACTTTATCAGCGCCGGGGGCGTGGGGTTGGACGGATCTGCCGGGGGGGGTGCCGGATGCGGACGACACGTCGGCGGCGTTGCTGGCGCTAGCGGTGCCGGGGATGGGGGAGCATGACGCGGCGGCGGCGGCGGGGGTGCGCTGGTTGTTAGGATTGCAGAACCGGGATGGAGGGATGCCGACCTTCTGCCGGGGCTGGGGGGCGCTGCCGTTTGACCGGAGCACGCCGGAGATCACGGCGCATGCGCTGGCGGCGCTGCATGAATGGCGGCATCTGGCGGTGCCGGGGATGGCCCGGGCGATGGAAGCGATGGCGCGTTATCTGGCGAAGACGCAGGAGGCGGATGGGTCGTGGCTGCCGTTGTGGTTTGGGAATGAGCGGGCGCGGGGGGAAGCGAATCCGGTTTATGGGACGGCGTGTGTGGTGCGGTATCTGCATGGATTGGCTGGGACGCGGGCGATGTGCGACGAGGGGGCGGCGTATCTGGTGGGGAGTCAGCGGAGTGACGGGGCGTGGTCCGGGGCAGGGGAGGCGGGGCCGGCGACGGTGGAGGAGACGGCGCTGGCGTTGCATGCGCTGGCATTGAGTCTGGTGCGATCCGAGGCGTCGGAGGTGGTGCTGGGGCGTGGTGCGGAGGCGCTGCTGCGGCTGACGGATGGGGGACGGGAAGCTCCGGCGGCGCCGATCGGGCTGTATTTTGCGAGACTGTGGTACCATGAGCGCCTGTATCCGAGGATCTTTCAGACGGCGGCACTGGCGGCGCTGGCGGTGCGGTGGCGTGACGAGTGAAGGTTGAAGGGAGAGGGCCCTGGGATTTTCCGGGTGAACCATGGTGCAATGGCGTGCGGACGAGGGAGTGCGAGAATGAGGTCGTATTTGGTATTGGTCAGGGCGGCCGTCGTTCCGGGTGGGGGCGGCGGCCGCCCATTTTTGTGTGGCGAGACGAGGCTTGCGGGATGGGTGCGGGCGGGGCAGCATGGGGGGATGACACGAATGATTTGTTCTGCCTTGGTCATGCTTGGGCTTGCGGGTACGATGGCGACGGCGGATGCGCCGAAGTGGGTGAGCCTGTTCAACGGCCGGGATTTGTCCGGCTGGACGGTGAAGATTGCGAAGCGGCCGCTGGGAGAGAACTACGCGGAGACGTTCCGGGTGGAGGACGGGATCATCAAAGTGGACTATAGTCGGTACGGGAAGTTTGACGGGCAGTTCGGGCACTTGTTCACGAACCTAGCGTATTCGCATTATATTCTTCGGCTGGAGTACCGGTTTACGGGGGAGATGATGAAGGATGCGCCTGGGTATGTGAATCTGAACAGCGGGGTGATGCTGCACGCGCAGCCGCCGCAGAGCATGCGGTTCGATCAGGGGTTTCCGAGCAGTCTGGAGATGCAGTTTCTAGCGGATGAAGGGAAGGGGGCGCGGCCGACGGGGAATCTGTGCACGCCGGGAACGCATGTGGAGATGGGCGGGCAGCTGGTGACGAAGCACATTGTGACGTCGAGTGCGCCGACGCTGCCGACGGAGACATGGGTGAAGGCGGAGGTGGAGGTGCGCGGGCAAGATGAGATCATTCACCGGGTGAATGGTGTGGAGGTGCTGCGTTATCAGCATCCGCAGCTGGATCCGCGGAATGACAATGCGCCGGCGACGGACCAACTTGAGGCGGGCGGGAACCGGCTGCTGGGGTTCGGGCACATTGCGCTGCAGGCGGAAGGGCAGCCGGTGTGGTTCCGGAACATTGAGTTGCTGCCGCTGGAGCCGAAGTGATGGCCGCGAACGGGAGTGCCGAGCGGCTTGCGCTGCCGATGGCGCGGGGCATGTTTGGCTGCATGAAACTGACTGCTCTGTTTGTGCGGATCGCACTGCCGCTGCTGCCGCTGAGTGTGAGAGCGGCTGATGAATGGCGTGTGTGGCGCGGGGACAGTGCGATGACGGGCGTGAGTGAGGCGACGTTCAAGTTTCCGCTGAAGCTGGCGTGGAAGTTTGCGGCGGCGCGGCCGGTGAAGGCGACGGCGGTGAGTGACGGCAGCTTTTATTTCATCGGGGACGGGAAAGGCGTGTTCCGATCGCTGAAGGCGGCGGATGGGACGGTGGCGTGGGAATTTACGGCGAAGGATGCGATTGAGGGCAGCGCGCTGCTGGCGGGAGACCTGGTGATTTTCGGGAGTCTGGATGGGAGTGTGTATGCGCTGGAGGCGGCGACGGGGAAGGAACGGTGGCGGTTTGCGACGGAAGGGGAGGTGCGGTCAGGGCCTAACGTCTGGATGCGCGAGGGCGGCAAGCCGCTGGTGATTGTGGGGTCGTATGATAACAAGCTGTATGCGCTGGACGGGGCGACCGGTGCGAAGGTGTGGGTGGTGGAAACGGGCAATTATGTGAATGGGAGCGCGAGTCTGACGGATGGGCAGCTGATGTTCGGGGGCTGTGACGGGTATCTGTATTTTGTGAAGCTGGAGGATGGGTCGGAGACGGGGAAGACGGAGGTGAACAATCCGATATCGAGCACGGTGGCGGCGCGGGACGGGGTGGCGGTGTTCGGGCATTACGGGAACGAAGTGGTGGCGGTGGATGCGCGCACGCGGGTGCCGAAGTGGACGTACAAGGACCGGGAGTTTCCGTTTTTCTCATCGCCGGCGATTACGGCGGAGGGGATGGTGTACGTGGGAGACCGTGGCAAGCGGCTGCATTGTCTGAGCCTTGCGGACGGGGAGGAGAAGTGGTCGTTCCGGGCGAAGGGGCGGGTGGACAGCTCGCCGGTGGTGGCGGGGGAAGCGGTGCTGTTCGGGAGCGACGACGGATTTATTTATGCGGTGCGGGCGAAGGACGGGGAGGAGTTGTGGAAGTATGAAGCTGGCCAGCCGGTGCAGACGAGCGCGTGCCCCGCCGCCGGCGGCCTTGTGATGGGTGCCGACGACGGGGTGATTTACTGTTTCCGCGGGGCGGAATGAGGGGCCGGGGTCAGTGGGCGCCGTGGTCGACGAAGTTGGCGACGTAGTCGACGACGAGGACCTTTTCGATGACTGGCTTGATGAGTTTCACGAATTCCTCGTGGGCGGGTTCCTTGAGGTAGTGATTTTCGAGGGAAGCCTTGTCCTTGAAGGTGGCGGTGAAGACGTGGGTGAAGCCGTCGTTGATGCCTTCGGGGCTGACGTTGAGGCCGTGTTCGAAGGAGAGGACGGCGGGGAGTTTTTCCTTGAGACCGGCGAAGGCCTTGACGACCTCGGCGACTTTTTCCTTGGGGGCGTCGGCCTTGAATTTGAAAAGGACGACGTGGCGGTAGGGCGCGGGTGCGCCTTCGGGTGCGGCAGTGACGGTGTGTGCGGTCATGAAAAGAGCGGCTGCGAGAGCAGCGGCGAGAGTGGAGGTGAAGAGAATGCGCTTCATAGTCCGCGAGGGTGGAACCGTGCGGCGGGGGCGTCAACCCCGCGCCCGCGCAGGCGTGTAAACGGCGCTTTATTTTCCATGCGACCGGGATAGCCTCGGCGCTCCCGATTTCCCGGTGTGCCAGTGATGGCGTGCCGACCAACCGATTTTTTCCTATGATGACCGCCGCACAGATCCGCCAGAGCTTCCTCGATTTCTTCAAGTCGAAGCAGCACACGATAGTGCCTTCCAGCAGCCTGATGCCGGACAGTCCGAACCTGCTGTTCACGAACGCGGGGATGAATCAGTTCGTGCCGATTTTTCTGGGGCAGATCGAGTGTCCGTACAAGCCGGGGCGGGCGGCGGACACGCAGAAGTGCATCCGTGCGGGGGGCAAGCACAATGATTTGGACGATGTGGGGCTGGACACCTATCACCACACGTTTTTCGAGATGCTGGGGAACTGGTCGTTCGGGGATTACTTCAAGAAGGAGGCGATCAGCTGGGCGTGGGAACTGATCATCGAGGTGTGGAAGTTCCCGGGGGAGCGGGTGTATGCGACGATTTACCAGCCTGGGCCGGGGGATCCGTCGGAGCGTGACCAGGAAGCGTGGGAGATCTGGGCGGAGAAGTTCCGGAGCATCGGGCTGGATCCGGAGATTCACATCGTGAACGGGAACAAGAAGGACAACTTCTGGATGATGGGCGAGACGGGGCCGTGCGGACCGTGCACGGAGATTCACGTCGATCTGACGCCTGGGCCGGTGCGTACGGACATTGAGCGGCAGAAGGCCGGGGCGCTGCTGGTGAACGGACCGACGGCGGCGTGCATTGAGATCTGGAACAACGTGTTCATTCAGTACAATGCGAATCCTGACGGATCGTTTGTGCCGCTGCCGGCGCAGCATGTGGACACGGGGATGGGTTTTGAGCGCGTGGTGTCGATCATTCACGGGACGAAGGATTTCACGGACTTCGAGAACGCGAAGATTTCGAATTACGACACGGATGTGTTCCGGCCGCTGTTTGACGAGATCGAGAAGCTGAGCGGGAAGCGGTACACGGCGACGCTGCCGGTGGCGGGGAGCACTGGTGACACGGAACAGGAGAAGGTGGACGTGGCCTTCCGGGTGATTGCGGACCACATCCGGACGCTGAGTTTTTCGATCGCGGACGGGATTGTGCCGGGGAACAGCGACCGGAATTACGTGCTGCGGCGGATTCTGCGCCGGGCGGTGCGCTACGGGCGGACGTTAGGATTCAGCGAACCGTTCTTCTACAAGCTGGTCGACACGCTGGCGGCGCACATGGGCGGGGTTTTCCCGGAACTGAAGCAGCGGAAGGATTTTGTGAAGCAGACGCTGAAGACGGAGGAGGAGGCGTTCAACCGGACGCTGGATAAGGGGATACTGCTTTTCGAGAAGATCGTGGCTCATTCGGGTGCGAAGATCAGCGGCGGGGATGCGTTTCTGCTTTACGACACCTACGGGTTCCCGCTCGATCTAACGGAACTGATGGCGAGGGAAAGCGGCCTCGCGGTGGACAAGGCCGGGTTTGAGAGACTGATGCAGGAGCAGCGCGAGCGGGCCCAGGCCGCGCAGAAGAAGACGGTGATCAAGCTTTCGGAGATCGAGACGAAGGAACCGACGGAGTTCAAAGGGTACGATGCTGCCGAGGTTGAGGCGAAGGTGCTGGAGGTGGTGCACATGGATGGGAAGGCGGCGGTGGTGCTGGATGCGTCGCCGTTTTATGCGGAGATGGGTGGGCAGTTAGGAGATATGGGGACACTGCTGGCGGGAGCGGAGATCATTCCGGTGCTGAACACGCAGAAGTCGGGGAACACGTGGCTGCATTATGTGGATCCGGAGACGACGCTGGAGGCTGGGGTGGCGGTGACGGCGCGGGTGGATGGGGAGCGGCGGGCGGCGATTTCGCGGCATCACAGTGTGACGCACCTGCTGCACTGGGCGCTGCATGAAGTGGTGTCGCCGGATGCGACGCAGAAGGGGTCGTATGTGGGGCCGGAGAAGCTGACGTTTGATTTCAACAGTGCGGCACTGACGGCGCAGCAGATTGCGGATGTGGAGCGCCTGGTGAACGAGCGGATTGTGGAGAATGCGCTAGTGAGCTGGCAGGAGGTGAAGTACAGTCACATCAAGGAGCGCGGGGACATCATGCAGGCGTTCGGGGAGAAGTATGGTGACTGGGTGCGGGTGGTGCAGATCGGCGGGAAGGCGACTGGATTGGATGGATACAGCATGGAGTTGTGCGGTGGCACGCACATCCGCGGGACGGGTGAGATCGGGCTTTTCCGGATTGTGGGTGAAGCGGCGACGGGTGCGGGGATCCGGCGGATTGAGGCGGTGGCTGGGCTGGCGGCGTACGAGCAGGCGATTGCTGACAATGCGCGGCTGAAGGGACTGGCGGCGAAGCTGGGCAGTCCGTTGCCGGATCTTGAGAAGAAGGTGGAGATTCTGATGGAGCACGCGAAGGCGCTGGAGAAGGCGCTGAGGGCGGCGCAGCAGCGTGAGGCTTCCGGGAGGGCGAAGGAGTTGCTGGCGAAGGCTGGCGACGGGGCGATTGTGGCGAATCTCGGGGATGCGGATGGCGAGTATGCGATGGCGGTGAGCGACGCGCTGAAGGGTCTGTACAAGGGGGTGGTGGTGCTAGGAGCGTCGGGCGGCGGGAATGTGGCACTGATTGCGACGGTGTCGCCGGAGCATCAGGCGCGCGTGCAGGCTGGGAAGATCATTGCGGCGATTGCGCCGATGGTGGGTGGCAAGGGCGGCGGGAAGCCGGACTTTGCGCGTGGGGGAGGCAAGGATGCGTCGGGGCTTGATGCGGCGCTGGCGGAAGCGCGGAAGCTAGTGGGCGCGGGTTGAGCCGGGCGCGGAAGTTCCAGGTGTTTGCGCTAGGGCAGCCCGCCTTACAGATGGCATCTTCTGATGATGGCGGAAGGAAGGATGATTCAGCCGCGTTGCGGGGGCGAGGAGGAACGGGTCTTTTTCCCGATTCCGGTGTTGCTCGTCGGTTGCGAATCCTGATTCGCGCCCTCCTTGTTCCTTGGACTCGAAAGGGTCCCTCGTTTATAAGACACCATCTGTTCGGCGGGCTAGGCGTTGCAGCCAACGCCCCCGCGTTGCCTCAGGTCCCGCCCTACGGGATCCCCGGCCTTCGGGAAGCCTGGCGGCTGGTGTCACGCTCCGCTCGGATGGCTGGGTGCCTTCTGGAGTGCCGTCGGGAGTTTACATCCCTGCGCTCACCCTTTCAGGGCAGCCTAGCGCCTGGCTGTCTTGCTTCGCTGCGGCGGTTGCCCACAAGCTTGGAATGGACGCAGCAAAGTCGGCCGTTCACGGGAGCCTTGCCTGGGCACCGACACGGTAGCCTCATGGAGCATCGCTTGCGAAGCGCCCGGTTTGTGATATCTCCGGATATCATGAACACCGTCACTACCGCAGATCTGCGCAATCACTTCCGCCGTGTTTCGGCGTGGTTGGACAACGGTGAATCTGTTGAGATCCTCAAGCGGGGCAAGCCGTATGCGACACTTTTGCCGATTGCTAAGCCGACTCTGGCACGGCCGCCTCGGATTGATTTTGCCGCTCAGCGAAAGGCCATATGGAAAGGGAGAAGGTTCAGTGCGGTTGAAGTAGCGGAGATGCGCGCCTCGGAGTTGGAGGGCGAGGATTGAGATGCGTTGTTTTGCACTATCATGCTATGGGCTCGCCTCCGCCAGTTCCCGATTCGCCGCCTTCCGCCTCCGGTGGCTGAGGGTGCGGGTCTGGAATCCGGGGGCGTCTGGCGTGTTGGCGGAGTTCGGTGGCCAGCGGCGAGAGATGGCTCAAGTCCCGATCGAAGAGAGCCTTTCCGTTCGGGCGGCGTGGCGGATAGTGAACTGGGTGCGGCGGGTGGGAGCCTCCTGAGCATGCGGGGAAGCAGGAAGGGTTGAGCGGGAGGCGCTGGAGGGATGGCTTGAGAAGGTGGGGGCGGAGGAGCGGAAGCGGCTGGGACGGGCGATGAGCGGAGGAGAAGTGCGTGCTATGTTCGAGACGCGAAATCCGTATCATGGAAAGCGAATGCCGATGACCAAACGAGCTGCTGTGACGATGATGGTGTGGTGGTGGAGCCTGAATGCCGGGGCTGCGCCGGTGGATTTTGTGCGCGAGGTGCGGCCGATTTTCGAGAAGCATTGCGCGGAATGCCACGGGGAGAAGAAGCAGAAGTCGGGGCTGCGGCTGGATGTGAAGGCTGCGGCGTTGAAGGGCGGGGATCATCACGGGCCGGACATTATTCCGGGAAATGCGAAGGAGAGTCCGCTGATGAGATTGCTAATGACGGATGACGAGGATGAGGTGATGCCGCCGGAGGGGAAGATTTCGGCGGCGGAGATTGAGGTGATTGGTCGGTGGATTGATGAGGGTGCGGAGTGGCCGGAGGGGGTCGACCGAGTGCAGTTGGAGGATCCGAGGGAGCACTGGGCGTTCAAGCCGGTGGCGGACGTCGTGGAGGGGACGATTGATGGGTTTGTTGATGAGAAGCTGCGGGAGAACGGGCTGGAGATGTCAGTTCCAGCGGCGAGTGACGTATGGTTGCGGCGGGTGACGATGGATCTGACGGGATTGCCTGCGACTCCGGAGGAAGTGGCGGCGTTTGCGGAGGAGCTGGCGAACGAGAAGACGGCGGTGGGGGCGCGTGAGAGGGAGGTGGATCGGTTGCTGGCGTCGCCCCGGTATGGTGAGCGGTGGGCGCAGCACTGGCTGGATGTGGTGCGTTATGCGGACACGCATGGATTTGAAGTGAACACGGAGCGCCCGAATGCGTGGCCGTATCGGGATTATGTGATCCGGGCGTGCAATGACGACGTGCCTTACGACCGGTTCATCCGCGAGCAGATTGCGGGGGACGCGGTTGGTGAGGATGCGGCGACGGGGTTTCTGGTGACGGCGTCGGTGCTGCTGCCGGGGCAGATCGGGAAGGATGAGCCGTCGATCCGGCTGGCGCGGCAGGATTCACTGGATGAGATGGTGACTAACATCGGGCAGACCTTTCTGGGGTTGAGTGTGGGATGTGCGCGGTGCCATGATCACAAGTTTGATCCGATTACTGCGAAGGATTACTATGCGATGCAGGCGTTTGTGGCGGGGGTGGAGTATGAGGACCGGGAGTTGAGGGTTTGCGGGGTTGAGGAGCGGAAGAAGGAGGCGGTGGTGGCGCGGGAGCGGGAGGCCTGGATCAGGGAGCGACTGGCGCGGCTGGCTCCGTTAGCGGTTCCGGGGCGCAAGGATGGAGTGGTTAGGGCGACGGTGCGGGCGCTGGGGAACACGGATCGGTTTGGGCCGGCGCGGACGAAGCGGCTGAGATTCACGGTGCGGGCGACGAACAGCCTTGAGCCATGCATTGACGAGATCGAGGTCTTCAATGCGGCGGGTGTGAATGTGGCGCTGGCGAGTGCGGGGGCGAAGTTCACGACGTCGGGCGACAATGTTTCGCCGGACCGGCACGAGCCGAGGTTCATCAATGACGGACGGTATGGGAATGAGCGGAGCTGGATGTCATCGGAGAGCGGGCGGGGCTGGGTGGAGCTGGAGTTCGCGGGCGAGGAGGAAGTGGTGCGGGTGGACTGGGGGAGAGACCGGCTAGGGACTTATGAGGACCGGCTGGCGACGGATTATGTGATCGAGGTTGGGGAGGGTGCGGGATGGCGTGTGGTGGCGGATGCGAGTGACCGGCGGGCGTATGTGGCGGGAATGGACGGAGGGCCGGCGTTCACGACGGAAGGATTGGGGCCGGAGGAGGCGGCTGAGGTGAAGCGATTGGTGATGGAGCGTGAGGGACTGCTAGGGAAGATTCGGGAGGCGGAGACTGGGCAGTTGGTTTTTGCGGGGAAGTTCCGAGCGCCTGATGTGATTCGTGTGCTGCTGCGGGGTGATCCGGAGCAACCGAAGGACGAGGTGGTGCCTGCGGTGCCGGTGGTGTTCGGGGATTTGAAGCTGCGGGTGGACACGGCCGAGCAGGACCGTCGGAATGCGCTGGCGGCGTGGATAGCGAGTCCGGCGAATCCTCTGACGGCGCGGGTGATGGTGAACCGGATCTGGCAGGGGCATTTCGGGCGCGGGCTGGTGGCGACACCTAGCGATTTTGGGCGCAACGGGATGAAGCCGACGCATCCGGAGTTGCTGGACTGGCTGGCTGGCGAGTTTGTGCGATCGGGGTGGAGAGTGAAGCAGATGCACCGGCTGATCGTGCTATCGCGGGCGTACGGTCAGACGGGGGCGGTTAATGGGGCGGGGATGGAGAAGGATGCCGAGGTACGGTGGCTGTGGCGGTATCCGTCGCGGCGGCTAGAAGCGGAGGCGATCCGCGATGCGATGCTAGCGGTGAGCGGGAGACTGAATCTGAAAATGTACGGGCGTGGGTATGATTTGTTTGACCTGCGGGGCGGGCTGAGCGGGTTCACGCCGGTGGAGGTGCTGACGGAGGAGAACCAGCGGCGGATGATTTATTCGCATAAAGTGCGGCGGGAGACGGAGGCGGTGTTCGGGGCGTTTGATTGTCCGGACGGGGGCCAGAGCACGGCGGTGCGGCGGGCGAGCACGACGCCGATACAGGCGCTGAATCTGTTCAACAGCCGGTTCACGGTGGAGGTGTCGGCGGCGTTAGCGGCGCGGGTGAGCGGGGAGGCGGGGGATGATCCTGCGGCGCGGATCCGGCGGGCGTGGCAACTAGCGCTAGGGCGCGAACCGGTTGCGGATGAGGTGAGCGATGCGCTGCCGGTGGTGGAGACGCATGGATTGACGGTGCTGTGCCGGGCGCTATTCAACAGCAACGAGTTTCTGTTTCTTCCATGAAGTCAGAGAGTCTTATGAATGCTGAACAACTATCTGCTGCTGGCCGGGTGCTGCTGGACCGACGAGGGTTTCTTGCGGAGAGTGCGACGGCGCTGGGATCGATGGCGCTGGTGAAGCTGCTGAGCGGCGATGGATTGCTGGCGGCGGAGGGGGGGGAGCCGCAGATTGATCCGGCGCGGCCATATGCGGCGCGGCGGCCGCATTTTCCGGCGCGGGCGAAGCAGGTGGTGGTGATTTTCTGTGCTGGTGCGGTGAGTCAGCTGGAGACGTGGGATTACAAGCCTGAGCTGATCAAGTGGGATGGGAAGCCGCTGCCGGGAGGGCCGGCGGTGACGTTTCAGGGGCCGGCGGGGAATCTGGCGCGGCCGCAGTATGAGTTCAGGCCGCGCGGGCAGACGGGCAAGTGGGTGAGCGACATGATTCCGCATCTGGCGGAGCTGACGGATGAGATGGCGTTTGTGCATTCGCTGACGAGCAAGTCGAACACGCACGGGCCGGCGGAGAATTTTCTGTCGACGGGATCGATTCTGGATGGGTTTCCGTCATTGGGTTCGTGGGTGACGTATGCGTTAGGTAGCGAGAGTGAGGATCTGCCGTCGTACGTGGCGATTCCTGATCCGCGGGGGGTGCCGCAGAACGGGGCGAACAACTGGGGGCCGGGGTTTCTGCCGGCGGCGTTTCAGGGGACGACGATGAGTTCGAAGCAGATGGTGCGGCACCTGGCGGCGGCGGGGGTGTCAGGGGGAGCGGACGAGGCGGCGCGGTCGCTGCTGCGGCGGATGAATGCGCGGCATCTGGCGGCGAATCCGGGGGACAGCGGGTTGGCGGCGCGGATTGCGAGTTACGAGCTGGCGGGGAGGATGCAGCTGAGTGTGCCGGGGATCAGCGATCTGAGCACCGAGCCGGCGCACATTCTGAAGATGTACGGGGCGGACGACGCGGTGAATGCGGACAAGGCGGCGTTTGCGAAGAACTGCATTCTGGCGCGACGGTTGATTGAGAAGGGCGTGCGGTTTGTGCAGTTGTTCAATGGGGCGTATGCGAGTGGCGGGAAGCTGAACTGGGATGGGCACAACGCGCTGAAGGAGCAGTATGATGTGCATGCGGGGATTCTGGACCAGCCGGCGGCGGCGCTGATCCGGGATCTCAAGCAGCGGGGGTTGCTGGAGGACACGCTAGTGGTGTGGTGCACGGAGTTCGGGCGGATGCCGTTTTTCCAGAAGGGCAGTTTCGGGCGGGATCACAATCCTGACGGATTCACGTGCTGGCTGGCCGGGGCCGGGGTGAAGGCGGGAGTGAGTCATGGGGTGACTGATGAACTCGGGCGGAAGGCGATTGAGGACGAGCATCCGCTCTATCATTTCAACGCGACGATCCTGCATCTGCTGGGGCTGGATTTCGAGAAATTGAGTTTCGAGCACAACGGGGTGCAGCGACGCCTGACGAATGTGGAGGGGAAGGTGATTCGGGAGCTGCTGGCGCATCCTGTTTGAGGGACGGTGTGTGGATGTTCAGGGTTCGAGATCTGTGAGGGTGAGGAGGAAGGCGATGAGGTCGCGCTGTTCGGAAGCGGAGAGCTGGAGCCCTTGGGCGGGGTGTTTGGCGAGATTGGGATCGAGGGAGGGATTGCGGTGGATGCCGCTGCTGTAGTGAGTGATGACGGCATCGAGGGAGGCGAAGCGGCCGTCGTGCATGTAGGGGGCGGTGCGGGCGAGATTGCGGAGGCTTGGGGTGGCGAACTTGCCGGAGTCGGCGGGATTTCCGGTGACGGTGGAGAGGCCGGGGCCGGGATTGGCGAGGCCGTTGTCGTGGAACTGGTGGTCGGTGAAGAGCGGGCCGCCGTGGCAGTGGAAGCAATCGGCTCCGCGCTGACCGGTGCGCGGGTCGGATTCGGTCATGAACAATTCGAGCCCGCGTTGTTCGGGTGGGGTGAGGGTGGCGCGGCCGAGGAGGGCGAGGTCGAATTTTGAACGGGAGGCGGTGAGGGTGAGGAGGTATTGTTCGAGGGCGAGGGCGATCTTCTGGGGGGTGATGTCGGGGGATTTGAAGGCGGTGCGGAAGCGATCCGGGTAGTCCGGGGAATTAGATAGGGTGGCGGCGGCGGAATCCGGCGGCAGGTCCATTTCGCGGTGATCGGCGATGGGCATGAGGACTTGAACGCGGAGGGAGGGGGCGCGGCCGTCCCAGAAGAAGCGTTGTTTCCATGCGAGGTTGAAGAGGGGCATGGCATTGCGGTCGCCCTTGCGGCCATCGATGCCGGTGCTGACGGGTAGGCCGTCGGTGAAGGCGGATTTTTCGGCGTGGCAGGAGGCGCAGGAGATGGCGCCGTTGCGGGAGAGGAGGGGTTCGTGGAAGAGCTGGCGGCCGAGATTGACCCGTTCGGTGATGAGAGGGTTGTCGCGGGGGAGATCGGGGATGGGGAAGGAGCGGCTGATGGTTAGGGGGAAGGGAGTGAAGTGGTCCGGGAGGTCGGTGGGTTTGAGGGGAGGTCCGGCGGGTGTGGCTGGGTTGGCGGTGGCGATGCGCTGGACGTGGAAGGCGGCGGGCAGATTGGCCTTGAGGGCGGCGGCGAGGGGATCGCCGTCGCGCGAGTGGGTGGCGGCTCCGTCGCGGGCGAAGGATAGTGAGCGGGGGGCGTGGAGGAGGGAGGAGATGTCGAAGTGGATGAGGATTCCGGCGTCTTTGCGGAGATCGAGGTCGGCGCCGAGGGTCACGAGAGTTCGATTAGGGTCGCGGGCGAAGTGCCACGTGAAGCCCTGAGGGTCGTTGGTTGAGGCGGCGGGGCGGAAGTGGCCTTCGAGGGCCATGAAGATGTAGCTCTGCTGCCAGCTCCAGTGGAGCTCGTTGAGGTTGGGATTGAGCGGGTGGGCGGAGGGGAAGCGGGAGGGGTCGGCGGCATTGGTGGCGGCGTCCGGTCCGATGTGGAAGCGGAGGGCGCGGTAGGTGGCCGGGGGGACGGCGTCGATGGCTAGGGAGTGGCGGCGGGTGGCGGCGTCGAGCCATGCGATGGTGTCGGGGAGTTCGAGCCATGAGCCGTTTTCCTGCTGGAGGGCGAATCCTGAGAGGAGATAGCTGAGGCGAGTGACGGCGAGGGTTTCGCCTGCGGCATTCTGATAGCGCAGGGAATCGAGCTGGAGGGGATCGCCCTTGTAGCGAGGGGCGACGGTGATTTCGAGACGTGCGGCTTCGGAAGGGCCTGCGGTGGCGAGCAGGAGGGCAGCGAGGGAAGATGGGGACCAGCGGGACATGGGTCAGTTGACGGTGAAGCCGTTGGTGAGGGTGTAGGTGGGAGCGGGGTTGAAGGTGGCGCCTTCATTGTGATAGCCGTCGCGGTTCCAGACCCCGTCGCCGGTGAGGCCGTTGACGGGTGTGGCGTCGGTGCTGTTGCCGCTGGCGTAGGAGAAGGCGTCGCGGCTGTCGAAGATGGAGACCCCGTTGACCATGTATCCGGCGGCACCGAGGCCGGTCAGGGCTTTGGTGCCGGGAATGGCCGGGGTGCGCGGAATGCGGTAGAGTTTCGCGTTGTTGGCGGGGAAGTTGGGGAAGTTCTGGGATTTGGCGGTGTCGAGGTACCATGGGCCCATGATGTGACCGGCGAGGCCGGTGGCGCGGATGTAGACCCAGTTGGCGGAGGAGGAGAGCTGGCTGACGCCGGCGTAGGTCGGGGCGCTCTGGGTGCCCTGGCCGCGGGTCCATGTGGTGGCAGCGGTGCGTGGGGATTCAGCGGCGGTGGTCTGGTAGATTCGGGCGTACTGGCCTGAATCGGCGGTGTACCATGAGGTGAGCCGCGGGTCGGCGAGTGCCGAAGTGGTGATCAGCGAGAGCAGGAGAATGGAGGCCGGGGGAGACGAGAGCGGGGATTTCATGGGTGGACTCGGGTTCCGCCTAGTGGACAGCTCCGATGGGCTGGCGGCAATCTTTGAATTGTAAGCTGAAGGTAAAAGTGGCGTGGAGGGGGGGCGGCGCCGGGAAATTGAGAAGTGGAAATTGGAAATTCGGAATGGTGAAGGTGGCGTGTTGGGAGAGGGGGCCGCGGGGAAGGACGAAGGTTTGCTCGACAGAGCGCCGTAAAGCGTGCATGCTAGAAACTATCATGAAACAGCCAGATCCTGTCGTCATTAAGGGTGCGTGTCGCTCCGAGGAGGCCGATACGGGAGTTCGGCATGGCGGAGTCTGCGAGGGGGACGGCGGTGCTGCCTTAATCGGTGTAAGGGAAGATCACTCACCATGGGGAAGCCCAATCGAAAATGGAGGCTCGCTGCCGCTACAGCGGTGGTTCTGATTGGCTACAGTGCGCCGTATGCGATTTACCGGTTCGTCTACCCGGAGGCGGTCCTTGAGTATGTGACCGGCATCGAGATGACGCCATGTGCTCACGCACCAGCGCTTGGTGTCGGTCCGGTTGCCTGGGGGGCGCGGGCGAGGCGGATTAAGAGGGTGTCGGCAGGGGCGGCGGGGCCGCATGACGTTTTGTGGTGGAGGTGGCTGAGAATGGTGGAGGAGGAGGGCGCGGCGTTGAGGGGAGCGATCGGTTTTGTCGAGGAGTGGGTGGTGGGTGGGAAGAATAGTGGCCGGGAAGTCAGGTGATTCGGGAGTTGATGGATGGTGGGCTTGCGGTGATCGGTGGAGAGGTTGCGAAGATAACACCTCATGAAAAAACAAATCGCGGGAACGGTTCTGGGAATTTTGAGCTGCGGCATGATGCTGATGGCGGACGATGCGTCGGAGAAGGCGGAGCGGTCTGGGCCGGGCATGGTGCTTGGCGAGCCGCTGTGGCGCTCGCAGGCGAGTGATCGCGAGCCAGTGCTCTTCATTCGGGAGGAAGGCAAGCAGCTGGCCACGGGGAAGCTGTTGTTCATTCCCAGCGAAGGGTTTCAGATTACCCATCCGGACCTGAATATGAGGTATGAGGAGGGCAAGGATTATACCTGGAAGCCGGGCACGAACATCATTGAGCTGACGTTGACGTCGCGGATTCCGTACAAGACAGTGGCGGAGATGATGCCACCAGCGGGCAGCCCGAACATGTTTGCGACGGTGCTGCATTCCGAGGGGCGTTTTTTCCACGATCTTCAGGTGCAGGTATCCTACTGGCATAAGACGGACCCGTGGCCGGTGGAAGTGAAGCCGCAGCCCGAGAGGCTGACGCGTGTGCTGAACAAGCTCAGGGCGAAGCAGCCGATCAAGCTGGTGGCGCTGGGGGACAGCATCACGCAGGGCTTCAATGCCTCTGGTTTCAAGGAATCGCTGGCGGAACCCTATCAACCTGCGTATCCGCAGCTGGTCGCGAACACGCTGCAGAAGCGTTTCGGGTCGAAGGTGACGCTGGTCAATTTCGGTGCGGCCGGTGCGGAAGCCGGGTGGGGGGTTGAGATGGTTCCGAAGGTCACCGCGGAGAAGCCGGATCTGGTGTTTCTGGCGTTCGGGATGAACGATGGCGGGGGCTACGACACGAAGATGACCAAGATGCGGGATGATGTGATGGCGGCGAATCCCGATGCCGATGTGGTGCTGGTGGCGCCGATGACGATGAATCCGCTGTTTGCCGGGGCCGATGGGTTTCTCTGGAAAGCGAAGTTCCTGGGCGGGCTAGTGAGGCCGAATGTGGCGCTGGCGGATGTGGCGACGCCCTGGATCGAGATCCTGAAGAAAAAGAACTTTTCGGACATCAGCGGTAACAACGTGAATCATCCCAACGACTTCGGGCACCGCCTTTATGCGCATGTCATTCTGGAACTGTTCCCGGTGACCGCACCAAGCAAAGAATAAGATGAAAGGAGAATCGATGAAGATCAGAACGACGCGAAGACTGGTACGGGGAGGAATGGCAATTGCCCTGCTGTGGGTGCTTTCAATCGTTGGGATGGCGGAGCCGGGAAAGGTTGACGATCCGCTGGGGATTCTCAGGAAGCCCATTCCTGAGCGACTGGTGGTGTTCACGTTCGACGATGGCTGTGCGAGTCATGCGACGGTCGCCGCTCCGATTCTGAAGAAGCATGGTTTCAATGGCACGTTCTATGTTTCGGATGCCTATCTGTTCCGTGAGCGCAAGGATTGGTACATGACGTGGAGACAGATCCGGACGATGTCCGAGCAGGGGTTCGAGATCGGGAATCACACCCGTGGACATGGACAGTTGTCGATGACGGATGTCGGCGGTTGTCAGGCGTATGTGTGGACGCTTGAGGATGAAATGATGGCAAATCGGATTCCGAGACCGACCACGTTCTGCTGGCCGTTTTATGACTCGAATCCGAAGTTCTTTTCTCTCCTGAAGAGTTGGGGTTATACGTTTGCGCGCGGAGGTTACGGCCGCACGTATGATCCGACGCAGGATAATCCATTCGATGTTCCATCGTTTGCTGCTGGTGGAGCGGGTCAGACGCTGGACGGGATGATCAGTGCGGTTCAGCAGGCGACGGGAGGCAAGGTTGTGGTGATGACCTTTCATGGCACGCCTGACATGGAGCATGCCGGTGTGGGAGTCGATCCTGATCTATTCGAGGACCTTGTGGAGTACCTGAAGGACAACAAATACAAGGTGATCGCGATGAGGGATCTGGTGGAGTACATTGATCCGGAGAAAGCGGCACGGTTGCCAGCGGCGATGACGATGCTGAGGACGAAGAAGGAGAAGGCCGAGGCGCCGCCCCTTGTTAAGGGAGACAAGCCGTTTGTGCCCGGCAAGAGGGAGCGCCGGGGTTATGAGTTTCCGAAGGAGCTGACGGGTCCATGGACCGTGAAGGAGATCTATCGCTTAGCGCTGCCGGATGCGGTGACCACGGCCATCAATGGCTCCACGATCACGATGATTGTTCCGCCCAATGCGGAGGTGAAGGCGCTGGCTCCGGTGTTTGAACTGGCGCGGTTTGCCAAGGCTGAGCCGCCTTCCGGGACGGTGAGGGATTTCTCCAGTCCTCAGGTTTACAAGATCACGGCGCAGGACGGATCGACGAGGGAATATACTGTGAAGGCGGTGCAAGCCGTCGAGCCGATGCATTTCACCTGGACTTCGAAGGACGGCGGGGATTTCGCTGAGAGCAGCAAGTGGAGGAACAATCTGGGCGCTGCGGCTGGTCCGGGCAGTGAAGGTGGTGCGGATGTCATTCTCAGCTTCAATGCGCCTGGAAGATTTGCGTTCACGAAGGGAGGCGAGGGAGATTTCGTGCTCAACCAACTCAATTTCACGGGATCGCTTCCCACGTGGAGCGGAAATGGGAATTTGGTGTTCGCAAAGAGCAGTCTGTCGGTGCTGCCCCGCATGAACAGCCAGACACGTGCCGAAGTCACGATCAAGGCACCGATCCGGCTCGATGCCGATCTTACGGTCGACGGGCTGGAACTTGATGACACGCGCGTCTTCCTGCCGGGTGTGATTTCCGGCAAGGGTGCGCTGATCAAGGATGGCCCGCATGCGCTCCACGTGAGCAATCCGGAGAACACCTATAGCGGCGGGACGATCGTGAATGACGGCTCCCTTTCCGTGCAGAAGCAGGGCCTGGGAACCGGGCCGGTGGTCATCAACGGGGATGGGGCGGTTGGCATCGGTGGTGATGCGGTGATGAACCGGCTCACGGCGAATGGCGGGCGGATTTTTTCGGGCGGCAACGGCCGATGGAGCGGGCCGGTGAGACTGGAGGGGAATACAATGGTGAGTTGCCCTGACACTCTGGTGTTTGATAACAAGGAGGGCGGCATGAGTGGTCCTGGTGGACTAACGCAGACTGGCCACCGCGTGGATCATGGAACGAAGAGCGGGACGATCAAGCTTTCCGGCCGCAATATGTACACGGGGCCTACCAGAGTCGACATGGGGCTCATGGAAGTGATGGGATCGCTTTACGACAATGATGCTGCGCAGTGGACGCCGGCGAACATTACGGTGAACGGGGCAGCTGGTGAACTGCGACTGCATGTCGGTGGGCCGGGGGCATTCACGGCGACGCATGCTGGAGTCATGCTGAGGAATCTGTCTACGAACATCAATCAGAACGGGCTGTTGGCCCGCAGCACCTTTGGCATTGATACGACGGGTGCAACGGATGTGCAGGAGATGTCGAGCGTGATTACGGATTCACAAGGCTCGGGCGGCGGCAGCATTCATCTCAAGAAGTGCGGCGCGGGGACCTTGAGACTTTCGGGCGCGAATACCTACAGCGGACAGACGATTGTCGAGGGCGGAGTGCTCATGGTGGACTCGCTGAACAGTCTGGTGAATGGCAGGCCGAGCAGTAGTCTGGGTGCGCCCCGGAATGAGAGCGACGGGGAGATCTTCCTTAGCGGGGGCTGCGCGTTGGTGTACACCGGTGATGGTGAAACGACGGATCGGACGCTGAATTTCCCGGGCCACGATGATGCCATTACGATTGATCAATCGGGCGGCGGGTTATTGAAGCTAACCAGCCCTTTCGTGATTTCGGGTTATGGCGAGAATAAGACCATTGTCCTGGCTGGCTCCGGGACGGGCACTGGGGAGATTGCCTGCGACATCGAGAACCCCTTTGATCGGAAGGAGAAGGCCACGACTACGGTGACGAAGACGGGAACAGGCCGCTGGGTGCTTTCCGGGAAGAACACGTACACTGGTGCGACGACGATCAAGCAAGGCACGCTGGTGATTTCGAGTCCCCATGGTCTTGGCGAGCAAGCGTCGGTCTCGATTTCACAGGGTGGCGCCCTTGAGCTGAACAACGGAGGCGAGATGCGGATTGTCAAGCTGGAACTGGACGGCAAACCGCAGCCAGCGGGTGCGTATGATGCGAAGAGTTCTCCCGCGTTCATCAAGGGAAGCGGGGTTCTGAGGGTGGAGTGAGGGCATAGACGTGGTGGATGGTTGATGGCGGAGCATGAAGGGCTCACGCGGGGGCGCGAAGGGCTGGTGGGGAGAGGTGGAGGCTGGGCGCAGGGGGGCGGGCTGGCAGGTGGGTTGACTTCTGAGAGGGATGGTGAGATGGTCATTTTTCCAACGGATCTTCGCTTGGCATTACATGTTCGGTGTAGATCCAACTATTGGCGGCTGTGAATAGAGTCGCGTTTCCGTGCACCATCTTATGAGGCTACCCATGCGTTTCCCAATGCTGGCCTGGTTCCTTGGAACTGGTCTGCTGGTGATGTTCGGCTGCGCCGTTTGGGCCGCCGACCCGCCGACAGTCGGCGACCGCGAGGCGGTTCTTGCGAAGCTGAAGGCGAACCAGGTGAACCTGCTGAGTTTGACCATCGAGTCCAAGGATGGTGGACCGGCGGTCAATCTCGGCACCGGGCTGAATGGGGGTGAGGCGAACAACGCGACAGACGAGAACCTGCGGCTGATCGCGCAACTGCCGGAGATTGAGCGGGTGATGATGTATAAGGGGAAGGTGACCGCGGACGGGTTGGGCGCGCTGGCTGCGCTACCGAAACTCCGCTACCTTGACATGTATGCGACGGAGGTGGCGGCCGATGCGTTCGTGGTGCTGCCGAAGCTGACGCAACTGAAGTCCCTGATTCTCGGCAGCTATCCGGTCACGGACGAGGTTCTGGGCTATGCCGGACAGATCAAGGGTCTCAAAGGGTTCGGCCACACGACGTCCAGCATTACGCCTGCGGGTTTCCTGAAGTTCCTCAATGGGGTGGAGAGCCTTGAACAACTGACGTTGTTCGGGGATTTCGTGGACGACGCGTGCATGGAGCGGATTGGTCAGATGAAGGCGATGAAGCGGTTCTGGACGGACAGTAAAAAGGTCACGTCCGCCGGTTGGGTTCATCTGGCCGGGTTGACGGGGATGCGGGATCTGTTCCTGTCCAATACGAACTTCGGGGACGTGGATATGAGGGCGCTGGAGGGTATGAAGGAGCTGAGTTTTCTGGGTCTGAACAAGACGATGATCACGGATGCCGGGATGCCATCGCTTGCTGGACTGACGAAAGTGCATGACCTCGGGCTGGACGGAACGAGAATCACCGACAAGGGGATGGAGGCGCTGAAAGGGATGACTGAGCTGGATAACCTTTATGTCGGGATGACTGACGTGACCGCGAAGGGGTTGGCGGTGGTGCCCAGGAAGGAACGGATGGTGATGATGCGGTCCGGCAAGGGCGCACTGACGGCGAAGCAGCTGGATGAGATCGTGCAGATGTACCCGGGGACGCAGATCTTCGATCCCAGCGGCTACTGGACGCCGGATCGTGTGACGGCGGCCATGAAGGAATTGGGCAAAGAGGTGCCCGTGCCGAAGAAGTGAGGGCTCGTGTATTGTGGGCGATTGAGGGCGCTGTTGAGCTGGGGAGCGTTCTGGCATTGCCCTCCGTCAAGCCTTCGGTTTGGGGTATGGAGGGTATGCCATTGGACAGACCTCTTCGACTTTCTCCACCCTTATTTGCCAGTCGCAGGCAGCGCAATGCCTGACCACAAGTCTTCGCCGAACGCTCGCGTGAACCAGCCGATCTCGAACGGACTTTCCTGGTTGATGGGCGTGACGGGAACCCAGTCGTCCGCCGTAAGCGGCGTGCCGCGCACATCACCGTAGCCGTGGGAACTGGCCCACATCGGCTCATTTCGTGGGGCGAGTTGGTCGGGTTGGATTGTGCCAGTGGCGATGCCGTAATTCAGCAGATAGTCGAGCTGCGCCATGCCTTCAAGACTGACAAAGAACGTCCTGCCGCCGGCCCCTGCCATGTACTGCTTCAGAAATCGCTGCCGGACCACGGCCAGATTCTTCTCGTCAACGAGCCGGCGGGCAGCAGCTAACTTCACCTCAGTCGGACTCTGTTTTGGTTTGCGAAATGCGGCGCGGGATTTTTCCAAGCCGCCGCTCTCCCATGAGGCCAACAATTCCTCGCTGTAACCAAGGTGTGATTTTACCCGGCTGAATAATTCGACCCCCTTATGCCTGCCAAAATCCTTGGGCCACGACTGGGGCTGGTCATGCCGGTAGGTCTGGTAGCCCACGCTGAACACGGAATCTCCGTCGGGTGTGTACTGATAAGCCCAACCACCATCAGGTCCCGGCTTCTCTACTGATTTCATCCAATCGTGCGTCTCCTTGATCAGCCGGATGTAGCGTTCTTCACCCGTGGCCATATAGAACCAACCGGCCATCTGGCTGATGAAGCGGTTGAAGACGCGACCTTCGATCAGAGGCATTTCAAAGTTGCGCGCAGTGGTGGGCTTGCCGTCCACGCCGTACTGCTGACACCACCCACGGACCTTGCCTTTACCCCATTGGGAATCAAACAGCCATTGTCCAAGCTGGGGGAACCTGGCCAGGTATTTCTGATCTTTGGTCAGACGGTAGGCGCAGAGAAGAATGCGCATCGAAGCGCTGGTGGAGCCGTCGTTGTAAGAGGAGCCCTCCAAGGTTCCCGAAGTTGACGTGACCGTCTTTCCGGTTCGCTGGTAACCCTGTGTCCAGTAATCCGGCCATGTGCCATTGTCATTCTGGATCAACAGGAGATAATCCGCTGCCCGGATCGCAGAAGCGCGATACTTCTCGTCAGAGGTTTGCTTGTAGGCAGCCAACATCAGGTAGAACGGCCCGGTCTGAAAATAATCCTGGAAGCGACACATCTCGCCCTTGTCCTTATCCTGATAATTTCTCTGATTAACAATTTCCCACCGCTCTCCTCCGTTTCCGCGAGCAGGTGCAACCAGATATTTGCATCCCCAGAATCCCTCCTTCTCCTGGATGGTCAGAAAGAAATCCGCCATCTCCAGGGCGGCCTGACGGTACTTGGAGTCGCCGAAGACCAACGTGCCATCGAAGTAGGGAAAAGCAGCTCCGGCGGCCATGCTCCACTGCAAGTTGACATCGAATCGGCCATCGCTCGTTCGCTTGAGATAACCCCATTCATTGGGGCCAACGCGGAGAGGGACAAACGGGCCGGTTCGATTGGTGAGTCCAGCATCCAACCAACTACGGAAGTCGCTCTGGCAGTCGGCCAGGAGTTGCTTGTCCACCTTCGCCAACAGCGAGTCGAGTTCAGCCTGTTCCTCCCCGGCGGCTTTCGCTATTCCGGCGGGAGCAAATAATGTCAGAAAGATAGCCGCGAGACGCACGAGCCAAAAGGAACGGTTCTTGCAGAAGGACAAACAATCGTTTGTTAATACTGGAGGGTTCACGACGATTAGGTTTTCTTTGGTGTTCAATTTCAAATTTTTTGTGAAGAGACGGCAAGGTGGATCTTCAGATCATGATTTAAATGCCTGACCCTTGGTCGGGAACGAGCCGGTGGCCGGACCCGAGGCGGGGGAAAAAGAGGTTGCGGGGAGAAGGGGGCATTTTGGTAAGGCTGAAACGCTGGACGCTGAGAATCTGAAATCAAGAAGCTCCCGGGAGGCCGGGATCTGGCGGATTGGGGAGATTCGGGAGGGAAATTCATTCGACATGAGCGACAACCTAGCAGCCGGATGCTGTCCATCGCCGCGGAAAAACTCATTATCGCCCCGCCTATGGCAGCTTGGCTTATGATTTTTCCGGGATCCAGACGGTCATCGCGCCCTTGCTCCGGTTTTGCCACGCGTAATAAGGAATGGCTGTCACTTTGACCGGCTTGCCGCCTTCATCGAGAGCTTCACCTTCGAGAACGGTGACACCACCCAGGAGGTCGTTACGATGTTTGGCCTTCATTTCCGCGGCGCGTGGCAGAATCAGTCGGGTGAGATTCACGTCCGGTTGATCGGCGGCTTCCATGCAATAAACGATGGGGCCGCGCATCAAGGCGACCTTGCCGCGGTCAGCCTCGACTTTTTCGTTTGCCAGGATGCGCCGGATCGGCATGGGCAGATCCAGTTCTACCACATCGCCTCGCTTCCAGGACCGCTGCAGATGCACATAACCGTCATCGCCGGGCGTGGCATCGGTCTGCTTGCCGTTGACCGTTAGAAGGACCGGAGAAACCTTCGCATCACTGGGGCGGTATAAGTCGCTGGGAACAGGCCGGCCGAGCGCCCAGCCGGGAAGCCGCAAATTCAGGGAGAAGTCAGTTGCCTGCGGCGGATCGACCGTAAGGCGGACTTTGCCATCCCAGGGATACTCCGTCTGCTGGGTCAGATTGAGGGTGGAACCATCGTCCATCTGCAGCTTCGCGGTGCCGGAGGCATACAGGTTGACGAGAACCTGCTTCTTGCTTTGGGCATAAACCAGACCGCCGATCTGCGGAAGGATTCGCGCGAGGTTGGTCGGGCAGCATGACAATCCGATCCACGAATCGCGCGGGCCGCCATTTGCGCTGGCCAGCGGATTTTGATAGAAGAAATGGTCGCCAGAGATTGAGATCCCCGAGAGCACCCCGTTATAGAGTGCCAATTCCATCATATCGGTATACTTGGACTGGCCTTTGAGCAGGTTCATCCGGTGTTGCCAGAACACGTGGGCGATCGCCGCGCAGGACTCGTTGTAGGCAGACTCGTTGGGTAGGAGATAGGCGTCACCAAAACCCTCATCGTCATATTGCCCCGACCCAAGACCGCCTGTGATATACATTTTCCGTCCCACCACATCGTTCCAGAGGTGATCCAGAGCGTTCTCGTAACCGGGCGCATCCGTGAAGCGGAGAATGTCCGCCATGGCTGAGTACATGTAACCGGCCCTTACCGCATGGCCGACCGCTTCATGTTGATCCACCACGGGTTTGTGATCCTGCATCCGTCCGTTGCGCAGCCTCAAACGCGCATGCCAGAACTCCCGTTTTTGTTCCGGGGTCAGTTTACCCTCAGGGGCTTTCGGAAGAACCTGCGTCCTGGGATCGAACGGTTTTCTTTCGGTGCCGTGGGCATATCCACGCTCATCCAGGAAGAACTTTGCGAGGTCCAGATAGCGGCGCTCACCGGTGGAGCGGTATAATCTGACGAGAGCCAGTTCGACCTCCTGGTGCCCGTCCACGTCATATCGCTTGTTAGGTCCGAAGGTTTCGTCGATATGATCAGCGAAGCGCTTGGCGGAATCGATCACCTTCGGCTCAGCGGTGAGATGCTGATGCTCCACCGCCATCTCGAAGAAGTGGCCAGCATTGTACATCTGGTGCTCCAGCCGGAGATCTTCCCAGCGTTTGTCGAGTCCGTTCACGATGAACCAAGTGATGAGAAATCCATCCTTCTGCTGGGCGGCGAGGATGCGGTCAATGATGCCGTCCACCCGTTTCTTCAGCGCCGGGTCGTTGAACTGCTCCAACGAATTCAAGGCTCCCTCCAGCGTTTTGTATAAATCGGAGTCGAAAGCATGGTGGCCCTTCAGCGGCACGTCGAGATGACCTGCCGCCCTGTCGAAGTTGGTGACGTGGCCGTCTTTTTCAAGTTCATCGAGCGCGTGCGGAATCGTGACGTCATGAGTGGTCTTGATTCGTGGACCCCAGAAGCCGCTGCTCAGTTCGACCTGCGCCTTCCCTACTTCCTGAAAGCCGCGAACCGGCGGTAGGTTCTCTTGATTCCCGGCGGCGTTCCCGCGGATCATCATCGCGCCCATGACGGCTAAAGCGAACAAATGTTTTTGTTGTGTTCTCATGAGTATTCAGGGGGGAGGAGTGGCGATGCTGACGGGTTTGATGTCGATCCGGTAGGTGGAGACGAAACGGCCGGGCGCAGCCGACGGGATCGTGAGCAAAGGCGTGGCGTCGGCGACGCTGTAAGGCGTCATGCTTGACTGGATGCTGCTGAATCCGTTGTGGTGTTGGGTGGTTAGAATCCTGTATCTCATGCCGTCTTTCTTGGCGGTCCCGGCCCTGCCCGGCGGGGTCTCGGCAGCATTGGCCGTGGCGGCCATCACCACCGTGCAGCGCGGCCAGAGGCCAGTGCAGTGGGGCGAAACTGACTGTGCGGCAATTCATCGTGTTCAGGGATCTGAATTCACTGCTTCTCCAGTGGCACCTGCTGCGTGGTGCGGAGGTAGGCGATGAGGTCGCGGACTTCGTCGTCTTTGAGGGTGTTGAGCAGGCCCTCTGGCATCATGGAGATGGGGGATTTCTCGCGGGAGAGGATTTCGGATTTGGTGACGATGCTGTCCTGCCCTACAAGGCGGAGCGTGAGCTGCTGATTGTCTTCTGCGGCGACCGTGCCGGAGAGGGTGCGGCCATCGCGAGTGGTGACGATGACGAGCTGATAGCATTCCTGCATGACCTCGCTGGGGTTGAGGATCTGCGAGAGGATGTAGTCGAGATTGGCGCGATTGGAGCCGGTGAGGTCGGGGCCGACAATGCCGCCTGCGCCGTAGAGCATGTGGCACGCGACGCAGGTGCGCTCGAAGATGGCGCGGCCATGACCGGTGTTGGCTTTGGCAAGCACGGCATCGGTGAGCATGGCTTTATACTTTGCCATATCGGCCTGCTTGTCGCTGGCGAGTTGGGTGATGGGACCCCAGAACTCGACGAACGACGGCCCGAGCACGCGGTAGAGCTGGCGGGCGTCAAAGGCGGTGACATCGGTCTTCGGAATGGTGTTCTTCTTCAGCTCAGCGACCAACGCGCTGGCGGTGCTGCGGCGTGCAGAGAGCGCTGAGACAACTTCGGATTTCTCGGCGGCGGAGAGCCTGGCGTAGCGGTTGATCAGGGTGGCGGCCACCTGAGGATCATCGAAGGAAGCCAGCGCGCGGATGGCATCGCGGCGCACGGCGGGTTCATCGAGCAGCGATAGCACCACTGGCAGTGCAGCGGCATAGGCGTCGCGGGCAAAGGCGGTGAGGATTTGCCGACGACGCTCTATCGGTGCTGCTGGTTCCTTGAGCACGGCAAGTTGTGCGGCGGCGGCTCTGGTATCGCCGAAGAGCTGACCAATCTGCGCGGTGAAGTCGGAGAGCTTCGCATCCTTGGTCGCATCGAGTGCGGCTAAGGCGTCGTCCCAGTTCTTCGGCTTTGTGATCACATTGCGGCCCAGCGATTTGAGTCCATCGCGCACGCCTTCGAGAAGCTGGAGACGCAGGGCGAGATCGGTATTGCTCAGCAGTGTGGCGGCCACGGGCTCAAGCTGTCTGGCAGCGATGGCACGGCGGGCTATGTATGGCACGAGCCGCGGGATCCTGCTGTGAGTGGCGAGCGCCATCGCTCGCGAGGCATCGGCTTCCACCATTGGCTCGATGCCAAACCAAAGCATCTTCGGCAGGTTGTGATCCGCTGCGTCCTCCGCATGAGCGACGAGGTTCTGCGCGATGGGCCAGCGCTCCGCCATGTTCATGCGCTGAAGCGCCGCCGCGAGGTAAAGACGCACGATGGGCGAGCTGTCCTTCTCCGCCATCGCGGTGAACTTTGCCAAAGCTGCCGGGCTGTAAGCGTGATCTTCGCCAAGCAACTGGATGGCCCAGCCGCGAATGTAGGGCTCGGCATGATCGAGCAGCGGCAGCAAACGATCTGCGGGGAGATTCTGCGTGATGTGCAACGCCCAGAGTGCGCGGAGTTGATGCGCGGAGGTTTTGGTTTGTGCAAAGAGTTCCCACAGCTTCTCAGGCACTGCTGCGTCGAGTTGACCCGCAGCAGCGCGATGCTGAAGCAACACGCGGGCACGACGGCTATACCAATCGTTGCGATGCGTCAGCAGGCCGACGAGTTCTAGATCGGTCTGCGCGGCGAGATTGATGCCTTGCTTCCCTTGCAGGCCCTTCGGCGCGAGGCGGTAGATGCGGCCGGTGTCTTTGTCGTGTATGGCATCGCCGCAAATATCGCGGTCATGCCAGTCGAGCACGTAGGCCGCACCATCAGGTCCTATCTCCATGCTGAAGCCCACCCAGGCGTTGTCGTGGGCGGAGAGTGGTTCGTCGCCGTGGTGACCGATAAAGCCTGATCCGCTCGGTTCCAGGATGTCCGTGATTACATCGTGCTCATGGAGGTTGGCCATGAAGATGCGGTTGCGGTATTCCCTGGGAAATTCATCGGCCAGGTAGATGCGAGCACCGCCGTGGGCGGAGCGATGGCTGTGGTTCGCAATGGTCTTGATGTCGTCGAAGACGTAAGGGTTGATGTGGCTGCCGCCCTGGCGATGATAGATGCCGCCGGGGATCACATGCCAGAGATGCGGTATGACGCAGGCGGTAATGAACATCTGGCCGTGGTCGTCGAAATCGAGTC
>QQNF01000045.1 GCA_003402705.1 Verrucomicrobiota bacterium | reverse complement strand
GGGGGAGGGGGAGGATGGGTGGGGGTGAGGTTGGCGTTTTCCGGGTGGGGGGGGGGGGGGGGGCCGGGGAGTGGGTGGGACGAGTTGCGGACGGAGGTGGTGGGGACATTGCGGTTGCTGGCGGACAGTCCGGTGCTGGAGTTGTCGATGGCGGCGGTGAAGGGGGGAGAATTGTTCCGGCTGCGGTCGCTGCGGCTGATTCCGGTGGGGACGGTGCCATGAAAGCGGGGATGGGATTGCTGATATTGGCGGGTGGTGTGGTGGTGGGGCAGGATGGGCAGGTGCTGCCGGAGATTCTGGAATTGCGGCGGCGGTGTGCGGCGCAGATAGCGGCGGGGGATGTGCCGTTGCAGGCGCGGCGGCTGGTGGAGCTGCAGGAATTGGAGACGTCGAGGGCGGCGGCTGGGGAGTATGAGGGGGCAAAGCGTGCGGCGGTGGTGAGGGAAAGTGTGCTAGGCGAGGCGACGGCTAGGGAGGACACGAGGGCGCGGGTATTGCTGCATGCGCGGGAGGTGACGACGCGGGGGAGCGGGTTGCGGGATGATCCGGCGACTGGGGTGATATTTTTCAGCAAGAAGGGAGCGACGGTGGAGTGGGATTTGCGCGGGCAGTTTACGGGTTGGTATGAAGTGCGGCTGACGTGTGCGGTGAAGGGGAGTCCGCGGTTGAAGGACGGGGATTCGGAGGGTGAGGGTGAGTCGAAGGCTGGGGGAGTGGTGGTGTTTTCGAGGGTGGGAGGATTGGGGGCGGCGGCTGCGCCGGTGGTGCATGGGGTGGAGGGGACTGGGGGATGGAATCTTTATGAGACGGTGACGATTGGGAGGATGCCGTTGAGCAGCGGGCCGGTGCGGTTGCGATTGGTGGCGGAGAAGGCGGCGGCGGAGGGGGTGATGAATCTGGCGAGGGTGGAACTGGTGCCGGTGGGTGGGCCGGTGGCGGTGGAGCAGGCGGATGCGGTGCCGGAGGCGCTGGTGAAGGCGCGGGAAGGGTTTTTGAAGGCCTTTGGTGAGCGGGCGCGCGGGGCGACGGAGCGTTACCGGAAGGAACTGGCTGGAATGGAGGCGGCGTTTGAGAAGGCGAAGGACAGGGAGGGGGTGGCGCGGGTGCGGCAGGAGCGGGCGCGGGTGGCTGGGGCGCTGGATCCGGGGATGCTGAGTGGCGGGGATGCGGAGCGGGTGAGGACGGTGGTGATGGGGGTGGGTGATCCGCTAGGGTGTTCGTGGCGCGGCGAGTGTCGGTTGAACAACACGAAGGACGTGCTGGGCGGGCTGCGGCCGGCGGGCGGGGCGGCGGTGTTGTGGAAGCTGCGGGCGTACGGGGTGCCGACGGGGACGTGGGATGTGAAGATCAAGACGAGGGTGGGGGCGCTGGGCGGGGGGACGGCGGAGTTGCAGTTGCTGGGTGCGGGAGGGGTAGCGTTAGGAGATCCGGTGGCGGTGGAGGTGGAGCCGGTGCAGACGCCGGAGAGTCGGACGATTGAGGCTGGGCGGATGACGATTCCGAAGCAGGCGGAGACCCTGATATTGCGGGTGAGCGGGTTGACGCATGGGGACGGGAGCTTGTTTGATTTGAAGGCGGTGGAACTTCAGCCTGGGGAAGGGTGATGAGAGCGGGCGAGCTGAGCGTTTTTGCTGGGAAGCGGCTGCCGGTGTGGGTGGTGGTGGCGGGAGGGTTGTGTGGTGTGTTAGAAGAAGTGCGCGGGCAGGATCGGGCGGAGGAGGACGGGGCATTGAAGGCGGTGGCGGGGCGGTATCAGGAGGCGCGGCGGGCGATGCTGCGGCGGCGGTTTGCGTTGTATGCGGACGGGTTGTCGGCGCTGGAGAAGCGGCTTGGGGAGACGGGTCGGGCGGAGGAAGCGGCGGCGGCGGCAGCGGAGCGGATGAGGGTGATGCGGGTGCTGGAGGCGAAGCCTGAGCCTGAGCCGCCTGAAGGGATCCCTGCGGGGCCGACGCCTGATGAATTGCTGGAAGCGCTGGCGGCGACCTTGCAGCCGGAGGAAGTGCCGGATGATGTGGTGGCGGGCGGTGGGGCTGGTGGTCAGGCGCGGACGAGGGTACTGAAGATTGAGAAGGCGGAGATTGACAGGAACAGCCTGCCATCGGGCGGCGGGGGGATCGGGCGTGGGTACTGGGGGGAGGAGAAGGCGGCGGCGGCGTGGACGGTATCTGGGTTGGTGCCTGGGGAGTATGCGGTGATTCTGCGGTTTCAGTGCGGGCCTGGTGGTGGTGGGGTGGCGAAGGTGAAGGCTGGGCGTGAGGAATTCACGGTGGAGGTGCCGGAGGGGGAGAGTTGGACGCGGAGGGGGGTGCTGCAGGTTGGGACGGTGAAGGTGACGGGATCCGGGTTGGATTTGAAGGTGGTGGCGGAGAGTCTGGCGGAGGAGAAGAACGGGAGTTTGTGGGATTTGCGGGCGGTGATGCTTGAACCGGTGGCTGCGGCGGGGCGATGAGGGTGGAGGAGGGGACGACGCTGGTGGTGACGGGTGGGCGCGGGGCGTTAGGGAGTGCGCTGGCGATGGTGGCTGGTGAGGAGGGTTGGGTGGTGCATGCGTTGGGGCGTGGGGAACTGGATGTAAGGGATGAGGGGATGGTGGAGCGGGTGATCGGGGGGATGGAGCGATTGGATTTGCTGGTGTGTGCGGCGGGGATGAGGCGGGACGGGTTGGTGGCGGGGATGAGCGGGGAGGCGTTTGCGGAGGTGCTGGAGGTGAATCTGCGCGGGGCGTTTCTGAGTGCGCGGGCGGCGGCGGCGGTGATGGTGCGTGCGGGGCGTGGGCACATTGTGTTTGTGGGTTCGCATTCAGCGGTGAGTGGGCCGGTGGGGCAGAGTGCGTATGCGGCGGCGAAGGCGGGATTGGCTGGGATGACGCGGGCGCTGGCGGAGGAACTGGGCGGGTTGGGGATTCGGGTGAATTGTGTGCTGCCAGGGTGGATGGAGACGGCGTTTACGGCTGGGGTGGGGGATTGGGTGCGGGAGGCGGCGAGGGAGGCGAGTGTGTTGAGGCGGGTGAATGAGCCTGAGGAAGTGGCGCGGGGGATTCTGGGACTGCATGGGATGCCGGGGGTATCGGGGCAGGTGATGGCGCTGGATGGGAGGCCGCTGCGGGTGTTTTGAGGGCGGCTTGGGGAGGGGCGGATTCCTGACAGGCGGGAGGGAGCTGGCGGATTTCCCTTTTCCGGAGGGAGGGAATGTGGTGAGAATGGAGACCCCCATTTATGTATTGTCCCCATTATCTGATTGTTGCGGCGGCGGCTGTGCTGAGCGTTGTGCCGGTGCGGCTGCGAGCGCTGGAGGTGACGGAGATTCTGACGGAGAACGAGGGCGGGCTGGAGGATGCGGATGGGAATACGCCTGGGTGGATTGAGTTGCGGAACGAGACGGGTGCGGCGGTGAGCCTTGCGGGGTGGCGGCTGACGGATGATGCGGCGGTGCCGGGGAAGTGGGCGTTGCCGGGGGTGAGTCTGGCGGCGGGGGCGCGGGTGGTGGTGTTTGTGTCAGGGAAGGATCGGGCGGTGGCGGGTCAGGAACTGCATGCGAATTTCCGGCTGGATCCTGACGGGGAGTATCTGGCGCTGATGAGGCCTGACGGGACGGTGGCGCAGGCGTTTGCGCCGGTGCCGCAGCTGAGGCGGAACGTGTCGTATTCCGAGACGGCGGAGGCGACGGTGGTGAGTGTGCTGGGAGCGGGGAGCGGGTTGCGGTGGCGGGTGCCGCAGGCTGGGGATGCGGAGGGGTGGCAGGCGGCGGGATTTGATGCGGCGGCTTGGACGGCTGGGGTGTCTGGGATTGGTTATGATGCGGTGCCTGGGGGTGATCTGCTGCGGGTGGACTGGAATGACCGGGACAACAACACGGTGGCGAATACGGAGGGAGGGTTTCAGAGTTTTGTGATCGGGGCGACGGGCGGGAGCGGGGCGGTGCAGACGGGGACGGTGAGCCGGACGCTGGGAGCGTATACGGTTTCCCTGACAAATCTCGGGGTGGATGGTTATGATGACCGGCTGCGGACGACGCCGGTGAACAGCGGGAGTTTCACGCAGAGCGCGCTGCTGCGGGACGTGGTGTTTTCGAGGGATCAGACGGGGAATGGAGGACTGGAAGTGGTGATGTCAGGATTTCCGCCGCTGCTGCCATGCCGGTGCACGGTGTGGAGTTATGATTCGGGGGGGCCGGGGGCGCGGGTGAGTGACTGGACGGCGAATGGCGTGCTGGTGAGGGATAACTATACGTTCAACGGGAGCAGTCTGCCGGTGACGAACGAGGCGTCGCAGTTCAGTTTTGATGTGGTGAGTGATGCGGCTGGACGGATTGCGGTGCAGGGGCGGCGGGATGCGAGTTCGACGGCGATCGGGGTGTTTCTGAACGGGATGGCGGTGAGCGCGGCGTCGTACGCGCCGCATATCGGGTCGGTGACATCGGTGATGAGGAATGTGAATGCGAGTGTGCGGATGCGGGCACCGTTTGTGGTGAGCCATGCGGGGGCGGTGGAGGCGCTGCGGTTGCGGGTGCGGTATGATGATGGGTTTGCGGCGTGGGTGAATGGGGTGCCGCTGGTGACGCGGAATGCGCCTGCGGTGTTAGGGTGGAATGCGGCGGCGACGCGCGGGAGGAGTCGGAGCGAGGCGCTGGTGCCTGAGGAGATCATGGTGCCGGTGCCTGCGGGGATGCTGGTGAACGGGGTGAATGTGCTGGCGGTGCAGGTGTGCAACGAGAGTGCTGGGGATGGGGACCTGCTGTTTGCGCCGGAGGTGGAGGTGATGAGCCGGGCGGTGGTGCAGCCTCGGTATTATGCGGTGCCGACGCCGGGATTGCCTAACGCGACGCCGTTTGCGGGACTGGTGGCGGACACGGAGTTCACGGCGGACCGGGGGTTTTACACGAATCCGTTTCAGGTGACGATGACGAGCGGGACGGCGGGTGCGGTGATTCGTTATACGCTGGACGGGAGTGAGCCGACGGCTGGGAGTGGGAGTGTGTATGGCGGGCCGCTGACGGTGACCGGGACGACGGTGCTGAGGGCGGCGGCGTTTCTGCCGGGGTGGATTCCGTCGAATGTGGATACGCAGACTTATGTATTTGTGGATCAGGTGGTGAGGCAGCCGGCGAATCCTGTCGGGTGGCCGGCGACGTGGGGGATGAATGCGGAGGTGGACACGAATGACGGGGCGGGAAACGGGACGGTGCCTGGGGATTACGAGATGGATCCGGCGGTGACGGGAGTGGCGGCGCCGGTTGGGTATACGGTGGAGGAAGCGCTGCGGGCATTGCCGACGATATCGCTGACGATGGCTCCGGGGGATTTTCTGGGGGCGAACGGGATCTATCAGAATCCGCAGAGTATCGGGGCGGCGTGGGAGCGGCGGTGTTCGATTGAGTTCATGGATCCGACGGGGAGGGAGGGGCGGTTTGCGGAGACGTGCATTGTGGAGGTGCATGGGAACTCGAGCCGGAGGCCGTGGCGGATGCAGAAGCATTCGCTGCGGTTGAGTTTCCGTGGGGAGGTGGGGGCGGCGAAGCTGAGGCAGCCGGTGTTTCCGGGGAGCCGGGTGACGAGTTTTGACAAGCTGGTCTTGCGGGCGAGTTTTACGGACAGCTGGGGGTTGGTGTCGTGGGATCCGGGACGTTATCGGCCTGATGATTCGGTGTATTTCCGGGATGTGTGGATGCGGCGGGCGCATGAGGCGATGGGGTCGCTGAGTGCGGACAGCCGGTGGGTGCATTTGTACATCAACGGGCTGTACTGGGGGTGTCACAATCTGTGTGAGCGGGTGGAGGACGAGTTTGTGGCGTCGCACGAGGGCGGGGAGGCTAGGGATTATGAAGTGGTTGATGATTTTGTGGATCCTGATCCATCGGCGACGAGCCGTTGGAAGACGATGTTCGGGCTGATGACGAGTGCGGGGAGTCTGGTGAGTGCGGCGGCGTATGAGAATGTGAAGGCGTATGTGGATGTGGCGCAGTTTGCGGATTACTATCTGCTGCATGTGTTTGCGGACTGCGAGGACTGGCCGCATCATAACGGTTATGCGTGGCGGCGGCGGGCTGGGGGTGATCTGCGGTACCGGTTCGGGGTATGGGATCAGGAGATCATGCTGGACAATGCGGCGATGGATCGGTTCAGTGCGGCGGCGGGGAACACGGGGACGGACCGGACGGCGGGGCGGCTGTATCAGCGACTGAGGGAGAATGCGGAGTGGCGGTTATTGTTTGCGGACCGGGTGAGGAAGCATTTGTTCAATGGCGGGGCGCTGACGCTGGAGCGGAGTCAGGGACGGTGGCAGAGTGCGGCGGACGAGTTGGACCGTGGGATTGTGGCGGAGAGTGCGCGGTGGGGAGACACGGCGGATGCGACGCCGTATGGGAATACGGAGAGTCGGCCGGGGGTGCCGTTGAAGGCGGTGTACACGCGGGCGGCGGACTGGCTGCCGTCGGTGGCGGCGGTGAAGAATTCGTATCTGCCGGCGAAGTTCAACGTGGGGAACAGCCAGTCGGTGTTCAGCAAACTGCGGAGTGTGGGGTTGTGGCCGGCGACGGCTGCGCCTGAGTTTGGGAAGTTCGGGGGAGTGGTGCCGAGTGGTTACGGGCTGACGATGACGGGGGCGGGGAGTATTTATTATACGCTGGATGGGAGTGATCCGCGGGAGGCGGTTAGTGGGAATGCGCGGGGGATTCTGTATGGTGGGCCGGTGGTGCTGACGGGGACGGTGGTGGTGAGGGCGCGGGTGAGGAACGGTGCGGAGTGGAGTCCGGTGACGGAGGCGCAGTTTGTGGTGGGGACGGCGGCGAGTGCGGCGAACACGGTGGTGTCGAGGCTGCATTACAATCCGCCGGAGGGAGGGGAGCGGGAGTATTTGGAGGTGATGAACATCAGTGGCGGGCCGGTGGAATTGACGGATGCGGCGTTTACGGCGGGGATAGCGTACCGGTTTCCGGCGGGGGCGGTGTTAGGGGCTGGGGAGCGGATGGTGCTGGTGGCGGATGCGGCGGTGTTTGCGGCGGCGTGGCCGGGGGTGGTGGTGGGCGGGGTGTATGCGGGGAGATTGGACAATACGGGGGAGGCGATTGCGTTGAGTGCGTCGGACGGGACGGACATCCGGAGATTCCGGTACAATGACCGATTGCCGTGGCCGGAGGCGGCGGATGGGGGGGGATACAGCCTGACATTGATTGCGCCGGAGACGAATCCTGACCATGGCAATCCGCGGAACTGGCGTGCGTCGGTGAGGGCGGGCGGGGTGCCGGGGGTGGACGATGCGGTGCGGTTTACGGGGGTGCCGCTAGCGGATGCCAACGGGAATGGGCGTGCGGATCTGGTGGATTATGCGGTGAGCGGCGAGCTGGCGGCGACGCTGGTGGCTGGTGGGGAGGGACGCGTGGCGTTTGTGAGGAATGTGGGGGCGGATGACGCGCGGGTGACGGTGGAGACGAGCGTGAATCTGGCGGAGTGGGTGGAAGAGCCGCTGACGGAACTGGTGGCGGTGACGGTGCCGGTGGGAGGGCGGCAGGAGGAGACGTGGCGGCTGCCGATGGGGCAGCGGTTTGCGAGAGTGCGGGTGAGCCGGCGGTGAGGATGGTCAGGGCTTCTCGGCTGGATTGGAGGCGGGAGGATCGCTGCGGGGCGGGCCGCCGAACATGCGGCCGAAGGTTTCGTAGCGTTGTGTCCAGAGATTGAACTGTTCCTCGGTGAGGATGGAGGAGAGGCTGGCGGATTGGTCCGGCTGCATGAGGTGGGCCCATGCCCATGGTCCGGGGTCACCGCCGTTGGCGGCGGCCTGGGTGCTGAAGAGGGAGAAGAGCCGGTCCTTCTGGGAGTCGGAGAGGAGGAGGGATTTCTGCATGTCGCCGAGCATGGAGCCTGCGTAGACTTCCTGGCGGTTGCGTTCTTCTTCGGTTTTGAAGCGGGAGAAGGCGTCGAGCTGGTCTTCGCTGAGGAGCGTGAGGAGGGAGTTGTCGGCGGCGGCGCGGATGGCGGCGAGGGCTTTGGGGTCGGGCTGGGTGCCGTTGGTGCGTGAGGCTTCCATGGCGGCGCGGGTATCGGCGTCCATTTGTTCGGCGATCTGGGCGGCGGCGGTGAGTTGGTTTTCGTCGAGGCCGAGACGTTCGTCCATGGCGAGGAGACGGGCGGCGCGCTGCTGGCGGCGTTCGGTTTCCCAGAATTCGGCGAAGCGGTTAGAGCGGTCTTCGTGGCGGCGGTGGGAGGAGGAATCGCTGGTGTTAGAGCGGGTGCCGCCGGGAGGGTTGGAACGGACGGGAGAGTTGGTGGCGATGGAGAAGGCGGCGGGGCGCGTGGGGGCGGCGGGTGAGCCAGAGGCGAGGGCGGAGAGCCGGGCGTTTTCGAGCCGGAGGTCGTGGAGGGAGACGGCCTGGAAGGTGACGGGGATGGCGGCGGCGGCGAGGCAGGCGGCGGCGACGTGGAGTTTGGAGAGGGCGGCGGCTTTGAGGAAGAGGAGGCCGGCGGAGCTGGTGGCGGGGAGGGCGGCGGCGGAGGCGGAGACTTTGGCGGCGAGGCCTGCGGGGACGGCGGCGTCGGCGGCTTGCGGGAGGAGGGAAGCGGCGAGGAGAGAGGCGGAGACGGCGGTGCCGCGGCGTTTGAAGACGGAGGATAGTTTTTCGAGGGCGCGGCTGACCCGTTTACGGGCGGCTTCTTCGGTGGTGCCCATGGCGGCTCCGGTTTCGCGGAGGCTGAGGCCTCGGAAGAAGCGGAGCATGATGGCTTCGCGGTCGGCGTCGGAGAGGCCTGAGAGGGCGTCGTCGAGGAGAGGCATGAGGTCGGCGGCGCGAGGGGCGTCGGTGTCTTCGTCGGAGGTACCGCGTATATTCATCTCTTCGGAGTAAAGGCGTTCCCGGCTGCCGCGGCGCATTTCGTCGCGCTGGCGGCGTGCGGATTCCATGAGGGTTGATTTGTAGAGCCATCCGCCGACGTTGGTGCGTGCGCTGAGCCATGCGGCTTTCCGGGCGAGGGCGAGGAAGACATTCTGGGCGACATCGGCGGCGGCGGCGTCGCTGAGCATGCGGCGGCGGGCGGTACCGAAGACCATGGACTGGTGGCGTTCGACGAGCGTGCGGAAAGCGGACTGGGACTGCGAGAGGGCGAATTCGCGCAGGAGTTGCTGATCGGAGATGGAGTCGTCGGAGGTCACGGCGTGGGCCGGGGAGTGTAGTCAGGAGGTTGCTGCCGCGGGAGGGGTGGAGCGGACAGGGAAAAGGGAGGAGGGAGTCAGGGTTGGCGTTTGGCCCATGCGAGGAGGGCGGCGCAGAGCTGGCGGATGAGGTCTTCTTTGCCGGATTGGACCATGGCGCAGAGGAAGACGGCGCGGCCGGAGTTGGCGCGGTCGTCGGCGCAGGCGACGTCGAGGGCGTGGTTGGAGATGAGGCCGCATTTGTGGTACCAGCGGGCGTTGGGGAAGGAGGATTTGCCGCCTTCCCATGCGTAGGGGCCGCTGTCTTTGTTGGTGGTTTCGAGGCCGGAGAGCCCGTCTGCGCCGTGGAGGAGGAAGTCGGCCATTGCGTCGCTGATGCGGAAGCGATCTGCTGGTGGGAGGGAGTTGTGGAAGAAGAGCTTATGGAGACAGGAGACGAGTTCAGCGGTGGTGGTGCAGTTGCCGGTGGTGGCGTCGATGACGGTGGCTCCGCGTTCTTTGGACCATGAGCGGCCGGACCATGCGTGTTCCCATGAGAGCCGTTTGTCGGCGTGGAAGAGCGTGATGCGCTGGGGTTCCTCGCGGAGGTAGACGTAGGGGCGAGCGGTGACGTAGCCGCGCATGAGTGCGGAGTGAGGGAAGCCGCGATCCGGGGTGAGGAAGTGTTCGTTGAGGGCGTCGATGCCGGTGATGCGGAGGTGGAGTGTGTAGTCTTCGTTGGAGGAGCGGCGGAAGACCTCGGAGGACATTTCGCGGAGCGTGCGTGAGCAGTCGGTGATCCAGCGGCCGTCTTTGTGGCGGTGTTCGAAGAGGACGAGGGCGTCGAGCGGGAAGCCGCGGGCGTGGGCGGCTTCCATGGCGGCGATGGCGGTGTAGAGTTTGATAGTGCTGGCGGGCCAGAAGTCGATGGCGTCGGCGCTGCCGGCGGAGTGGAAAGTGCGGGAGACGGGGGCGGTGGAGGAGGACGGGGAGGAGTCGGTGATGATGACGGAGGCGCGTTTGAGGAGGCCTGGGGCGATGGCAGCGATGGCGTTGTCGATGGAGTCGGCGGGGGGCGGAGTGGGAGATGGAGGGGCTGGCGGAGGTGTGGAATCGGCGGCGAGTGGGGAGATGAGGCCGAGGGAGAGGGTGAGGAACGGGCGGCGGCGCATGGCGTGGGGCGGGTGAAGTGTTAGAATTTGTCAGGTCTGAGGACGCGGATGTCTTCTTCCCAGACGACCATGGCGAAGCGGGGCATGAATTCTCTCCAGAGCCGTTCGATAAGGAGTTCGGCGCGTTTTGGATTGACGATGGCCTTGATGAGGATGTTAGCGGTTTCGGGGATATCGCCGATCCGCTGGCCCTGGGAGCCTGCGCCTTCTGCGGGGATGATGGTGAAGCCGAGACAGCCGCAGTCGGTGAGGAGGAGTTCGAGGGCTGGTCTGGCGAGTGCTTCGGTGGTGACGCAGACCATTTTCATGGGGTGGAGAGGGATGCTCATGAGAGGAGGAGGTGGTGGGTGTGTCTGGCGATGGCGAGGAAGAGAGGGAGGCCGATGGCGATGTTGAAGGGGAAGGTGATACCGAGGGCGGTGGCGAGGGAGAGGGCGGGTCTGGCTTCCGGGACGGCCATGCGCATGGCTGCGGGTGCGGCGATGTAGGAGGCGGAGGCGGAGAGGGTGGCGAGGAGCATGGTGCCGCCGATGGAGAGGCCTACGGCGGTGCCGGCGAGGGCTCCGACGGTGCCGTTGATGAGCGGGGCGACGATGCCGAAGGCGAGGAGGAACGGGCCGGCCTTGCGGAGGTCGCCGAGACGGCGGCCGGTGACGGTGCCCATTTCGAGGAGGAAGAGGGCGATGACGCCGAAGAAGGGGGTGACGAAGAGTCCTTCGACGGATTTGAGGCCTGGGGGGCCGCTGATCCAGCCGACGAGGAGTGCGCCGACGAGGAGGAGGACGCTGCGGCCGAGGAAGGCGTCGTGGAGGGCGGGTTTGAGGGATTGGAAGCTGGGTTTGGTGCCGGCTTTGGAGAGGAGGACGGCGACGACGATGGCGGGGGATTCCATGACGGCTAGGAAGGCGCTGGAGAAGCCCTCGTAGGGGACGCCGGCGGATTTGAGGTAATTGACGGCGGTGATGAATGTGACGGCGCTAACGGAGCCGAAGTGGGCGGCGATGGAGGCGGCGTCGGGGACGGGGAGCCTGCCTGGTTTTCTGAGGACAGCGAAGCACCAGAGGGGGATGAGGGCGCTGAGGGAGATGGCGGCGAGGGCGGGTTTCCAGACCCTGCTGAGGCCGGCCTCGTGGATGGCGACACCGCCTTTGAAGCCGATGGCGGTGAGGAGGTAGATGGTTAGTGCGGAGTAGAAGGCTTCCGGGAATTTCAGATCGCTTTTAACGAGAGCGGCGATGATGCCGAGCGCGAAGAAGAGGATCGGAGGCGAGAGGAGATTGGCGGCGATGGCGTCGGTGAGGGTCATGGAAGCGCGGGAAAAACGCGTGTGGGTACTGTCAGGAAGATGATTTCTGATTCAGACGGGCGGCGATGAGGGATTCGAGCTCGCGGGCTTGTTCCGGGGTATCGATGCCTGGGCTGTCGTGGGAAGTGACGATGCAGTGGATGGCGGCGTCGTTTTCGAGGGCGCGGAGTTGTTCGAGGCTTTCTGAGAGTTCGAGTGGGCTGGGGGGCCACTGGACGAATTGGTGGAGGAAGGGGCGGCGGTAGCCGTAGATGCCCATGTGACGCCAGAAGGGGAGGTTGGGGACGGGGGTGCGAGGGTGTGGGATGGTGCTGCGGCTGAAGTAGAGGGCGCGGCCGGAGCGGCTGAGGACGCATTTTACGATGTTAGGATTTTCGAGGAGTGAGGCGTCGTGGAAGGGGTGGACGGCGGTGACCATGGCGGTGGCTGGGTCGCCGTCGCGGAGGAAGCGGGCGATGTCGTCGACGAGGGCTGGGTTGATGAGGGGTTCGTCGCCCTGGACATTGATGATGTCGAAGTGGTCGGGGAGGGCGTGGGCGGCTTCGGCGATGCGGTCGGTGCCGCTTTGGTGGTGTGGGGAAGTCATGACGACTTCTGCGCCGAAGGCGGAGGCGGTGGAGGCGATGCGTGGGTCGTCGGTGGCGACGAGGATGCGGTCGACGAGGGAGGCGAGGCGGCAGCGTTCCCAGACGTGCTGGACGAGCGGTTTACCGGCGATGTGGTGGAGGGGTTTACCCGGGAAGCGGGAGGAGGCGAAGCGGGCGGGGATGATGACGGCGCAGGGCATGAGGGAGCGGAGGCTGGAGGTAGCTGCCAGCGTGCCTTGGGCGGAGGGAAATCAAAGCGTGAATGCTGGGGCGGCGTGCCTGACGGGTGGCGAGTGCTGATTCCGTGGGGGAAAGGTGGGAGGTCTGCTGATTTGCGGGGGAGGGGGCCGGGACGGCCTGCTGGGTTGGGTGGCTAGTGCGGAGACAAGGCCGGGACGGCCTTGCTGCGGTGGGTGTTAGGGAGCGGGGCGGGCGGGGCTGGTGAGGCGGTCGAAGATGGGGGAGGCCATGAGGGTGGTGATGACGGCCATGATGGTGAGGATGGCGAAGAGTTCCTGGGAGATGATGCCGTTCTGGAGGCCGATGTTGATGATGATGAGTTCCATGAGACCGCGTGCGTTCATGAGGACGCCGATGCCGAGGGCTTCGCGGTTGGGGACACCGGCGGCGCGTGCGGCGGCCCAGCAGGCGAGGCCTTTGCCGGCGATGGCGGCGGCGAGGACGGCGGCGCACATGAGCCAGAGGACGGCGGTGTTGAGACTGCCGATGCGGGTATTGAGGCCTGAGAAGGTGAAGAAGAGCGGGAGGAGGAGGGCGACGGCGAGCGGTTGGGTGCGTTCGATGAGGGTACGGGAGATGAGACCGCGGGGCATGGCAGCGCCCATGACGAAGGCACCGAAGACGGCGTGGAGTTCGATGTAGTCGGTCCACCACGCGCCGAGACACATGAGGGAGAGGAGGAAGGCGTATTCGCCGTCGGAGACGACGCCGCGGGCTTCGATGCGGGAGGCCCATTTGGCGAGGATGGGGCGGATGACGAGGAGGGTGAGGGCGACGTAGGCGGCGGCACCGCCGATATTGACGAGGGCGTGGGAGGCGTCGCCTTTGAAGCCTGCGAGGACGATGGCGAGGAGCATCCATGCCATGGCGTCGTCGATGGCGCCTGCGCCGATGGCGACGGTGCCCATGACGGTACCGGCGAGTCCCTTGAAGTGGATGATGCGGGCGAGCATGGGGAATGCGGTGATGCACATGGAGGCACCCATGAAGATGGCGGCGTTGGGGAGGGAAGTGGGTGCGGGGAAGAGGCTGGTGTGGGTTTTGAAGTACCAGCCGAGGAGCGCGCCGAGGATGAAGGGGGCGGCCATGCCAGCGAAGGAGACGGCGACAGAGGCGCGGAAGCGTTCACGGACGATGTCCATGCGGAATTCGAGGCCGACGATGAACATGTAGAGGGCGAGGCCGAGCTGGGAGGCAGGGAAGAGGACCTTCATGGAGTCCTTGGGGAAGAGGGCGGCGGACCATTCGGGCGCGATGGCCCCGAAGAGGGAGGGACCGAGGAGGACCCCGGCGATCATTTCGGCGACGACCTGGGGCTGGCCGAATTTTGCGGCGATGAGGCCGACGATCCTGCAGAACATGAGGATGATGGCGATCTGGAGGAAGAACTGGATGGCGAGCTGGAGATTGGACATGGCGGCGCGGCGGAAAGTGGCAGGGAGGTTAAACAGCAGGGTCGGTCAAAACGGAAATAGAGAATTGCGATGGCATGAATGCCGAAACGGCATCACAAGAGAGTGCATGGATTTGCGACATCTGCGGTATTTTCAGGCGGTGGCTGAGGAGCTGAGTTTTTCCGGGGCGGCGCGGCGATTGAGGATTGCGCAGCCGGCGTTGAGTCGGGCGGTGCAGGAATTGGAGGAGGCGTGTGGGGTGAGGTTGCTGGATCGGAACCGTCGGGTGGTGAAGCTGACGCCGGCCGGGGCGGTAATGTTGCGGGAGGCGGGGTTGTTGTTTGAGCGGTGGGAGGAATCGCTGAGGCGGGTGCAGCGGACGGCGGCTGGGGAGGAAGGGGAATTGCGATTGGGGTATATCGGGCCGCCGACGAGGGGGTTTCTGGCGTCGGTGGTGAAGGAGTATCGGAGGCGGTGGCCGAGGGTGACGGTGGTGCTGGAGGAGCGGACCCCGGAGCGGGTGGCGGAGATGGTAGCGCGGGGGAGGTTGTCGGCGGGGATTACGAGGCCTGTGCTGGCGCACAGTGCGTTGCGTTTGCCGTCGCTGCTGCTGAGAGAGGAGCCGTTTTGCGCGGTGGTGCCTGAGGGGCATGAGTGGTGCGGGAGGAAGACGGTGGGGTGGAAGGAACTGTCGGGGGTGCCGCTGGTGCTGCTGGCGCGGCGGGAGGGTGCGGGGTCGCACGATGCGATCCTGGCGGCGTGTCGTGAGGCGGGGGTGACGCCGAGATTGCTGCATACGCCGAGCCTGATGGATACGATTTTGAGGTATGTGGCGGCTGGGGAGGGGGTTGGGGTGGTGCCGGATTCGACCCTGGGTGCGGGGAGTGAGGGGTTGGAGCTGGTGCCGCTGACGCCGCGGCGGACGGTGCCGCTGGTGATGGTGTGGCAACCTGAGGGGGATGAGCCGCCGGTGCGGGCGTTCCGGGAGCTGATGGAGGAATGGCTGGCGGCGGGGCGGATGGCGGGGGCTTTGGACGAGGGGTGAGCGGGCTGTTGGGACGAGGCGTGGCAAACTCGCGCCTTGCGCCCGTAGAGATGCCCCTTTAAGGAGGGGAAGATCCCCCGGATTCCTTTGAAAAACGGGGTGGAAACTACCCCCTACCCAGTCCCTGTGAGCAGCGAAAACGACCAGCGCAATATCGAGCCGATCAATGTCGACGTTGAGATGGCGAAGTCATTTCTCGACTATTCCATGTCCGTCATCATCAGCCGGGCGCTGCCGGATGTGCGGGATGGGTTGAAGCCGTCGCAGCGGCGGATTCTGTATGCGATGAGCGAGTTGTCGCTGTGGCCGAACAAGAAGCACATCAAGTGTGCGAAGATCTGCGGTGACACCTCGGGGAACTATCACCCGCACGGTGAGGCGGTGATTTATCCGACGCTGGTGAACATGGCGCAGCACTGGAGCATGCGGGACACGCTGATTGACGGGCAGGGGAACTTCGGGAGTGTGGATGGCGATCCACCGGCGGCGATGCGTTATACTGAGGCGAGGCTGACACATCTGGGGACGCTGCTGATGGAGGACATGGAGAAGGACACGGTGGATTTTCAGCCGAACTATGATGAGCGGCTGACTGAGCCGGTGGTGTTTCCGTCGGCGTTTCCGAATCTGATTGTGAATGGCGGGACGGGGATTGCGGTGGGGATGGCGACGAACATGGCACCGCACAATCTTGGGGAAGTGGTGGATGGGATTTGTGCGCAGATTGACAATCCTGACATTACGATTCCGGAGTTGATGGAGCACATCAAGGGCCCGGATTTTCCGACGGGGTGTACGATTTTCGGTCGGAATGGAGTGAGGCAGTATCTGGCGACCGGTCGCGGTCAGGTGAAGGTGAGGGGGAAGGTGGAGATTGAGGAGGATGAGCGCGGGCGGGAGCAGATCATCATCAAGGAGATTCCGTATCGTGAGAATCGGGCGGTGCTGATCAAGCGGATTGCGGAATTGGTGGGTGAGAAGATTCTGCCGGAGATCAGCGGGATTCGTGATGAATGTGATGAGAAGACGCGGGTGGTGATTGAGTTGAAGCGTGATGCGAGGCCGCAGGTGGTGATCAACAATCTGTACCGGCACACGTCACTGGAGAGCAGTTTCAGTGTGAACATGCTGGCCATCGACAACCGGCGGCCGCGGTTGCTGAACATCAAGGATGCGATTGCGTGTTATATCGAGCACCGGCGCGAGGTGGTGCTGAGGCGGACGAGGTATCTGCTGAGGAAGGCGGAGGCGCGTGCGGAGATTCTGGAGGCGCTGCTGCTGGCGACGAGCCGGATTGATGATTTCATCAAGATCATCCGGGAGAGCCGGAATCGTGATGAGGCGGAGTCGAGGATCAAGGACTATCCGTTTTCGGTGGAGGCTGCGGAGGCGTTAGGGATCATCATCCGCGGGCAGCCTCAGGTGAAGGGGGACCGGTATTTCTTCAATGACCGGCAGGTGAAGGCGATTGTGGAGCTGCAGCTGTACAAGCTCACGGGATTGGAGCGGCACAAGCTGAAGGAGGAGTATGATGCGGTGATGGCCGAGATCAGCGATCTGATGGACATTCTGGCGAAGGAGAGCCGCGTGCTGACGATCATCAAGGAAGAGCTGCGGGTGATTAAGGAGAAGTATGCGACGCCGCGGCTGACGGATTTTGCGGATGATGATGGGGAGATCACGACGATCGACCTGATTGCTAACGAGAGTCAGATCATCACGATTTCGCATCGTGGGTATATCAAGCGGACGGTGGCGACGGAGTTCCGGAGTCAGCGGCGCGGTGGGAAGGGATTGAAGGGGATGGAGACTGGCAAGCGGATGACGGACGAGGGCGAGGAGGAGCAGGATTTTGTGGAGCACCTGTTCACGGCGAGTTCGCATGACTGGCTGATGTTCTTCACGAACACCGGGCGGGTGTATGCGGAGCGGGTGTATCTGATTCCCGAGGGGTCGCGGACGGCGAAGGGGCGGAGCATCAAGAATCTGCTGAATCTGAAGCCGGAGGAGAAAGTGGCGAGCGTGCTGCGGATTCCTGCGGTGGGCGAGGGGGATAAGGATTCGACGTGGGATCCGCTGAAGTTTGTGGTGTTTGCGACGCACAATGGTGTGGTGAAGCGGACGAACCTGTCGGAGTTCCGGAACATCCGGAAGGACGGGATCAATGCGATCAACATTGAGGAAGGGGATTATCTGATTGGGTGTGCGCTAACGAACGGGAGCAACGAACTGATTCTGGTGACGCGGGACGGGTTGAGCATCCGGTTCAAGGAAGAGGATGTGCGGGACATGGGTCGGACGGCGACAGGGGTGTGGGGGATCCGGCCAGCGGAGAAGGATTATGTGGTTTCGCTAGCGGTGGTGGAGAGCGGGGCGACTCTGCTGGTGGCGAGTGAGAACGGGATCGGGAAGCGGTCGCAGTTTGACGAGTACCGGATTCAGAGCCGTGGTGGTAAGGGGATCATCACGATGAAGACGACGGAGAAGACCGGGTTGGTGGTCGAGGCGCTGGTGGTGCACGAGGCTGACGAGGTGATGCTGATGACGAACACCGGGCAGAGCGTGCGGATTCCAGTGGGACAGATTCGCGAGGCGGGACGGAACACGCAGGGGGTGAAGCTGATTTCGCTGCGTGAGGGCGAGCTACTGCAGGACATTGCGCGAGTGATCAGCGATGGGGATGCGGTGATTGAGGGCGAGGTGGATGCGGACGTTGACGCGGATGCGGCGGCGGAACCGGGGGATGCTGTGGACGGGGACGCGCCGGCGGGTGAGGATGCGGCGGAGTGAGAGAGGTGGTCCGGTTTTCAGCGGATGCCCATGCGGAAGTTGCGGCTGCCGGGGTCGTAAATGCCTGGGTGCCAGCGTGGGTCGGAGACCTTGAGTGCTACGGGGTTGGAGGCTTCGCCGGGCGTGTGGCGGCAGGCGGAGGAGGTGAGGGAAGTGAGGACGGCGGCGGCGAGGATGAGGGTGGTGGAGCGGTGGAGCGATGAGGGAATGGTCATGGTTGGGTACGGTGTGCTGGATGGGGGTGAGTCGCGAAAGTTGGCAGAACCGGGAACAGGGAGGTGAGGAGCGCTTGCGGAGCGGGGAGGGAGCTGGTGGGTGGGTTGAAATGAAACGTGCTGCGATGCTGAGTTGTCTGATGATGAGTGGAATGGCCGTGCTGGCGGAGGGGCCGGGCGGGGAGGTGAAGCGGAGTGAGTGGAACGGGTATGTGAAGCTGGATTTCGAGGTGGGTGGCCGGGCGGCATTTGTGGTGGTGCCGAAGGTGGCGGCGGATGGAAAGCCGTGGATCTGGCGGACGGAATTTTTCGGGCATGAGCCGCAGGCGGATCTGGCGTTGCTGGAGAAGGGGTTTCATGCGGGGTATGTGGACGTGCAGAATCTTTATGGCGGGCCGACGGCGATTGCGGCGATGGAGGGATTTCACGGGCATGTGGTGAAGGCGTACGGGTTGTCGGCGAAGCCGGTGCTGGAGGGGTTCAGCCGGGGCGGGTTGTTTGCGGTGAACTGGGCGGTGGCGCACCCTGACAAAGTGTCGTGTCTGTATCTTGATGCGCCGGTGCTGGATGTGAAGAGCTGGCCGGCGGGGTTTGGGAAGGGGAAGGGATCGCCGGGGGACTGGGAGCGGTGCAAGCAGGTGTATGGGTTTGCGGATGATGGGGCGGCGAAGGCATTCAAGGGGAATCCGGTGGATCAGGCGGCGGTGCTGGCGAAGGGGAAGGTGGCGATTCTGTCGGTGTGCGGGGATGCGGATGATGTGGTGCCGCTGGCGGAGAATTCGGGATTGCTGAAGGAGCGCGGGGCGGCGGTTGGGCTGGAGATGGAGTTGATCAGCAAGGCGGGGGTGGGGCATCATCCGCACAGTTTGAAAGATCCTGGGCCGATTGTTAAATTTGTGCTGAAGCACACGAAGTGACGGTAGTGGGAGTGACGGTAGAGACGGTGAGAGAGAGGGGGGATTTGATGTGATTTAACTGGGCTGTTCTCGTGCCTGGTTGGGGTGTTTTTGATCGGAAACTTGGGTGATGGGAGCGTGTGGGGGCAGGGGAAGTGCGATGGGAGCGGGGTGAAACCGTGGTGGGTGAAATGGAAGGTGAGGGGAGCGTGAGGCTGGGTGTGAGGAGGAATGATTTTGACGATTGCGGGAAGCTGGCGTCGTTGGGAGTGACCATGAAAACCGTCCGTCGCCGCTCGCTTGCCGAGGTCACTGCAGATTTTGTCCGTGAGGGGTTGGAGACGGGCCGGTGGAATGGCCGGATGCCAGGGGTATTGAAGCTGGCGGGGTTGTGCGGGGTATCGCGGCAGACGATGAGGGCGGCGATGCGGATTCTGGAGGTGGAAGGGGTGATTGCGTCGGCTGGGGTAGGGCGGCGGCGGACGGTGACGGGGAGGTCTGCGGTTTCGGCGAGCCGGACTTTGAGGATAGGGGTATTGCTGCGGGAGCCGCTGGCGACTGAGGATCCTGATCAGCAGACCCTGTTTCTGGAGTTGCGGCGGGCGATTGAGACGGCTGGGCACGAGTGTCAGATTGCGGCGCGGTCACAGAATGAACTGGGGGACAATCTGGGGAGGATTCAGCGGCACATGGATGAGATCCGGGTGGATGGCTGGGTGGTGCATGCGGGGAGCCGGGAGTTGCTGGAATGGGGGATTGCGAGTGGCGTGCCGATGCTGGCGTTGGGTGGGCATGCGCGGTCGCTGCCGATGGCGAGCACTGGGGCGGACTCGATTGAGGCGTACCGGGCGGCGGTGAGGCATCTGGTGGGACTGGGACACCATCGGATTGTGCTGCTGGCCCCGCACCAGTTCCGGCATCCTGAGGAGATGCAGGTGCTGAAGGAGTACAAGGCGGAGCTGGAGGCGCAGGGGATTGCGCCGTCATCCTATCATGTGCCTGACTGGGAGGAGACGCCGGAGGGATTGGAGAGAGAGCTGACGTCGTTGTTCCGGATCACGCCGCCGACGGCGCTGGTGGTGCTGAAGACGAAGTGGGCGGTGGGAGTGCTGTCGTTTCTGGCGCGGCGGCGGCTGCGGGTGCCTGAGGATGTGTCGCTGGTGAGCTGGGGGCACAATTCCGAGCTGGCGTGGCATCGGCCGGCGATGGCGCATTTTACGTCGGACCAGGAGCTGATGGTGCGGAGGATCCTGCGGTGGATCCGGGGGTTGGCGAAGGGGCGGCCGGACCATGAATTTCAGCCGATCCCGCTGACGTTTGTGGCGGCGGGGACGACTGGGCCGGCGAAGGGGTGAGGGGGGAAGGATGTTGCGTTTGGCTGGGAGACGGTCTCTGCGACGCGCAGAGGCACGCATCGGGCGCGATTCCCGGGGATTTTCACAGGACAGAAAAAAAGTTTCCGTGGAATGTCGCTTCAGGGGGCGCTCGCCCGACAATTCAGTGCGCGACAATGATTCGCCGCGTGTTGAACAACTAAAACAGACTACAAGACATCATCCTTATGGAATACATGCTCCTCTTCACTGAAACGCAGGCGGAATTAGCCAAACGGAACGATCCTGCCGAAGCCCCGGCCTAGGTTTCCTTGCGTCACGGGCAGGTGGCGATCTGGCGGCTGCCGAAGATGCGCTGAGCGAGGCCTTGATGGCGGCCGTGAAGCAGTGGCCCGTGCAAGGCATTCCGGATAAGCCCGAGGCCTGGCTGCTGGCGGTGGCACGCCGTCGGCTTACTGATGGACAGCGTCGGCATGCCGTGCGTGAGCGACTATCCGATGCGATGCAGCATGCTTTTGAAAGCGCGGAGGAAGTGGCGGCTGGCAGCGACGAGTTTCCGGACGAGCGCATGAAGCTACTGTTTGTCTGCGCGCATCCAGCGATCGACGAGGCGTTGCGAACGCCGCTCATGCTGCAGGTCGTGCTGGGTCTTGATGCGCAGGCCATTGCTGGCGCTTTCCTTGTGGCACCTGCTGCGATGGCGCAGCGACTGGTGCGAGCCAAGGTGAAGATCAAGGCGGCGGCGATTCCGTTTGAAGTACCGGAGCGCCAAAACTGGGAGGAGCGGCTCAGCTCAGTGCTTGATGCCATCTATGCTGCCTTTACTTGCGGCTGGCAGTCATCGTCCGAGGATCAGACGGGCCGCGATATGGCTAGTGAAGCCATCCGGCTGGGCGAGCTGGCAGTGACACTGGTGCCGGATGAGCCGGAAGCCCTTGGCTTGCTAGCGCTGATGCTGCACAGCCATGCCAGGCGGGGGGCGTGGATGGATGCCGAAGGCCGCTACGTGCCGCTGGATGCCCAAGCTCCCGCGGCATGGGATCAGCCGATGATCGAGCGAGCGGAGGCGCTGTTGCGGAAGGCGGCTGAAGCGGGCCGACCGGGGCGCTTTCAAATCGAAGCTGCCATCCAGTCCGCACACGCGCAGCGTCGAGTGACCGGGCGTGTCGAATGGCCGGTGGTCGCGGCGCTCTACGAGCTGCTGATTACGTTCACACCCGCGATGGGTGCACGCATTGGCCATGCGATCGCGAGCGCGCGTGCTTTTGGGGCGGAGCGGGGTTTGGCGCTGCTGGAATCCCTGCCGGAGGAACGACTGCGCGATCACCAGCCGTATTGGGCGGCGCGTGGGCACTTGCTGGCCGAAATCGGTCTTACCAGTGAGGCGAAGGCGGCGTATGAACGGGCCATTGGCCTCTCCGATGATCAGGCGGCGCGTGCGTATCTGAGGGAGCGTTGGCGGGGGTTTTGAGTTTACTCCCGATTGGCCGCCTAACGAGTCATGCTTGAGCCGTCCGGTGAAGCCGATCAGCAGGAGACAGACGGCCGACTGGCTGACAGAGGGGTAAGCGAATGCGCCGGCAAATTCGCATGCCGGGTGGAGCAGGGGGGTGGAGTTGCAGTCCTGTCGGATTGAGCCGATCAGGCATTGCGATCATGGAGTGCGGAGACGATAGAAGGATCGGAATGGTAGAGTGCTGCGTGGCAGGACTAGCGGACTGTTGGCCGCGGGCTGTGGTGTCCAGCGAGTGAGGTCGTCGGATTGCTCGAGCGTTCCCGGGGAAAAGATGATGCTGATACCGTCTGTAGTGCCTTCGATCGTGAGCGGCTGGGGGTTGTTAAATAACAGATAATCCCAAACGGGCTTGAGGACGGGAGTCATGCCATCGGATTGCATGGGGGTGGCGGCATCCACGACGGGACAGCCGTGGTAGCTGCCGGATTGCGCGGGAGATGGTTCGAGATTGGTCGAAAGGAAGTGCCGGGAGCCATAGTCAGGGGAGGAGGATTCAACTTGGACCGGGGCGCCGTAGCGAGAGACATCGAGGGCGGCGGCGGCGGTCTGCATCTCCGCGAAGTCGAGGAACTGATCCCGCTCGTGAGCGAAGGAATACCAGCGGTCCACTGGCGTCTGGGGAGGGGTGAACATCCAGTTGTAAGGACGAGGTGGAGTGCCCCCTGTCCACCAATCCATGCCGGTGAAAATGATGCACCGGTTGGTGACTCTGGTTTTCGCGAGCATCGCAGCCATGCCCGATCCCTGGGAATGGCCGCAGACGATGAGTTTGTCCCATCGCACGCTGCTGCCGCTGAAATACTGGCCCCAGCCTTGCAATGGGTAGGTTGAATGCAGGTATTGCAGCGCTTTGAGCAGCCGGTTCTGAATGGAATTGGTGCTGTTGACCGCGAGGAAGCTGACACGGTCCGAGCCATCGATCACCTCCAACCGGGCATTGCCTGCGGCATCGGGATCAGACGGCGCGAACTGCTGGCAAAGCACGTTGATCGCGCTGTCATTGGGATACATCAGCCCGAGGGCGTGAAAGCCGAGCGTTGCGGCATTTTTCGGAAACTCGCGGTATAGAAATGGCGTGGCACCGGTGCCTGGCAGAAACAAGACCAAACGACCGCGAGCTGTCACCGCAGGGTCCAGCACGGCGTAGTGGCGTTCGTTAAACTGTGTAATGGCGGGATCGGTAACGCTGGGTCTGAACAGGGCTTCCTGCGGCGCGCCGGAGGCAGTGCTGGCGAGAAGCAGCATCCACGGAATGCAGTGGTGCCATGGGGCGGGCATGAGGTGATGATGGACGATGTTCGAGATGGGCTGGCCGCGGAGGCAGAAGGCGCTCGGACTCGGCAGGATGGGTGCCACAGACGCCCGGAGCGGTCAAGTGACGGCTGTTGTGGCGGGTCGGCTTGAGATGGAAGTTAGGCGTCGCCGTAGTTTGCGACCTCGATGAGGTTGTTGTCGGGGTCTCTGAAGTAGACGGAAGTGATCGGACCGATGGCGCCAGTGCGCGCGATCGGACCCTCCAAGATGGGCACGCCGCACAGACGAAGGTGATCGATGACCTCGCTGAGCGGCGTGGCTGCAATCAGGCAGATGTCAGCCGAACCTGGAGTGGGAGAGTAAGCTTTGGGCTCGAACTCCTTGCCCTGCTGATGGAGATTGATCTTCTGCTGCGCGAAACTCAAAGCATTTCGTCCTCCGGCAAACATGACGACTTCCATGCCGAGTACCTGTTGGTAGAAGCGGCAGGTCGCTTCAATGTCGGTGACTGTCAGGACGATGTGGTCAAGGCGGAGGATCTGCATCAGGAGGGCGAACAGGTTGTGGGGGCGTTCGAGTTAAGCCGAATCATGGAAAACAGCGGGAAGGGAGGCAGATGGCTGGGGCGCTTTGTGTTCCTTTGGTGCGTTCCGGGTGGTGTGTTCGCCCTTGGGTTGATCGCGGTGTGGTTCATGGCCGGGAATCTACTGGAACAAGAGAGACTAGAGAAGGCTCAAAGTGAGCAAAATAGCTGGTCCAGCAATCCGAGACCTCTGTAGCAACCTCCGAACCGCACTCACAAACCTGATTCACTCCATCGGTGCCATCCCTGCCGCAGCAACCGTTGTGTCTTCGCATGTCTGGATGATAAGCCAGACCCTGTCGATCATCCAAGTGAATGAGGAAATGCCCGCTCAACCTTTCCGGCTGTATATCGTGAGCAATCCAGTAGCATCCCCGTGGAATCATGTTCTGGCAGTCAGGCCAAGCTGGCTCAAAGTCTTGAGGCAAAGCATCCAAGTCGGCAGTGAGTATCCGCCCGCAGTTGTTGCACTTGATGCGATGCTTCACGGGAAATCTTCGAGTTGGGGCGAACAGGCCATCATTGTTCACGATATGTTGGGATAGCCTCCTAGAATTGGGTCATTCCGGCGGGTTTGCAACGGTCTTTGAATCAATGGATATGGGTGGGCGTTGGCGATCATATACGGACTAGCTTGGCTGGCAAGGAATTTCCGGGGGTGTTGGGGGCGGGTTGGATTGAGGTTTTTATGAGAGTGACCGATGGCGATCGGGAAAGAGCAGGTGGTGAGGCCTTCGTGGGGAAGGCCAACCTTGGGCTCCGGGGCGCAATCCCGTTGGGATTGTGGGGAGGTGCGAGTGGGGTTTGGGGGTATGCGGCGTTCCTTCAGAACTTCGGGGTGGGGTGTGGCGAACCCAGAGCGTTGCTCTGGGCTGGAATGCGGTGTCCCGTTGGGGCACCGGTCGGAGGTGAAGGGCGTTTAGGTGAGTGGGGTGGTGTTGGTGGCGGCCGTCCCATGTGTTGGGCTCGATGATGCGTTGTGGAGATAGACGGCGCGCGGTGGATCTGTGAAGTGTCAGCGCAATGGCGACGGGGACGCAACCCCTTTGGGGTTGGGGATTTGTTTGGGGTGGACCCAGGGTAGGCCTGCGTTGCGCAGTCCAACCCTGGGCTAGGGGACGCAATCCCGTTGGGATTGGCAGGTGGTGTTAGTTCGGCGGGGGGAGACGGCGCGGGCCAAGGTTCGATTCGAAATGGGTTATCGCGGGACGGTTGGCTTGTGAGATGTCAGGATGATTTCAGTGGGGACGCAACCCCTTTGGGATCGGCAGGTTGGAGCGGAGGCGGTGGAGAGGGGGAGGCGGGGGGGCGTCGAGACGGGATGGAGGGTAGAGTTATTGGAAAGGATGGCCGGCGGAGCGGGGTCGGTGGTCTTCCAGTCGCGCCTCGTTCGCAGTCTCGGCATTTATTGTGATTGATCTAGTGATGGTGTGGAAGGTCACATGACCTCGATGCGCTCGAGGTCGAAGGCATGCTGACCCGACCGAGGCACGATGTCGAAGATGGATGAGAGGTCGCTCCATTGACCATCCAGAGGGTAATCGAGATGAAGCCAGCCCAAGGCTCCCTTATGTGACGGGCCGTCCAAAAACCAATAGACGGCGAAAGGATAGCGAGAGTGAACCTCTCCAGTGCAAACGTCGTCGTCATCATCGACTTGCAGCCTCGAAAGGCTCGGAACGCCAATGGCAAGGTCTGGCGAGGTGACGGCGCATTTCCTGCCGGAACGAAGTGGCTCTGTCCGGCCGTAGTTTGAGAACAGCCGTTCGATCAGTTCTGGTGTCCATTGGTGGTGGCCGTCGCGCACAATGAGGTCAGAAGCCGCATGAAAATCGTGACGAGCGAGGCAATCCAGCCATGCCTCACAGAATGAAAACACCTCAGCTGAGTCTCTGCTCGTGGAGATGAGATGCATGGTGTTTTATGGGGCTTTGGGACGCGATCCGGTTGGGATTGGGGGGCGTCGGAGTCAAGGGGGCAGGTGGGATCGAGGGTGGTGGTGTGGGTTTGGGGGTCAGGGTTTGAGTTCCCAGTGTTCGCCGAAGAAGCCGGCTGCGGGGATGGCGCCTGGGTAGCGGGAGTCTGGGGGAGTGTTGAGGTTGATGACGGCCCAGTCGGGGAGTTTGGGGGTTTGGCGGGCGTTGTTGAGGTAGTCGTATTCGCGGAACGTGAAGGAACTGTTGAGGACGACGTAGCGGTTAGGATTGAGGGGGTTGGGGTAGATGCAGACGAGGGCGTGGTCGGCGGCGGGGAAGGAATGGGGGCCGGCGGTGATGGCGGCGGGGGACCATGCGATGGGTAGCCTGGCGGAGATTCTGGAGATGAGGGAATTGGAGGAGGGATCGCCCCAGAGGATGAGATTGGAGGAGGCGATGTCGGTGTCGGAGATATCGGTATCGGGTTTGACGCGGGCGTCGCCGCGGAAGTGGCGACGCCATTCGCGGATGGCGCGGTCCATTTCCGACTGGGCCCATGCGGCGGCCTTTTCGTTAGCTGGTTTGGAGGTGGGGCGGACGAAGAGGAACGAGTCGGTGAAGGCGTCGTCGATGGGGCCCTGGAGCCCGTGGGATTTGCGGAGGCCTTGTTCCGGGTTGGGGCCTTCGGACCATGCACCGTTTTTGACGTGAGCCGAGATGGAGAGGGATCCGTCGGAGGTGAGGGTTGGTTCGAGGTTGAGAGGGGTGGAGGCGTCCGGGGATTTGATGATGATGCTGGAGAGGGGGCGTGTGTGGAGGGAGCCCGGGGGTAGGGAGATGGTTAGGGCAGTGATGTTTTCTGTGATGATGGCGAGCTGGTGGAGCGGGCCGTTGCCTGGGGCGAGGAGGAAGGCGGCGCGGAGGCGTGCGGGTTTCCAGTGTTCGGCGAGGGCGTCGATGGTGCCGATGGGGGTGCGGTTAGTGTGGAGAGAGTAGGTGGTGAAGTCGACGGAGAGCGGGAGATTGTTGCGGCCGAGGGAGGCGAGGTGGTCGATGCGGCGGGCGACTTCGGCTTTGGTGGATTTCTCGTAGGAGTGGGCGGTTTTGGGGCCGATGAGATGAGTGAGCGTGATGCCGAGGGGTTGGGCGGCGGCGGCCATGAGGTCGGCGGCCTGTTTCTGGCGATCGGTTTCGCCGCTGTAGGCGACGGTGGGGCAGTTGCGGAGATTGCCTGCGACGGAGGTGGAGTCGTAGAGATTCCAGAGGAGCCGTTCCCATGGGTGGGGCTTGAGGGATTCGCCCTGGAAGAAGTTGAGGAACTGTTCGGTTTCGCTGAAGCCGGCGCCGGGGTTGGCGGCGGCCCAGAGTGGGGCGTGGTGGGTGGCGAAGTGCCAGCAGGCTGCGCCGCCTAACGAGAAGCCGCGGACGACGATGCGGTCCGGGTCGATGCGGTAGTCGCGCTGGACGGTGGCGAGGGCTTCGAAGAAATCGGTTTCGCCGGCGAAGCGGGAGCCATTGCAGTAGCGGCCGTAGGGGTGGAGGACGATGGTGTCGGGCGGGGAGAATTCGCCGGTGGAGGACTGGCGCTGGTGGATGAAGTCGAGTTCCGAGAGTTTTTCGCCGCGGCCGTGGAACCATGCGTCGAGACGCCAGCGGTGGGGGAGGTTAGGGTTGAAGGATTCGGGGATGACGAGGCCGAAGGGTTGGATGCTGCCGTCGATTTTGGAGAGGTAGCCTCGGGGGACGAGACCGCGGGCGTGGAGCCATGGGATTTCGTTGTGGAGGAGGGAGTTGAGGCGATCGAAGCCGGCGGCGAGTTGATCGCGGGCCCAATCGGTCTGGGCGGCGTCGAAGAATTCGTCGTAGCGGAGGGCCCAGTCGACGGCTTTGTGGAAGATCTGGACGTCTGGGAGGAAGGGGAGAGTGGGGCGGTCTTTGAGAGTGGTGCGGGCGGCTTCGATGGCTTCGGCGAGCTTGGCGGTCTGTTCGGTGAGGGATTTCCTGACATCGTCCGGGATGGCGACGCCGGGGGGCGGGACGGGGCGGACGGAGGCCGGGATGTTATCGGCTGGTCCGTCGGCGAGGGCGGCGGAGGCGAAGAAGAGAGGGAAAAGGAGGAGGATGGCGCGGGGGGACATGCTGGGGTTGAGGATGCCGGGGAGGGGGCGGCGATGCAAGACCGGCGATATCCGCGGGGGCGTGGGGGTGATTACCATGTTTTGGTGAGGGAGACGCGGAACATGCGGGGCTCGGTGGGGTGGATGTGGCGGTCGGAGACGGGAGCGGGTTCGGAGGCGAGGCGGGAGTCGTAGAAGTATTCGATGTCGTTGTCGTTGCGGCCGAGGAGGTTGAGGCAATCGACGGCGAGTTCCCATGATTTGCGGCGGAAGCCGGCGCGGGCGTTGAGGAGGAGACTGGCGCGGGATTTGACGCGGCCGGATTCTTCGAGTGGGCGGCGGGAGAAGGCGCGGGCGCGGAGGGAGGCGAAGAAGCCGTCGCCGTGGCCGACGGTGATGCCGCCGTTCCATGTGAGCGGAACGTTGTTAGGGACATCGCTGCCGTCGGAGAAGGCGGCGTGGGAGACGGTGAATTCGCTATCGAGCATGAGGGCCGGGGAGGGGCGCCAGTAGGAGGCGAGTTCGAGGCCGTAGCGGCGGCTGGAGGGACCGGCTTCGTTGGTGCCGGCGTCGCCGATGTAGACGAGTTCGCTGTCGCTGTGGAGGTACCAGAGGGAGGCGGAGTGGACCCAGTTTGTAAGGGCTTCCGAGCGGATGCCGAGTTCAGCGCCGAAGATGCGGACGAGCGGGTCGACGGGGAGCACGGATGAGCCGGAGACTGGGTCGATGGTGGTGAGGACCCCGCGGGCGTCGTTGCTGTGGAAGCCCCAGCCGGCGTTGAGGTAGGATTCGGTCTGATGCCACGGGCCGAAGATGGCGCTGAGTTTGGGGCTGACGAGGGCGGCGGAGTCGGAGCCGGCGTTGGCAGCGACGGGGCCGGAGGTGCGGAAGAGGAAGGCGTCGGCGCGGAGGCCTGGCTGGAGGCGGAACCAATCGGAGAAGTGGAGGTCGGCGTTGACGAAGAGCCCGGCGGAGGATTCGGTGACATCGTCGCGGCGGGTGGTGGAGAGACGCTGACGGGCGGAGGTTTTGTAGAGACCGATGTCGTCGATCCAGTCGGCGCGGGAGTCGATGCCTGCGGTTAGGGAGCTGTCCGAGGAGGCGGAGGCGAATGGGAAGAGCCATTCGCGGCGGAGGGAGGCACCGGCGAGCCAGCGGCTTTCTGATTGTTCGAACTGATCGCCATTGATGGGGTCATCGAGGAAGTAGGTGAAGTTAGAGAAGAGTTGGAGGTCGTAGCGACTGAGGAAGGCGTCGGCGTGCCACTGGCCGCGGTCGTCGGTTTGGCGGGACCAGTCGGCGAGGAGACTGTAGCGGGAGGAAGTGCCGCCGTTGGAGGGGTCGAGATTGCCGAAGCGGTTGACGAGGTTCTGGTTGATGGCGCGTTGAGGGATCTGGTCGCTGCTGGTCCAGCGACCGTCGTAGCCCATGGCGGTGAGGGCGAAGCGGTCGGTGGCGTCTGAGGAGACCCAGCGGAGGAGACCGTTCCAGCGGCGGGCGTTTTCGGGAAGGATCCACGGGCCGTCGTAGGCGTTGAATTCGAGACCGTAAGTTAGGGTGGAGGAAGGAGCGGACGGGTTGGAGGGTGTGGTTAGGGAGATTGAGTCGGCGAGGAGCCCGCGGTACCAGCCGTATTCGCCGAGGGAGACGGAGGCGATGCCTGAGGGGAGGGAATCGGTTAGTTGGAAGCGAGCGGCGCCGGCGGCGGAGAGGTCGCCGAGGTCAGCGAAGTAGGGGCCTTTGCGGTAGTCGATGGAATCGACGAGTTCGGGGATGACGATATTGAGATCGGCGTAGCCCTGGCCGTGGGCGTGGGTGCGGAGGTTGACGGGGAGACCGTCGATGGAGATGGCGAAGTCGGTGCCGTGGTCGAGATTGATGCCGCGGAGGAAGTACTGATTGGCTTTACCGCCGCCGGCGTGCTGGGTGACGGTCATGCCTGGGACGACTTCGAGGAGTTCGCCGCGGCGGAGGAAGGGGCGAGTGGCGAGTTCAGCGGCGCTGGTCTGGCCTTTGGAGGCGGAGGGGGCGAGGCCGATGAGGGAATCGGCTTTGCCTTCGACGGTCATTTCCGGGAGGGCTGGGGGCGGGGTGGGATCGGCGGCGTGGAGGGAGGTGGCGAGCGGGAGGAAGGCGAGGATGAGGCGTGAGGAGGGCATGGATGGCGTGAGTTCACCATGGCCAACGGGAGGGGGGCGCGGACTGCTCAGGTATTTTTGCGTGAGGGGAGCGGGTCAGTCAGGGTTGGAGTGACCACCATGAGTTGAGGCGGTGGCGGGCGCGTTGGACGCGGTTATCGATGGCGCGGGTGGTGGTGTTGAGGATGGCGGCGATCTCGTGGTGGGGGAGGTTTTCGATGGCGCTGAGGACGAGAGGTTCGCGGAGGTTTTCGGGGAGGAGGGCGAGACCGTGGGAGAGACGATCGAGGTCGGCGCGGTGGGCGGCGGTTTCGTCAGGGGATGGTGAGGGGGAGATGGCGTCGGGCGGTGAGTCGGAGGACCAGTTGCAGAGCCAGCGGAGGCGTGAGGAGCGGGATCTGGCGAGATCGCGGCAGCGGTTGAGGGCGATGCGCCAGAGCCACGGGCGGAAGGTGCCGGATTCGCGATAGCGAGGGAGGGCGTGCCATGCGCGGACGAAGGATTCCTGGGTGACGTCTTCGGCGTCCTGGAGGTTGCCGAGGCAGTGGAGGCAGAAGCGGTGGAGGGCTGGGCTGTGGCGGTTGACGAGACGTTGGAAGGCGAGGGAGTCGCCGCGGGCGGCGGCGGCGGCGTGGATGGCGTCCCATGCGGCCTCTTCTGGAGGGGCGAGGGGGAGGCTGGAGGAGTCAAGGAACCTGGCGGAGACTGTCATGGGTCCACTGGATGAGTTGCTGGCGCTGGACGGGATCGAGGTGGTCGGCCATGGTGAAGAGGTGCGTTAGGACGGCCTGCTGGAGTTCGGCCTGAGCGGAGGCGAGACGCTGGACGGCGGCTTTGAGTTCGGGTGAGTCTTTGCCGTCGCGGAGGATGAGGCGGCGGAGGTCGGATTCGGCGGCGGACATGGCGGCGCGGAGATCCTTGCGGCGGGAGGCGAAGGAGGATTCAGCGGCGTGGAGAGCGGCGTCTTCGGCTGGGGAGAGGTTGAGGTTCTGGTGGAGCCATGAGTGGAAGCGTTCCTCGGAGGCGGAGAGCGGGTCTGGCGAGGGTTGGTGGGCGTGGTGCTGGTGCCAGCGGAGGACGGCGAAGGCGGTGAGAGCGGCGAGGGTGGTGGAGGAGAGGAGCCAGAGGAGAGCGAGCCGACCGCGGTTCATGGTGGTGTGGGGGTGGCTGGGGAGGCTGGGGGTTCCGAGAAGAGGACGAGAGCGGGAGGCTGGGAGACCTTGTGGGTGCCGTGGGGGAAGGAGGCGGTGGTGGCGGCGGAGATGAGGGTGGCGGCGGCGGCCCATGGGGACCAACGGCGGAGCCAGCGTTGCCATTCGATTTGTTCCGGGTTCCAGCCGCGGGCGAGGTGGGAGCGGATGGCGGCCCAGCGTTCGGGGTCGTGATGGGCGCTGGTGGAGGTGGCCGCGGCCTGCAGAATGGAGTCGAGCGGAGGGCGGTGCATGAGGGGAGGAACGATGGGTGGGGAGCGGGTGCAAGCGGCAACGCGTTCCCGGGATTGCGCGGATGCGGTGGGGGCTTAGGGTCGCGGCGATTCTGAAATCCTACCCCCAAAAACTCATGAAACCTGTGTGCGTTCTGCTTCCTGTCCTATCACTTGGTGCTGTTCTGACGATGGCGACTGGCCAGGGGCAAGGGGACAAGTTCAAGATTCCGGACGATCAGGCGGCGAAGATCAAGGCGGCGCTGCCGGCGAAGACGCCTGCGCCGGTTCAGAAGAAGCATGAAGTGCTGGTCTTCAGCAAGACGGCTGGGTTCCGGCACAGTTCGATTGCGGCGGGGGTGTACTGCATGAAGGCGCTGGGTGAGAAGTCCGGGTTGTTCAATGTGACGCACACGGAGGACGAGGCGTGGTTTGCGCCGGACAAGCTGAAGGCGTTTGATGCGGTGATCATGGTGAATACGACGGGCGAGATTTTCAAGGGATCGCCGTTAGGGGAGGATGTGCTGAAGGCGAGCCTTGTGAATTTTGTGAAGAGCGGGAAGGGACTGGTGGGGATGCATTCGGCGACGGACACGTATTCGTCGGATAACCCGCAGCTGAAGTGGAAGGAATACAACGACATGATGGGCGGGGCGTTTGAGAGTCACCCTTGGGGGTCGGGCGACACGGTGAAGGTGAGGAATCTGGAGCCCGGGCATCCGTTGAATGCGGCGTTCAATGCGGGTGGGATCACCTTGCAGGATGAGATTTACAAGTTCCGGCCGACGACGGCGCAGCCGACCGAGCGGCGGATGCTGCTGGCGCTGGATCCTAGCGGGACGGACATGAAGAAGGACGATGGGAACAAGGATGGGATGGCGGACCGGAATTTCTATCCGATTGCGTGGCTGTCGAAGTATGGTGAGGGGCGGACCTTCTATTGTTCGCTGGGGCACAACGAGCACATTTACTGGACGCCGGAGGTGGTGGCGCATTATCTGGCGGGGATTCAGTATGCGCTGGGCGAGCTGCCGGCGGATGCGGCTCCGAAGGCGGTGGCGATGGTGCTGAGTGACGGGACGGTGGTGGCGCGTCAGTGAGGCCCTGAGCAGGGAGACTGTCAGAGTGGCCCCGTGCTTCCGGAGGAGGAAGGCGGGGCCGGGAAATTGAAAATTGAAAATAGTGAATAGTAAAAGGGGACTGGTCAGGCGAGGGGCTTGAACGGAGAGAGGCTGGCCGCGCGCACTCCGTGCGCCCTGAGAGCGGTGATGCTCCCAGCAGTCCAGAGCCTGCGGCGCGCTGGCTGGGGGAGAGAGGAGAGGGGAATTGTCAGGCGATGAGGTCGCGGACGACCTTGCCGTGGACGTCGGTGAGGCGGTAGTCGCGGCCGGCGTAGCGGTAGGTGAAGGACTCGTGGTTGAAGCCGAGGAGGGCCATCATGGTAGCGTGGAGGTCGTGGACGTGGACGGGTTTATCGACGGCTTTGAAGCCGAAGTCGTCGGTGGCGCCGTAGGCTGTTCCGGCTTTGACGCCGCCGCCGGCGAGCCACATGGTGAAGCCGTAGTGGTTGTGGTCGCGGCCGTTGATTTTGCCGGCATTGGCACCGGCCTGGGGGAGTTCGACGACTGGGGTGCGGCCGAATTCGCCGCCCCAGATGACGAGGGTTTCGTCGAGCATGCCGCGTTGTTTGAGGTCTTTGAGGAGACCGCCGATGGCCTTGTCGGATTCGGTGGCGAGGCGGCGGTGATTGACTTCGAGGTCGTCGTGATTGTCCCATGGCTGGCCTTCGCCGTGCCAGAGTTGGACGAAGCGGACCCCGCGTTCGACGAGCCGGCGGGCGATGAGCGTCTGGCGGCCGTGGACATTGTCGCCGTAGAGGTCGCGGATGTGCTGGGGTTCGCGGTTGAGGTCGAAGGCGTCGCTGGCGTCGAGCTGCATGCGGTAGGCGAGTTCGAACGATTGGATGCGAGCTTCGAGGCGGGCGTCGCCGGAGCGGCGGGCCTCGTGTTCGCGGTTCATTTCGTGGAGGAGGTCGAGCTGGATGCGCTGTTCGCGCATGGGGAGGTTTTTGTTGCGGATGTTTTCGATGAGCTTGTCGAGATCGCGGTGCTGGGAGTCTATGTAGGTGCCTTGGAAGACGCCGGGGAGGAAGCCGGCCTGCCAGTTCTGGCTTTCCTGGATGGGGTATCCGCCTGGGCACATGACGACGAAGCCGGGGAGATTCTGATTGAGGGTGCCGAGGCCGTAGGTGACCCATGAACCGACGCTGGGTCTGATGAGGCGGGCTTCGCCGCAGTTCATGAGGAGGAGGGAAGGCTCGTGATTGGGGACATCGGCGTGCATGGAGCGGATGACGCAGAGGTCGTCGGCGCAGGCGGCGACGTTGGGGAAGATGTCGGAGATTTCGAGACCGCTCTGGCCGTGGCGCTGGAATTTGTAGGGCGACCGCATGAGCGTGCCGGTTTTGCGTTCGGTGCGGAGGTTTTCGCCTGGCATGGGTTGGCCGTGGAGGCGGTCGAGTTCCGGTTTGGGGTCGAAGGTGTCGACCTGGGAGGGGCCGCCGTTGGCGAAGATGTGGATGACGTGTTTGGCTCTGCCGCCGAACTGGGGGGCGTGGGCGATGAGCGGGTTGGAAGAGGCGGCGTCAGCGGAGTGGAGGAGGCCGTCGGCGGCGATGGCACCGAGACCCATGCCGCAGCGCTTGAGGAAGTCGCGTCGGGTGGAGAAGAGGTGGCGGTAGTCGGGCGGGTGGTGATGCTTCATGGCCTTTGGGAAGGTACGCGCGCGAAGGGTGGGCCTTGCGGGGGATGCGGGGGGAGAGATGTGGGAGGAATTTGGGGATTTGGGAATACCGCAGATATGAAGGCTGATTTGGGGGTGATTGAGGGATGGCTGGATGCGGGTGGTGGGGGTGGAGATGAAGTGGGAGGGGAGGGAGATGGGTTGGGGGAACGGTGTATCCTGGACGATGAGGTGCGTGGAAAGTGTGAGGAAAGAGCAGGAAGAGCTTGACAAACGCCATATTCTGTATAGGATTGGAGCATCGCACCTGCTCCTGAGAATGAATCCTGGAGCGCGGCTGAGGAAGAGTGTTCCTCGGACAACATCGGCGGCTGGATGGCTGACCGTTCTTCGCACACCCCTGAGACGTGCTGTTTTTCGGTAGATGGTAAAGACGGGAGAGCTGTCTCTATCGGGAAACGCAATGAAGTAACTTCAACTAATAAACACGATGAATAATTCTGAAACGATGACGCCTGTGGTTCCTGCTGAGATTGTGTATGTGCTGGACCGGTCGGGGTCGATGGGGCCGATGCGGGAGGCGGCGATGGCGTCTTTTAATGAGTTCTTGGGGATGCAGCGGGAGGTACCTGGGGAGGCGCGGTTTACGCTGGTGCTGTTTGATGATTGTTATGAGGTGCCGGTGGCGTCGGTGCCGATTGGGGAGGTGGGTGAGTTGACCGCGGAGGGGTACAAGCCGCGTGGGAGCACGGCGTTGCTGGATGCGATGGGGCGGACGATTGATGAGTTGGCGGAGCGGATTGACCAGATGCCTGAGGGGGAGCGACCGGGGAAGGTGGCGATGGCGGTTTTCACGGATGGGATGGAGAATGCGTCGCGGGTGTACGGGGTGGGTCGGATTGGTGAATTGATCAGTGAGTATCGTGACCGGCATGGTTGGGAGTTTCTGTTTCTGGCGGCGAATCAGGATGCGATTGCGTCGGCGGGGATGGTGTCGATTGGGCGTGACAAGGGAGGGAACGTGGAGTTTTCGAGGAAGGGGATGGGGTCGTCGTTGCGGGCGGTGTCGCGGAAGTTCCGGGCGCTGCGGTTGGCGGGGACGGCGTACATGGATTCGGCGGCGGTGAGTGATGCGGCGGCAACGCTGGACGACATAATTCGTGAGGAGTTTGAGAAGGCTGGGGAGGGGGATTGAGAGTTAGGGAGTGGGAATGGGGCGGTCGTCGGAGGCGTCGATTCGGGGCTCGGTGCGGTCGGCCTTGGCGAAGGCGCAGGAACATGGGTTCGAGTCGATCGGGTTTCCGCTGATTGGAGCGGGGACCGGGGGCGGGAGCCCGGATAAAGTTGAGGGAATGATTCGCGAGGAGATCGAGCATTCCGGCTATGGCGGGCGCGCGGTGATTGTCCGTTATGGGAGATCGGGGGGAAGGTGAGGAATGTTGCGAGGGGCGGGGGTGGGAGAGGGGGGC
>QQNF01000044.1 GCA_003402705.1 Verrucomicrobiota bacterium | reverse complement strand
GGGGGGGACCCCCCCCGAGCGCGCGGCAGGGAGTGGTGCGAGGGGGGGGGGCCGCGGGGGGGGGGGGGGGGGGGGGGGGGGGGGGGGGGGGGGGGGGGGGGGGGGGGGGGGGGGGGGTGGGGGGGGGGGGGGGGGGGGTTTTTGGTGGGAGAGTGTGTTGGGGGGGGGGGGGGGGTGCTGGTCGCGGGTGCTGATCATGGGGCATGGGGGGCTTGCTGCGCTGGGATTGTACACGGCGGCGTGGACGCTGTCCGGGTATGCGGTGCAGATGATTCTGACGGCGATGGGGTCGGATTTTTATCCGCGGCTGACGGCGGCGGCAGGCGCATCGGGAGTGGTGAACCGGTTGGTGAACGAGCAGATTGAGGTGGGGGTACTGCTGGCGACGCCGGCGTTGTGCGGGATGGTGACGCTGGCTCCGGTGGTGCTTGGGTTGGCGTTTTCGCGGGATTTTTCCGGGGCGGTGCCGCTGGTGCCGCTGATGTCGTTCGGGGCATCGTTCCGGGTGGTGGCGTGGCCGATTGGCTATATCATGATGGCGCGGAGCCGGAAGGGGTTGTTCATGGCGTCGGAGGCGTTCGGGGCGGTATGCGGTCTGGTGCTGCTGGTGGTTTGTTTGGGGTGGTGGGGGTTGGAGGGAGCAGGGGTGGCGGGAGCGGTGTCGGCGTTTTTGTTCGGGGTGTTTGTGTGGGGATGCGGGCGGGTGGTGACATCGTTTCGATTCAGCCGGAGGAGCCTGTTGATTGTGGCTGGTCACTGGCTGCTGCTGGGTGTGGGTTATGGGGTGACGCGGGTGGTTTCCGGGGTGCCGGGGATGGTGGCTGGGGTGGCGCTGACGGCGGCTGCGGTGGCCGGGTCTCTTTATGGGCTGAACCGGATGGTTGGCTTCAACGCATGGCGCACCCTGACGGGGAGGTTGCGCCGCAGCTGAAACATGTCGTTATGAAAGCATCATCAGATCGAACAGTAGAGGCTGGGAGGGTTGCAGATGCCGCTGGTGAAGTGCCGGTGCGGGTGCTTGCTGCTGGTGATCGGCTGGTGGGGATAGCTGAGGAGAGGGAGGAGACGATGGCGTTGCGGGCGACGGTGGCGGTCTGCACGTATAACGGTGCGGAGCGATTGCCGCGGGTGCTGGCGGCGCTGGAGCGGCAGACGTTTCTTACGGAGAGCTGGGAGGTGGTGGTGGTGGACAATGCGAGTACTGACGAAACGGTGAGTGTGGTGGAGGGGTGGCTGGGGCGGAGCGACTGCCGGATGAGCGGTCGGGTGGTGACGGAAGGAAACCAGGGGTTGTCCTTTGCGCGGGAGCGTGCGGCGCGGGAGGCGAGGGGGGAGGTGGTGTGTTTTGTGGATGATGACAATGTTCCGTCGCCTGATTGGCTGGAGTTGGCGGTGGGAGCGTTTGCGAGGAGAGTGAATGCGGGAGTGATCGGGGGGAAGGTGGAGGCGTGCTGGGAGGCGGCGCCGACGCCGCTGGCGGAGGCGGTGGCGGGGTTTGCGCTGGCGATTGTCGATCTTGGACCGCATCCGGTGCTGGTGGATGGCACGGGTTCAGGGATAGTGGGTGCGGGGATGTGTGTGCGACGGGGGCTGTTGTTGAGGATCTTTGATGAGTTCCGGTTTCGGGAGCGGATTTCGGACCGGCGGGGGAACGATTTGATCAGCGGCGGGGATCTGGCGGTATCGGTGGCGGCGAGGATGCTGGGGATGGAGTGCTGGTATGAACCGGGGATGAGGATGGAGCACGTGCTGCCGCCGTCGCGGATGGCGAAGCCGTATTTGCTGCGGCTGTTTTCGGGGATTGGGCGTGGGCAGGCGGCGCTGAGGCGGCTGCATGACTGGCGGGCGAGGTCGCCGCTGGCGTGGCTGATCGGGCTGAAGGATTTGATGCGGTGGGTGGCGGGAGATTTGAGAGGGCCCGATGATGGGAAGGGAGGGGAGACGGCGGATTTAGCGCGGGATCTGCATGAGTTGCGGCAGGCGCAGACGCTGGGGAGGGCGACGCAGGCGTTGAGGTGGCCGCTAAACTGAGGGGTGAGGCCGATGTAGAACGGGGAGCGAGATCGGTATCTCTGTATGAACCTGTGATGAATGCGAGGAAGGCATGCGGTTTTGACGGGGCGCGATTTTGGCGACGAGGCGGCATCGCGGGCTGTGGGGAGGCCGTCGTTTCGGGTGTCGCGCAAGTGTCAGATCAAGAGACTGTTGGGATGGCAGCAGGCCTACGTGGAAAAGTGTCGCGATCCGAAAGTATTAGCTTGAATTCATTTTTCCGGAAGGTAGGAAACTGCGTTCGGCGAATTCCGAACAATGGCTGGTCTCAGGAAAGCCTGAGGCGGCCGGAAGTATCGCCATTCCTGACAATTGTGATGAACCGAATGCCCTCGATCGAAGCTGAAGCGAGGGACGATTGTGCGGTGGCGGGAGTGGCTGAGTATTTTGGGGGGCTGGCGTCTGCGATCGGGTTGCCACGGACGGTGGGGAGGATTTACGGGGTGCTGTTTCTGTCGCCGGAGGCGATGACGTTCAACGAGGTTGTGAAGGCGGCGGGGATCAGCAAGGCCTCGGCGTCGACGGGGTTGAGGATTCTGACGCGATTGAGGGCGGTGCATCCTGTGTCGAGAGGGGGAGAGCGGAGAATGCGGTTTGAGGCGGAGACCGGTGCGCGGCGGCTGGTGAGGGGGGTGCTGGCAGGGACAATGCTGCCGCAGCTGGAGGCAGGGGAGCCATTGCTGGCGCGGGTGGCTGATGAGGATCCTTTTGTTTCGCGCCGGATTGAGCGGCTGCGGTCGTGGCATCGTGGAGCGCGGGAGTTGCTGCCGATGATCGGGCGGTATGGGACGGTTTAAACGAGAATTGCGTGGAATCCGACACGCCGAGACATGAATGTGCAGGGCTGGGTGGCTTTCCTGGAGGGGAACTGGCCACGGGCGGCAGCGTGATTTGGAACCGGGGAGGCGGGGGCGAGTGATGATGGTGCGCGTGGTGGCGGTGCTGCTGCGGGTGGCGGCGGTGCTGATGCTGCTGGTGGCGTTCAGCGGGCCGCTGCTGCGGGGTGCGGCGAGATGGTGGATTGTGGATGAGGTTACGGCTGTGAGTGATGCGATCGTGGTGCTGGGCGGGGGGGAAGATTACCGGCCGTTTGCGGCGGCGCGGCTGTGGAAGGCTGGGCTGGCACCGGTGATTCTGGTGCCTGAGGTGAAGCGGAGTCCGACAGAAGAACTGGGGTTGCGGCCGGGGACGACGGAGGTGATTCTCGGGGTCTTGAAAGCGGAGGGGGTGCCGGAGAGTGCGATTGTCGAGATTGGGAAGGACGTGTCGAGCACCCGCGAGGAAGCGCTGGCAGTGAAGGAGTGGGCGGCGGGAGCGGGTTCGGTTCAGGCGAAGGGCGGGACGGGGTGGCGGCTGATCATTCCGACGGATCCGTTTCCGACGCGGCGGACGAACTGGCTGTTTGAGAAAACGATCCCGGGGTGTGAGGCGACGGTCGTCCGGACGGATCCGCGGGATATTGATGTGGAGCGGTGGTGGACGAGTGAGAGATCTCTGATTTCGTTTCAGAACGAAGTCGTGAAGTATGTGCTGTACCGGGTGAAGTACTGAGGGGATGGGATTGAGGCCATCCAAGTTTACCTGCGCACGACGAATTGAATCAACCGATGATGGAAAGTAATCTGTTTATCAATGATCCGTTCAGTGCATGCCTGCGCGGGCTTGCCGGGGGGAAGTGCTATGTGAAGCACTACCTTGGAAACAGCGGGGACGAGCTCATTTTTGCCGGGGTTGCGCATCTGCTGCGGGAGTGTGGTGTGATCCAGACGTTCAATGAAGGCGATGCCGATTTCATTCTCTGGCCGGGCGGCAATCCTACGATGTGGAAGGCCAACATTGATGGCTGGCGGGAGGTACTTCAGGAGCATGGCGACAAGCCGTTCGTGATTGCGCCGGGTACTTTCGAGGGAAGAGACCATGGATGGGTCGAAGTGCTCAACGGGGCGCATACCATCTCACATGTGTTTGCCCGAGATGTGAAGAGCTTCGAGGTGTTGGGGCGGCAGTGCGGGTCTGGGCGGTTTGAGAGGGCTCTATCGCATGATCCTGCGCTGGCGCTGTTAAACAGTGAATGGCTGAAGGTTCAGAGGGGTTCGGCAGAACGCCGCTATACTCTGATTGCGATGCGTGATGATCATGAAGCGTGTCTGGAGGGGCGGAGTGGCCTGCGCGGAGCCCTGCTTAGGACCATGCCCTCGGTCATTGCGCGCAAGCTGGAGTGGAGGGACCGCTTCAGGCAAAGAAACGGGAGGCTGGAGGCGATTGCCTCGAGTCTGCCGAAGGGGGAGCGCGTCCGGATGCACGATGTTTCGTCGGCCAATCCGTGTGTATTTTACGATACTATCCGGCAAGCCAAGGAGGTGCACACGGATCGACTGCATGTGATGCTGATGGCGGCAATGCTTGGAAAGCCGGTGGTCGCGTATGCGACGAGTTATGGAAAGCTTGAAAGCGTCTATCGGCGCAGTCTTGCCGGGTGGGCAGACGTGACATTCCGAGAGTTTGTGGATCAACGCCCGGTGCCATCGCATGCTGCGTAAGATTGCATTGAATTCCGCGAGTCAGTATGTGGCGACGGCGGTGGGGATGGCGGTGACGTTTTTTCTGACGCCGTTTCTGGTGGCGAGGCTTGGGCGGGAGTCGATGGGGTTGCAGACGCTGGCGTCGCAGGCGTTGTCGTTCATCGGGTTGTTTACCGGGGCGATGGGGTTGAGTTACACGCGGGCGGCGACGGTGCGATATGCGAAGGGTGAGTATGAGGAAATGAACGCGGTGATCGGGGCTGGGTTCTGGCTGAGTGTGGTGACTGGGGTGTTGTTTCTGGCGGGGGCGTGGGTGATGGCGCTGTATCCTGAGGTGTTGTTCGGGATACGGGGCGGGTTGGTGAGGGATGCGAGCTGGGTGATTGTGATCTCGGGGCTGACGTCGGCGCTGCTGACGATGACGGGGCCGTGGTGTGCGCCGCTGCAGCTGGCGCAGAGTGCGTACTGGCAGAGCCTGGGGAGTATTGTGGCGACGGTGGTGGCGGCGGTGGTGGTGGTGGCGGGGTTCAGGATGGGGGAACCGGGGGTGGTGTTCTGGGTGGCGGTGACGAATGGGGTGAGGGTGGTGGTGGTGTTTCTGATGCAGATACCGGCGGCGCGGAGGGTGGTGCCGCAGTTCCGGATGGTGCTGAGTCTGGAGAACATTGTGGCGCGATCGCGATCGCTGATGCGGCTGGGGGTGTGGAGTTTTTTTGGTGGTTTGGGGTACTTGTTCTACTATGCGACGGATTCGATGCTGATTTCGAATCTAGACGAGCTGGGGCCGGGGCGGATCATTGACTATAACCTCGGGCAACGGTGGGATCCGATCATTCGAATGCTGGTAGCGGGATTTGCGGGATCGCTGACGCCGGCTTTGACGGGGATGGTGGCGCGTGGGGAGGGGGAGCGACTGAAGGGGGCGCTGGTGTCGTCGACGCGGTATGCGGTGGCGGGAGGGCTGTTGCCGTGCGTGCTGCTGCTGGTGCTGGCGGAGCCATTCATCACGGCCTGGGTGGGGGCGGGGTTTGCGGCGAGCAGCGTGCCGGTTTTGAGGATCATTCTGGTGGGGACAGCGGTGTCGCTGCCGACGATGATCGGGTATGAGACGCTGGTGGCGCTGGGGAAGATCGGGGAGGCGGTGATTTCGACGTTGGTGGGGGGTATCTGCAATGTGGTGCTGGCGGTGGTGCTGGTGAAGTATTTCGGGTGGGGATTGGAGGGGATTGCGCTGGCGTGTGTTCTGACGATGGGGTTGAGGAATCTGATATACACGCCGCTGCTGCTGATCCGGCACTCTGGGGTGGGTGCTGCGCGGTATTATGTGGAGGGGGTGATGAGGCCGATGGCTGGGGCGGTGGTGCTGGCGGGGCTTGTGATATTGATCCGGATGGTGGTGGTGCCGACGAGTCTGGCCGGGGTGATGGGGTGCTTTGCGGTAGGGACACTGCTATATGTGCCGGTGTTGTGGCTGGTGACTTTCAGGCCTGAGGATAAAGCGCTTGCCTTGAGGTTATGGGCCAGGACAACTGAGCGGTGGCGGCGGCCCGCCTGAATGAATTAAAAGACACCATGGAACTGACGGTTCATCCACTTGAAGCGACGGTCGCGATCTGCACGTACAACGGCAAGGCGCGGATCGGTGACGTGATCAGGGCGTTGGCGGAGCAGACACTGCCGAAGGGTTCGTGGGAACTGGTGGTGATTGACAATGCGAGCAAGGATGACACGCATGAGGTGGTGAGCGGGTTGCTGAGGGAGTGGTTGCCGGAGAATGGACGGGTGGTGCTGGAGACGCGGGCTGGGTTGTCGTTTGCGCGGGCGCGTGCGGCGGAGGAGGCGCGTGGTCCGCTGCTGCTGTTTCTGGATGATGACACGGTGCCGGCGGCGGACTGGGTGGAGCGGGGGGTGCGGGCGTTTGGGGAGATCCCTGCGGCTGGGGTGATTGGAGGGAAGGTGAAGCCGCGGTGGGAGGTGACGCCGACGCCGCTGGCGGAGGCGGTGGCGCCGTTTGCGCTGGCGATTTGTGATCGGGGGGATGAGCGGATGCTGCTGGACGAGATTGGGGGCGGGGTGGTGGGAGCGGGGATGTGCGTGCGGACGGGGTTGCTGAGGGAGATTTATGCGGATCCGGGGGCACCGGCGCAGGTGACGGGGCGGACGGGGTCGAATCTGATGAGCGGGGAGGACATCGCGATTTCGGCGGTGGCGCGCGAGAAGGGTTGGGAATGCTGGTATGAGCCGGGGATGGTGATTGAGCACATGCTGCCGGCGTCGCGGATGGAGAAGGGGTATCTGCTGAGGTTGTATGAGGGGATCGGGCGGGGGCAGGCGGCGACACGGAAGGTGTATGACTGGAAGGCGCGGACGGTGTTGTCGTGGGGGATTGGGCTGAAAGATCTGGTGAGGTGGGTGGCGGGGCAGGTGCGGGGAGGTGTGGGAGGAGGATTGGAGGGGGAGCTGCATGAATTGCGGCAGCGGCAGACGCTGGGGCGGGGATTGCAGGCGATGCGGTGGCCGCGGGGTTGAGGTGTGGTTGACAGACAGATTTATGGAAGCAGAAAAGGCGAAAGCTGGAGATGGAGAAGTCTGGCGGGCGAGGTACAGTCTGCTGGATGCGTTCCGTGGGATGGCGGCGCTGGCGGTGGTGGCGTTTCATGCGCAGTTCTGCTGGTGGGGGCACTATGGGGTGCCGGTGTTTTTTGTGATCAGCGGGTACTGCATCTATGCGAGTGCGGAAGCGGGGAAGGTGAGGAGTGCGGGGCAGTTCATGAGGAACCGGATCTGGCGAATTTATCCGCCGTATGTGCTGGCGCTGTTATTTTTTCTGGCGACGCGGCTGGTGAAGTGGAAGATGACTGGAGAGAATCAGCTGGCGCAGTATACGCTGGTTGACTACGTGCAGAATCTGACGCTGACGCAGTGGACGAGGACACTGGTTGGCGGGGATCCGCCGTTCATGGTGGCGGCGTTCTGGTCATTGAATTACGAAGTGCAGTTTTATGCGGTGGTGGGGTTGTGTCTGGCGGTGGCGCGGTGGCGTGAGAGACTGGATATGCAGTGGCAGGTAATGGGATTGCTGGCGGTGAGTATGGTGTGGTGTATGGTGTTCGAGGTGCCGCGGTATGCGTGGTTTCTGGAGTGCTGGCCGTTGTTCGGGCTTGGGTGTGTGGCGTATCTGTATCTTTGCCGGTGGAGATCTGGTGTGGCGCGGCGGAGTGCGGAGGTGTTTGTGGGGTTGGTGCTGGTGGCGGCGCTGCTGGGGTTGTGGAGGGGGGTCCGGGTATTTGGCGGGCTGACGGAGAGCCTTGCGGCAGGGGCTGGGTTTACGCTGGTGCTGATGCTGCTGAGGCCGTACAGCGACCGGATGGCGACATGGCTGCCTGTGAAGTGGCTTGGAGCGGTGGGGGTGATATCGTACAGCCTGTATCTGATTCATCAGTTCAATCTCGTGCTGGTGGGGAAGGTGGTGGGGTTGCTGATGCCTGGAGGCGGGCCGCGGGTGCTGGAGGTGTTGCTGATACTGATGGGGCATGTGGTGCTGGCGGCGGTGTTCTGGCGGTTTTGCGAGCGGCCGTTTCTGAGGAAGTGAGGGGAGAGGGAGCTATCAACCTGACAGAAGGGGTGTCGACTGAACTTCCATACCGGCCCGCGATTGACGGGATGAGAGCGCTAGCGGTGCTGAGCGTGATGGTGTTTCACCTTGAGCCCGGGTGGCTGCCTGGAGGGTTTGCCGGGGTGGACGTGTTTTTTGTGATTTCCGGGTATCTGATCACGTCGATTATCCGGAGGCAGAGTGAGGCCGGGAGGTTTTCGTTTGGGGAGTTTTACCAGCGGCGGGTGGCGCGGATTTTTCCGGCATTTTTCTGTGTGGCGCTGAGCACGGTGGTGGCGGCGTATTTCATTTATACGCCGCAGGATTTCGGGTCTGCGGGGGCGAATCTGGTGGCGGCGGCGGCGTCGGTGGCGAATCTGAAGTACATGCTGCAGGGGAGTTACTTTGAGATTTCGCCTGATGCGCAGCCGTTTCTGCATTACTGGTCGCTGGCGGTGGAGGAGCAGTTCTACCTGTTGTTTCCGGCGTGTTATGCGGTGGTGTTCCGGTGGAGGCGCGGGTGGTTGAAGTGGGGGATGTGGGTGGTGATGGGGCTGAGTTTTGCGGGGTGTGTGGTGCTGACGCAGGTGAGGCCGGTGTGGGCGTTTTATCTATTGCCGACGCGGGCGTGGGAGTTGCTGGCGGGGTGTCTGCTGGCGGTCTCAGGAGCGGGGAGGGGGGCGGCGGGGTGGAGGCCGTGGGTGAGGGTGATGGGGTTGGTGATGGTGGTGGGGAGTTTTTGTTTTCTGAGGGAGGGGCAGGGTTTTCCGGGTTGGGTGGCTGGGGTGCCGGTGGCTGGGGCGGTGCTGCTGCTGGGGCCTGCTGGTGTGGGTGATCCTGTGGAGCGGTGGTTGTCCTTGGGGGTGCTGACGGCGGTGGGGCGGGCGTCGTATTCGCTGTATTTGTGGCACTGGCCGGTGTTTTCGCTGGTGGACTACCGGTTTTTCGGGGCGGCTGGGTGGGTGCGGCTGGTGGTGAAGGTGGTGGTGAGTGTGGTGCTGGCGGTGTTGAGTTACCGGTATCTGGAGGGACCTGCGAGGAGGGTGCTGAACCGTGCGGGGTTGAGGGGAGTGGCGTTTGGGGCGAGCGCGGTGCTGATTGGGATGAGCGTGATGGTGGGGCGGGCGATCCGGGAGGATGGGTATGTGAATGCGAGTGCTGAGGCGATTGCGGCGGGGGGGATTGTGTATGAGCGGGTGCCAAATGCGGGGACGGTGATGATTGCGGGGGACAGCAATGCATCGATGTATGGGAGGACGCTGAGGGATCTGAGTGCGGAGGATGGGCGGCGGTTTGTGAGCTGCAGTGTGGCTGCTGGGGATCCGCTGCCTGGAGCGGAGGATGGGGGGCGGTTGTGGAGGGATGTGGTGGCGGTGGCGGCGGAGGAGAAGCCTGAGGTGCTTTTCCTGGTGTGTCACTGGACAGGGAAGCTGGCGGGGAGGCCGGAGCGGCTGAAGGCGGCTGTGGAGGAGTTGGGGAAGCATGCGCGGAGGATCGTGCTGTGCACGCAGCCGCCGCAGCTGCCGGTGCAGGCTAATCGTGAGGGGATGCGGCGCGGAGCGCGGCTGCCGTTTTTCGAGGATGAGAAGAAGAGGGTGAAGAGGGAGGAGATGAATCGTTACGTGGAGTCGCTGGCGGGTGGTGGTGTCCGGGTGGTGGATGTCGAGGGGGTGCTGCGGATGGGGGATGGTTCGGTGCTGTTTTTTGATGAATCCGGGCGGCAGGTGTACGCGGATGGGTCGCATTTAACGGCGTACGGGGCTGGGTTGCTGGGTGGTATGTTCCGGGCGGCGATGGTGGAGGCGGGGAGGTGACGAGGCGGTTGGGAATTCCGGTTGAGGGGGCGTTGGAGCTATTGAATGTGAGACTGTTGTGAAGATTCTGCACGTTACTGAATATTGCCATGCTGGTTCGACCGGTGGAACGGAGCGGTATGTGCTTGATCTGGTGCGAGGGCTGGAGGGAGCGGGTGTGGAGAATGCGGTGGTGTGGCTGACGAATGTGGAGGGAGGTGCGGAGATGGTGAGTGAGGGGGTGAGGGTGCTGCGGCTTCCTGCACCGGCGATGCGAGTGGATGGGGCGGTGGTGGGGTTGCGGGAGAAGGCTGAGCGAATGCTGAGGGCGGAGCGGCCGGATTGGGTGCATTTTCACACCTTTGGGTTGAGCGAGGCGGAGGTGGCGGAGGCGGCGCGGGCTGAGGGAATCCGGTGTGCGTACACGCATCACAGTCCGGCGTGGACGTGCCGCCGGGAGACGGGGTTGTTGTTCGGGAAAGAGCCGTGCGATGGGGAGGTGCGGGCGTGGCGGTGTTCGGCGTGTCAGTCGGAGGAGCGGCTGGGAGGGCTGAAGGCGCTGGGGTATGCTGCTGCGGCGGTGTCTGGAGCGGTTGGGTGGGCGGCGATGGGATTGGGAGCGACGAAATTGAGGCGGAGGACGGCATTTTTTCACGACAACCGCGTGTATCGCGCGGCGCTGCGGGAGTTTCTGGGTGGGTGTGCCTTCACGGTGGCGTGTGCGGAGTGGAGTGTGGGGGTATTGAAGCGGAATGGGGCGAGGGAGGGAGGCGTGGTGCATGCGCCGCAGGGGTTGTCGGTGGATTTTCTGAATGGCTTGGCGGTGGCGGGTCCGGCGACGAGGAACGGGGAGACATTTTGTGTGGGGTATCTTGGGCGGGTGACGGAAGTGAAGGGGGTGCATCTGCTGATGGAGGGATTCATGATGGTGGAGGATCCGAGAGCGCGGTTGCGGGTGGTGGGGTGGGAGGGGGCGGGTGACGGGTATGCGGGGCGGCTGGCGGAGCTCGCAGCGCGGGATGCGCGGATCACGCTGGTGCCGAAGACGGATCAAGCGGGGACGATCCGGGAGTATCTCGGGTTTGATGTGCTGGGGATCCCGTCGACGTGGCTGGAGACGGGGCCGCTGACGCTGTTTGAGGGATTGGCGGCGGGGGTGCGGGTGCTGGGGAGCGAGAGGGTGGGGCAGATTGGGGTGCTGCGGGAGCGTGGGGGGGTGGTGGCTCCGAACACGGCGGAAGCGTGGGCGGGTGCCCTGAGGAGGGAAGTTGCGGAGTGGGGTAGAGGGGGGGGTGGGAATGGGGGTGACGGAGGGTTGCTGAGGACGAGTGTGGATGTGGCGAAGGAGATGCTGGGGTTGTATGGGATGGGGAGTTGAAGGGGGGAGAGGCTGATGATTTTGCGGCTGGCCGGTTGAACCGGAGTGGCGATGGGGTAGGAGGCCGGTCTTTCCGGTGAGAGCGGAGAGGAAAAAACACTGATGCTGGACTACACGATCATTACTGCGACCCGCGACCGGGCGCCGACGCTTGACCGGTCGCTGGGGCTGACGAGGCGTACGGTGGGAGATGGGGTGCCTGTGGTGGTCTTTGATGATGCGTCTGCGGATGCGGGGGCGATGAGAGAGGTGGCGGGGAGGCATGCGAACGTGCGGTTGATTCGGTCGGAGGAGCGAGTCGGGCCGGGGGAAGGGCGGAACCGGTGCATGATGGCGGCGGAGACCCGCTTCTGCCTGTCGCTCGACGACGACTGCTATCTGGCGAGCCAGCCACAGCTGGGGCGCTGGCTGGAAGACCGTCCGGGCGACCGGGACGTGGCAGTGGTGTCATTTCCGTATTTCAACACCCAGGAGGGAGCGCTGGCTCCGGAGAGAAAAGAGGAGGGCGGTGCGGTGGGCTTTCATGGGGGAGCAAATCTGATGAGACGTGCAGAGGTCCTGCGGGCCGGGGGGTATCTCGACTGGTTAGTATTCGCCGGGGAGGATACCGAACTGGCGGGGCGACTGATCCGGCTTGGGTACCGGGTGTGGTTTGATCCATCCGTGGTGGTACAGCATGATCACGTGCCGTTTGCGCGGGACGAGCGGTGGGAGTCGTTTCATTATGTCCGGAATGCGATGTTGGTGAACGTGCTGCAAAAGGGAGTGATGCTGGGTGTTCCGCTGGGGCTTGCTAGGGCGCTGCGGCGCGGGTTGACGGCGGTCTCCATGCCGTGGGAGACGCCGCGGGCGTTGCTTGCCGGGCTGGGGCTGGTGCCGAAGTGTGTGAGAGAGCGGCGGCGGCTGTATGCGCCGGAGAACGGATTCATTCCTGAGTGGAAGCAACCGGCATGAAGATTTCTCTTTCCGTCGCACTGGAAGGTCTCGACGACCGTCTGCTGCGAGACGATGGCGCAGGGGGTTCCGGTGTCCTGCACCTTCAACACCAGCAGTGTCGTTAATAACAAGGTGGAAGAGTATATCTTCGAGGCATAGGATGCGGGCGCGATGGTCAGTTGGCGAGGATTTCTGCGGGAGTGGTGGCGAGGCGGTTCTTTCTTTGGGCGGATGAGGGAGGCGCTGGAATGGCTGGATGGGGAAGATTCTGCTTTGACAAGAAAAGTGCAGAGCGGAAAGGAGCAATCATGAAGACTGCTGTGCTGCATGTGGCATTCAACCCGGTGACTGGGCCATGGAGTGTCATAAAGACGCTAGCGATGGCGCAGGAGGAGTCCGGAGAGTATGCGGGAGTGGGGATCGGGCTGATTACGGACACGAGATGGCCGGGAGACTACGAAGTGCAGTGGGACGCGCTGCCGCTGCACCGGTACCGGGAGCGGATGGGGGGAGCCCCGTATCATGTGCAGTATGTGAGAATGTGCTTGCGTAGGCCCCCCGTGGCGGAGTGGGCGGACGCGCTCGCGAGGGAGACCGGTGCCGGCCGGGTGGTGGTGCATTTTCATAATGCATGGGTGAGCGGGATGTTTTTTCCGCTGGGGAAGGCGGCGGTGGAGATCATTCCGGTGGTGACGTATCACGGGGTGAATGCGGATTTCAGGGGTCAGCCGGTGCGGGGGATGTTTCACCGGTGGCTAGCGGGGCGAGTGGTGGCGGGAGGGGGTAGGCTGACGTCAGTGGATGCGGAGAATCTGAACCGTGCGGAGAGTGTGCTGGGGATGAAGCGGGAGTGGTTCTCGGTGATACCGAACGGGGCACCGGCGGTTTCGGGGCGATCGGGACCTGCGTTGCGGGGTGGTGGCGGGTTGGTGGTGGGGCATGTCGGTCATTTGTCTGATCACAAGGGTTGGAGGATTGCTTTTGAGGCGGTGGAGCGGGTGAGGGCGAGCGGGCGAGATGTGAGGATGGTGGTTGCTGGTGGTGGGCCTGATGCGGGGGAGGTGGCGGCGCTGGCTGGGCGGCACGGGGAGTGGTTCCGGTATCTCGGGCATGTATCGGATCCGCAGGGGGCGGTGATGCCGGAGTTGGATGTGATGGCGATGATGTCGTTTCAGGAGGGGCTGCCGATGTCGCTGATAGAGGCATTTTCGGTTGGGTTGCCAGTGCTGGCGACGAATGCAGGGGGGATCCGGGAGGTTCTGGAAGACGGGGTGAACGGGATGCTGCTGGGGCGCTCGGCGGAGGCGCTTGCCGGTGCGCTGATCCGCATCTGCGACGAGCGGGGTTTGCTGCGGCGGCTGAGTGACGGCGCGCTAGGTTCGTTCGAGCGGAGTTACGACGTGAGGCGGATTGCGGAGCAGTACCATGAGTTTTACGGGGAATCCCAGTCTGGATCAACCGCCTGATGAGAAATCCGATGAGTTTTCGGTGCGTCTCTCGTGATGTGTCACCGCCGAACGATGCGCAAGCGGTGTGTGTTGGGCGGTTGCCGGAGGCGGCGAAGGCATGCCGGACGGGGAGCGTGGCGTGGATGGTGGGTTTGGGCATCACGGGACCTGTGTTTCTGCAATACGGTCATTTCGGACCCGAAGAGGTGGTGGGCCAGTTTGGCGGTGGATCAAAGAACATGTGCGCATGTGGTGATTGTTGTGCCGGCCGGGTGCATCCGGTGAGGAAACAGGAAGTGGAGGGAGAAGCGCGGTCCGGTCCGATGCCCGGTCGGGCTGCCGGGCGCTTGTATTCAGGAAAAAACAAACTAAGAGGCATGATTCCAGGATCATCCCCAAATTTATGACAGCATCCACAAGATCCGGCCGCTCGACGAAGTTCCCGGTGCCATCGGCGTTCTGGAATTGCTCGTTCTCGGTCGCGGAGTTGTTGCTGCTGTTTGTGGGGCTGGCAGGATCGCTGGCGCTGCACCTGAGTCCCGTGATGAACTCCGGGATGAACAAACCACTGCTGGTGGTGCTGGGCATCATCTGCATGCTGCGACCGGTGACGGGGTTTTTCTTCATGGGGGCGAGTTCCATTCTCCCGACGGCGAGCGCCGAAGTCTACGCGCTTGCGGCGGAGATGGAAGGCGGAGGGGGGCTAACGGAATCCGGCACCCAGTTTGCGTTTCTTTCATGGCTGATCGCGTTTGTGTTCGCCTACAGGAAATTCAGCATGAAAGATCTGGGGCTGATGTCGTCGCTGGTGCCATTCGTCTTCTGGTCGACTGCCATCGGCGGGTTCGGCAGCGTGATGAACCTCGACTTGTGGAGATCCGTGGCGTTCTCAATCATGGCGATCCACTTGGCGAGGGAGTCGGACGGTCATTATCTCAAGTGTCTGCTTGGCCTCGGGTTCGGGTTACTGATGGTTACCGTCGGTTTCTGGGCGAAGGCTGCCGGGTTGCCGGTCCAGTTGATGACGTGGGGGGGGGAGCGGTCGGGTTTTGAGCGCACCGGTGGGGTGGTGGCGGATTCGGTGATGCTGTGGCCCCCGATTCTGACGGGTGTGGGTGTGCTCATCGGGGTGGCTGCCTTCGTGCAGTCGCGGGGCCAACCGGGCCCGTCCAAATGGACGAAGATGATCGCGTTCGGGGGGTTTTTCCTGAGTATTGTGCCGCTGATTTCTGCGATGACCAATTCGGCAATCCTTGGTCTGGCCGCCATTATTGCGGCTTATGTGGCATCGATTTTAGGATTCGGGAGACGCAGAGGGAGCAATGCACCGCAAGGCAGCCCGGTTTTGATGCTGATTGGTTTGATGGGAGTCGTGGCGGCAGTGGTGGCGACCGATGCATTCGATTCGCGGCGAAAGCTGGAGGGTCTATTGGAATTCTATACGGACCAATCGGAGGAAATGGGTACGGCAGGTTCCCGGAGCGATGTTTGGGAAGCTTCGATGGACACGATCATGCGCTACCCTCTTTTCGGGTTCACGTTCAGCGGTGGGGTGGAAACCAAACCCGGGCAGTATGCGCACCTAGAATATTTTCTATCGCACAATGTGTTTCTGGATGCTGGGCGCTACGGAGGCATTCCGGCCATTTTATTGTTCGGTGGTTTTTTCTTCTATCCGGTTCTGCTGGCATTCAAGACGGGCCGGGCGTTTCATTTTCTGCCTTTTCTGCTGGCCTCGCTGGCGCAATTTCTGTTTTTCACGAGTCTTTCGTTCTGGACGTACAAGCCGTTCTGGGCTTTCTGGGCGCTCTTCATGATGGCGGTGAGCGAGACGACCGAGAGGAAGAGGGCGATGAACCAGCGGAAGCTGGCGAGGAAGTGGCGTTTGCTGGGATTTCCAGAAAGTCCCGGGAATCGTTTGGCCGAAGTGTGACATGGATTCATGAGAGTGGCGATGCTGTTTGATTCATTCGGGCCGTACCATCTGGCGCGCTTGCGCGGGTGTGGCGGGGTGGTGGAGGTGCAGGGTGTGGCGGGCGGGAGTGTGAGCGGGTTGTACGCGTGGCGCCATGATTTGCCGGGGAGTGCGGGGATTGTGGTGGTGAACGAGAGCGGGGCAGCCGGGGAGCTATCCCGCGGGGAGTTCAGGAAGCGGTTAGTCGGGCTGCTTGAAAGGGTGCGGCCGGACGTGGTGGCGGTGCCTGGGTGGTCGGACCGGCTGGCGCTGGAGGCGGTGTTGTGGGCTGAGGGCCGTGGGTGTCCGGTGGTGACGATGAGTGATTCGACGGAGTGGGACAGTGTGCGGAAGCCGGTGCTGGAGTGGGTGAAGAGGCGGGTGCTGGGGTTATCTTCTGCGGCGCTGGTAGCTGGGGGGCCGCACGGGGATTATGTGAGGAAGCTGGGGATGAGCGGGGGGCGGGTTTTTGATGGGTTTGATGTGGTGGACAACGGGTATTTCGAGGCTGGGGTGGCTGCGGCGGAGTGTGGGACGCGTGGTGGGGCGGGGAAGTATTTTCTGGTGTGCGGGCGGTTCATTCCCGAGAAGAATCTGATGCTGGTGCTTGAGGCGTACAGGAGGTATTGTGGAGGAACGGGAGGGGGCAGGTGGCCGCTGGTGCTGGTTGGGGGTGGGGCATTGGAGGGGGAGTTGATGGAGAAGGCGGAGTCGCTTGGGTGCGGGGTGGTTCGAGGATTGCCTTGGGAGCGCGAGGGTGAGGTGGAGCGAGCGGTGTATTTTGCCGGATTTCGTCAGGTGGAGGAATTGCCTGGGATTTATGCCGGGGCGGGGGTGCTGGTGCACGCGAGTGTGAAGGATACGTGGGGGTTGGTGGTGAACGAGGCGATGGCGTCTGGGTTGCCGGTGATTGTTTCCGGGCGGTGCGGGTGTGCGTCGGATCTGGTGAGGGATGGGGAGAATGGGTATGTTTTTGAGCCGACCGATGTGGAGGGGCTGGCTGGGTTGATGGGGAGGGTGGCGCGGATGCCGGAGGCGGAGAGGGCGGCGATGGGGGAGGCGGGGCGGCGGGTGATTGCGGAGTGGGGGCCGGAGCGGTTTGCGGCCGGGTTGAAGGGGGCTGCGGAGAAGGCGATGGAGGAGGGGCCGAAGCGTGCAGGGGTGGTGGACCGGATGATACTGAACCTTTTGTGCAGGCGGTGAGAGTGGGGCATGTGACATCGTCGGTTTCGCGGCAAGGCGGGGGGATTTTTTTTGCGATGAGGAGCCTTGGGAAGGCGCTAGTAGCGGGTGCTGGGGTGGACGTGGAGGTGCATGGGGTGGCGGATGGAGGATGGGCAGGCGATGCGGAGAGCTGGCAGCCCTTGCGATGTGAGGGGCATGAGGGGAGAGGGCCTGGGGGGCTGGCGTATGCGCCTGGGCTGGGTGGGGCGCTGCTGGCAGGGGGGTATGGTTTGCTGCACACGCATGGGATCTGGCAGTGGCCGTCGGCTGCGGTGTCGCGGTGGCATGGGAAGACCGGGAGGCCGTATGTGGTGTCGCCGCACGGGATGCTGGATCCGTGGGCGGTGAAGCAGTCGCGGTGGAAGAAGCGGGTGGTGTCGGTGTGGTACGAGGCCGCGCACCTCCGGGAAGCCGGGTGCCTGCATGCGTTGTGTGATGCGGAGGCGGAGGCGATCCATGCGTATGGATTGAGGCAGCCGATCGCGGTGATTCCGAATGGGGTGGATCTTCCGGAAGGGGAGGTGGGGTTGAGAGGAGAGGATCGGCTGATGCTGTTCATGGGGCGACTGCATCCGAAGAAGGGGTTGCCGAATGCGTTGCGGGCGTGGGCGGCGAGGCGCGGGGAAGCGAAGAGGGGAGGGTGGCGGCTGGTGGTGGCTGGGTGGGATCAGGGCGGGCACGAGGCGGAGTTGAAGCGGCTGGCGACGGAGAGCGGACTGGTTTGGGCGGACGTGCCTGCGGCGGCGCTTGCTGGAGGGGGTGCGATGCCGGAGGCGGAGGTGGTGTTTGCGGGGCCAGCGTTCGGGGAGGTGAAGGATGCGCTGGTGCGGCGGGTGTCGGCATTTGTGCTGCCGAGTTTCAGCGAGGGGCTGCCGATGTCGGTGCTGGAGGCGTGGGCGTACCGGTTGCCGGTGCTGATGACTGATTACTGTAATTTGCCGGAGGGATTTGCGGCTGGAGCGGCGGTGCGGACGGGAACAGGTGTAGAGGAGATCGGGGTTGGGCTGGGGGAGTTTTTCGGGGCGACGGGCGGGTGGCTTGAGGGGGTTGGGGCGAAGGGCCGGGCGCTGGTGGAGGGGTCGTTCACATGGGCGGCGTGTGCGGGGCAGATGGCGGAAGTGTACCGGTGGCAGCTGGGCGCGGGGCCGAGGCCGAGTTTTGTGGTTGGGTGAAGCCTGACCGGAGCTGAATCCTTGGGTGTGACGGAAGCGAAGTGATTCAGGAGGAGAGTCGGGGCAGCCTCGATTTTACGATGATCGATTTGTCTCAGTTCAGGAACGATGGGTTTTCGCGCGGGGTGCCTGCGTGGAAGGAAGCGGTGTGGTGGGTGGTGCGGGCGGTATTTTTTGCGCATGCGGTGCCGGTGCCTTCGGCGATCAAGGTCGTGCTGCTGAGGTGGTTCGGGGCGAAGGTGGGGCGAGGGGTGGTGATCCGGTCGCGGGTGAACATCACGTTTCCGTGGCGGTTTGAGTGCGGGGATCACGTGTGGATCGGGGACGAGGTGATGATTCTGAGTCTGGACCGGGTGGTGCTGGGGTCGAGTGTGTGTGTGTCGCAGCGGGCGTTTTTGTGTACGGGGTCGCATGATTTCGGGAAGGTGGGGTTTGATCTGATGACGCGGCCGATTGTGGTGGGTGACAGTTGCTGGATCGGGGCGCAGGCGTTTGTGGCTCCGGGGGTGACGTTTGGAGCGGGGAGCCGGTGCGGGGCTGGTGCGGTGGTGACGCGGGATGTGGGGGCAGGTGAGAGTGTGAACGGGGTGCCGGCGCGGGTGGGTTCCGTGAAGCGAGCGGGGAGTTGAACGACTGAGACTGTGCACATTGTCTTTGCCAATCAGTATTATCCTCCGGATGTGGCCCCGACTGGGGTGATGCTGGAGGCGGTGGCGATGGAGTTGGTGCGGCGCGGGCATGCGGTGACGGTGCTGGCGGCGACTGGGGGGTATGGCGGTTCCGGGGATGCGGGGGAGAAGTTAGGAGGAGAGAAGGGGGTGCGGGTGAAGCGGATGAAGGCGTTGTCGTTCGGGCGGGCATCAAAGCTGGCGAAACTTCTGGATTATGCGTCGTACTATGTGGCGATGGTGCCGCGGTTGATGATGGTGGGGCCGAGGCCGGATGTGATGGTGGCGCTGACGACGCCGCCGTTTTTGTCGGTGCTGATCCGGATCGCGAGCCGATTGCGGGGGGCGCGGCATGCGCACTGGGTCATGGATGTGTACCCGGATGTCATGCTTGGATATGGCATGATCCGGGAGGCGGGACTGTCGCACCATGTGCTGCGGGCGGTGGCTCGATTCGGCTTCGGTGGCGCACGCTGTCTCGCTGTTCTCGGGCTGGGGCCGGACATGGCGGAGAAACTGGCGGCGTATTGTGCGGATGGGAGAAAGCCAGAGTGGGTAGCGTTGTGGGAGACGGCGGGCCGGACGGCAGGGGAAGGGGAGACCGAGGCGTTGCGGAAGGCGCGGGGCTGGGGGGAAGGGGAGACGGTGTTTCTGTATTCGGGGAACATGGGGTTGGGGCATTGTTTCGGAGATGTGATTGCGGCGGGGCGGCGGTTGAGCGGCGAGGGGGTGCGGCTGGCGTTTTTCGGGAGGGGCGGGCGGCGGCGGGAGGTTGAGATGGCGGTCGGGGTGGGGGAATGGGGTGGGGCGGTGCCTGTGATGGGGGATTATGTGTCGCAGGAGGAATTGCCGGCGCATCTGGCGAGCGGGGATGTGCATCTGGCGTCGCTGGATCCGCGATGGGATGGGACGATGGTGCCGAGCAAGCTGCAGGGGATCTTCTTTTCGGGGCGGCCGGTGCTGTTCACGGGATCGGCGACGAGCAGTATTGGCCGGTGGATTCTGGAGAGTGGAGCTGGGTGGGTGTGTGCGCCCGGGGATGAGGAGGGGCATGTGGCAGCGATGCGGGAGGCGCGGGATTCGGTGGTGCGGGCGAGGATGGGAGCGGCGGCTCGGGCGTATGCGGAGCGGCATTTCAGCCGGGCGATCAATGTGCCGCGGGTGGCGGAAATTCTGACGCAGTACGAATGAGCACAGGAATCAGTCCCCTTGGGGTGGTTTATGAGGGCAGTTTTGCGCTCTGGTTAGGGAAAAACAACCCCACGCCGACGAGACCGGCGTGCATTGCGCGGCCCACACGGAATGGATTCATGTGGCATCCACAGCGACCCGCACCCTTTACAACCACAGTCCCAAACGCGGACGCGAAGGCTTCGAGGCGGGTGGACTACCGCGGCAACATGATCACCGACTTCTGGGGTTCATAGAATACTCTCGAACGATGCGAACACTCTTGTTGCAACGCATACTTATTGAGAGAGCTCACCGTATTTTCGGAAGATGGTCATCGATGGGCGTAAGGACTCATCGCCGCACTCCTGGCGATGAAACAGGCCAGCAGACACGCCCTCACCCATGGGTTCGAATCAAGGACGTGATGAATATCTATTCAGCGCTCGGCACACTAGTGAAAACCGCCTTGGTATTTGCCTTAGTCGGGAGGGGATTTCGACTTCTCAATGCACTCAACAAATTGGAAAAATCCGGTTGCAGAATCAGGGCCATGCACCTTGCCTAAAAAAGTGACCATCCAACGACCAGAACGCCCGCTCCTTGGCCTCGTCATACCCTGCTTCAACGAAGAAGATGTGATTCCCGCTTTGCTGGCCGAACTGAATCGTTTCATTGAGGAGTGTCCCCATCCCGTTGCCATTTTGTTCGTCGATGATGGCAGCCGGGACCGGACATTTGAACTACTGAGCCTTGCGTGCGCTTTGGATCGCCGGAAGGCATGCGTCCAGTTGTCCAGGAATTTCGGCCACCAAGCTGCGGTATCAGTTGGTCTGAAGCTTTGCCGTGGAGATGTGGTGGCGGTGCTTGATGCGGATCTTCAGGATCCGATCGACGTGGTCCCGCTCATGATGGAAAAGTGGCGCGAAGGGTATGATGTCGTGTACGGCGTCCGGCAGAATCGCAAGGAAAACTGGCTCCTGCGCTTCTGCTATGCTGCTTTTTATCGACTGCTCAAATCCATCGCAGACATCAACTTGCCGCTGGATTCCGGTGACTTCTCAATCATGGATCGCCGGGTAGTCGACCAGTTGAACGCTATGCCGGAACACAATCGCTTCGTGCGGGGCTTGCGCGGTTGGGTAGGATTCCGACAGCTGGGATTTCCTTATGATCGGCAGGCCCGTGCGGCAGGCGAGCCAAAATACAACCTGCGACGCCTTGTGAGGCTGGCACTTGATGGACTGGTGGCTTTCTCTTCTGCTCCGCTCAAGCTGGCCACTCTGCTTGGAGCAATGGCCTCGGTGCTGTGCTTCATTCTGATTGTATGGGCTTTGATCAGTGTATTCTTTTTTGACCGGACACCTCAGGGGTGGGCTTCTCTGGCCATCCTGATCCTATTTTTCTCGGGAGTGCAGCTGCTGGTGATGGGGATCATTGGAGAATATGTGGGACGGATATTCGAGGAAGTAAAGAACCGCCCGCAATTCGTCGAGTCACAGAGGGCTGGGTGGGTGGCTGAGCAGCCTGAGTAACATCGATCGACGGCGATGCTGACGATAAAATCAACGGTGCTAATGGAGGGGCGGAAATCGTGCAGGTCCGGATGCTCATGAGACTTTCCATACATTCGAAATCGTCAAACTTGGGCTGCGGCAAACGGTCGGAAAACAAACGTCCGTGGGCTCGCCTAGACCTTCACCCTGCGCATGTCCAGATTTGAGAGAAAGATGTAGGACTGCTGCAAGACCTCTTCCGAGGCCAAGAGGGGAAAGGCTTCCGTTGGCGTCGCCCGGCAATGGAACGGGCGACTCGGAAAGGAAGACGACTGTCAGACCGGTGTCTACAGTGGCCTGACTTGCGGTACCCGCGTCTGCCTCATGGGCTCGCGGTTAGAACCTGGCGAAAGAATGGACTGACAAAGCGAACTGTCAAGAAACCAGAAAAAATGCTATGACATTGGATAAAGAAGAAACCTTAAATACGGAAATCGAGGTGCGACAAGGCATCCGCAGTCGATGTGGTTTCCTTTTGGGATGCGCACTTATCGTGGCGTTGCTCATGCTGCCCGAGGTTCTGGCGCGACCGTTGTTCGGGGATGACTCCTACTATCTTTGGGCCGCCAAGCAGATCGCCCGGGGTGTATATCCTTACCGGGATTTTTTCAGCATCGATCCTGCGGGAGCACTTGCCTACTACCGGCTTCTGTTGCCCGCTCTTGGTGGAGGTTCGGTTCCATACTGGGCGATGCTGGCGGTGATTGTGCTGGGGACATCCTTCCTGCTCGGTGAAACCGGGAGACGGACGACTGGTTCGGGAGCGGCTGGGATCTGGGCTGGCTTCATCTTCATGATCTTTCAGTTCCGCTGCACGCCTGCCTACGGTCTGATGGGAAAGGACATGCTGGCCTTCCCGTTTGTCCTCGCTGGATTGCTGGTCTGCGGAAGTGCGCGGTGGTGGCTGTTGGGGCATTTGCTTGTTGGCCTCGGTCTGGCGATTAAGCCGACGCTCGGTGCATTGTGGTTGGTTTGGATGGCGTGCGATTTGTGGGCGAACAGAGAAGCCCTCGTCCGTTGGATCGCCCGCGCCGTAGCCGCTACTTTAGCCATCGGCTTACCCTTTCTGGCGGCTACACTGTGGGCAGAGAGTCAGGGTTGGGGGTGGACGGCATTCAAGGCAAGTGCAGGTTTGCGCGGTTCCGGTTACGGATCGTATTTGTCGGGTGGCACGCTGTACAATCTGACCCATATCTTCGTCCCGACGTTGTGGATGGTTCCCCTTGCAGCACTCGGATATCGGAGCGTGGGGCCATTGGGACTTGCACGCTGCCGAGTCCTTTCGTCTGTACTTCTGGGTGGGCTGATCAACTGGACGATCCAGCCGATGTTCAATCTTTGGTATTTCGTTCCTTTCTTTGGTGGGCTTGCGGTTCTGTCTGGTGCCGGGGTAGTACGGCTGTTTCCCAAGGTTTCGGATCAACTCGCACCGTTGATTTGCTGCGGATTGTTCGTGGTGTTCGTTCCATCATCCAATCTCCGTTGGCTCAAGCTTGTTTCAGACATTAAAGGCAAGTCCGAGTACACGCTGGTTGAACATCAGTCGCGGGTCATGGCGCAATATGTTGTGGGGAACACGCCGCCGGACATTCAGGAATGGGTTAAGGAAGAGGTTGCGAAGTTGGTGGGAAAAGACGGAAGAGTAGGCGTTTTGGTCACGGACGGAAATCTTCTGTGGGCACTGAGCGACTACCGGGCAGGATTCTGGGCGGTCTGGTCCCCATCATGGAATCCTGATCGGCTTTCCGAGGGAGTTTCCGAGGGACTCGCCGATGTCATTGTCGGTGTTGACCGGCCTCCCGCAGATTCGAGGTCAAAGTATTCCAGTTTGGCTGCGAAGCTGTTCTGGGAGATGCCCGAGGAAGCGATTTCAGCACTGAATCGCAACTACGAGCCTGTGTCCCGCGGATTTGGGTATGTGATCTACCGGAAACGGAGGTGAGTCTGCACGATCGGCTCCTTCATTTTCTGGCGAAGGTCCAAGACTCCATCAGGAATTCAGAACGAAGGGAGTGCAGCAGTACCTGTGCCGGAAAAGCGCCCGTCACCGGGTCCAGGCGCACGATGTGTATACAGGCGTTATTTGCAACCCGATGTCTTCAGGAATGAATATCGAACAAAATGCTAGTGCAGATCTTGCAGGCCCCATGGTCAGTAACGAGTGCAGCCGACGGATTTCTCGATGGATCGTTTGCCAGAATGGTGCCCGTGAACACTATGCGATTCCAAGGGCACTTGCCCGGCATCAGGTCCTCGATCGCATGTTTACGGATTTCTGGGTTCCCCCTTGGTCGTGGTTATCGTGCCTGCCTGGAGGGCGGCGGCTGCGCGACCGCTGGCATGTGGATCTTGCCAAGGCTCCAGTGTCCAGTCTTGGTTCCCGCATGCTGTCTTTTGAATTGCGTCAGCGGCTCGCTGGACGCCACGGGTGGCCTCAGGTAATGGAGCGCAACCGGGTGTTCCAGGAGGTGACCGTTGGTATGCTCAAGCGACTGGAAAAGAATCTGCAGGCTCCGACCACGGTTTTTTCCTACAGTTATTCGGCGCGGGACGTCTTTCGCTTTGCAAAGGAGCGTGGCTGGCAGACGGTTCTCGGGCAGATTGATCCCGGACCCGAGGAAGAGAGGATTGTCGCGGAAGAGAGCGACCGCTACCCTCAGATGGGATCAAAGTGGAATCCTGCGCCTGACGTTTATTGGGACATTTGGCGTGAAGAACTTGGGCTTGCGGACCGCATCATCGTGAATTCCGAGTGGTCACGCCAGTGTCTGCTCAAGGACGGAGTCCCCGGTGAAAAGTTGGAAGTTGTGCCCCTCGTTTACGGGGTGACGGACGCAGGCGACCAGAGAGAGTCCCGGTCTCAGAAGGCGGGGGCTTCGACAGCGCGGTACTCGGGTGCAACTATGGGTCACCTTCCGAACGACGCTGGACGGTCAAGAGTCCTGAGAGTCCTGTTCCTCGGTCAGATCATCCTGAGGAAAGGCGTCGGAAGACTACTCGAGGCAATGCGGATGCTGAAGGATGAGCCAGTGGAGTTGATCCTCGCGGGTCCGTCGATGATCGATCCCAGCGCATGGGAGGATCTTCCGAACGTCCGTTGGATCGGGCCAGTTCCGCGAGGTGAGGTGGGTAAGGTGTACGGGGATGCCGATTGCTTTATTCTGCCCACGCTTTCCGATGGTTACGCGCTCACGCAACTGGAAGCGCTGTCTTGGGGACTACCTGTGATCGCCTCAAAGCACTGCGGTAGCGCCGTTACTCATCACCGGAATGGATGGATTCTCGATGATATCGAACCGGCCACGATTTCCGCAGCGATTCGTGTTGCGTTGCGGCAGGCACTGCCTGACATCCGGCCACCGGAATTCTCCATCGATGACCTTGGTGCGGCTTTGATCCGGTAGGGGATGAACGTGATTGATTGGCGGGCCACCGCCCCCGGCATGGGTCCGCCCTGGATGAGATCGGCAAGGACGCTGGCGACGGTGTGGCGCCGCCGCCCTCGCTCCGTACGGTTGTTCATGGGCTCTATCTCGGGATGCTCAAGGAACAGCAGCACCCGGCCCGGTCGTGTTGTCTTCCCAATTGCCGGCGCATCTGGCGAGCGGGGATGTGCATCTGGCGTCGCTGGATCCGCGATGGGATGGGACGATGGTGCCGAGCAAGCTGGAGGGGATCTTCTTTTCGGGGCGGCCGGTGCTGTTCACGGGGTCGGCGACGAGCAGTATCGGGCGGTGGATTCTGGAGAGCGGGGCTGGGTGGGTGTGTGCGCCTGGGGATGTGGGGGCGCATGAGGCGGCGATGCGGGAGGCGCTGGATCCGGTGGTGCGGGCGAGGATGGGGGTGGCGGCGCGAGCGTATGCGGAGCGGCATTTCAAGCGGGCGATCAATGTGCCGCGGGTGGCGGGGATCCTGACGGGCGGGGTTGAAAGTGGTGCTGGGAGGGCGGAAGGTTGAGTGGAAGCGAAACTGAGAATCTGAAGCAACATGGCAACGGCACTGATAGGGCACACAGGATTTGTGGGAGGCAATCTGCGGCGGCAGCATGCCTTTGATGACTATTTCCGGTCGACGGACATCGGGGAGATGGCTGGGCGGGCGTATGATCTGGTGGTGTGTGCGGGGGTGCAGGCGGTGAAGTGGCGGGCGAATCGGGAGCCGGAGTGGGATCGGGAGGGGATTGAGCGATTGAAGGGGGTGCTGGGGACGGTGGAGGCGGGGAGGTTTGTGCTGATCTCGACGGTGGATGTGTATCCTGCGCCGGTGCGAGGGACGGAGGATGAGGTGCCTGAGCCGGTGGAGCCGTACGGGCGGCATCGGCTGGAGCTGGAGGGATGGGTGGCGGCGCGTTTCGGGGATCACAGCATTGTGCGGCTGCCAGGGTTGTTCGGGGACGGGCTGAAGAAGAATGTGATTTATGATTTTCTGCATGCCCGGGCGGACATGATCGCGGGGATGCATCCGCGGGGGAGTTTTCAGTATTACTACCTGGACCGATTGTGGGCGGATCTGGAGCGTGCGAGGGAGTCGGGGATCCGGTTATTGAATGTGGCGACGGCTCCGTTAGAGACGCGGGAGATTGCGGCGGCGTATTTTCCGGAGGTGGAGCTGAAGGAGCAGGCGGCGGTGGCGGGGAGTTATGATTTCCGGTCGAGGCACGCGGCGGAGTGGGGAGGGGTGGACGGGTATCTGTACAGCCGAGAGCAGTGCCTTGAGGATCTGGGGCGGTGGCTGGAGCGGTGGCGGGGTGCGGATGCGGTGAGGAGAGAGCAACTTTCGCCAGCGCCTGGGGCATGAATCTGAGTGTATCGCAGATTGCGTGGCAGCCGGGGGAGGATGGGGAGGCGCATGCGTTGCTGGCTGGGATGGGGATCCGGGTGCTGGAGGCGGCACCGACGCGGCATTTTCCGTACGGGCTGGATGTGGTGACGGAGGAGGAGTTGATGGCATTGCGGCGGGGTGCGGAGGGAGCGGGGATGCGGTTTGGGGCGATGCAGGCGCTGTTGTTTTCGAGGGCGCGGGAGGAGGGACAGCCGACGCGGACCGGGCATTTGTCGGTGTTCGGGACGGAGGAGGTGCGGGGTGAACTGGTGGCGTATCTGAAACGGGTGATTGATGCGGCGGCGGTGCTGGGAGCGGGGCCGCTGGTGTTTGGGTCGCCGGGGAACCGGCGGCGCGGAGGATTGGATGAGGAGGCGGCGCGGGAGATGGCGCTGCCGGTGTTTCGGGAGGTGGGTGAGTATGCGGCGGGGCGGGGGTGTGTGGTGGCGGTGGAGGCGAATCCTGTGGATTACGGGTGTGACTGGCTGACGGGGATCGAGGCGGTGGCGGAGTTTGTGGCGGTGGTGGATTCGCCGGGGGTGCGGGTGCATTGGGACTGCGGGTGTGTGCGGTTGAATGGGGAGGATGCGGTGGGATTGCTGGAGCGGCTGGCACCGGTGCTGGCGCACTATCATGTGAGTGTGCCGTTTCTGAAGGAGCCTGGAGAGGATGGGTTTCCGCACCGGGAGTGTGCGGGGGTGCTGCGGGCGGCGGGTTATGACGGGCTGGTGAGTCTGGAGATGGGGCGGAGTGCGCGGGGGTTGGAGGGATTGCGTGAGAGTGCGGCGAAACTGGTGGAGTGGTACGCATGAGTGCGGCGGCGACTGAGTGCGATGCGCTGGTGATCGGCGGCGGCTTTTTCGGCTGCATGACGGCGGCGCAACTGCGGCGGTATTATCCGAAGGTGGTGCTGTGCGAGATGAGCGGGTCGCTGCTGGGAAGGGCGTCCTATCACAATCAGGCGCGGGTGCACAACGGGTATCACTATCCGCGGAGCCTGCTGACGGCGCTGCGGTCGCACGTGAATTTTCCGATGTTTGTGGAGGCGTTCCGGAGCGCGGTGGTGGATGATTTCGAGAAGCTGTATGCGGTGCCGCGGCGGCTTTCGAAGGTGAGTGCGGCGCAGTTTGCGGCGTTCATCCGGCGGGTGGGGGCTCCGATCAGGGTGTGCAGCGGGCCGTTGCGGAAGCTGTTTGATGCGACGCTGATCGAGCAGGTGTTTACGGTGGAGGAGTATGCGTTTGATGCGGTAGAGCTGGCGAGGATTTCGGGGATGATGCTGGAGGAGGCGGGGGTGGAAGTGCGGTTAGGGTGCGAAGTGAAATCGATGGAGCGGCGGGGGGAGGACGGGTTTGATGCGGTGTTGGGGGATGAGGGAGCGGGATTGCGGGCGGGGCGGGTATTCAACTGTGCGTATTCAAGGGTGAATCACAATCTGCGGCTGGCGGGGCTGGCTCCGACGCGGTTGCGGCATGAGATTGCGGAGATGTGTCTGATGGAGCCGCCTGCGGAGCTGGAGAAGGTGGGGGTGACGGTGATGTGCGGGCCGTTTTTCTCGTGCATGCCGTTTCCCGCGCGGGGGTTGCACACGCTGAGTCATGTGCGGTACACGCCGCACACGTGGTGGCTGGACGAGGATGACGGGGCACCGGATCCGTATGCGGTGATGGGGCGGGCGGGCTTGGAGACGGCGTGGCCGTTCATGGTGCGGGATTCGCAGCGGTATCTGCCGTGTCTGCGGGGGGCGGAGTACCGGGACAGTCTTTGGGAGGTGAAGACGGTGCTGCCGCAGCACGAGGGTGACGACGGGCGGCCGATATTGTTTCAGCGGGCGAAGGAAACGCCTCGGTGGATCAGTATCATGGGTGGCAAGATCGACAATATTTTCGACTGTCAGATGGAGCTTGACCGTGAACTTTCAGAATCGCCATGTCCCTGAATAACCGATTTGTATCCGTGGTGCTGCCGGTGCACGATGCCGGGCCGGTGCCATCCCGGCTTGCGGAGCTGCACGCGCTGCTGGATGCGCAGTGTGCGAACTACGAGATTGTGCTGGTGGACGACGGGTGCAGTCCGCCGCTGGAGAAGGTGCTGGCGATCGAGTTGCGCACGCTGCGGTGTTTGCGGATTCTGACGCTGTCGTGTGCGTTTGGCGGGGAGGCGGCGATTCGGGCGGGATTGCAGAGTGCGATTGGGGATGTGGTGGTGGTGATGGAGCTGGCGCTGGATCCGGTGGGGGTGATCCCGGAGATGCTGGGGCTGACGGAGAAGGGGCACGGGGTGGTGATCGGGGTGCCGGAGTCGCGATTTGACGAGTATCCGCTGAGGCGGTTGTTTTCGCGGGTGTTTCACGGATTGAACCGTGTGTTTACGGGGACGGAGATGTATCCTGGGTCGTCGTGGTTCCGGGCGCTGTCGCGATCGGCGCTGAATGCGCTGGTGGTGTCTCAGTTTGACAGTCTGCCGTTCCGGCATGCGACGGTGAGCATTGGGTTCAATCCGGTGGTGCTGAAGTACCGGCGTGCGCCGGTGTCCGGGCGTGCGCCGAGGCCGTCGTTTTTCAAGGATGTGCGGCAGGGGCTGGATGTGCTGTTCACGGAGAGCAGTGCGCCGCTGACGGTGATGACGCTGACGGGTTGCCTTGGGGCGCTGGTGAGCGTGCTGTTGCTGCTGCCGTTGTGGTTTCTGCTGTTTGTGTTTCTGACGGTGTTCGGGCAGTATGTGCACCGGAAGCTGGCGAGATTTCAGTCCCGGCCGGCGTATATTGTGATGAACGAGGCGAGCAGTGCGGTGGAAGTGCGAGATGCCGGGAGGCGGAACATTGTGAGTGAATCGATATGAGTGACGAACTGACAGAAGGATGGGAGGTGCCGGCGTTTCGTGCGGAAGTCCTCAGGGAGAAGCGGACGCGATATGCGGTGGCGGTGTTTGTGATCAATGAGGGGGAGCGGGTGCGGACGCAGCTGGGGAAGATGGCGGCGCTGAGCGGGGAGATTGATCTGGTGGTGGCGGACGGGGGGAGTACGGACGGGTCGCTGGACGAGCCATTTCCTGCGTCGTGCGGGGTGAGGGCGGTGCTGACGAAGACCGGTCCTGGGAAACTGAGTGCGCAGATGCGGATGGCGATGGCGTGGGCGATGCGCGAGGGTTACGAAGGGCTGGTGGTGATTGACGGGAACAACAAGGATGATCCCTCGGCGATTCCGGCGTTCATGCGGGCGCTGGACGAGGGGTACGACCATGTGCAGGGGAGTCGGTATGTGCCGGGGGGGAGGGCGATCAACACGCCGTTTTCGAGGCATTGGGGAGTGAAGCTGCTGCATGCGCCGATGATCAGTCTGGCGGCGGGGTCGCGGTGCACGGACACGACGAACGGGTTCCGGGCGTACAGCAGGAAGTTTCTGCTGGATCCAAGGGTGCAGCCGTTCCGGGAACTGTTTGCGACGTATGAACTGCATTACTATCTGGCGATCCGTGCGTCACGGCTGGGGTTCCGGACGTGTGAGCTGCCGGTGACGCGGGAGTATCCTGCGGACGGGAAGGTGCCGACGAAGATCTCGGGCTGGCGCGGGAATGTTAATATTCTGAAGCTGCTGGGGCGTGCGTGTCTGGGGAAGTATGATCCGGAGGAGTAAGGACAGATGGCAGTTGGAAAGCTATCAGTAACACGGCTGGGGACAGGTTAAAGGGAGCTGATACGCAGATCGCAATTGATTAGCGGTAGAAAGATATTTCGGAATTCTTAAGTACGCTGGATCTATCATGGCCGTGCAATCTCAACAATGCCTATCAGGAACTCCTCGCCGCCGTCCCTGCTTTAGGGGTGGTCAACACCGACGACACCGGATGGCGCATCGGTGGAGCGGGAGCCTTCCTCATGGGTTTTTCACGCCCATGCTTGCGGTGTTTCAGATCCGGTGGCAGCACCGGCATCAGGAACGCGTGGAAGTGCTGACGGCATGCTTCGAGCGTTTGCTGGGAACCGACCGAGGCACCAGCAATGAAGCGGCAGCAATGGATGGAAACGAGCGGCGGAAGTGCCCGAGCCATCTGCTCAAGAACCTCAGTACGGTGGAGGAAACGAAGAGCGGAAGGTCGCTGACTTTCACCCGTGAATTGAAGGAGACTCTGAGGGAAGCCATCAAAGTCTGGCGGGAGTACGGGGCCGGAACCTGCGGGCTGGAGGCTTACCGGGGACAATGAGACAGACCTCTTCGGTCCGGTCTGCCGAAATTAACCCAAAACCCGCTGCCATAAAGACCTTGGCAATGCCGTTGGGGATGGTAGGCTCAAGTGTCATCAAAATTCACCACGAACCAAACTGTTACCTTACGTCACCGGCCAAATTCAGCCGTCTGGAACCTCTGTCCCGGTGCGGTTCATCATTCTTCCCGCAAATTTCGAACTTCTTCCGCCCCTCTCTCCCCCCAGACCCCCTCTCTCCCCGTACCCCGTCCCGCCGGCGACGCCACCCGCGAAAAGCAAATTCCTTTCAGAAACCCACCCCCTTGGTTCCCAGTCCACCCAATTTCTCCAAGTTCGCCGTGGCCGCGGACACCCGCGAGGTGCGGTTCCACTTCACCCCCCGCTTTCTCCAAGCCGGCATCGTTGCCGCCGCCGGCGGTGCCCTTCTGCTCGCCGGTGTCTCGCGGGTCGGTCGTCAACGTCCCGCACGCGCATGAAGACCGAGTACGAACAGCATTACCACCGCGCCGAGGAAATCCATTGGTGGTTTGTCGAACGCCGCCATGTCGTGGGTGCCCTCGCGATCGCCGCGCACCCCGACCGGACGGGCAGCATCCTCGAGATCGGATGTGCCGGCGGCATGCTGATCCAACAGCTCAACGCCGCCGGTTACCGGGACGTCCGTGGAATCGACATCAGCGAGAAGGGCATCGCCCTGTGTCACGAACGGGGCCTCAAGGAGACCTGGGTCATGGACGCCCAGAAGCCTTCGTTTGCCGACAACAGTTTCGACGTGATCACCGCTTCGGACGTGCTGGAACACCTCGCTGACGACGGGCGGGCCCTGGACGAATGGCGGCGGATGCTCAAGCCCGGCGGAACCGTGATCATCTTCGTTCCCGCCTTCATGTTCCTGTGGACGGCACACGACGAGGTGAACCGTCATTACCGTCGGTACCGCCGAGGCGAACTCTGCGCCGTGCTCGCTAAGCACGGATTCGAGGTCCAGCGCAGCTCGTATTGGAACTTCCTCATCTTCCTGCCGGTCGCCGCCCTCCGTCTGCTTCGCCGCGCGGTTCCACCCAAGGAATCGAGCCCCGAGGGCGACATGGCGCTGCCACCCCGAGTCATCAACCAACTCCTGATCGCCTGGATGCGGATCGAGAACCGTCTCCTTCTCGCCGGTCTCCGGTTCCCTTGGGGCGTGAGCACCATGGTCATCGCCCGCCGTCCACAAGCCTCCGCCCGATGAAAGTCGCCGTCGTCATCCCGTGCTTCAACGAACAGGAAGTCCTTCCGGAGTTGTTCCGACGGATGACCGCCGCCGCCGAAAAGTGGCCCTGCGACTGGGAGATCGTCTGCATCGACGACGGCTTCGCACGACGCGACCTGGCCGCTGCTGGTCGCCCAGCAGAAACGCGATCCCCGATGGCCCGCGCTTTCCTTCGCCCGCAATTACGGCCACCAGACGGCGGTCTCCGCCGGAATCCACCATGTCAGCGCCGACGCCGTCATGGTGATCGATGCCGATCTGCAGGATCCGCCGGAGGAAATGGTCCGCTTCATCGAAAAGTGGCGGGAGGGCTTTGAGGTTGTTTACGCCATCCGCCAGAAGCGCAAGGAAGGCTGGCCGAAGAAGGCGGCGTACTGCCTGTTCTATCGCCTGATGCATCGTGCGGTCGCCTTCGATGTCCCCCACGACTCCGGGGACTTCTGCCTCATGGACCGACGCGTGGTGGAGGTCCTGAAGCGGATGCCGGAGCGGAACCGCTTCGTCCGCGGCCTCCGTGCCTGGGCCGGTTTCCGGCAGGTGGGGCTGACCTACGAGCGCCACGCCCGCGCCGCCGGTGGGGCCAAGTATGACTTCCGCCGTCTCTTCAAACTCGCCCGCGACGGCATCTTCACCTTCTCGACCGTGCCGCTCGGGCTCGTGTCCTATGCCGGTCTCTGGATCTCCTTTTTCGCGTTCCTCGGAATCATCTGGATCCTAGCCACCCGGATTTTCAGCGGATTCTTCAGCAAGATCGGGTTTCCGCCCGTGCAAGGCTTCGCCACGATCGTGGTCTCCGTCCTTTTCCTTGGCGGCATCCAACTCATCAGCCTCGGCATCATGGGCGAGTACATCGGGCGCATCTACGAGGAGGCAACGGTGTCCGTGTTTAGTCTGGATTTGACCTGCCTGGGCGGGTGACGCCGGCGCTCTGAGCCCTGACTCGAAGGGGGCGCGAGGGTTCCCGGGTCCCTTGCCCGAGGGCCGTTTTCAGGTACCATCCCGGCATCGCCGCGGCATGCAGGGCCGTAAGCATTTCAGCAACCGCGTCTGGCGATGAACGGCTGGCGCGGCGATGGTTGCTGGATGAAGCGGTCAGATTCCCGGCTGCCCCACCGCCTCTGCACGCCGAGCCAGCCAGCGCGCCGGCAGCATCTCGGCAAGTGCGGCCTCGCTGGTTGCCGGATCGGCGCGTTTCGGCAGCACCCAGGCAAGGTACTCACGTAAGCGTCACGCGGGCGACCTGAATTAATGAGATAGCGTGAGTGTCATAGGTATTTCATATGACATCTATGAACGCGGAATCAGTGATTTTGAAAACGGACCGCGAGGGGCGGGTGTGCACGCCGCTGGCCCAGCGGGAGGCTTTGCTCGACGCTTTTGAGTGCAGCGGACTCTCGGGGATCAAATTTGCCGTCCTGCACGGGGTGAAGTATCCCAGTTTTGCCAACTGGGTGCAGCAGCGCAAACGTCGTCGATCAATGACAGCGGCGTCTACCGGACCGGAGAGTGGTGCCGGCGAGGTCGCTGGGCCCGGCGGAACTGTGGTGCAGTGGTGGGAAGGGGTCGTCGATCACGGAGCCGGACAGACAAACAGGGCGGCGGGAGCCAGGAGCGGGCTGCAGCTGCATTTGCCGGGTGGCGTTCGGATGGAAATCACCGCTGCGGACCATGTGGGCTGGGCTGCTCAGTTGCTGAAGCTGGTCGCTCAGGGTGCCCGTTCTGGCAGTGAAAACATGCACCCAGTGCGCTCATGCTGAGCTTCACCGGCGGTCTCAAGGTGTTTGTGGCCATTGAGGCCTGCGACACGTGCGGCGCGGGCACAACGGTCTGCTGGCGCTGGTCGGTGAAAAGCTCAAGGGGGACAGTTGCGGTGGGGCCGTTGTGGAGCGACTGATTGGTGTTATGGAAAGCCCTGAGATGACGCCATTGGAAGCGAGCCTGACACGGGAGGTTGAGGAGATGCGTCGGGAGCAGGAGAGGTTGATTCAGGAGAGGAAGGAGCTGCGGGAACGGTTTGAATTGCTGAAGGGCATGATTTCTGGTGGGAGCGGGAAGGAGCTGAGCGCGGAGAAGGCGGAGACGGAGTGATGCCGGATAGTGCCGGTGGCGCGTGCGGATGTGACTGAGAAAGCAGGTGGGGCAGGAGGAGAGAGCCACCGGCTGAGAGGCTGGTGGTTTTTTTGTGTTTTGGCGGGTGGGATTGCTGGGTAAAAAAAGCCGGCAGCTGCGGGGGGCAGCTGCCGGCTTGGGTAAGTGGCATTCCGGGCGGATGGCCCGGAGTGGGTGGGTCAGGCGATGAAGTCGTTGAGGATGTTTTCGATCATTTCCTGGCGGCCGCTGGCGACCATGGGTTGTTGTTTGAGGCCGAGGACGTGGGCTTCGAGTTCGGTGAAGGAGGTTTTGCGTTTATCGATTTTTTTGCCGATGCCGGAGTCGAAGGAGCTGTAGCGAGCTTTGACGAAGTCTTCGATGGCACCGGTTTCGAGGAGTCGGTGGGCGATTTTGAGGCCGCGGGCGAAGGCGTCCATGCCGCCGATGTGGGCGTGGAAGAGGTCTTCTGGTTCGAAGCTTTCGCGGCGGACCTTGGCGTCGAAGTTGAGGCCGCCGGTTTTGAAGCCGCCCATTTTGAGGACCTGGACCATGATGTGGGTGGTCATGTAGATATTGACGGGGAACTGGTCGGTGTCCCAGCCGATGAGTTCGTCACCGGCATTGGCGTCGATGCTGCCGAGGGCGTTGGCGGCGGCGGAGACGGCGAGTTCGTGCTGGACGGTGTGTCCGGCGAGGGTGGCGTGATTGGTTTCGATGTTGAGCTGGAAGTGCTCGAGGAGGTCGTACTCGCGGAGGAAGTTGAGACAGGCGGCGGCGTCGCTGTCGTACTGGTGGGTGGACGGCTCGCGTGGTTTTGGTTCGATGTAGAACTGGCCTTTGAAGCCGATCTTCTTTTTGTAGTCGACGGCCATGTGGAGGAGGGTGGCGAGGTGTTCGACCTCCCGCTTCATGTCGGTGTTGAGGAGAGTGGCGTAGCCTTCGCGGCCGCCCCAGAACGTGTAGCCGGTGCCGCCGAGGCGTTTGGTGACGTCCATGGCTTGTTTGACCTGAGCGGCGGCGTAGGCGAAGACGTCGGCGTTAGGGGAGGTGGCAGCGCCCTGGCAGTAGCGTGGGTGGGCGAAGAGGCAGGCGGTGCCCCAGAGGAGTTTGATGCCGGTTTGTTTCTGGAGCTTGGCGAGGTGGTCGGCGACGGCGTCGAGCGCGGCATTGCTTTCGGCGAGGGTGGGCATTTCCGGGGCGACGTCGCGGTCGTGGAAGCAGTAGAATTCGACGCCGAGTTTGCCCATGAATTCGAAGCAGGCGTCGGCGACGCGTTTAGCGTTTTCGACCGAGCGGCTGCCGTCGTCCCATGGGCGGATGGCGGTGCCTGCGCCGAAGGGATCGGCGAGGGTGTTTTTCATGGCGTGCCAGTAGGCCACTGCGAAGCGCAGGTGTTCCTTCATGGACTTCTTGCCGACTTTTTCGTCGGCATTGTAGTGGCGGAAGGCGAGGGCGTTTTTCGATTTGGGGCCTTCGAACGCGATCTTGCCGATATTCGGGAAATGTTCCTGACTCATAGGGAGGTGGAGTGTGGTGGCGGGGCGGGGAGGCGGCAAGCCCCGAATTTGCGCAGAAACTTAGAGGAATCGGGATGGGAAGTGAGAAGTGAGAAGTGAGAAGTGGGAAGTGGGGGGTGGAAGTGAGAAGTTTGAAGTGTGAAGTGAGAAGGCTGGTTGGGAGGGGGCTTGTGGAGAGGCGCGAGTACGGAGCCTCGCGTGCCCGGGCATGTTGGGAGAGGGGTGATGGTCAGAGGCGGCGGGCTTTTGACCAGATTTTGAAGGTGAGGTGGAGGGTGAGGAAGCGGAGGGCGAGGGCG
>QQNF01000043.1 GCA_003402705.1 Verrucomicrobiota bacterium | reverse complement strand
GATGCAGAGGGCTGGGGCGAGGAGGGCGGTGGCGGCCATGGGGATGGCCTCTGTGATCCAGAAGATGACGGCGAGGGCGAGGACCGCGGAGAGCCGTTGGGCTTCCGGGGAGAGCCCGGGGATGGGGAAGGCGAGGAGGAGGGCGGCGGCGAGCGGGCCTAACCAGAGACCGATGCGGCGGCGAGCGGATTCGAAGCGTGCTTCGGCGTCGGAGAGACGCTGCGCGGCGTCAGCGTGCATGGAGATGGTGCGCCGGGGGGCGGGGTGCGGTCATTTGGCGACACCGAAGCGGTAGACGCAGGTGTGCTGGTAGGTCTGGCCGGGGCGGAGGACGGTGGAGGGGAAGGACGGGTGGTTGGGGCTGTCCGGGAAGTGCTGGGTTTCGAGGCAGAAGGCACCGCGGCGCGTGTAGGTGCGGCCGTCGCGGCCTTTGTGTTCCTTTTCGAGGTGATTGGCGGTGTAGAGCTGGACGGCGGGTTCGGTGGTGAGGCACTCGAGGGTGCGGCCGGAGACGGGGTCTTTGACTTTGGCGGCGGTGCGGAGTTCGCCGGTGGGGCCATTGATGACGAAGTTGTGGTCGTAGCCCTCGCCGTATTTGAGAGGGAGGAAGTCGGTTTTGTCGATGCGGTCGCCGATGCGGGTGGGTTTGAGGAAGTCGAGCGGGGTACCGGTGACGGAGAGGACCTCGCCTGTGGGGATGAGGGTGGCGTCGGTGTCGGTGTAGGAACCGCAGGGCATTTCGAGGATGTGGTCGAGGATGGTTCCGTGGCCGTGGCCTGCGAGGTTGAAGTAGGAGTGGTTAGTCAGGTTGACGACGGTGGGTTTGTCGGTGACTGCGGAGTAGACGATGGAGAGTTCGTGCTGGTCGTTGAAGGAGTAGGTGACCTCGCAGTCGAGTTTACCGGGGTAGTTTTCTTCGCCGTCGGGGCTGGAGTAGGTGAGGACGAGGGTGGGGGCGCCGTCTTTGAGGATGGCGGATTTGACGAACCAGAGTTTTTTGTCGAAGCCTTCTTTGCCGCCGTGGAGGCTATTGGGGCCGTTGTTGACGGCGAGGAAGTGGGCGGTGCCGTCGAGGGTGAATTTTCCTTTGGCGATGCGGTTGGCGTAGCGGCCGGTGAGGCAGCCGAAGAAGGGGTGACCGGCTTCGTATTCGGCGATGGAGTCCTTGCCGAGGACGACGCTGTCGAGTTTACCGGAGCGGTCGGGGACATCGATGCTGACGATGATGCCGCCGAAGTTGGTGATGCGGACGGAAGCGCCGTCTTTGGCGGCGAGGGTGTAGAGGCTGACGGCGCGGCCGTCTTTGAGATTGCCGAAGGGTTCTTTGGTGATGGTGGCCTGGCTCATGGCGAGAGGGGAGGAGAAGAGGAGCGCGGAGAGGGCTGGGAAGAGCTTTTTCATGGCTTGAGGAGCGTGGGGTGCGCGGGGATGAGATGCGCATCCGGGTGGGAATTGGCAAGCTCAAATCCCTGAGGGGAGAGAATCCATGGAAGCGGAGAAATTATGGTTGGCGGCGGGGCGGCATCCCGCGATGGTGACGGGTAAATTCATTCCAACTGATCTGATATGAAAACCTCGCGACGTTCCTTTCTGACGATGGCAGCCGGTGTAGTGGCAGCGCCATTGAGTTCCCGGCTGGTGGCGGCGGAGGCGGTGCCGGCGTTCAAGATTTCGCTGGCGCAGTGGTCATTGCACAAGGCGTTGTTTGCGAAGCAGATGAAGAACACGGATTTTCCGGTGATGGCGAAGAAGGATTTCGGGATTGATGGGGTGGAGTGGGTGAATCAGTTCTGGAAGGACAAGGCGACGGATGCGGCGTACGTGGCGGAATTGAAGAAGATCTGCGAGGGTGAGGGGGTGACGAGTGTGCTGATCATGTGTGATGGCGAGGGGCATCTGGGGGATCCTGATGACGCGGCGCGGGGCAAGGCGGTGGACAATCACAAGAAGTGGATTGAGGCGGCGAAGGCGCTGGGTTGCCACAGCATCCGGGTGAATGCGCACACGGCAGGGAAGGGGACGAGGGATGAGCAGGCGAAGCGGGCGGTGGATGGGTTGCGGCGGTTGAGTGAGGTGGCGGCACCGTATCAGATCGGGGTCATTGTGGAGAATCACGGGCAGCTTTCGAGTGATGGCGGGTGGCTGGCCGGGGTGATGAAGGATGTGGGATTGAAGAACTGCGGGACGCTGCCTGATTTCGGGAATTTCCGGCTGGATGGGAATGCGGAGTATGATCGTTACAAGGGGGTGGACGAGTTGATGCCGTATGCGAAGGGCGTGAGCGCGAAGAGCCACGACTTCAACGAGGCTGGGGAAGAGACCCACACGGATTACCACAAGATGCTGGACATCGTGGTGAAGAAGCACGGGTGGCACGGATTTGTCGGGATTGAGTATGAGGGCAGCAAGCTTGGCGAGGTTGAGGGGATCAAGGCGACGAAGGCGCTGCTGGAGAAAGTGCGCGGGACCTTGAAGGCCTGAGGGGAGAAAATTGGGGCAAACATCGAGGTGATGCGGACCGTATAGGGACGCATGCGACTGAGAGTTCTGCTGATTCTTGCCATTGGGCCGGGTGTGGTTCTGCGTGCCCGTGCTGCGGGCCCGGATTTCAACCGTGACGTGCGGCCGGTGCTGTCGGACAAGTGTTACAGCTGTCACGGGCCGGACGAGAAGAAGCGGGAGGCGAAGCTGCGGCTGGACCAACCGGGATGGGATGCGGAGGAAGTGAAGGCGCGGATTGTGTCGACGGATCCTGATGAAGTGATGCCGCCGCCGAAGGTGAAGCGGCCGCTGGCGGAGAAGGAAGTGGCGGTGTTGCAGTCGTGGATCGCGAATGGGGCTGGGTATGCGAAGCATTGGGCGTTTGAGGTGCCGCGGCGGGCGGCGGTGCCGGAGGTGGCGGCGGGGAGTGCGGTGTTAGGGGATGGTGCGGTGGTGCGGAATGCGGTGGATGCGTTTGTGCTGGCGCGGCTGGAGAAGGAAGGATGGAAGGCGCGGGGCGAGGCGGACCGGGAGCGGTTGCTGCGGCGGGTGACGCTGGATCTGACGGGGGTGCCGCCGACGGTGGAGGAACTGGATGCGTTTCTGGAGGATGGGTCTGGGGATGCGTACGAGAAGGCGGTGGATCGGTTGCTAGGGACAGCGGCGTACGGCGAGCGGATGGCGCAGCACTGGCTGGATCTGGCGCGGTATGCGGACACGCACGGGTATCACCTGGACAGCGGTCGGGAGATGTGGATCTGGCGGGACTGGGTGATTGAGGCATTCAGCCGGAATCAGCCGTTCGATCAGTTTGTGAGGGAGCAGTTGTCAGGGGATCTGATGCCGAAGGCGGCGCGGGAGCAGGTGATTGCGACCGGGTTTGTGAGGAACAACATGATCAACTTCGAGGGCGGGGCGATTGCCGAGGAGTATCTGAATGCCTACATGGTGGACCGGGTGAACACGTTTTCGACGGTGTTTCTGGGGCTGACGATGAATTGTGCGCAGTGTCATGATCACAAGTATGACCCGCTGACGATGCGGGATTTTTATTCGCTGTATGCGTATTTCAATGCGGTGCCGGAGCGTGGGCTGGATGGGAACCGGGGGAATGCGGAGCCGGTGCTGAGTGTGCCGACGGCGGAGCAGGAGGCGAGGATCGCGGAACTCGAGGCGGAGATCAAGGCGGCGGAGAGCGCGGGCGGTGCGGATGGCGAGCGCGGGTGGGTGGTGGCGGTGCCTGTGAAGATGGAGTCGAGTGGTGGTGCGGTGCTGGAGCGCCAGGCGGATCAGTCGGTGCTGGCGAAGGGGCCGCAGGGGGCGACGGATGTTTATGAGGTGGAGTGCGAAGTGCCGGCTGGGGAGATTCGGGGGATCCGGCTGGAGACCCTGACAGATGCGACGCTGGCGGGGAATGGGCCGGGTCGGGCGACGAACGGGAATTTTGTGTTGTCGGAGATGGAGGTGGAGGGAGTGAAGCTGACGCGTGCGGCGGCGAGTTATTCGCAGAAAGGTTATGAGATCGGGCAGGCGGTGGACGGGAAGTCGGGGACTGGTTGGGCGGTCGATGGGAATGATCGGCATGCGGGGGACAAGGCGTGGTTTGCTAGCGAGCCGTTCCGGGCGGCGGGCGGGAAGATGGTGGTGCGGTTGCGGTTTGAGAGTCCGGTGGCGCTGCATGCGATCGGGAGATTCCGGCTGGCGGTGACGATGGATGCGGCGCTGGCGGGAGGGCAGGGGTCGGTGGATGAGAAGCGGAGGGAATTGGAGCAGGTGCGGCGGGGATTTCCGACGGTGATGGTGATGCAGCAGATGGAGAAGCCGCGGGACACTTACATGCTAGAGAGAGGGCAGTATGATGTGAAGGGTGAGAAGACGGTGCCGGGGGTGCCGGCGGCGCTGGGCGGGTTGCCGGAGGGCGCGCCGGGAGACCGGCGGGCATTGGCGGCGTGGCTGACGGGGGCGGAGCATCCGTTGCTGGCGCGGGTGACGGTGAACCGGATGTGGTCGATGTTTTTCGGGCGCGGGCTGGTGAAGACGGTGAATGATTTCGGATTGCAGGGAGAGTATCCGAGTCATCCGGAGCTGCTGGATTGGCTGGCGGTGGATTTCCGGGAGAGCGGGTGGGATGTGAAGCGATTGGTGAGGATGCTGGTGACGAGTCACAGTTACCGGCAGTCGGCGGCGGCGACGCCGGAGGCATTGGAGAAAGATCCGGAGAACCGGTTGCTGTCGCACGGGCCGAGGCATCGATTGGCGGCGGAATTTGTGAGGGACAACGCGCTGGCGGTGAGCGGGCTGCTGAATGCGAAAGTGGGCGGGCCGAGCGTGTTTCCGCCGCAGCCTCCGGGGTTGTGGGAAGAACTGTCGAAGCGTGAGGATTCGGGCAACTGGACGGGGCAGGTGTATACGCCGAGCAAGGGAGCGGACGCGTATCGGCGGGGATTGTACACATTCTGGAAGCGGACGTGTCCGCCGCCGTCGCTAACGACGTTTGATGCGCCGGACCGGGAGATCTGCACGGCGGAGCGGGCGGTGACGAGCACGCCATTGCAGGCGCTGGTGCTGCTGAATGATCCGGTGTATCTGGAGGCGGCGCGGGTGCTGGCGGAGCGAATGATCAAGTCGGGCGCGGATGAGAAGGCGCGGTTGGCGGCGGGGTTCCGGCTGTGCACGTCGAGGCGTGCGGGTGAGAGGGAATTGTCGGCGCTGGGTGGGTTGCTGGAGCGGCAGGTGGCGCGGTTCCGGGCGGCACCCGGGGAGGCGGAGAAATTGATCCTGGTAGGAGAAGGGGCGAGGGACGAGAAGATTCCTGCGTGGGAACTGGCGGCGTGGACGGTGGTGGCGTCGACCCTGCTCAATCTGGACGAAACCATCAGCAACTGAAGGCTGGCAACCCTGACACATTATGGACTTTCCCTTGTTACATGCGGGCAACCGCCGGGTATTTCTGAAAGGCGCGGCATCGTTCATGGGGACGACGGCGCTGGCATCGCTGATGGGGCGGGCGGCGGAGGCTGGTGGCGGCCTGCATCTGCCGGCGAAGGCGAAGCGGGTGATTTACCTGCATCAATCGGGCGCGCCGTCGCACATTGATTTGTTTGATCACAAGCCGGCGATGGCGGCGCACCAGGGGAAGGAGTTGCCGGCATCGGTGCGGATGGGGCAGCGGATTACGGGGATGACGTCGGGGCAGAGTGCGTTTCCGGTGGCGTCGGCGCAGTGGGGATTTGCGCGGCATGGGAAGAGCGGGATGCCGCTGAGCGAACTGCTGCCGCACACGGGGAAGATTGCGGATGACATCTGTCTGATCAAGACATTGAACACGGAGGCGATCAATCATGACCCTGCGATCACGTTTATTCAGACGGGGAGCCAGCAGCCGGGGCGGCCGTGTTTCGGGTCGTGGCTGAGTTACGGGCTGGGGAGTACGAATGAGAATCTGCCGTCGTTTGTGGTGCTGATTTCGCAGGGGAGCGGGAACCGGACGGATCAGCCGTTGTTTTCGAGGTTGTGGGGGGCGGGGTTTCTGCCGGGGAGTTATCAGGGAGTGAAGTTCCGGAGCCAGGGGGATCCGGTGCTGTATCTGGAGAATCCGGCGGGGTTGACGCGGGAGGCTAGGAGGGAGCAACTGGACACGCTGGGAGAGTTGAACCAATTGACGTCCGGGGCGCTGAATGATCCGGAGACGGCGACGCGGATTCATCAGTATGAGATGGCGTACCGCATGCAGGCGAGTGTGCCGGAGTTGACGGATTTGTCGAAGGAGCCGCAGCATGTGCTGGATCTGTACGGGCCGGAGGTGAAGACCCCGGGGAGTTATGCATACAATTGCCTGCTGGCGCGGAGGATGAGCGAGCGCGGGGTGCGGTTTGTGCAGTTGTATCACCGCGGCTGGGACCAGCATGGTGATTTGAAGAATCACTTACCGAAGCAGTGCCATGATGTGGACCAGGCGAGTTCGGCGCTGGTGCAGGATCTGAAGCAGCGAGGGTTGCTGGAGGATACGATCGTGGTGTTTGCCGGAGAGTTCGGGCGGACGGCGTATGTGCAGGGGAGCATCAGCAATCCGGGGTTCGGGCGGGATCACCACGGGCGGTGTTTTTCGGTCTGGGTGGCGGGAGGCGGGTTCAAGGGCGGGCTGGTTCACGGGGAGACCGACGAGTTCTGCTATAACATCGTGCGGGATCCGGTGCATGTGCATGATTTCAATGCGACGCTGCTGCACCAGCTGGGGATTGACCACGAGCGACTGACGTACCGGTTCCAGGGACGGGATTTCCGGCTGACGGATATCCACGGGAAGCTGGTAGGGGAGTTGGTGGGGTGAGGGGGAGTCAAGCGGAGCCGGCTTCGGATTCGCCTGACCGGATGAGAGGCCGTGAGGCGTTGGCGTGGACTTGGCGGCAGGGGTCGGCGAGGAATGATTTCAGCAGGGCGCCGAATTGGAGCATTTGCTGGAGGTTCCGCCGGCTCCCCCAGAGCACGAGCGAGGGGGTGACATGGTCAGGCGAGTTCAGGCCGTCGCGGGCGGAGGTTGGTCTCGGCAGCCAGAACGGTGAGCGATGAATGTCCATACAGGGGCCACCTGAGTGATAGACGATGATTGCGCGCACCGGATAGTTGCCATGATTAATCAGAGCGAGCTGGCGAAGGATTCGAGGGAATCGGAGACGATGGCGGCGCGGAGGAGAGCGCGGAGTTTTTCGGGATCGGCGATGGCGTTGAGGGAGTCGCGGAGGCCGTCGGGGATGGGGCCGAAGCGGAGATCAAGGGCTTCGAGGACGGATTGGCGGCGCTCTTCCATGCGGCCATCCTCACGACCTTCGATGCGGCCATCCTGGTGAAGTTTCTGGGCGAGAGTCATGGCGGCGGCGCGGTGGGGTTCAGAACCGATGGATTTGATTTTATGGAAAAGGGAATCGTTGTCAACGGAGTCGCGGCTGTACATGTAGCTGACGGCGAGGTGAAAGGTGTCGAGAAGGACCATTCGGAGGAGTTCGTCGTCCCAGATAGGGTCGGTGAGGAGTTGGCCGGAGCGTTCGGCCTTGAGGATACGGAGCACGAGGATGCCGTCGGGGGTGCTGCGGATGGCCTCGAAGGGGAGGGCGGCGAGCTGGATGTATAACGAAGAGGACGTAGATGCCGATGTCGCGTCCGTCCGCTTTGGCTGAGAAGAGGAGGTCGGATTCGGAGAGGTGGAGGTCAGGGTCGACGAATGAGCCGGGTTCGATTTTGAGGGTGCTCCAGTCGATGCGTGCGGCGACCTCAGGTGGGAGTCGGTCGATGAGAAAGGCGGCGGCTGCGGCTGGGTTGGAGAGGCCGGCGCGGAAGAGACGGTCGTGGGCGTGGAATGGGTCCTCGTCGAGCATGGGGGTGCGAGGAGGATAGGGTGATGGGATGCGGCGGCAAGTAGAAATGCGGTACGTGATATGTGTTTGGGATTGCCGCATGATGGGTGGCTGAGTGGCTGGTGATGAATTTGCTGGCGAGGTTGCGTCTCGTGCGGCCACATGAACCAGACGCTTCAGCCGAACCGATTGAGATCAAGCACGCCGAAAGAACTGAATGCCCGCCGGCTCAGGCCCGGGCGCTGTGGGGCGAAGCGTTGGCGACCGAAGCCGCATTGCACGTGCCCACCGCTCACGAACGCCGCTTGAGCGCCATCCACAGCAGGCCACAAACCGCGACAATCAACACCACGATGATTCTCCACGACGTTGATGAGGGCGGACCTTCGCTCGTTGTGAGTGCGGGCTTGAATTCGGCTAGCTTTGGCATTTGTATCGACTGCTCTGGTCCATGAGTATCGATTTCTTTCTGAGTTGGGGATTGCGCCGTCTGGGCTACCTCGAGTTTGCGAATTGCCGCGGCTGCTTGTGTCCGCACGTTGGTCCACGGATCTTCGTTTCTTGAAATTTCCAGAAATCGGACCAGATATCTCCGGGCGATCGACTTATCACCGCTGGATCTCACAAAGACAGATATTATGTTGCTTGCTGCAGTCCAGTCATCGAGGCGAAGCAGTTCCGCACCCAGAACTTCGTGGGCAGAAGGACCAATTGAAACCAGTCTCTCAGCTTTTCGCATATCCTCAGGGTCCATATCAATTCCACGAGGAAGTAGAGCGAGGATCTCCCCTTTCGAAAAAGTCTTTTCTTCACTTCGGACGCAATGAAAATGTGCAAACGATGCCATCAAAAGGATCAGGAAACTTCTGAATAAAGCGTTAGTGCGCATGTGGATTGGAAAGGATTCTGGTTGCATCAGATTGCTTGAACCGTCGCGATCCGCTAATTCCATTTGTATCCAACACTGGGTGCATCAGATGCCAAAGCGGAAAAGTCGTCCCGTCAGAATCCTTGTGGCCCCCATTCGTCAAAAGGTGTCGAAGTTCATGCGCCGCCGCATAGCCACCCCAAGGCGAGAGGTTTAAATTGGTCAGCACCACGTTGTAGGTGAATGCGTCATCACCGGGAGCGTACGCAAAATCGGCAATTGCGGCACCATCAGGAGAGAAACCTGCATGGTTAATGCTGTTCACATAAAAGACATGAATATCCGTATTAGATCCTCCTGTTCCTAAACCAGTTATGAGGTCTTTAGCCTCTCTGGAAACAAAAGCTTCTCCAGATTCAAAATCGTCAGGAAACGAATCAGTTAAATTCAGCCCGTCAATCAGATCGACGCCGGTTGGAGGGTCTTTAATCCCAGCATGCGTGACGTTAAGCCTGACGCCACACTGAGCATAACGCTCCATGGCAATCATCCAAAACTTGGTCACGACGGCCAGGGGAATCAGTTCCACACCGCCCTCTGCCTCTGGTTTGTTACGCAAAATGACAGTAGTCACCTCCACTGATTTCTCTACTGGCACAGGGACTTTCGTGCCAAGAGCTTGCCAAGGTCCTGTACTAATCTTAATCTCCTCTATCATAAAGTTGCCGCCAAGCTGCACTCGGTGCGTCCGGTCCCCAATCGCATCGTCCCCTATGCCGCCAACCGGGTGATGGTCGTCTACATGATCGGAAACCATTAGCAGAGATTTGGTGATGGTGTCTTCACCGTCTGTCTCAAGATCAAGCTGGGTGGCGTTGTCGTTATAAGGGGTGGTAATGCTATGATCGGGATTGTCTGTCGTGGAGACTTTAATTGAGATGCCACCCAAGGATCCGCCTCCAGCGACGCGGACAAAGAACCGATCCGAGTCTTTATCAATGTCGAGCGTCGCGGATGCTCCAGTTCCTGTGAGAACACCCGCTTCACTCATCTTGCCGACTTTAAGCTTGGAGACTGCCTTCTTGTCTTTATCGACTATCTCCACGGGCATCAAAAGTGCAGACTTCCCCTGGATCTCGAATTTCGAGTTGTGGAAGTCCGGTTTCCAGTGCTGGCCGAGGACGTGGCTCTCATTGTCGGCGATCCATGTGCTCGGAGGCAGGCTGGCCAGTCCGTTGGCTGGGTTGCGGCGCAGGGTGATCGGGAAATACTCGCCTCTCGGATTCGGAGCGGTGCGCCAGTTGACTCTGGGGCCCATGGCGACGCTCGGCTGGAATAGACCATTCGGGGTCGAATCGGTTTCGATGAGGACTTCGCAATCGTAGTCGGGCTGCGGGCGCATGAGGCCGTCGCTCATCTTCGTGGCGAGATAGTGCAGCGACACCGCATAGCGGATGCCGCTGCGGAACTGCCAATCGACGCCGTCGACGATATTGAACCCGGTATTGACGCTGCTGAACTGGCGGCCGTCGAATCCGGATACGGCGAGGCGGTACTTTTCGGAAAGGCTCCCGCTGGGATCACCGAAGCGGAATCGCACGAGGCGCATGTGTCCGGGCGGAACCGGTTGGTCGAAGGTGTCGGGGTCCGAACCGTTCTGGGTTTCCTGCGCGTCGGATCGACCGTCGCTGTCGGTGTCCGCGCTGTGCGGATTGGTTCCGTGCCGCGATTCATCGAGATTGGAGAGCCCATCACCGTCGATGTCTGCGGCGGCGCCGTTGGACCCTGTGGCGGACCTTGGGTCAAGGTTGTAACGATCCTCCCATCCGTCGGCCATGCCGTCTCCGTCGCTGTCCCAATGATACAACTGGGTGAGGAGTTGGCGTTCCCGCGGATCGGTGAGGCCATCACCGTCGGTGTCCGCCTGAGAAGCGTCCGGCAGGCCGGGGTCGGCACCCAATTGGAGCATTTGCAGCAGGTTCCAGCGGCTCCCCCAGAGCACGAGTGAGGGGGTGAGCTCGTTGACTGAGTTGAGGCCGTCGCGGGCGGAGAGGGCGGCGATGTGGGTTTCGTACCAATCGGGGAGCTGGTCGCTGTCGCTGTCGCGCCAGTCGTCGCAGCCGCTTTCGGACGGGACGACGGTGCTCGAACTTGCGTTCGCCGTGAGTAGTTCGTTGTCCCAGTCGGTGGGCGGTGTCGCGCCCATCCCAATGGGATTTGTGGCGAGGCTGTGCGCTACGACGGTGCGACCGAGGAGGCTCTGGCCATTGGTGGCGGTGGGGCTCGCCAAGTGGATGCCGTCCCATGCCATGCGGGGCACGGCGCTGTAACTGTCCGCCGCGGGGGTGATGCCTGACGCGAAGGCACCGGCCTGGTGATTGGTGCCGGAGACGACGACGGTGCCAACTGGGTCATTTGTGTTGGCGCTGGCGGTCACGACACGGTTGGCCTCGGGAGTGCTCTCACGCGACTCATTGCCGTGGAGCAGCGAGTTCAGGAGTCGGGTGGTGGTGGAAGGTGGCACCTGGAGGGCTCCGGCGAAGCGGCTGTAGTTTTCGAAGATCGTGCAGTGATTGAGATCTGTCTCGCGGATGGCGGTGGCGGAGCCGGTCGACGAAGCGTGCGCTCCGCCAGCGTCGCCGGCAGTATTGCGCACAAAGGCGCACCAGTAAAGGAACATCCTGCCGCCGCTGTTGCGCGTCGCGCCGCCGTGTTTCCCGGCTTCGTTCTCGCGGAAAAGGCAGCGGCGGAACCAGAAAGAGTCGGTGCCGTTGTTCACGGGATTTCCTCGGCCCCGCTGGTAGACGGCGCCGCCGCTGGCGGAGCCGGAATTGGTGGTGGAGCCGGAACTGGTGGTGGCGCATTGATTGCGGACGAATTCGCAGGAGGACATGGTGCCGCGGGCCCCGATGAGGTGCAGCGCGCCCCCGCGGCCATTGGTGCCGAGGGCGACGTTTTCCACTCGGTTGCTGGAGCCGGAGTAAATGCCGTCACGCAAGGCGATGCGTGTAAGGGCAGCGGCATTGGCGGTCTGGTTTGAATCGGACTGCTGAAGGGCCTTGGCGATGGTTTGGAACGGACGGGCGAAGGTGCCTCGCGGGCCGGTGCTTTCATCGTCATTGCCGTCCGGGGCCACGTAGACGATGGGCTGTCTGGCGTCGGCGGGATCCGACGGATTTGTGCGCAGGACGAACTCATTCCAATTGGTGTATCCGTCCTGATCGCCGTCCAGATGCCGGTCAGAAGCGTCCGCGGGATTGAGGCCAAACCGACGCTCCCAGACGTCGGGCAGTGTGTCACCGTCGCTGTCGACGCTTGTAAATGATTAGGCCGTGTTTGGTAAAGCCGGAGCGGAAGGGACAAGGGCGGGGCGGATGTGGCTAGGGACGCAATCCCGTTGGGGTTGGCGGATGTTGTGGTGTGGACCCATGGTAGGCCTGCGTGCCGCAGTCCAGCCCTGAGTTCTTTGGGCCCTTTGCGGCGAGTGGGGGCTGTGTACCTGGGGATTGTCGGGGCGGGAGTTCTTGCGCCCCGTTGGGGCGCAGGGAGTTGGAATCGTGTGATCCCAGGGCCTTCGCGTTGCTGCGTTCCTGGGCTGAGTTCTTTGGGCCCTTTGGGCCGTTAGGATCGGGGGTGCTGGTACGGGGGCAAGGCCGGGACGGCTTTGCTACGGGGGCGTGCGGTGATGTCAGGGATTTCTCAAACACAGAGCCTTGGGTTCCGGGCGGCCGGAGGCGCAGCGGGGATTGAGAGAAGGTCTTGGTGGACCGAGTTGAGAAGGTTGCTGCTGCAGCGAGGTAAGGGATGAGTTGCAGAAAGCAGCCCGGGAGCTTACGGATCCGGAGTTGGCTTGGCCGCCCAAAAAGAATCCGGTTGTGAAAGCAGCCGGAAATTGATAATGCAAGATGAGATGAAGCGGGTGTTTCGACTAAACAACGATCAAGGATTTCAAGCCTATGTTCCGGATATGGAGGAGCAGGAAGGGGATGCTGACGTGTTCAAGCCCTCCCGAGTTAGAAGGTATGCAGGACTGCCATTGGCTGAGCAATGGCCGCATCTTCCGGTTTATCTGGGCAATCCGGACTGCCAGCCATCAGATTTTGCATGTGCTCCGATTCTCGGCAGGTTTTCTGTGTCTCCCCGGGTTTATGAGGATGAGGTGATGCGGTCCATGCTGGAGGCTGCTGGCGAGTTGCTGCCCATGACCGTTACCGATACAGGCGCTGTCTGGCATCTTTTCAGTCTTCTGCCGAAGTGCCATTGTCTGGATGTGGTGGACGAAGCGAATTGTGAGCGGGATCGGTATAAGAACGTGATCAATTTTTCGTTCCATCAGGCCTCGCTGCCGGAAGGAGGCATTTTCGGCCTGCCGAAGCACATTCATGCTTACGCGGTGCATGACGAGCAGTTGCCCGCGGAGCGGGATTTCATCCAATGGTATCGGCGGCAAGGCTACAAGGGATTGGTGTTTGAGGAGCAGATTGGGGTGCCGCCAGTGCAGAAAACCGAGCGACCGAGTGGGCCGAAGCGTTGAGGTTATGAGCGTCCAAAAAATCATCATATCAGTTAGAGTGGCTGAGACCGCCGATGTGTTGCGGTTCGAATCAGAGGGAGCTGTGGCGATCCTGCGGGAGGCTGCGATCGGGGCGGCCTGTGAAGATCGATGGGGCGAGCAGGCTGCGCAGATCGAGGGGACGGCGGGGACGGATTTCCTGCGTGTGTCAGGCTTTCCGAATATGATGGCTTTTCGGGCGGCGATGCTCGCGGAGACCAACTTGGAGCTTTACTTGGAGACCGGAGAGTTTCTCCCTGTGAAGAGCGCTGCGGGCGAATTCATCCTCTGGCACCACTTGGCGGGGGCGTCAGTGAATGTTCTCGACAAGACCAGTATCGACCCGGACGGCGTGGTGAGGGTGCCGCGCTTTCTTGGGCATCGTTTGTCTGGGCATTACGGGGTTTTTACGACGCCTGAATTCAGGAGCAGCCGACTGTTTATTCAGGCTCACCCCACGGAAGTGCCGAGTGACTTGGGTGGCGGGCCAGAGAATGATGATGCGCCTGAGGGATTGCGGTGCGAGAATTGGAGGTCGCTGCTGCAAGAAGCGAAATGGCGCGGATGGACGGGCTTGGAGTTTGAGATGGTCTGGCGTGATGGATAGTGAGGTGATGGTGAAGGGTTGGCTGGTGGTGAGGAGAGGATGGCGGGATGGTTTTGCTGCGAGGGGGTGGCGCGGACTGGAGAGTCCACGCTCCTGATTGGTTTTGAGGTCACAGGCAGGATGCCTGTGGCAATTTGGTTGGTGGTTACGGGAAGAATTGTCAGCGTGGGGTTTTGGCGGAGGCGATGACTTCGGCGAGGGTGACGGGTTTACCGCCGCGGCGTTTGCTTTCGTCGGCGGCTTCCATGAAGGCGAAGAGTTCGAGGGTTTCAGCGGCGTCGACGGGAGGTTTGGAGGACTGGAAGAATTTGACGATTTCTGCGACGAGCGGGGTGTAGCCGTCGAAGGCACCGACGGGTGCTTCGCCGGTGGTGCCGGTGGCTTTGCCGCCGTAGGTGGTGCTTTCGCGGAAGATGCCGGTGCGGCCGCCGGACCACGAGCCGCGGACCTCGATTTTGCCGTCGGGCGAGGTGGAGCGGGTGACGGATTGGCAGCCGGTGCCCATGACGGTGAAGAGGGATTCGCAGCCGTGGACCCCGTACCAGAAGAGGTCGGGGTGGTGGGGTTCGAGTGGGGAGGGGCTAGTGGTTTCGGCGTGGAGGACCTTGCCGATGCTGCCGTTGCGGACGGCCTGGGTGGATTTGGCGAAGCGGAGGGATGAGGAGGAGAAGACGGGAACGTCTGCGGATTTGGCTAGTTCGAGGATGGTGATGGCGTCGCGGAGCGAGCCGCCGATGGGCTTATCGATGTAGAGAGGTTTCTTTGCGGCGATGACGGCGCGGGCTTGATCGAGATGGGGGCGGCCGTCGACGCTTTCGATGAGGACGGCGTCGACGAGGGCGCAGACATCGGGGATGGAGTTGCAGATGGTGACTTTGAAGCGATCGCGGAGGACGGTGGTGTATTCTTCGACGCGATTGATGCTGGAGGGGATGTCTGGGCTGCCGCCTTTGAAGGCGGCGACGACGGTGGCGCCGGGGATGTGGTCCTTGTGGGTGGGGTCGTTGAGGACCTCGGTGAAGGCGGTGACGTGGGAGGTGTCGAGCCCGATGATGCCGAGGCGGAGATTGCCTGCGCAGGAGAGGGAGACGGAGAGGAGGAGAGGGAGGAGGGGTTTCATGAGGATTGTGCGGGAGTGGACGCGGCGAGGGCGGCGAGGATCCTGAGGAGCATGCGTGGAGGATGGGGCGGGCTGGGTGAGGGCGTCGACTGGCGAATGATCCGCGATTCTGATGAAAGAGGAGGGGGTGGTGACGAAGGGATTGCGTGGAGGCGGAGCGGGTGGCATGAGGGTGTGATGGAGCCAGAGATTGTGATTATTGGGGCCGGGATGGCTGGGATGAACTGTGCCCGGGTGCTGGTGGAGGCGGGGAGAAGGGTGGTGGTGTACGAGGCGTCGGATGGGGTTGGGGGGCGGGTGCGGACGGATGAGGTGGGAGGGTATCGGATTGACCGTGGGTTTCAGGTTTTGCTGACGTCGTATCCGGAGGTGCGGGCGGTGTTTGAGATGGAGGCGCTGAGGTTGCGGGAGTTTTTCCCCGGGGCGATGGTGCGATGGGGAGGTCGGTGGGTGCGGGTGGCGAATCCGTTGCGGGCACCGGTGGCGGCATTGAGATCGCTGGTGGAGACTCCGCCGGGGTGGGGTGACAAAGTGAAGAGCGGGCTGCTGACGATGCGGCTGGCGAGCGGGTTTACGGATCCTGGGGAGATGGAGGAGGAGAGGGCTGAGGAGTTGATAGGGCGGAGTGTTTCCGGGGAGATGACGGAGATGTTTTTCCGGCCGTTTTTTGGCGGCGTGTTTCTTGATAGGGAATTGAGGACGAGTGCGCGGTGGTTTGCGTGGTTGTACCGGTTGTTTGCGACTGGGGGGACGGCGGTGCCGGCGCTGGGGATGGGTGAGATGTCCGGGCAGCTGGCGGGGATGCTGCCGCGCGGGGTGGTGCGGTTGGGGTGCCGGGTGCGGGGATTGGTGGAGGGAGGTGTGGTGCTGGAGGATGGGTCGGAGGTGCGGGCGCGGGCGGTAGTGGTGGCGGTGGAGGGACGGGAGGCCGGGCGATTGCTGGGTCGGGCGCCGGGGGCGATGCGGGCGACGGGAGCGTTTGCGTTTGGGGCGGTGCGGGCTCCGTTAGCGGATGGGGCGGTTCTGCTGAACGGGGAGGGGAGCGGGCCGGTGAATCATGCGGCGGTGATGAGCAATGTGAGTCTTGAGCTTGCGCCGCCGGGGAGGGCGCTGATTACGGCGGCGACTTTGCCAGGGGTGGAGGGCTGGGATGATGCGGAGGTGGTGAGGAAGCAGCTGGCGGGCTGGTTTGGTCCGCAGGTTGAGGAATGGGAGCTGCTGGGTGGGAAGGTGATTGCGGAGGCCCTGCCGGAGGAAGCGGCGTGTGCGCCGAGGTTTGAGGGCTCGCCGACGCGGGTGCGGGCCGGGGTTTATGTGTGTGGGGACCATACGGCGACGCCGTCGATCAACGGGGCGCTAGTGTCGGGGAGGCGGGCCGCGGAGGAGTGTCTAGCGGACTGGTGAGAAGGGGGGGCTAACGACGGGCTTGGCGGAGCCATGCGAGGCAAGCGGAGGGGGAGTCGAGGGTGATGAGAGCGTCGCCGAAGGCGAGGAGTTGGGGTTCGTCGAGACGGCGGAGGAGAGAGGTGGCGGTTTTAGGGATGCTTGGGAATTTCCGGAGCATGAGGTGGAGGGCGAACTGGCGGGTGCCTTCGAGTCGGCCCTGTTCGAGGCCCTGTTCGAGGCCTTCTTCACGGCCTTTTTCGAGGCCTTCTTCACGGCCTTCGATGCGGCCCTGGACACGACCGGCGTGGATGAAGGGATTGACGAGTTTCGGCATGGCGGCGAGAGCGGGTTCGTTTGTGGCGATGGTAGCGACTTTGGAGGCGACTTGCAAGGCCTGGGAGTCTTCGAGTGAGAGGTAGTGGCGGACGAATTCGGTGGCGGCTTCGAAGTCGTCGTGGGGGAGTTTCTGGCGGAGGGATTCGGCGAGGGTTTCGACGATGGCGGTGACCTGTTGGGCGGGGGAGAGGGGGGTGAGGGCGGAGAGGGCGAGCGCGGCGACGTTGCGGCTGCGGAGGAGAGGTTCCGGGTTGAGTTTCTGGAACTGGATGACCGGGCATTTGATGCGGAAGGAGGCGACCTTGCCGAAGACCCAGTTGAGTTGAGGGGTGCGGAGGTTCCTTGGGAGGGAACCGGTGAGGAGGAGCATGGGGAGGACTGGGAGGCGGTAGCGGATGCTGTCGCGGAGGGCGTATTCGCCGGTCCGCTCGATCATGGCGGGGTGGGTGGCGTTTTGGCTTTCGATGTGGATGAGGAAGGCGACATCCTTGTTGTGCTGACGGGATTTGATGAGGATGTCGCCGCTGCGGCGGGGAGAGCGGCGGGAGCCTGGGTGTTCCTTGTCGATGTAGTCGAGGTGGTTGAGGTCGGCGAAGTCGGCGAGGGAGGGGAGGAAGGCGTGGCAGAAGTCGCGGAAGAGACGCGGCTGCAGCAGGAGGTTTTTGATGAGGTCGTCGTGGGTGGGCGTTCGGTCGTGGCCGCGCATGGGCGGATGGTGGGGCCGTGAGTAGCGGCGCGCAAGCGAAATGCGGCATCTATGAGATTGCGGTGAGGCCGTAGTATGCTGTGGTGTTAGCGGGCGATGGCTCCGCTGACTGGGCGGGAGCGGGGTTTGCCGAGGAAGTCGGATTTTTCGAGGAATCGGGGGTCGGCGGAGTTGAAGGGTGCGTCTGGGGCTGGGGTGGCGTCGTGTTTGGAGCCGTCGAGGGAGAGGTTGGGGAGATCGGTCAGGCCGCGGCCGAAGGAAGTGCCGGGTCTGGGGCCGTTGCCGAGGACGATGTTGCCTGCGGAGGTGACGCCGGAGCTGCCGTTAGTGAAGAGGATGGCGTTTTCCTCGGTGGAGTAGAGGACATTGTTGGCGAGGACCATGCCGACGCGGTCGTTCCATGAGTTGGCGCGGAACGCGTGGGCGCGGTTGACGATGGTGTTGTGGACGACCTTGAGGTTGGCGGATTTGCCTTGATGGTCGGTGCTGGCGAAGCCGGCGTGGGCACCGTTGATGAGGACATTGTTGCGGACGAGGGCGTCGCCCTGGACCTGCATGACGTGGTCGGCGCTGTTGTAGCAGAGATTGCGTTCGATGGTGTTGACGGGTTTTCCGTTAGTGCCGTAGACGGTGATGCAGGGGTAGTTGGTATCGTGGACGTGATTTTCGGCGATGAGGTTGCCCCATGAGCCTTGTTTGACCTCGATGCCGTCGCCTTGTTCGCCGCGGCAGTCGTGGACGTGGTTGAGGGCGATGATGCTTTCGGACATGATGTGGTCGCCGTTGTTGGCTCCGAGGTAGAAGCCTTCGGCGTGACCGGCGCCGTGGTGGATGTGGTTTCGGGTTAGGAAGAGCCGTGAGGTGTTAGCGCTGTTGGCGCTGACGCAGACCTCCCCGGTGTGGTGGATGTGGCATTGGTCGAGCCAGAAGTTGGAGACCTGGCCGATGCGGATGCCGTGGCTGCCGCCGGTGAATTCGAGGCCGCGGAGGCAGAGGAACTGGACGGGTTTGGCCTGACCGATGTTGATGACGTTCTGGCGGTCGTCCGGGCGGGTGATGATGACCTTGGCGTTTTTGGCGGCGGTGATCCAGACTGGGGCGGAGGCGGTGCCGGTGGTCTGGACGTCCCACATGCGGTTGATGGAGTAGGTGCCGGAGGCGATTTCGAGGTGGTCGCCCGGCTGGAGGGCGGCGATGGCCTTGACGAGGGCGTCGCCGTTGGGGTCCGAGTGCTGGATGGTGCGTTTTGGTTTGGTGGCGGCCCATGAAGGGTCGTAGGGGGATGCGGAGACGGAGGCGGCGGAGACGGAGAGGGCAAGGAGGAGGAGGGAGGGGCGCATGATGCGAGGGAGGATGGCGTTGGGCGGCGGGCGAGGGGTGTCCGGCTTTCCGTATGGACTGGACGGGGGTGGTGGTATTGGCCTTGCGGGGATTCTTTCAGGAGATTGAGATTTTTCCGAAATTTCTTGTCCTCCGGCCGGAGAAACCGGCAGGTTACGAATATCCATGCAAATGAATCCTCCAACTATGACTAAATTCAAGACAACGAGCGTGTGTGCGGCGATGGCGATGTTTTCTGCGGTGAGTGTGTCGTATGGAGCTGGTGACGATGCGATCAAGGAAGCGATGAAGGGTGGTTTCAAGGGTGACACGTCGCTGGCGAAGTTGGCGTCGGAGGGGAAGGCGACCAAGGAAGACATTGCGAAGCTGAAGGCGTATGTTGAGTCGCTGGTGAAGGCGAAGCCGCCGGTGGGCGACGATGCTTCGTGGAAGGAGAAGACTGAGGCGCTGACGAAGGCGGTTGCGGCGCTTGAGACTGGTGCGGCGGATGCGCCGAAGACATTTGAAGCGGCGGCGAACTGCAAGGCGTGCCATGAAGTGCACAAGCCGAAGAAGAAGTGAGGATGTGCGGGATATTTTGATCCCGGAACGATGATTTGGCGGCCGGACTGGTGGAAGACGCTGGTCCGGCCGTTTTGTTTTTTGAGGAGTTAGGATGCGGGTGTGGCTGGGGAGGGGGAGTGCTGGGTGAGGAAGGAGAGGATGCGGCGGTCGTGCCAGCGTTGCCAGCCGCGTGCGGGGTCGGGGAAGCCGACGTGGCCGCCGAAGCGCGACGGTTCCATGTGGAAGAGCGGGTGGGGAGCGGCGATGGATTCAGGGAAGGAAGGGGTAGCGAGGAGCGGGTCGTCGAGGGCGTTGAGGAGGAGAGAGGGAATGGATAGGTTGGGGAGGAGGGGGAGGGCGGAGGCGCGTTGCCAGTAGTCTTCGGCGCTGGAGAAGCCGTGGAGGGGAGCGGTGACGCGGTGGTCGAAGTCGTGGATGGAGCGGATGGAGAGGAGGCTGGCGGGGTCGAGCGAGCCGGGGAACTGGCGGGCTTTGGCGAGGGCTTTGGGGATGAGGGACCTGAGGAAACGGAGGAGGTAGAGACGGTTGCGTGGGAGGTCGAGGGCGCGGGCGCTGGATGCGAGGTGGACGGGTGCGGAGACGGCGATGGCGGCGGAGACGGCGGGGTGGGGAGGGGATTCGGCGGCGTATTTGAGGGTGAGGTTGCCGCCGAGGCTGAAGCCGACGAGGGCGATGGTGGAGGCGCGCGGGGCGGCGTGGGAGACGACGAGGCGGAGGTCGTCGGAGGCTCCGCTGTGATAGGATTGGGGGAGACGGTTGGGGATGCCGCCGCAGGAGCGGTAGTTCCATGCGAGGATGTTCCAGCCGGCGGCGTGGAGGGTGCGGGCGAGACTGCGGATGTAGGGGGCGTTGAAGCTGCCTTCGAGGCCGTGGGAGAGGATGGCGAGGGGGGCGGGGCGAGGGGACGGGCGGAGCATCCATGCGAGGTCGAGGAAGTCGGAGTCGGGGAGTTCGAGCCGTTCGAAAGCGGACCATTGGTCTGGACCGGCGGGGAAGAAGCTGGCGAGGATGGTGGCGGTGTGGCCGTGTCTGAGGAAACGCGGTGGGAGGTAGGAGGAAGTGACGACGGGCACGGTGGGGGGACGGTGGGCGCGGAGGGGAGCGGGCTCAAGAGAGTGGTGGCGCTTGCGTGGGTGGTGGGGTGGGAGTAATCGGGAGGGATGAGACCATTGAAATTACTTGTGACGGGGTGCCGGGGGCGGATGGGGCAGGCGGTGGCGGAGAGTGCGGAGGCGGATCCTGATGTGGTGGCGGAGCGGCTGATTGATGCGGGGGATGATCTTGGGGAGAATCTGGCGGCGTGTGAAGCGGTGGTGGATTTTTCGCATCATTCGTTCACGCGGGAGCTGACGGCGGCGTGTCTGGCGGCTGGTAAGCCGCTGGTGATCGGGACGACTGGGCACGATGGGGGAACGGAGGCGTTCATCCGGGAGGCGTCGGCGCGATTGCCGGTGGTGTTTGCGCCGAATTTCAGTGTGGGAGTGAATACGTTGTTCTGGCTGACGCGTCGGGCGGCGGAGATTCTGGGGCCGGATTATGATCTGGAGGTGGTGGAGATGCATCATCACCGGAAGATTGACAGTCCTAGCGGCACGGCGCGGCGGCTGGCGGAGATTTTGAGTGAGGTGGCGGGGTTATCCTATCAGGACGATGTGAGGCATGGCCGGCATGGGAATGTGGGTGCGCGGACGAAGCGGGAGATCGGGATGCATGCGGTGCGCGGGGGTGATGTGGTGGGAGATCACACGGTGATGTTTGCGGCGCTGGGGGAACGTGTGGAGCTGACGCACAAGGCGAGCAGCCGGGATACGTTTGCGAGCGGGGCGGTGCGTGCGGCGAAGTGGCTGACGGGGCGGGAACCGGGGTTGTACGACATGGAGGACGTGCTGGGACTGAGGGAGCGTTAGGATTATGGAGTGCGGGATTGCGTTGGGATCGAACCTCGGGGATCGGCTGGCGGCGCTGCGGGAGGCGGTGGCGCGGCTGTCGGACGGTTGCGGGCGGGTGGTGGCGGTTTCGCCGGTGTATGAGACTGAGCCGGTGGATTGTCCGGAGGGGTCGGGGGCGTTTTTGAATGCGGTGGTGGTGGTGGAGAGCGAGATGACGCCGCTGGAGCTGCTGCGGGCGCTGCAGGGGATTGAGATTGTGATGGGTCGGCCGGCTGAGCGCGGGCGGAATGCACCGCGGACGGTGGATCTGGATGTGTTATATGTGGGAGGGGAGACGTGGGGGGATGCGGAGCTGACGGTGCCGCATCCGAGGGTTGGGGAGCGGCGGTTTGTGCTGGCGCCGCTGGCGGCGGTGCGGCCGGCGCTAGTGCTGCCGGGGCAGGGGCGGAGTGCGGCGGAGCTGCTAGAGAGGCTGGGGCCGTGTGACGGGAGCCTGCGGCTTTATCTTGCGGAAGGCTGGTGCTGAGGAGTCAGGGCTGGGCGTCCTTTGGGGCGAGGCAGAAGAGCTTGTGGGCGGTGCGGATGATGAGACGGCCGTTGGCGATGGCTGGGGTGGAGTCGCAGGGATCGCCGAGTTCGGCGGTACCGAGGAGTTGGAAGGAATCGGGGTTGGCGCTGACGACGGCGATTTTGCCGGAGCGGCTGATGCAGAAGATGCGGTCGCCTGAGGAGACTGGGGAGCTGTAGGCCTGGTCCTGGAAGACGCGTTCGCTCCATGAGTGGGTGCCGGTTTCCGAGTTGACGGAGGAGAGGATGCCGCCGTCGCCGAGGAGGAGGAAGTGTTTATTGAGAGCGAGAGGAGTGGGGACGTAGGGGAGGCCTTTACCGTTTTCCCAGAGACGCGAGCCGTCTTTGATGCGGACGGCGATGGCGGCGTTGGCTTTGCCGCCCTGGCCGACGGTGGCGAAGCAGATGCCGTTGGTGATCGTGGGTGAGCCGACGGCGCGCTGGCCGGGCTGAGGGTTGTCGACGTTCCAGAGGACCTTGCCGGAGGCGGTGTCGAGGCAGGTTAGGGCGGCTGGGTTGCTGGAGAGGATGACGCGCCAGAGGCCGGGGGATTCCTCGAAGACGGCCGGGGTGGAGAAAGGCGTGCGGTCGCTGCGGCGCGGGAGTTTCCAGAGCGTGGTGCCGTCTTTGGGGTTGAGGCCGAGGATGGCACCGTCAGCGCCCTGGGAATCGTTGACGACGATGAGGGCGGGACCTGCGAGGACTGGGGAGGCACCGCTGCCGTGTTCTTCGGAGTAGGGGCCGAGGTTGACCTGCCAGAGCTTGTGGCCGTTGTGGTCGGCGGCGAGGGCGAGCATGTTGCCGCCGCTGGTCCATGAGAGGTAGATGCGGTCCTTGTCGACGGTGGGGGTGCTGCTGGCGAAGCTGTTGAAGCGGTGTTTGCCGTGTGCGTCGAACGAGTCAGCGAGGCGCCAGCGTTCCTTGCCTGAGGAGAGGTCGAGGCAGAGGAGGGCGCGGCTGGAGCTGTCGGTTTCTGTGGTTAGGAAGATGGAGTTGCCCCATGCGACGGGGGAGGAGACGCCGGTGCCGGGGAGGTCGGTTTTCCATGCGAAGTCGGCGTCTGTGAAGGAGGCGGGGAGACTAGGGGCGGCGGCGTTGCCGCCGCTGGGGCCGTGGAAGCGAGTCCAGTCCTGAGCTGCTAGTGGAGAGGAAGCAAGAATGAGGGAGGCGAGGGCGAGCGAGGCTGGGAGGCGTGACGAGATGGGACGGCTCATGTTGTGAAGGGAGCCGTGGGTGGCGGGGAGTGCCTGCGGGATGGGGATCCGCATCAGCGGAGAGCGGCGACGGCTTTTTCGAGACTGGCGGGGTCGGAAATGGAGTGGACGGGGGTGCCTTTGCGGATGCGGGAGAGCATGCCTGCGAGTTGGCCGCCGGGGCCGAGTTCGAGGAAGAGGTCGTGGCCGGCTTCGAGGAGGAAGTCCATGCTTTGGGCCCAGCGGACGGAGCCGGTGACCTGGGCTTCGAGCGTGCGGCGGATATCGTCCGGGGACGAGACGGGGCGGGCTTCGAGGTTGCAGATGACAGGGAAGGCTGGGGAGGCGATCGGGGTGGCGGCGAGTTCGGCGGCGAGTTTTTGCTGAGCGCTGATCATGAGACGGCTGTGGTAGGCACCGGCGACGGGGAGTTCCTTGCCGCGGAGGCCGCGTTCTTTGGCGAGGGAGACGGCGCGCGCGATGTTTTCTTTGGAGCCGCTGAGGACGATTTGTCCGGGGGTATTGAAGTTGGCCATGTCGACATCGGCGTCGGTGGCGAGGGAGCGGATCTGATCTTCTTCGCCTCCGAGCATGGCGAGCATGGAGCCGGCGGTGGCGTTGCAGGCGTCTTCCATGAAGCTGCCGCGGCGGGCGACGAGCTGGAGGCCTGCGGCGAAGGAGAAGGTGGAGGCGGCGGCGTGGGCGGTGAATTCGCCGAGGGAGAGGCCGGCGGCGGCGGCGATTTCGAGATCCGGGAGGGCGTTGCGGAGGACGGCTAGGCAGGCGAGGCCGTGGGTGTAGAGGGCGGGCTGGCAGCGGCTGGTGCGGGTGAGTTCCTCGATGGGGCCGTGGAACATGACATTGCTGAGACTGGAGCCGAGGATGGCGTCGGCCTCGTCGAAGAGGTTGCGGGCTTCCGGGAAGGCGGAGGCCAATTCGAGGCCCATGCCGACGGACTGGGCGCCTTGGCCGGAGAAGAGGAGGACGACGCGTTTGCTCATAGGGGCGTGGGGCTTAGCAGGGTGGGTAGGGTGCTGCAAGAGGGTTGAGGGGAGAGGGGAGAGGACGCAGGCGAATGGCGGAGGCAGCCCATGGATGCGGGAGAGAATGGCGGTGCGCGGAGCGAATGGGGCCTTGAAGGGGTGCGGAACTGAAAGTAATCCCCCTGAATGATGAAGTCATCCGAGAGACTGGTAGTGGCGGTGTCGCTGTTGTGGAGCCTTGCGGCTGTTGGTGGTGAGCAGTGGCCGTGTTTTCGGGGGCCGACGCGTCAGGGGGAGTCGCAGGCGAAGGGATTGCCGCTGGAGTGGGATGCGGCAAAGGAAGGAGGGAAGGGATTGAAGTGGAAGACGGAGATCCCTGGGGTGGGGCATTCGTCGCCGATTGTGTGGGGGGACCGGATTTTTGTGACGACGGCGACGGAGGGCGGGGCTGGGGCGGAGGTGCTGTGTGTTAGTGCGGGGGATGGGAAGGTGTTGTGGCGGACGAAAGTGTTCACTCAGGAGACGGCGCGGAAGGAGACGAGGAACACGTATGCGACGCCGACGCCGGTGACGGATGGGAAGCGGGTGTATGCGTTGTTCGGGTCGGGCGGGGTGGCGGCGCTGGATTTCGAGGGGAAGGTGGAGTGGGAGTTCCGGGAGTATCGTTTTTACAGCAGGCATGGATTGGGGTCGTCGCCGGTGCTGGAGGATGGGATGCTGGTGATTCCGTGGGACTGGAGTACGGATCCTGACAAAGAGGGAGCTGACAAGGAACGGGTGGGATGGCAGTTGCCGTGGGACCGGAGTTTTGTGTTTGCGTTGGGTGCGGAGGATGGGAAGCAGGCGTGGAAGACGATGCGGGGGAGTTCGCGGATTTCGCACATCACGCCGAACCTGTGGACTGATGAGAGCGGGCGGCGGGTGGTGGTGAGTGCGGCCGGGGATGTGGTGCAGGGGTTTGATCTGAAGAACGGGGAGTTGCTATGGACGGCGGACAATCCCGGGGAGGGGATTACGCCGTCGGTGATGATTGCGGAGGGACTGGTGATTCAGGCGAACGGGTTTGGCGGGGCGGATTCGGTGCGGGCGTTCCGGCTGGCGGGGGCGAAGGGGAAGCTGCCGGAGACGGCGATGGCGTGGGAGCAGGACAAGAATCCGCCGAAGTTGCCGTCGATGATTCATGCGGCGCCGAATCTGTATTGTGTGACGGAGGGCGGGATGGCGTGGTGTGCGAAGACGGCGACTGGCGAGGTGGTGTGGCGGGAGCGGTTGGGTGGGACGTATGCGGCTTCGCCGATTCTAGCGGACGGGAAGATTTACATCACCGGGGATGATGGGGTGACGGCGGTGATCGAGGCGGCGGAGAGCTTCAAAGTGCTGGCGAGGAATCCGCTAGGCGAGAACGTGCAGGCATCGCCGGCGGTGTGGAACGATCATCTGCTGATCCGGGGCGAGAAGCACCTGTTCTGTATCGGGAAGTGATCGGAGCCGCGGGATGTGTCAGCGTTTTTCGAGCCAGTCCGGGGATTGATAGCGTGCGGTGAGGTCGGCGCAGAGGGCGACGGGGAAGTCGTCGGCTGGGAAGGTGCGGTATTCGGAGGCGAGGGCGGCGGCGAGGCGTGAGGGGAAGTCGTGAGGCAGGGGGACGCCGTTGAGAGTGCCCTGGTGGAGGAGACCGTGGCGGCTGCGGCGCTGACCGGCACCGGCGATTTTGCGGCCGTTGGGTGTGAGGAGATCGCCGGGTGCGGGGAGGTCGAGGCATTGTCCGGAGGAAGGGGCGGGGGCGTCCGGGGGGACCTGGGTGACGGCGATGCCAGAGGCGAGGAGGGCGGCGGCGAGGGCTTGGTGGAAAGAGGCGTAGGAGAGCGGGGGATTGAGGGAGGCGGCGGGGTGGGATCTGGGGACGATGAGGGACCATGTGAAGTCGGTGCCGTGGGAGACGATGCCGCCGCCGGTCCAGCGGCGGACGACGGGTTGGGACGGGCCGGCGACGATGCGGGCGTCGGCGAGCGGGATGAAGTAGCCGAAGCTGACGGCGGGTTCAGACCATGAATAGACGCGGAGCGTGGGGCGGGTGACGGAGAGGAGGAGGGCTTCGTCGGCGGCCATGTTCGCGGCGGGGCCGCGCGGGTGGGGGCGGTGGTCGAGGAGGTCGAGGGAAGCGAAGATGGGGAGAGGGGGGGGCATCAGGAGGCGGGGTCGTCGTCCGGGGGTTCGGCGAGGCCCATGGTGTGGAGTTTGCGGTGGAGCGTGCGGCGGGAGATGCCGAGGAGGCGTGCGGCGGCGCTGCGGTTGTCGCCGGTGCGGCGGAGGGCTTCGCGGATGAACGAGTCTTCCATGGCGGCGAGGTTGAGGTCGGCTGGAGGGGAAGTGGGCGAGGAGGGAGAGGAGGTGGAGAGGGCGCGGGAGATGGAGGATTCGCCGGGAGCGGGGAGGGCGTTAGGGGAGGGCGGTCTTGAGTTGGCTAGGTTGAGGATGTGGCCGCCGCGGAGGGAGTGGGGGAGGTGGCGGAGGAGGAGTTTGGGGCCGGTGCACATGACGACCCCGTGTTCGATGGCGGTGCGGAGTTCGCGGACATTGCCTGGCCAGCGGTAGCTGGAGAGGGCTTCCATGGCTTCGAGGGAGATTTCGCGGACCTCGCGGCGGTTTTCTTTGGCTAGTTCGCGGAGGAAGGCGGCGGCGAGGATGGGGACGTCTTCGGGTCGGTCGCGGAGCGGGGGCATGTGGATATTGACCACATTGAGGCGGAAGTAGAGGTCCTCGCGGAATTTGCCGTCTTCGACCATGGCGGCGAGGTTTTTGTTTGTGGCGGCGATGACGCGGACATCGATTTTGATGGGGGCGTTGCCGCCGACGCGTTCGACGGTGCGTTCACCGAGGGCGCGGAGGAGTTTGACCTGAGTGCTCTGGTCGATTTCGCCGAGTTCGTCGAGGAAGAGCGTGCCGCCGTTGGCGGTTTCGAAGCGGCCGATGCGGCGTTCGGAGGCACCGGTGAAGGCTCCGCGTTCGTGGCCGAAGAGTTCGCTTTCCAGCAATTGTGGTGAGAGGGCGGCGCAGTGGACGATGACGAGTTTGGCTTTGGGGCGGCCGCTGAGGTTGTGGAGGGCGTGGGCGACGAGTTCCTTGCCGGTACCGCTTTCGCCTTCGATGAGGACGGTGGCGCGGGTGGGGGCGACCTGCTGGATGCTTTCGAAGACCCGCTGCATGGGTGCGGAGTTGCCGAGGAGCTTGTCGAGGCCGAAGCGGTCGTCGATCTGGCGCTGGAGGGAGGAGTTTTCCTGTTCGAGGTTTCTGCTGCGGAGGGCGCGGCGGATGAGGAGGTCGAGTTCCTCGATGTTGACTGGTTTGGTGACGAAGTGCCATGCACCGCGGCGCATGGCTTCGACGGCGGTGTCGACGCTGCCGTAGGCGGTCATCATGATGACGACTGGGGGGTGAGGGAAGGCGAGGGCGGCGTCGATGAGTTGCATGCCGTCGTCGGCACCGAGGCGGAGGTCGGTGACCATGACGTCGATGCGTTCGTGTTTGAGGACTTCGAGGGCTTCGGCGCGGTCGGAGGCGACATAGACATCGAAGTCGTCTTCGAGGGACATGCGGAGACCGTCGCGGGTGTGTTTTTCGTCGTCGACGATGAGAACGGTGGCGTCCATGAGGGGAGGGGAGCGGGAGGCGTGAGGGTTAAGATGGGACAAACTGACACGGAGGCAACCGCGTGCTGGGGAACGGATTGGGGGGAGCATATGGGGGGAGCATATGGGGGGTTGCGGGTGGAGGGTGAGCGGCCTATGCGGAGGGCTATGCGGATCATAGCGGGCAGCGCCGGCGGCATTACGATCACGGTACCCAAGACATCCCTGCGGCCGACGGCTGACCGGGTGAGGGAGGCGGTGTTTTCGAAGCTCGGGGAGTTGGTGGAGGGGGCTGCGGTGCTGGATTTGTTTGGAGGGAGCGGGTCGTATGGGCTGGAGTGTTTGAGTCGGGGGGCGAAGCGGGCGATGTTTGTGGAGACGGATCGGGTGGCGGCGCAGGTGATTCGGGAGAATCTGGCGAAGGCGCGATTGAGTGGGGGGACGGTGGTGCAGATGCCGGTGGAGAACTGGCTGCGGGGACGCGGTCGGGAGACGGGTGAGGGAGAGCGATACGATCTGATTTTTGCTGATCCGCCGTATGCGAAGGTGAAGGGGGATGTGGATTGGAACGGGCGGTTGCTAGGGGACGCGGTGCTGCCGGGGTTGCTGGTGCCGGGCGGGTGGTTTCTGCTGGAGTCGTTTGCGCGTGGCGGGGCGGGGCCGGTGGAGGGATCGCGGTGGGAATTGCGGGACGAGCGGCGGTATGGCGATGCGATGATAGGATATTACCAACTCAAGCCTGATCCTGCGCATGCGGCTGTGGATGATACTGCTGGCTTATAATCTGCTGCTGCCGTTTGTGCTGGTGGTGCTGCTGCCGGCGAGCCTTGTGAAGATGAGGCGGCGGGGAGGTTACGGGGCGAAGTTCTGGCAGCGGTTCGGGGTGTTTGATGCGGCGACGCGGGCGCGGCTGGAGGCGGGTCGCGGGCGGGCGTGGTGGCTGCATGCGGTTAGTGTTGGGGAAGTAAATGTGGCGCGGAAGCTGATAGGGGAGCGGTTGAAGGTTGCGCCGGGGGATCCGGTGGTGCTGTCGGTGACGACATCGACTGGGTATGCGGTGGCGGTGAAGGATGCGCCGGAGGCGCTGACGGTGATTTACAGTCCGGTGGATCTGCTGCCCGTGCCGGGGAAGTTACTGGGGTTGATCCGGCCGGTGGTGCTGGTGCTGGTGGAGGCGGAAGTTTGGCCGAATCTGGTGTGGGGTGCGCGGAGGCGGGGGATTCCGGTGGTGCTGGCGAACGCGAGGTTGTCGCCAAGGAGTGAGCGTCGGTATGGGAAGGTGCGGGCGCTGGTGGAGCCGGTGTTCGGTTTGCTGACGCGGGTGCTAGTGCAGGATGCGTCGGATGCGTCGCGGTGGGCGACGATTGGGGTTCCGGCGGAGCGGATTGTGCTGAGCGGGAGTGTGAAGTACGATCTGGCGGGAGCAGTTAGGGAGGAACGGGTGCCGGAGTTCCGGGGGATTCTGGAGCGAGTGTGGGGTCCGGGGCATCCGGTGATTCTGGCGGCGAGCACGCACGGCGGGGAAGAGGCGGCGTTGGTGGAGTCGCTGCGGCCGGTGCTGGAGGCGATGCCGGAGGTCAGGCTTGCGGTGGCTCCGAGGCATGCGGAGCGGCGGGGTGAAGTGGTGGCGGCGGTGGAGGCGATGGGTGGGCGTGCGGTGCTGCGGACGCGGGTTGAGGAGGAGACGGAAGGGGGAGCGGGGGTGCCGGTGCTGGTGATTGATTCGACGGGGGAATTGCGGGATTGGCAGGCGCTGGCGACGGTGGTGGTGATGGGAAAGAGTTTTCTTTCGCGGGGCGGGCAGAATCCTGCGGAGGCGATTGCGGCGGGGGTGCCGGTGATCTGCGGGCCTCACATGGAGAACTTCACGCCGCTGATGCAGTTGCTGCTGGGGGCGGGAGGGATCACGCAGGTGGAAGGGATTGAGGTGTTAGGGGGTGCGGTGGAGGAGGTTTTGCGGGCGCCGGAGGAGGCGCGTGCGGTGGCGGAGCGGGGGCGGTTGGCGCTGGAGCAGCATCGGGGGGCGACGCGGCGGTCGGTGGCGGCGATTGGGGAGGTGGTGGGGGAGTGAGGGGTTGGGATGACGGGCGTCTGTTCGGCCATGAGCAGGGCGAGAGGGCGGGTGCGGTTGCCGGCATTCGCGGCGATGGTTTTCTTGAGGAACGGGGCTTTGGGCCGATTCGCGCCCAGCTCGCACCTTGGATCAAAGGGCGGTTCGCTGGGAAGGCACCGTCTGGTCGGCGGACGACACTGGGATTTCGAGCCGAATAAAGCCAATTGGAGCTAAACAGAGCCAATTGGAGCTAAATAGAGCTAAATGGAGTCAAATAGAGCTAAATAAAGCTTGCCATGGACTTTCGCACGACCGTGGTTGGGACATGATTCTGGCCTTGCCCCGCACAATGCCTCTCGCGGCTGAGGATCTGCAACTTCTCAGCCAGATTGACGAATTCAAAGGCCACTGGAAGGCGATGGAATCCCTTGTGCCGGAGCGGCTCACCGGGTTGCGGCGGGTGGCGACGATAGAAAGCATCGGCTCGTCCACCCGGATTGAAGGCTCCCGCCTGACCGACCGGGAAGTGGAGAACCTGCTGGGAAGGCTGGAAACCAAATCTTTCGCCACCCGAGACGAACAGGAGGTGGCTGGCTACGCTTTCGTCATGGAGCAGGTGTTCGCCCACGCCCGGGAGATCCCGCTCACGATCAATATGGTGCAGCAGCTCCACCGTGATCTGCTGCAGTTCAGCGAGAAGGACGAGCGCCACCGGGGCCAATGGAAATCGCTGCCCAATCACGTGTCCGCCTTCGATGAAAACGGGAAGGAGCTGGGCATCGTTTTTGCCACCTCGAGCCCGTTTGACACGCCCTTTCACATGGAGGCTCTGCTGCAATGGCATCGGGAGGCGGAGTCTGACACCGGACTCCACCCGCTGGTCCGTGTCGCTGTTGCCGTGGTGATTTTCCTGGCAATTCACCCGTTTCAGGATGGCAATGGCAGACTCTCCCGTATACTGACGACTCTGCTGCTGCTGCGGGCCGGTTACTCCTATGCGCCCTACTCCTCTTTGGAGAGTGTGATTGAGGCCAACAAAGAGGCGTACTACATGGCCTTGAGGCGCACGCAGATCTCCTGGCAGGAGGGGCGGCCCGACTGGGAGGCATGGCTGCGTTTTTTTCTGCGCTCCCTGATGCGTCAGATCCGCCGCCTGCAGGAAAGAATTGATGCCCGCCCGATGGAATTGACTCCCGGTGCCCGCCGGATTCTGGAGCTGCTCAACACGGAGCAAACCCTCACGCTCGGCCAAGTCGTGCGCCTCACCGGCCTGCCGGAGTCGACCGCCAAAGTCCGGATCAAGGAACTCCTTGGTGTCGGCAGATTGCTTCGCCACGGTCAGGGGAAGGGAACTTATTACACGAGAGGTTGAGGGGTGGTGGACCGGATCGCCACCTCCGAGAGGGAAATTAGTAGGAGGTGCGGCGAAATGCACTTGGAATCGGGATCCCTTCGAGGGGTTCCCGACCGTTCGTTGATCGCGGTGCATGACGAGATGGGAGACGGTCTGCTGCAGTTCGGCCGAGGGCATCCTTGTTCTGCGCAGACTCAAGGTTGAGAGCCTGCAAGTGTTCCGGTTCGGGGGAGTTGGGTTAGCTCCGCCTGGGGAGTGTCATGCCTGAAGGCGGGAAGCTTGAGGATTCGGGGTGGAGGACGTTGTCTTCAACGGTAATGAGCTAGGCGGGGCACCTCGATTTGTTCCGCTTCCGGCAGGTTCTAGGGGGCTGAACTGCGGGCGAGGCGGAAGCCAACTCTGAGGCTCGTGGTTGCCGGGGTGTCGCTGAACCGGGCCGCGGCGCGGCTGTAGCTCGCGTTGAGGCTCCAACTCCCGCCCCGTTGCACCCGGTGAGCGCCCGTTATAGCGCCTTTTGGATCGGTAGCATTACTCACATATGTCGACCGTTCATACCAATCCCAGCACCACTCCTGGACATTCCCGGCCACGTCATGCAACCCGAACCCATTTGCCCCAAAACTCCCTACCGGTGACGTATAGGGCTCAATGCCAATAGTGTATATGGGATGAAAATTGTTAATGACTCCGCTCAGATCGTAGCTGACGGCTTGCGAGGCATAGTAATTTGCCTGACTATGGTTGACTGTATCCGTGCCCCAGGGAAAGCGCTTCCCGCTCACTCCGTCGCGGGCGGCTTTTTCCCATTCCGCTTCCGTTGGCAAGCGGTAGCCATCCGCAGTCCAGTTCGCGGTGGGTGATGCTGCCCCGGTCTTCATGACCGCGCCGGCGTTCACGGTGTAAACCGGCGTCAGCCCGTCTTTCTGGCTGCGCGCATTGCACCATTTGACGGTGTCAAACCAGCTGATCGTATGCACCGGGTGATTGCTCGCCTTGCCACCGCCTACCCGCAGATCCGTGTAGCCATTGCTAGCGCCCCAAGTCCGCACCTCGTCCCACAGAGCTTTTGTCACTTCGTTCTTCCCCATGAAGAAGGCGCTCACCGTCACCGTCACGGGCGGGGTAAACAAGTCCGTGTCGCCACTGGTGCGGCACATAGTGAAGGGACCGTCGGGGATGAGGGCGAAGCCTTCGGGGACTGGAGGCGGTGCATCGAGTGAGAGACGATAGAACCGCCTGGGCGTTCCGGCGGAGTGTGGGGTGGTGAGTACGAGGTTGTTTCCGTTTCCGATGACTGCGCTGCCAAGGTTCTGCCATGTTCCACCCTGCAAGGTGTCTGAATACTGGAGCAGGTAGGTGCGGCCTGCGACGGAGGGTTGGACGGTGAAATTGAGGTTGCCGCCAATGATTTCGATTTTCGGTGCGACCAGTTCGCCTGGGGCGATTGGTTCTGCGGCGGATGCGAAAACGGTCAGCGTTGCAGAGAGGGCAACCGAGAGCGGAGCGAGCCGGTGATGTGAAGGCAGGTGGAGAGGTCTGGGAACGGAGGGCGGATTCATGGTGGCGATTCCGGGGCGTCGATGAAGAGGGCGGTGTTTGTGGCTGCGTAGCAGGAATCGGGGGGGAGTGTTATCGGGAATTTCCCGGTTTTTCCGTGGGTTGCCGGGGACGAATGCCTGTTGGGGTTGGGGGAGGCGGGCGCGAAGGTGTTTTTGGGGTTTTTCGGGCCGGGAGGGTTGGGCGGTGTTGTCGCGCCCAGTTGGGGCGCAGGGATTTGCAATCTTGGCATCCCAGGGCCTCCGCGTTGCTACGTCCCTGGGCTCCTATGTTCTTGGAGCCCGTTGGGATTGGTGGGGCGGCGGAGGTTATTGTCTGGTGATGGAGAGGCGGTAGAAGCGATTGGGGCTGGGGGTGGGGATGGAGTCGCGGACGGTGACGGAGCGGAAGGAGACGTCGGTGGTGGATTCGCTGATGAAGCCTGGGCCGGTGGGGGTGGCACCGGCGGTGCTGGTGGCGAGGGTGGACCATGAGACCATGTCGGTGGAGACCTGGGCGCGGTAGGTGAGGTCGGTGGCGAGGGGGTCGCGGCGGAAGGTGAGGGTGACGGCGTCGGCGGCTGGGGGGGTGACGGAGAATCCTGAGGAGAGGATATTAGTGGAGCGGGGGGAGAAGCCCCATGCGTATTCGAGGCCGTCGGTGAGGGAGTCGCCGTCGGTGTCGTAGGTGTCATCGATGTACTGGCCGACGAGGTAGTTAGCGGCTTCCCATTGTTTGCGTCTGGTGGCTGGGGGTGGGGGTGGGGGGACGTAGTTGACGGTGAGGCGTGGACGGGCGGAGGTGGTGGAGCCGGTGCGGGAGGCGAAGCGTTTGGCGGTGGGGGCGTTGAGGTAGAAGGAGATGGTGGCGTTGACGCTGGCGAGGTGGGTGTTGGATAGGGTGATGGTGCCGGCGGCGTCGTCGATGGCGGTGATGGTGGCGTTGGCGCGGATGTTGGGGCCGAAGGCTTTCATGCCGATGGCGAGGCCGTCGGTGGAGGCTGGGAGGAGGGATGATTGTCCGGCGGTGCCGGTGCAGCGGACCATGATGGTTTCGGAGTCGGCCTTGAGGATCCAGCCGAAGTTAGCGGCTGGGTTGGCGAGCCACGTGTTGAGGTCGGCGGTGAGGGCGGGGCCGGACCATGAGTAGGCGGCGTTGTTGTTGACGGAGGTGGTGGCGGAGGGGGAGGGGAGGAAGTCGCCGCCTGGGGAGGTCCATGTGGCGGGTTGGCCGTGGAACGGTTTGGCCCATGTGGTGTCGGTGGCGGAGGCGGTGGTTCCGGCGCCTTCCTGAGCGCCGGCGTTGGCGGTGCCTTCGCCCCAGTTAGCGGTCATGCGGTGGAGGGAGAAAGGGAAGGCGCCGACGATGGTGCGGTCCATGGTGAGCTGGAGGGAAGCGGAGGCGACGGTGGCACCGGCGGGGATGCTGGTGAGGGTGAAGCCGAGGAGGGCGCGGCGGACGGCGGCCTGATTTTTGGAGGGTTCGGTGGCACCGGCGAAGATCCATGAACCGGCGCCGTTGCTGTCGTTGTCTTCCTGGGAGATGAAGTTGTCTCTGGCGGCGTTGACGGTGAGGGGGGTGGTGGCCGGGACTGGGACGATTTTGTAGATGGAGCCGCTAGGGAGACCGGTGGCACCGTCGAGCCCGCTGGTGGCCTGGACCCGTTTGGTGAGGACGTAGAGTTCACCGGCTTCGTCTTCGCCGAAGCTCAGGATGTAGCGCGGGATGGGATTGCCGCCGAGGATGTCGAGAGTGGCGAGTTTCCAGACACTGGGGGAGGTTTCTTCGAGGCCGAGGAGAACGCCTTCGCCGGTGGGGTTAGGCGGGGCGTTGGCGATGATGGGGGTGCGGCTCCAGTCGCCGAAGACGTATTTGCCTTGCAGGGCGGGGATGGCGGAGCCGCGGTAGAGGTAGCCGCCGCTGACGGAGACCCCGATCTGGGGGAGCGGGGGCGAGCCGATTTCGATGCCTGGGTGGGCGTACTGACCGATGGGGTCGATGGCGGGGGCGGACATGGCTGGGGCGTCGATGGCGAAGGAAGGGACGAAGGATCCTTCGCGGTTTCGCCAGCCGTAGTTGCCGCCTTTGGTGATGAGATTGACCTCTTCGACGGCGTTCTGGCCGACGTCGGCGGCGAAGAGACGGTTGGTGCCGCCGGGGCGTTTGTCGAAGCTGAAGCGCCAGCAGTTGCGGAGCCCGAAGGCGTAGATTTCGGGGCGTTCGCCGTTAGGGCTGGAGGCGAAGGGATTGTCGGCGGGGATGCCGTACTGACCGCCGGGGGCGTTGGTGCCGAGGGGATCGATGCGGTGGATTTTGCCGAAGATTTTTGTGAGGTCCTGGGAGTTGCCTTTGGCGTTGGTGGGGCGCGGGGTGGTGGGGGAGCCGCCGGTGTGGCCTGCGCCGTTGTCGTTGCTGCCGCCGCCGTCGCCGACGGAGAAGTAGAGGAAGTTGTCGGGGCCGAAGGCGAGACAGCCGCCGCCGTGATTGGACTGAGGCTTGTCGAATTTGAGGAGGACCCGTTCGGAGGCTGGGTCGGCGAGGTTGGGATTGGTGGAGGAGACGCGGAATTCGGAGATGACGGTGCGGCAGTTGACGGGGTTGTCGGCGGTGCCGGGGGCATTGGGGGAAGGTTCCATGTAGAAGACATAGAACCGGCCGAAGCCTGGGGAGGCGGCGTTGGCGTAGGCAGGGTGGAAGGCGAGGCCGAGGAGACCGCGTTCGTCGTAGTTAGGGGTTTCGGGGACGAGCTTGGAGCGGATGTCGAGGAAGGGGACGGGGAGGAGCATGCCATTGCGGAAGATGCGGATGGCTCCGCGTTGTTCGACGATGAACGAGCGGCCGGAGCCATCGCCGGCGTGGGTCAAGGCGAGTGGGGCGAGGAGTTGGAGGTCGGCGACGAGTTCGAGTTTGAGGGGAGGGAAGGCGGCGGAGGCGGCGGACGGGAAGGAGAGGGCGGCGGCGAGGGCGGAGCCGAGAGCTGGAAGGAGCTTAGGAGACTTCATGGTGGCGGCGGTGATGGAAAAGGATTGCGGCGACAGGGCGTAATCTGGCAGTACACGTAAGGTCATGTCGTTATCAATTTTCAGGCGTCACGCCAAGTGCCATTCCGGTGAAAAGGGTGTCGATGCTGGCACGCGGTTGGTGCGTGGCGGGCGGAGTGGATTTGTCAGGCGGAGGGTTGGGGTGGCGGTGCTTGGCGTGACGATGGTGCTGGCGGGTGGGGGAGTGGGGGCGGCGACGCTGCAGTTTGGGGCGGTGCGGGATGCGGTGCTGTATGAGGATGCGGCGGGTGCGGTGGCGAACGGGGCTGGGGAGTTTGTGGTGGCGGGTCGGACGAATCAGGGGAGCGGGTCGCGGCGGCGGAGTTTGCTGGCGTTTGATGTGACTTCGATTCCTGCGGGGGCGGTGGTGACGGGTGTGGAGGTGTGGCTGCATGCGCAGACGGTGACGACGGCGGATGTGGCGCTGGGTTTGCACCGGATGCTGACGGCGTGGACGAGTGGTGGGTCGAATCCTGGAGGGAATGAGGGGACTGGGGTGGGTGCGCTGCCTGGGGATGCG
>QQNF01000042.1 GCA_003402705.1 Verrucomicrobiota bacterium | reverse complement strand
GCAATCCCTTTGGGATTGGGGGGATGCTGGTACGGGGGGCAAGGCCGGGACGGCTTTGCTTCGGGGGGGGGCGGTGATGTCAGGGATTTCTCAAACACGGCCTAGGGGGCGTGCCTACGAGGACTTGCCGCATCTTCCGCAAGTCATGCAGAGGGAACGGTTGGCATCCCGACGGCTGCGAGCGCTATTATGACCTTGGGCGTTGAGGTCACAGGTAAGATGCCTGTGCCAGTGTGCCTGTTGGGGTGTTAGAAGCGGCAGCCGAGGCGGAGGCCTGCGGTGGCGAGCCAGCCGTTATTCCGGGCGACGTGGTGGCCGGTGATGAGTTGTGAGAAGGCGGTGATCTGGACGTCTTTGGTGAGTTGCCAGCGGTAGAAGGATTCTGCGGCGGATTGCCAGCTGGTGTCGGAGAGGTTGTTGCGGCCGAGGGAGATGGCGAAGCCGAGGCGGTCGCGGGAGCGGATGGTGAAGCTGGTGCCGAGAGCGGCGAAGTGTGTTGCGGCGGCGGTGCCGCCCTCGGCGAAAGCGGCGCGGGCGAACCAGCGGGTGTCGGAGGTTGGGTTAGTGAGGGACCATGTGAGGCTGAGGCCGCGGTCTGCGGCGGAGGATTCGCCGGGGAGCCCGTCGGAGCGCCATGCGAGTGCCTGGAGGCGCTGACCGTGGTGGAAGTTCCAGCCAGCCTGGAGGCCCTGGAAGAGGGCTTCGGAGCGGAGGAGCCAGCGGCCGTCGTCGGAGACGTTGCTGGACTGGACGTTGGAGGCGGTGATGGTAAGGTCGGCGGACTGTTGGAAGAGCCAGCGTGCGGCGAGGCCGAGGCCGGTGCCAGGGAAGCCAGTGGCTGGGCTGGAGGAGAAGGCCTGGTTGAGGAAGGATTGTTTGGCGCTGCGGAGCGGGTGGTCGTCGAGGAGTTCGTCGGCTGCCATCTGGCCCCAGCGGATGAGGAGACGTTTCTGGAGGAGGTGTTGTTCGAGGAAGAGTTCGGGGATTTCGAAGCCGTTGTCGTTGAAGCCGTCGACGGGACGCCAGAGGAGGTTCTGGCCTGAGGCGATGGCGGAGGGAGGGCGATCGGTGAAGGCGTGGCGGTTGCGGATGCGGATGGCTAGGGCGAGGGGCCAGCGTGAGGATTCCGGGAGGGCCTGCCAGCGGACGGAGAGGGCGGTGTCGCTGGAGGCGGCGCTGCGGGTGCCATTGGTGAGCGTGCCGATGGCGAGGGCGTCGCAGGAGAGGGCGAATTTGAGGTGGAGGCGTTCGGTGAGGGAATGGCGGGCGGCGTTGCGCCATGCGTCGGGGAGGATGCGAGGGCCCTGGGAGGAGGAGATGGCGTCGCCCTGGGAGATTTCGCCGGCGATGCCGTCGAGTGAGCCGCGGTGAGCTGGGGGATCCTGAGCGTGGATGGGGAAGGCGAGTGCGAGGAGAGAGGCGGCCGAGCGCGGGAGGGCGTGGGAGCGATTCATGAGTGCCACGGTTTGGGAGGAAGAGCGGTGTGGAGGCGGGTTCGGCAATCGCGAATCTGGGGGTGGTGGGGAATCCGGGGAATTGGTGGGGACAACGGTTGCGGAGGGGGCTGGGAGTGCGTTTAGCTGGCGTTTTCGTGCTTCTTCTACTGTTTTTCGATGACTGTGCTGCATGATGACATGACTCATGAAGTGGTGCTGGTTGGCATCGGGGTTTCCCCTGGGATTGCCGAAGGGCCGGTGTGTCTGTCGACGAACGTGTTTGATGTGCCAGGGGAGGAGCGAGTGGAGGAGGAGGAACTGGCTGGGCAGCTGGAGCGGTTTCATGCGGCGCTTGGGGAGACGAAGCGGCAGCTGGGGGCGTTGCGGGACCGGGTGGCGCAGGAGGCGGGGACGGATGACGCGTTTATTTTTGATGCGCACCAGCTGATGCTGGAGGACCGGTCGTTGATTGAGGAAGTGGAGCGATTGATGAGGAAAGTGCCGCAGAAGGCGGAGGGGGCGTTTTACAAGGTGATGTCGCGGTACATGGAGGGGATGCGGCGGATGGATGACGAGTACCTGCGGGAGCGGGTGGCGGACATTGACGATGTGGCGCGGCGGGTGGTGAGGGTGTTGCGGGGGCATGCGGATGCGGCGGCGCACGATCAGCCTCACATTCTGCTGGCGCTGGACATTTCGCCGAGTGACACGGCGGTGATGGACCGGACGCGGGTGCTGGGGTTTGCGTCGGAGTCGGGGAGTCATACGAGTCATAGCACGATCATGGCGAGGTCGATGGCGATTCCTGCGGTGGTGGGGTTGCCTGACATCACGGCGCGGTTTCATCAGGGGCAGCCGGCGCTGCTGGATGGGTACCGGGGATTGCTGATTGTGAATCCGACGGAGGAGACGCTGGAGAATTACCGTGTGGTGAGGCGGCGGAAGGCGGCCTTGGACCGGCATCTGCATGAGATGATTGATCTGCCGGCGGTGACGCCGGACGGGCAGAGTCTGGTTTTGTCAGCGAACATTGAGTTTGCGAATGAGGTGGAGGGGATTTGTGCGCATGGGGCGGCTGGGGTGGGGTTGTACCGGACGGAGTTTTTCTATATTGGGCGGCATGATCTGCCGATGGAGGACGAGCAGGCGGCGAATTATGCGCGGGTGGCGGCTGGGTGCGGGCCGGAGGGGGTGATTATCCGGACGCTGGATATTGGCGGGGACAAACTGCATCATCTGCATCACGGGCTGGAGGAATCGAATCCGTTTCTGGGGTGGCGTGGGATTCGGGTGTCGCTGTCGCGGCATGAGTTATTCAAGACCCAGCTGCGGGCGATTCTGCGGGCTGGGGCGACTGGGAAGGTGCGGCTGCTGTTTCCGATGATTTCGTGTCTGGAGGAAATCACGGCGGCGCGTGCGCTGGTGGCGGAGTGCAAGGATGAGTTGCGGAGCGAGGGTCGGGCGTTTGACGAGGGGATTGAGATCGGGGCGATGATCGAGATTCCGAGTGCGGCGCTGATTGCGGACGTGCTAGCGCCGGAGGTGGATTTTTTCAGTATCGGGACGAACGATCTGATTCAGTACACGATCGCGGTGGATCGAGGGAATGAGCTGGTGGCGAGCCTGTATCAGCCGTTTCATCCGGGGATCATCCGGCTGATGCGGATGGTGGCGGATGCGTCGGAGCGAGCGGGGATCTGGACGGGGGTGTGTGGGGAGATGGCTGGGGAGGTGCTGACGACGCCGCTGATGGTGGGGCTGGGATTCCGGGAGCTGAGCATGTCTGCGGTGCAGTTGCCGCAGGTGAAGTTCGCGGTGAGAAGGCTGCCGGCTGATCGGTGCCGGGAGCTGGTGGAGCAGGCGCTGCGGAGCCGTGATGCGGCGCATGTGAAGGCGTTGTGCCGGGACATGGCGGTGCAGTATTATCCGGAGCTGGTGGCGGGGTGAGGGGTGGTGAAGGATTTGGGTCAGGGTGAGGCGGGCCAGTTGCCGTCGGGCATGGGGGTTAGGGTGAGGAGGTCGGGGTTGATGACGGCGTGGCGGATGCGCTGGCGTTTCCATGTCCATGTGATGTGGACCATGCCGTCGGCGGACTGGATGACGGCTGGGTAGCTGAATTCGGCGCCTTTTTCGTCTTCGAGGACGAGGGCGGCCTGCCATGAGGCGGCGTCGTTGGAGATGGCGATGTTGAGGGGGGAGCGGGGGCCGCCCCAGCGAGGGGGAGTGGGTGTGGTGTGGTTGTAGACGAGGAGGTGGCGGCCGTCTTTGAGGGTGAGGGCGTCGGTGCCGCTGTTGGGGTTAGGGAGATTGGTGAGGGAGATGGGGGACCATGAGAGCCCGAGGTCCGGGGAGGAGGAGCGGAAGATGCGGCCGTTGCGGGTGCGGCCGACGGCGAGGAGGTGGGTGCCGCCGGCGGAGAGGATGGAGGGTTGGATGGCGGCGATGGATTTGCCGTCGTTGATGGGGTCGGTGCGGGACCAGCTGAGGCCGAGGTCTGGGGAGCGTTCGAAGTGGACGCGCCAGCCTTGGTTTTCGGAGCTGGAGGGGCAGAGGAGCGAGCCGTCGGGGAGGGCGAAGGGTTTGTTTTTGACTGGGCCGATGATGTTATCGGGGAGGCGGGTGGGGGTGGACCATGAGCGGCCGTGGTCGGTGGAGGAGGTGCGCATGCCCCACCATGAGTCTGGGGAGGGGCCGCATTTGTAGAAGAGGAGGAGCGGGCCGTCTTTGGGTTGGAAGAGGACCGGGTTCCATGTGGGGTAGCGGGATTTGTCGGGTAGGATGCCGTTGGCGACTTCGATGGGGGCGGACCAGCGGCCGTTTTCGAGACGGGAGAGCCAGATGGCGACGTCGGGGTTTTTTTCCGCGGTGCCGCCGAACCATGCGGCGACGAGGCCTGTGGGGGTTTCGGCGAGGGTGGAGGCGTGGCAGGAGGGGAAGGGGGCGGATTCGTAGAGGAATTCCTTTTTGAGGAGCGGGTCGGCTGCGGCGGAGCGGAGGGAGGAGAAGAGCAGCGCTGGGAGGGCGAGGAGGAGAGAGTGGGGGCGGCGCGGGGAGGCGGGGGACATGGTGGGAGGAGCGTGAGGGGGCGAGGGCGATCCGGCAAGTCCGCAGACGAGGCGGTGGAGAGGCTTGCATGAATTAGTGGAATTCGCTTCCCATAAAGCGGAAGTCTGATACGAATCCGGGCTGCGGGCGGGACGGAAGCGGGAGATGGACGCCTGCGTTTGAGTATCCCGGCCAGAATTTGATGCACCCATATTTCGATGAAGCCAGCATTTGAGAAGCTTGCCGCGAGTGCGGAGGATGGCATTCACTGCAACGTGGTGCGGGGGAACAGTTTCGGGTGTGTGTGGCACTGTCATCCGGAGTTTGAGATCACGATGGTGCAGAAGGCGCGTGGGCATCGGCTGGTGGGGGATAATCTGTCGAGTCTGAAGCCCGGGGACATGGTGCTGGTGGGGAGCAATCTGCCGCATGACTGGCAGAGTGATGCGCACGGGCCCGGTGGGGTGCAGGTGGTGGAGAGCCTGTGCATTCATTTTCATCCTAACTGGCTGGGGCATGGGTGGCTGGAGATGCCGGCGATGCAGCAGGTGAAGCGGCTGCTGGAGCGTGCGGCGTTAGGGTTGCATATCACGGGGCGGACGAGGGATGATGTGGAGAAGCTGCTGGTGCAGTGTCCGGAGCAGAGCGGGTTGCCGCGGGTGATCACGGTGCTGCAGATTCTGCAGCGGCTGGCGGTGTCGAAGGAACTGCATGCGATTGCGTCGCGGGGGTTTGCGCCGGAATTGGATCCGCGGGATGAGGACCGGGTGAACCGGGTGGTGCAGTACATTCAGAAGCATCTGGATGAGACGATTTATCTGGAGAGCCTAGCGGAGCTGGTGCATTTGAGTCCGGGGGCGTTCAGCCGGTTTTTCAAGACGAGGACGGGGAAGACGGTGCCTGGGTTCATCAATGAGTTGAGGATCGGGCGGGCGTGCCGGCTGCTGGCGGAGACGGATCTGCCGGTGACGTCGATTGCGCTGAGCTGCGGATTTACGAACCTAGCTAATTTCAACCGGCAGTTTCTGCGGTTGAAGCGGGTGCCGCCGCGGGACTGGCGGCGGAGGTTTTCGAGTTGAGGGGAAGTGACGAAGGGAGTGCGGAGCGGTGAGTGGGTGGGGCCGGATCCGTGGGTGCGTGGAGAGACGGTGCGGTGGCCGCGGGAGGAGCTGCATCCGGGGATGGGCGACCGGAGGTTAGAGCTGCGGGGGAAGGGGTGAGGGTCAGGGGGTGTTATTGTGAGGCGAGGCGAACTTGAGGCCGGCGACGCCTGCGACGATGAGGACGAGGCAGGCGAGGCGGAGGGCGGAGCGTGGTTCGTGGAAGCAGAGCATGCCGACGAGGGCGGTGCCTGCTGCGCCGATGCCAGTCCAGACGGCGTAGGCGGTGCCGAGGGGGATGGAGCGGAGGGCGAGGGAGAGGAAGGCGAAGCTGGCGGCCATGGCGGCGAGGGTGGCGGCGCTGATGAGAGGTTTGGAGAAGCCGTCGGAGAATTTGAGGCCGATGGCCCAGCCGATTTCGAGGATGCCGGCGATGATGAGGTAGGTCCAGGCCATTGGGTGGTGAGGTTAGGGTTGAGGGAGGTCGGGGTTGATGGATGAGATGGAGGGAAAGGGAGGGAGCGGGGAGCGGGCTTCCTGTTCGAAGGCCCCTTTGCGGTTGGCGGAGCGGATGCGGAGGAGGTCCGGGTGGCAGTCGAGCATGAGAGGGGAGGCGAGGAGATCGTCGAGGGTGCGGCGGTCCCATGCGGAGAGAGGCGGGCTGTCGGGGTTGTCGATCCAGTCCATGAGCCATGGGGCGACGTGGCGGGGTGAGAGGGCGCGGAGGTGGCGGAGGATGAGAAAGCCCGCGGGGTCGGTGTCGCCGAAGTGCCAGTGCGGGAGGGAGAGGGGGAGAGCGGTCAGGAGGAGACGGACGGCTTTGGTGGGGAAGGACGAGGCGATGATGAGGGAATCGCGGGAGACGTTGCGTGCGGCGAGGTGGAGGAAGGAAGTTTTGTGGTTTTCGACGGAGATGATGCGGGAGGCTGAGGTGGAGATGGAAGAGGCGCGGGCGAGATCAGCGGCGGTGATGGAGAGCCCGTGGCGGAGGGCGTCGGAGTGGAGACGGGCGCCGTCGGGAAATGTCAGGGAGAGTGGTCCGTCGAAGAGGAGACGGCTGTTGGAGGAGATGAGGCCGAGGCTTTCGAGGGGCGTGGGTTTTCCGGTGAGAGTGGAGAGAGCGGCGGCGAGGGCGCGGTGGTGGCGTTCGATGGTTTTGGTAGGGCGGCCGAGGGCGATGTCGGCGTCGCGGACGAGCGTGGCTGGGGGCCACGGAGTGGAGGTGAGATCGAAGACGAGGGAGAGGAATGAGCGGAGGGCGTCGGGGTTCTTCCAGTGGCAGGGGCGGAGCGGGCGGCCGGCGGAGAAGGCGGTGGTGAGGGCGGCGCACCAGCGGGGCCATTCGTCGGGGAAGAGCGGGTGGGGGGAGGATTGGAACGAGGCGACGATGGCGAGAGAGGCAGTTAGGGAATCGGCGGGAGCCTGGGAGTTGAAGAGACTGAGGAGCCATGGTTCCGAGCTGATAGGGAGCCGGATGCGATTGATGGAGAGCTGGTGGCGGCCGCGGGTGAGGGAGAGGAAGCCGGAGGAAGCGAGCTGGAGGGCTTCGCGGGCGGCGTGGTGGCGGAGTTCGGCGGAATGGAGCCCTGCGGCGTCGAGGAGATCGTCCCACGGGCGCGAGAACGGGGAGGAAGCGGGGAGAGGTCTGGAGCCGCGGGCGCGAAGCCACTGGCGGTGGAATTCCGCCAGCCATGGCGGCGGAGGGTTCACGCGAGGGCCTCCGAGAGTTGCTCACGATTGACGCGGACGACCCAGTTTTCGATGCTGCTGACGACATCGCGGGAGTCCCATGAGCGTTCGACGCGGCACTGGATGATGGTGTCGGCGTGGGTGGCCATGGTGGGGAGCCGGTCTTCGGGGAAGGCCATGAGGAGCTGGAGCCCGAAGTTTCTGGCCAGGGCGAGACAGTCGTCGATGCGGTCGCCGGAGAGTTTGGAGAAGGCTTCGTCCATGACGACGAGGCCTAGGTTAGGCGGGGACTGACGCTGGGACTGGTCGTAGACCCGGCGGAAGGCGGCGAGGGTGGCGACGAAGAAGGGGGCCTGGTTTTCGCCACCGGATTGCTTTTTGGCGATGCGGTCGAGGTCGGCGGCGGAGGCGTCGCGGCCGGCGTGCTGGGCCATCATGCGCCAGCGGTGGTAGTAGCGGTAGTCGAGCGCGCGCTGGTGGCGGGATTCGGCGGGATTGTCGGCGGCTTCGATGGCGGCCATGAGTTCGGCCTTGGCGGATTCGAGTTCGGCGCGGGCGGCGGCGTTGAAGAGGTCCATGCCGTCGCCGGAGGGGAGGCCTTTTTCGACGAGTGTCCAGATGGCGGTGTGGGCGCGGTCGGCGGAGCTGCTGATCTGATAGCGCCAGCCGCCGATTTCGCAGTCCATGGCGCGGTTGAGTTCGCGTTTGGTGCGTTCGGCGTCTTCGAGTTTCTCGCGGATTTTGTCGAGGACCTGGTGCTGGAGACGTTCTTCCCATTCGCGGCGGGCTTTTTCGGCTTCGTCGCGGAAGCGTGGGAGTTCCTGTTCAGCGAGTTCGCGTTCGCGGCGGTCGTAGGCGGAGTTGTCAGGGTCAGCGGGGTCGAAGGCGGCGGCGGTTTCCGGATGGAGGGAAGCGAGCTGGAGACGGGCGTCGTTGCGGCGGCGGAGGAGGTCGGCGGCGTCGGATTCGCGGCGTCTGGAGAGATCGGCGGCGACGTCGGTGCGCTGACGCCACGTGGGGTACTGGGCGCGAGCGGCGGCGAGACGCTGATCGATATCGGCGGTGGCGGAGACGGGGAGGCGGGCGCGGCTGGCTTCGCGGGAAATGGCGAGGGAGCGTTCGGCTTCCTCGCGAGCGGTTAGGTCGTCGCGGAGCTGAGCGGATTCGAGATCGGCGCGGGCGATGCGTTCGTCCATGCGGATGGCGCGTTCGGAGGCCGAGCGTTCAGCGCTTTCGAGGTCGCGCATGCGTTTGACGGCGGCCTCGCGTTCCGGGGTGGCGAGGAGGTCGAGGGTTTCGCGGAGAGAGTCTTCTTCGGCGATGAGGTCGTCGAGGTTGCGGAGATCGCCGGCGTTAGAGGGGACGGAGAAGTCGTTGAGGTGGTTGTCGCGGCCGCGCTGGATCCATGCGTTCCAGTCGTCGCGGGAGCGGCGGAGGGAGGTGAGCTGGAGCTGGAGGGAGGCGAGTTCTTCTTCGCGGGTGGCGCGGAGACGTTTGAGGCCGTTTTCGCCGAGGGAGAGTTCGCGTTCGGGGATTAGCCTTGTGCGGCGCGGAGGTTCTTTGAGCCAGCCGTCGGAGGAGAGGGCGAGGTCGTGGCGGTCGAGAGCGGCGGCGTTGCGGACCGGCATGATGGAACCGAGCCGGTGGTCGAGCCATGCGGAAGCGGCCGGGTGGGTGGTCTCGAGGAAGTGGCGGATGGAGCCTGGGAGGACGCGTGAGGGGAGCGCGGCGATTTCGTCAGGGTGGAGGAGAGATTCGAATGAGCCGGGGGTGCGCTGGGCGATGTCCCATGCGGCGGCGAAGTCGTCAGGGATGACGGCGTGGCGGTCGGAGGCGAGGAGGGCTTCGAGGAGACCCCACCATTTTTCGCCGTCGGGGGTGACCTCGACGATGCGGCCGAGGGCGACGGCGCGGTGGCCGCGGGAGCGGAGGGCGTCGAGGAGCGGGGATGGGGTGGAGCGGCCTTCGGCGAAGAGCCGGAGATCGTCCTGGATCTGGCGCTCGCGTTTTTCGTGGGTGCGGATGTCCTCAGTTAGCGTGCGGGTTTTATCGGAGGCATCGGCGAGGAGACGGTCGGCGGTGCGGGCGAGACGCGTGGAGGCGTCGAGGGCGGGGAGATCGAGACGGCCGCGGAGGAGTTCGAGGTCGGCGTCTGCGTCGGCGGGATGGGGGACGCCGAGGGAGGTGCCGGCGCGGAGCCATTGGGTCCATGCCTGGGAGCGCGAGTGGAGGAAGTCGCGGACCGATTGCTGGAGCGTGCGGAGCCGTTTGAGTTCGGCGGCGGCGGCGGTGTGGCGGCGGCGGGTTTCGTCGAGACGGGAAGCGCCGTCGTCGTTGAAGACCTCGCGGCGGACGTCTTCGAGTTGTTCGCGGAGAGAGTTGCGTTCGGTGAGGGCGGCTTCGCGGGCCTCACGGTTAGCGGCGTGTTCCTCGTGGAGGGCGGCGAGGCGGTCCTTGTGCTGCTGGAGGGATTCGAGGGCTTCCTCGTGGGCGAGGGCGTCGCGGAGGTGGGACCAGAGGGCGGCTTCCGAGCGAGCGGCGTCGGCGGTGGCGTGGAGGGAGGCGATGGCGGCGAGACGCTGGTGCTGGTCGGCCATTTTCTCGAGACGTTCCTGAGCGCGGCGGTGGGCGTCGACGCTGGCTTTGACGGCGCGGACGTCGGGGAGGGCGGGTTCGAGGAGGTAGTCGCGGATGAAGCGTTCGAAGTTTTCGACGGGTTGGAATGCCATGGCGCTAGGGAGCGTCTTGTTCATTTCCGGGCGGCCGAACCCGAGATGGGAGCGGAGGGCCATTTCGTCGAGATAGGTGGTCTGGCGATCCCAGATTTCGGCGTGGAGGTCGCGGCGCCAGCGGACTCGGAATTCGTCTTCGGGGAGGAAGGCCAGGGAATCAGGGGAGGAGCCGTCGGTTTTGAGGAAGTCGGATTCTTCGATGCGTTTGGGGATGCAGAACCATGCGGTGCGTGGGCGTGCGGTGGGGCTGTCGTATTCGATGCGGGCTCCCCATGTTTCGCGGCGCTGGGTGCCGTCTTCTTCTGGCGGCCATGAGAATTCGAGGCCTGCTAGGGTGACGCCGGAGGGACGGAGGTAGCGTTCCTGGCCGTCGCGGCCGAGGGTATTGGTGTCGCAGAGACAGTAGCCGCGGAGGGTGCGGCCGCTGCCTGCGCCGGCGGCGGCTTTGTTGAAGCGGCTGGTTTGTTCGCCGAGGAGGACGAACTGGATGAGGTCGAGGAGGGCGCTTTTGCCTGAGCCGTTGGCACCGGTGATGAGGGTGAGGCCGTGGACGTCGATGAACTGGCGGTAGCCGTACCAGTTGACTGCGATGACGCGGGAGAGAGTGACGCGGGGGTTCACGCGCTTGGGGAGTTAGGGTTCGAGGAGGCGTCGGGATCGGTGTCCGGAGTGGCGTCGGGACTAGCGTCTGGTTCCGGCTGGCAGAGGGAGGCGCGTTCGAGCCATGCGGCGGGGTCGTCGAAGGGGATGACGCGGGGCAGACTGGCGAGGACCTCGATCTGGAGTTCGCCGGGCTGGGTCATGCCCTCCGGTTTGTGGGTGCGGATGAGACGGAGCTGGCGGAGTTTGGTGAGGACGGTATCGATCTGGGTTTTTTCGGGTGGGTCGATGCGGTCGAAGAAGATGCGGAGTTTCTGCCAGAGATCGTCGACGGAGAGCGTGACGACGGAAGTGGCTCCGTTGACCTGGGCGTCGTCCCAGACGCGCCAGAGGGCGAGGATGACGAGGGTGGCGTCGCGGGAGAAGCCTGCGAGGAGCTGGCAGGAATCGGAGGCGGAGCGGACCTGGAGGAGAGAGGCGTCGTCATCGATGATGAGGTCGAGGCCGAGGGGTGAGAGGTAGTCGGCGATGTGATCGGAGTAGTGGTCGCGGATGAGGAGGAAGAGGTCGCGGCCTGAGCCTTCGGTGCCGAGGATGACGCCGTGGCCGAGGAGTTCTGCGAGGACGTCGCGGATGGGAGCGCGGTCGGCTTCCGGGACATCGTGCCAGAAGGAAGGCCAGAGGGGCGAGCGGTCGTGAGAGGACATGGTCAGGGGCGGGGCGGCGATCAGCGGGAGCGGGAGGAAGGCGGGAGACGTTCGATGTCGATGCGGTCGGCGAGCCATTCGGCGTGGGGATCGCGTGGGATTTTGTCAGGATCGAGGCCGTGGAGCCGGCGTGGGCCGGAGACTGACCAGCGGACAATGCGGCCTGAGGAGCCCGGGGCGTGATCGTATGCGGCGAGTGCGAGGAGGTCGAGGACCTCGTCGGTGTTAGCGAGGGAGAAGGCGTTGGAGGCGATGCGGCCGGAGGGTTCCGGGATGAGACGTTCGAGGAGTCTGGCGGCGCGTTGGGGGGTGAGGGCGAGGCGCTGACGGGAGCGCCATGCGGCGAGAGTGGCTTCAGCGTCATCGGCGCTGGCGCGGCCTGAGGAGAAGGAGAGGTTGGTGGCGGCGCGGGGTTTGCGTTTCCGCCAGAGGGATTCGGTGCCGAAGTAGATGCGGACGTTAGGGCAGCGGGGGATGAAGGCGGGTGGAGCGTCGGCTAGGTCGCGGAAGCGCTGACCGGCGTGATCGTTGTTGAGACGGTCGCAGAGGGCTTTGACGAGTTCGGGGCGGCGGCCGCGGAGCTCGGTCTGATAACGATAGCGGTGCTGGGAGAGCCGGTTGAAGGCGGCCATGCGGGCGTCGATGGCTTCGGCGCGGAGGTGGAGACCGCCGAGGGCGCGTTCGAGGCGGAGGAGGGCGTCGCCGGCGAGCTGCCATGATTCGGTTTCGTCGCAGGAATAGTGGGAGGCGAGGCCTTCGGCGAGACGCTGGCGGCAGAGGGTGTCGTCGCGGGCGTCGGCGACCATGCGTCGGGCGGCCTGGAGACGGGGGAGGAGACCGCCGCGGCGGAGGACATCGTAGCAGACCATGTGCTGGCCCTGGCCGAATTCGGTGTAGAAGAGCTGGAGGGTTTCTGCTGGTGAGGAGGAGGCGCGCTGACGTTGTTCGAAGATGGAGACGAGTTTTTCGACGGAGTGCAGCTGGTCGATGGCGTGTTCGAGGCGCTGATTGAGATCGGTGACGGTGGAGCGCATGTCGTCGCCGGAGCGATCGAGGGGGTCGAGGATGCCTTCGCGGGAGAGCGTGTCGCAGACGCTGCGGAGGGTATCGGCGAAGGTGCGGAGTTCGGCGGCGTCGTCCTCTGCGAGATGGCGGAGGAGGCGGAGGAGCGGGCGGAGGCCCGGGGAGATGAGGGCCCAGCGGTCCTGGAGCCCAAGGGTTTGTTCTTCGAGCCAGCCGGCGGCGAGCATGCGGTTGAAGAGGACGGCGGCGCGCTGGCGGATGTCGCGGAGGGCGGCTCCTTCGTCGTCGCCGAGGACGACGTCCGGGTGTTGGGCGATGACTTCGCGGACGATGGCGACGGCGTCGCGGTAGGGGAGGCGTGCGGCTTCACCGGCTTCGGCGACGAGGCGGTCGGCGCAGTCCACGTAGACGGGTGCGGACGGCCGCGACAACGGTCGGAAGAATTCGGTTCCGGCGAGGCGGAAGAGGCGCTGACTCAACGCGGGCATGGTCTATTCGGATCAGGCGCGCGGGGCGGTGTGGCAACCGGGAGTGCGGGGAAAGCGGGGGATGGGGGATGGGTGGGATGGGCGATCGGAGGGACTGTTTTGTGAAGTGCGCGGATTCAGGGAGTTGAAGGCCGATGGGTGGGGCTGGTTGCGTGGTCTTGGGCATTGAGGGTCACAGGCGGGACGCCCGTGCCACTTTGCTTGATGCGAGGTGACGCGGGCTGGAAAGTCCACGCTCCTGTTTGGCAGCGACAAGGCCGGGACGGCCTGCTACAGTGGCTGCCGCTGAGGAGAGGTGGATTTTGGCATTGTGGGGTCACAGGTGGGGTGTCTGTGCCATTTTGGTGTGTGGGGGGTGAGGTTTCCTCACAAGAGTCGGTGGACAAGGGAGGAGAGGGAGGCGAGGCTGAGGGTGACGGCGAAATTCACGACTTTTCCATGAAGACCCTGACAATTGCGTGGCTGATGGCGGTGGCGGTGCTTCCGGGGCGGGCGGCGCTGACGGATTACGAGACGGTGGTGCGGCCTTTGCTGGAGCGGTATTGTTATGACTGTCACGGGGACGAGGAGGGACCGAAGGGCGGGGTGAATCTGGAGCGTTACCGGACGCTGGCGGAGGCGCTGGGGGACCGGGAGCCGTGGGCGGGGGTGCTGGAGAAGGTGGAGACCCTGCAGATGCCGCCGCCGAAGGACAAGACGCAGCCGGGGGCGGAGGAACGGGCGAGATTGACAGGGTGGATCCGGGAACTGGCGGCGGCGGCGGATCCGCGGCTGGGGATGAGGGATCCGGGGAAGCCGGTGCTGCGGCGGCTGACGCGGCTGGAGTATAACAACAGCGTGAGGGATTTGTTTGGGCTGGAGCATGATCTGTTCATGTTTCCGGAGCGGTTGCCGGTGAATGGCGGGTATTTCCGGAGCGGGATGAAGGCGATGCCGGAGCCGGTGAGTATTTTTGTGAGGGAATACGGGCTGAAGTATCCGGTGCTGCTGCCGGAGGCGGGATTACCAGGGGACAACCGGGCGGAGCATGGGTACAGCAACCGGGGCGATGCGATGAATCTGTCGCCGCTGCTGCTGGAGAAGTATCTGGAGACGGGTCGGGCGATTGTGAGCAGTCCGAAGCTAGGGCAGCAGAGTGCGATTTTCCGGGCGCTGGCGGGGGATCCGGCGGCACCGCCGTTCGAGCTGGGGGAACTGGTCGGGTACGCGGGCGAGATTCCGGGATATGCGGCGGACGGTTTTGCGCCGAATCTGGACCTGCCGAGGCAGGCAAAGGAGGGCGGGGCGGCGACGGTGACCTATCAATTCCGGTTCAATGTGGCGACGGCGTACGCTGAGGGGACGGGCGGGGTTTGGCAGGCGGAGGAAGCGAATCTTGTGGTGGGGCCGGGGCAGAGTCTGGGGATCCGGTTCGGGCCGGAAGGGCGGAAGCGGTTGCGGGTGACGTCGCCGCAGGTGCTGTGGGTGGCGGGGTTTTCGACGGCGGAGGAGACGTCCGGGGAGGGATTGTTCACGAATCAGGAGCAGGGCGCGAAGGTGCTTGATCTGGAGTTTGCGGTGGAGGGGATGCCCGGCGAGGTGATTTCCGATCTGGCGGTGAGTGTGCTAGGGCGGCGCGGGGAGAAGGGTGCGGTGGCGCTGACGGTGACATTCACGGGCGGGGGGACGCACACCCTGCGGGATGTGATTCCGGTTGGTGAGGGAGTGGGGAACACGTTTTATTCGTTCCGGGCACCGGACGGCGAGGGGATTGCGTCGCTGCATGTGGACGGGTCGGGATTCAGTGGGAATCATGTGCTGCTGGATGACCTGGGGTTCATCACGAATGGGGGGAGCGGGGATCCGCTGGCGGCGGCGGGGAAGGTGGTGCGGATGTCGGCGAAGGAGAAGCGGCGGATTGCGGCGGCGCGGCTGGAGGGGTTTCTGGCGCGGTTGTTCCGGCATCCGGTGCATGAGGAGATTCTGGGGCGATACATGGGGTTGTATGACGGGGCGACGAAGGCGGGCGCGGGTTTTCCGGATGCGATGCGTGAAGCGCTAGCGGCGGCGCTGGCGTCGCCGGAGTTTCTGTACCTAACGGGGCCGAGGGAACCTGCGGGAACGGTGCGGGCGCTGGAGGCTTATGAGCTGGCGTCGCGGCTGGCGTATTTTCTGTGGGCTGCTCCGCCGGACGACGAGCTGCTGGAGGCGGCGCGCGGTGGATTGTTAGGAACGGCGGAGGGGGTGGAGGCGCAAGTGGCGCGGATGATCCGGGACGGAAGGGTGAAGGAGTTTGCGGAGTCGTTTGCGGTGCAGTGGCTGCGGCTGGATCAGCTATACACGGCGAAGCCGGATCCGAAGCTGTTTCCGGCGTTTTACTACGGGCAGAACGGGAAGCGGACGCTGCATGCGCCGATGCTGGTGGAGGCGCTGCTGTTGTTTGAGACGGTGCTGGTGGAGAACGGGAGCATTCTGGATTTCATTGATCCTGGGTACACGTGGGTGAATCTGAAGCTGGTGAAGCATTATGGATTGGAGGAGGTGTGCGGGGCGAAGATCCGGGAGCTGAATCTGAGGATGAACAGCAGTGAAGATCTGAAGGATCAGCGGATGAACAACATCTGGTGGCGTACGAAGCTTCCTGACAAGACGCGCGGGGGTTATCTGACGATGGCTGGGCCGCTGACGGTGACGTCGCTGCCGGTGCGGACGAGTCCGGTGAAGCGCGGGGCGTGGCTGCTGGAGAGCATTTTCAATCGGCCGCCGCAGGAGCCGAAGATTGCGTTTGTGCTGAAGGAGGCGGAGCGGCCGTCTGATGAAAAGGAGAGTGTGCGGCAGCGGTTTGAGGCGCACCGGAGCGAGGCGGCGTGTTATTCCTGTCATGTGAGGCTGGATCCTCCGGGATTTGCGCTGGAGGCATTTGATCCGGTGGGGTCGCGGCGGAAGCGGGATGCGGGTCAGCCGGTGGACGCGAGTGGCGAGTGGCACGGGCAGGCGTTCGATGGACCGGCGGAGTTCAAGATGGCGGTGATGGCGCACAAGGAGGAGTTTGTGAGGGGGTTCATCGAGCATGTGCTGAGTTACGGGCTGGGGCGGAAGCTGGAGCTGTGTGATCTGCCGGCGGTGGAGGAGATCGAGGCGGCTGCGGCGGCGGATGGTTACCGGCTGAGCGGGATTCTTTCGGCAGTGGCATCGTCCTATCCATTTCGTCATACACGCACCCAATGAATACTCCCCGCACGACAGTTCTATCCCGCCGGACGCTGCTGAGGCGTGCGGGCGTTGCCATGGCGCTGCCGTGGCTTGAAGCGATGATGCCGCGGGGGGCGCGGGCGGCAGGAGGGGCGGGCGGGCGGCCGCTGCGGGCGGCGTTTCTGTACACGCCTAACGGGTACAATCAGGCGACGTTTCTGCCGAAGCTGACGGGCATGGGGTTTGATCTTCCGGCGGCGCTGGAGCCGCTGGCGGGGGTGCAGGACGAGGTGACGCTGATCACGGGGCTGGACCGGGTGTTTGTGGGTGGGACGGGGGTGCATGCGCAGTGCGGGTCGTGCTGGATGAGCAGCTCGCCGCCGTCGGAGACGCTGGATGGCGGTTTTCCGACGAACACGACGCTGGATCAGCTGATGGCGCGGGAGCTGGGACGGGACACGGCGCTGCCGTCGCTGGAGCTGAGCTGCAATGATTTCACGGATAACAAGGAGACGCGGTACTACGAGTGTGTGTCGTGGGTGGGTCCGGGCTATGCGGCGAACACGGAGAAGAATCCGCGGGCGGTGTTCCGGCGGTTGTTCGGCGGGGCTGGGGGCGGGTCGGCGCGGAGTGTGCTGGATGTGATTCTAGCGGATGCGAAGCAGTTGAACAGCCGACTGGGGCGGAGTGATCAGGTGAAGATGGAGGAGTATCTGGAGAGTGTGCGGGCGACGGAGCGGCGGATTCAGTTAGCGGAGAATGCGGCGGGGCGGCTGAAGAAGATTCCGTTTCCGGAGCCGGCGGGGATTCCGGAGGACCGGGGGGAGTATCTGCGGCTGATGGCGGAGTTGTTTGTGTTCGCGTTTCAGCAGGACCTGACGCGGGTGGTGTCGCTGATGGTGGATCCGGAGCGCTGGGACAGTCCGCGGTATTACCACGGGGTGTTCGAGAAGCCGCAGAATCACCATGTTCTAACGCATACGAAGAGCGCGGAAGCGAAGGCGGCGATCATGAAGATCGACCGGTTTCATGTGCAGTTTTTTGCGGAAGTGGTGGCGCGGATGAAGGCGGTTCCGGAGGGCGAGGGGTCGCTCCTTGATAATGCAACGGTCTGCATGGGCAGCGGGATCAGTGATGGCGGGGATCACAAGTACAGCAATCTGCAGGTGCTGCTGGCGGGTCGGGCGGCGGGGGCGCTGGCTCCGCGGGGGCATTTGAGGTATGATGGGGAGCGGCCGCTGGCGGATTTGTGGCTGACGCTGGGTCGTGCGGCAGGGTTGAAGCAGGAAACGTTTGCGGACAGTAAGGGGGTGCTGAGGGAGTTGGCGTAGGGGTGGATGGGGGATTTGAGATCTGAGATTTGAAATTTGAGATTTCTGGTGGGGAGATTGGTGGCGGATTGGATGGGGGTGTAGGCTTCCTGCGGTTCCGCCGATGCTGCCGATGGTGCAGGAGGGGGAGGAGTGGGATTTTTGGTACCAATCCAGCGCCATGAATTTGGGCTGAGGGCGGATTTTCGGGCGATCCGGTGCATTTCCGGCGATTTTCCGGTTGGCAGCGGGATTGTGGCGAATCCCTTGATTTCCAGCGAATTAGCTGGAGCCGGTGGTCGGGATTGAACCGACGACCTGCGCATTACGAATGCGCTGCTCTACCACTGAGCTACACCGGCGGGAGCTTGGAGGGGGGAGTATTGGGGGAGGGGGTGTGGTTTGTCAAGGGGGCTGGTATCATTGTCCCTTGCGTGTGGCTGGGGTGCTTTCTATAGGCGGCGGGTCTGATGAGTGAAGCGATCTTATTCCAGCGAGTGACGGTGGTTCCCGGAGACGGGACGCCGGTGCGGGAGGCTGATGTCGAGTGGCGGGAGGGACGTTGGCATTTTCCGGTGGCAGGCGAGGTGGTGGGGGCTGGGGTGCGGGTGGTGAGTGGGGAGGGGAAGGTGTTGCTGCCGGGGTTGTTTGATCTGGAGGCGCACTTGCGGGAGCCTGGTCGGGAGGATGCGGAGACGGTGGGGAGCGGGACGGAGGCGGCGGTGAATGGTGGGTTTACGGGATTGCTGGTGATGCCGGACACGACGCCTGCGGTGGACAATGGGGGGATGGTGCAGAGTGTGGTGGAGATGGCGGCGAGGCAGTCGCGGATACCGGTGGTGGTGGCTGGATGCCTGAGCAAACAGCGTGCGGGGGAGGAGCTGGCGGAGATTGGCGGGATGGCGGAGCGGGGAGCGGTGATGATTACGGATGCTGGGGAGGCGGTGCACAATCCGCTGCTGTTGCGGCGGGCGCTGCAGTATGCGCGGGACATTGGGATACTGGTGGGGACGTGCGGGGATGTGAGGGAGTTGTCGGCTGGGGGGACGATGCACGAGGGCGGGGTGTCGTGCAGCCTGGGATTGCCTGGGTTGCCGGCGTGTGCGGAGGAGATCGGGATCGCGCGGGATATCCGGCTGGCGCAGAGTTGCGGGAGTCGGCTGCATGTGCTGCAGGTGACGACGGCGCGTGGGGTGGAGACGGTGAGGCGGCATAAGCGTGAGGGGGTGGCGGTGACGGCTGGGGTGGCGGTGCATCATCTGCTGTTCACGGATGCGGATGTGGGGGATTACGACACGTCGTTCAAGGTGAAGCCGCCGTTGCGGCCTGCGGCGGACGGGGAGGCGCTGCTGGCAGGGTTGGTGGATGGGACGCTGGATGTGCTGGTGACGGCGCATGCGCCGCGGACGGCGTTTGAGAAGGAGTGTGATTTTGCGTCGGCTCCGTTTGGGATGACGGGACTGGAGACGGCGCTGCCGGCGTTGCATGAGCGGTTTGTGGCGAGCGGGCGGCTGAGTTGGGAGACGCTGGTGGAGCGGTTCAGTGCGGCACCGCGGCGTCTGCTGGGGTTGCCGGTGCCGGTGATTGCGGAGGGGGCGGTGGCGGATGTGGTGTTGTTTGATCCGGGGGCTGAGACGGTGGTGGATCGTGAATTTCTGCGCAGCAAGAGTGCGAACACGCCGTTTCTGGGGAAGCGGCTGCGGGGGCGGGTGGCGATGGTGGTGCTAGGGGGTGAGAAGCTGCTGGAACGACTCTGACCAAACATCTGACATGCGATACCTTGACAAACTCCGTGCCCGCATTGCGGCGACAGGCAGCAATCTCTGTGTAGGACTGGATCCGAGGCCCGGGCTGACGGGTGAACCGGTGAAGGATTTCTGTCTGCGGGTGATTGAGGAGACGGCTCCGCATGCGGCGTGCTTCAAGCCTAACAGTGCGTATTTCGAGGCGATGGGGTCGCGCGGGGTGGCGATACTGGAGGCGGTGATTGCGGCGGTGCCGCGGGACATTCCGGTGATTCTGGATGCGAAGCGGAGCGATATCGGGGAGACGCAGCGGTATTATGCGCAGGCGGCGTTCGAGGCGCTGGGGGCGGACGCGGTGACGCTGAATCCGTTTCTGGGGTTTGATTCGATCGAGCCGTTTCTGGCGTGCGAGGGCCGGGGGTTGTATCTGCTGGCGGTGACGTCGAATCCGGGAGCGGAGGACATTGAGAAGCAGCGGCTGGCGGACGGGCGGCGGGTGTTTGAGCTGGTGGGGGAGATGGCGGACCGTGCGGCGGGAGCGCCTGCGGACGTGGGTTTTGTGGTGGGATTGACGAATGCGGATCCTGACATTCTGCCGCTGCTGCCTGATGCGCCGCTGCTGGTGCCTGGGTTAGGGGCGCAGGGGGGTGATCTGGCGGCGTTGCGCGGGTCTGGGCGGCGGGCTCCGGCGCTGGTGAACGTGTCGCGCGGGATTCTGTATCCGAGCGATGGATCGACGCCTGGGGAAGCGGCGGAGGAATGGCGTGCGCAGATTGCGGCGGCGCTGGGGAGGTGAGGGGGGTTATCTGGTGGGTGGGGTGGCTAGGAAGCGGACGGCGTTTTCGATGACGCGGAGCGGTTTTGGCTGAGTGAAGACTGGATAGGATTCGTGGCCTGGGCGGAAGTAGAAGACGCGGCCGGTACCGATGTTCCAGAGACAGCCGCTGCGGAACCATTCGCCCTTATCCCAGCGTTCTTCGAAGATGACGGCGTCGGGTTTGGGGACGTGGAAGGGTTCGCTGTACATCTCGGTCTGAGAGACGTCCCATTTTTCGGGGAGGCCGGAGGCGATGGGGTGATTGGGGAGGAGCGTGGTGACGTGGCTGGGAGCGCCGTCGGGGCGGTAGGAGGGGAAGACGCAGGCGGGGAGGGTGAGTTGCCATGAAGTGTCGCCGGTTTTTTCGAGGAACGGGGTGAGGCGGGCGTCTGGCTTGACGCCGACGCCGATGCATTGTTCGTTAGTGGAGGTGATGGTGGCGGCGGCGCGGAGGTTTTCGGGGATGGAGGCGCTGGCGTCGGAGCGGGCGCGTTCCTGCATGAGGCGGACGAAGGGGCGGGACCAGTGAGCGGAGTGGAGGGCGACGAGGGAGAGACGGCCTGTGAGGACGCGTTCGACGACGCGTTCGACGCTGGCGACATTGACGGCCTGGTGCTGGACGTGGCCCCACCAGACGATGACGTCGGTCTTATCGAGAGTGGCGGGGTCGAGGCCTTGTTCCGGGGATTTGAGGTTGGCGGATTTGACGGAGAGGCCTGGGAGGGTGGCGAGGTGAGCGGCGATGGTTTCGCCGAGGAATTTGTCGCCGTAGGCTTTTTTCTGTTCTGGCTGTTGTTCATCCCAGACGAGGACGCGGATGGGGTCAGCGGCGGTGGCTGGGTTGGTTAGGGTGCAGGCGAGGAGGAGGGAGGCGAGGATGGGGCGGGGAGTCATGGTGAGGGTGGTTGAGTGTTAGGGGAAGCGTGGTGGGAAAAGGTCAGGCGATGAGATCCATGATGGGATTGCCGCTGGAGATCATGAGGGGGCGGCCCTGGGCGTCGGTGATTTCGGAGCGGGGGTCGATGCCCATGAGGTAGTAGATGGTGGCGGCGATGTCGTCTGGGGTGACGGGATTTTCTGCGGGTTTGCTGCCGGTTTCGTCGGAGGCGCCGTAGACGAAGCCGCGTTTCACGCCGCCGCCGGCGAGGAGGACGGAGTAGCACTGGGGCCAGTGGTCGCGGGAGGTGCTGGCGTTGATTTTGGGGGTGCGGCCGAATTCGCCCATCCAGACGACGAGGGTTTCGTCGAGCATGCCGCGTTGTTCGAGGTCGAGGAGGAGAGTGGGGAGGGTTTGTTCGGTGATGGGGAGGTGGTATTGTTCGATGATGGGGAACATGCGGGTGTTGTTGAAGCCGTGGGTGTCCCAGCCGCCCTGAGTGGTGCTTTGGCCGCCGATGCTTTCGCTGAAGTAGCAGGTGATGAAGCGGACGCCGCTTTCTGCTAGGCGGCGGGCGAGGAGACAGCCCTGGCCGTAGGTGGAGCGGCCGTAGCGGTCGCGGGTGGCTGGTGGTTCTGCGGAGAGCTGGAAGGCGTCGCGGACGCGTGGGCTCTGGAGCATGGCGAGGGCCTTCTGGTAGTATTCATCGAGACCGCGGGCTTCAGCGCTGTAGTCCATGAGGCGGCTTTGGGAGTCGATGAACTGCTGGAGGCCGCGTCGGTGGTGGAGGCGGTCCATGGAGAGGCCCATGGGCAGGCTGAATTGCGGGAGGTTGAAGGCTTCGTCGTTGGGGTCGGCGGGGACGAAGAGGGGGTCGTGCTGTTTGCCGAGGAAGCTGGCGAACTGGCCGGGGACGGCGGTGCCGTCGCTGATGATGTGGGGGTAGCTGACGTAGGCTGGGAGGGCTGGGTCTTTGGCGGAGAGGAGGTGGTCGGCGACGCTGCCGTAGCCTGGGAAGAGGTCGATGGATTCGCGGAGGCGCTGGTCGTCGGTGGGCGGGCGTTTGCCGGTGAGGGCGTAGTAGCCTGCGGAGTTGTGATTGGTCATGTCGTGGTGGACGGAGCGGACGACGGAGACCTTGTCCATGATGCGGGCGGTGAGGGGGAGCCGGTCATTGATATCGATGTCCGGGCAGGCGGAGCGCATGGGGCGGTGGGGGCCGCGGAACTTGTCGGCGGCGTTGGGTTTCATGTCGAAGGTTTCGAGGTGGGAGGGGCCGCCCCATTGGAAGAGGAAGATGACGCTGCGGGCGCGGGTTCTGGGTTTGGGGGCGTCGTACTGGCTGGAGGCGCGGAGGATTTTCGGGAGGGAGAGGCCCATCATGCCGGAGAGGCCGGCACCGATGAGGCGGCGGCGGCTCATTGCGAGAGCGCGGTGAAAACCTGAGCAGGCGGAGGAGGGCATGGTTTGGGGAGCATCCCGCGGAACGGCGGGGCGTCCGGTGGGAAATGAGCCGCGAAGGCGGGTGGGGAGGGGGGTCTGAGATTTGAAGAGCGGACAAGGAGAATGGACCGCCGCGCGGCGTCGCAGGACCTCTGGCTGGGCCGTGAAGTCAAACTCCTTGGTGCCGACTGCGTGCTGCGCCTCCACCAAAGCCGCCGCGCCGACTTCCGGACCGGCCGCCCCTTGGGAGACGGCGACCGGCTCCAGGTCTGGCCAAAGCCGCCGCGCAAAGCCACCTGTCCACTCTCAGTGGAGCAGTACGCCGCTCTGCCGGACGCCCTTGAAGTGCGCATGGTCCGGAGCACCGCCGCCCTTCCCGGGGAACGCGTGCGGGAGATGATCCTCGTGACAACCCTGCGGGACCCCGTGCGCTATCCGGCCGACGCCCTTGCCGCCATCTTTCGCCGACGCCTGGCAGATCGAGCTGAACTTCGACGACATCAAAACCACGCTCGGCATGAACCATCTCGCCTGCCGCAGCGCACAGATGGCTCTGCGCATGGTGAACATGTACCGGTGCGCCTACAACCTCATCCGGGCGCAGATGCAGCGGACCGCCGCCCACAGCGGGCAAAGCCTCTACCGGATGAGCTTCACTGCCGCCGCGCGGCTGCTGAGCGGCACCGGCCAGTGGCTCAATGGACCGCACCGCCGGACTCCTGCGCAGTCGGTGCGGGAGCTCCTGAACGAGCTCATCGCCGGCGATCCCGTACCACTGCGCCCGAGTCGGAGCGACCCCCGAGCCATCAAGCGAAGACCCTCCCAATATCCCTTGATGACCACTTACCGAAACGAAATGAAAATCATCCCCCACCAGAAAAAATACCGCCATTCCAGACGGGGCCGACGGTGTGAATGATGTATCGTGCGGGAAGGTTGTAGCCCTTGGTGATCTTTGCGTCACCGGTTTTGCAGCCGCCCAGAAGGCGGCACTCGTGGACGAGTTCGGGGCCTGCGGCGCGATGAATTGCGCCATCGACGCCACCGCCGCCTAAAAGAGAGGAGTTGGCCGCGTTGACGATGGCGTCAACGGAAAGGGTGGTGATGTCAGCGTGGATGGCTTTCATGTCCGGGGGGTGGTTGGCTAGGCCGCCTGATGAGGTGGAAAAGGGGCAGGGACGCGCTGGTGGGCGCGTCCCTGCTGCCGGGAAAGGTGTTAGAAGAAGTGGGTGTTACTGATTGAAGAAGGTTTTGGCGGCTGGGGCGGGGATTTGCTTGAAGCGCTTGGTGAGGTCGATGAGGGATTGTTCGACGCCCATGCGTTCGAGGCTGGAAGCGCCGACGAAGCCGACGCAGCCGGTGCGTTCGTTGACCTGGGCGGCGTCTTCCGGGGAGCAGATGGGGCCGCCGTGGCTGAGGAAGATGATGTCTTTGCGGCCGGTGGATTTAGCGCCTGCGATGATGGAGTTGGTGCGTTCGACGGCGTCGTCCATGGTGCAGACGGCGCCGGTGACGCCGATGGAGCCGCCGATGGTGGTGCCGACGTGAGCGATGATGGCGTCGGCACCGGCTTCGGCCATGGCTTTGGCTTCGTCGGCTGCTCCGACGTAGACGACGGAGAAGAGGTCCATGCGGCGTGCGAGTTTGACCATGTCGTATTCTTTCTGGACGCTCATGCCGGTTTCTTCGAGGACGCCGCGGAAGTGGCCATCGACGATGGTGTGGGTGGGGAAGTTATTGACGCCACTGAAGCCCATGTCTTTGATTTGGAGGAGCCAGTGCCACATGCGGCGGCGTGGGTCGGTGGCGTGGACGCCGCAGATGACGGGGACGTCTTCGACGACTGGGAGGACCTCGTATTCGCCGATTTCCATGGCGATGGCGTTGGCGTCGCCGTAGGCCATCATGCCGCAGGTGGAGCCGTGGCCCATCATGCGGAAGCGGCCGGAGTTGTAGATGATGATGAGGTCTGCGCCGCCTTTTTCGATGAATTTGGCACTGATGCCGGTGCCTGCGCCTGCGGCGATGATGGGTTCGCCTTTACGGATGGTTTCGTGAAGGCGTTCGACGACTTCGAGGCGGGTGTAGGGGTTTCCTTTTCCGGTCCAGGGATTGGGCATGGTATCGAGCGGTGTGGTTGTGGGTGAGAAGGGAGAAAGAGGGAGGCGTCAGGCGACGGGTGGGTACTCGATGGGAGTGAAGAGGGAGACCCATGGTTCTTCGCGGAAGCAGTCGACGACCATGGGTTCGGGGCCGCGGATGTTGTTGAGGATGGCGAGGAATTTGAGGGTGGCGGGGCCCGGGTTGAAGGTCATGTGCGGGGTACCGGCGGGGATGAGGGCCATTTCACCTGGGCCGAGGAGGCGTTTTTCGGTGCCGACCCATTGTTCGGCGTGGCCTTCGACGACGAAGATGATTTCTTCGCGGCCTGGGTGGAAGTGGAAGAGGTGGGCTTCGCCTGGAGGGAAGGTGGCGCGGCAGAGGTAGAGTTCTTTGGAGCCGGCGTTGGCTGGGGAGACGAATTCCTCGACGTGGCACCACGGGAGATCGATGTGTTTGGCATCGACGGCGGTGAGGTAGCTTTTGAAGGCATCGGAGTTCATGGCGCAGGGGGGATCAAAGGTCGGGCGCGCGGGGTGGTGCAAGGGCGCATCATGCCGGGACTGCGAGGCGGGAGAGGACGACTTTGAATTCCTCGATGCTGAAGGGTTTGGGGAGGAAGCCTGAGAAGCCGAGGGATTCGTAGGCTTTGATTTCGGATTCCGAGTACTGGCCGCTAGTGGCGACGATGGTGGCGTCGGGGTGGAGTCGGCGGATTTCGTGGAAGACCTCGATGCCGTTGAGACTGCCGCGGAGGTTGATGTCGAGGATGGTGATGTCGAAGGGGTGGCCTGAGCGGAGGCGGTCGCGGCAGAGCTGGATGCCGGCTTCGCCGGTGGCGGCGAGTTCGACTGGGCAATGGAGGCGGCGGCAGGTTTCGCGGAGGGAGAAGCGGATGCCTTCTTCGTCGTCGATGACGAGGATGGCGGGGTGGCCGGCTGCGGGTGGGGGGAGCGGAGCGGGGAGAGCGGGGAGGAGGGGATCCGGGGCGAGCGAGGCGGGAATGGGGGCGGGGGCGGGAGCGTGTGGTGCCGTGGAGGTGATAGCGGGGATGAAGATGTGGAAAGCGGTACCGATGTTAGGGACTGACTGGACGAAGATTTCGCCGCCGTGGTCGCGGATGATCTGGTGGCAGATGGGGAGACCGCAGCCGTTGCCGTCTGGTTTGGTGGTGAAGCGGCTGTGGAAGAGGTGGGGGAGGTGGTTTTCGGGGATGCCTGGGCCCCAATCGCGGACGGAGATGACGACGTAGGGGCCTGGGAGGAGGCCGCCGTTGCCAGAGGATTCCTGGGAGTGGTTGAAGGCTTTGACGAGGAGTCGGCCGCCGCCGGGCATGGCCTGGATGGCATTGCGGACGAGATTGAGGACGACGCGTTCGATGTCACCGGCGTTGACCTGGGCGTCCCAGAGTGAGTCGGCGGATTCGAGATTCCAGTGGATGCTCTGGGCGCAGGTGGCGAGGCGGAGGGAGCGGCCGAGGAGCGGGGCGAGCTGGGTGCGTTCGCGGGTGGACGTGTGGTTTTTGAAGTAGTGGAGGAAGTCCTTGGCGAGTTCGGCGGCGCGGCGTGCGGAGTCGTGAGTGATCTTGAGTTTTTCCTGGAGGTCGCCGCCTTCCGGGAGCTTGTCGATGACCATTTCGACGGGGAGGAGGATGGCGGTGAGGGCGTTATTGAACTCGTGGGCGACGAAGCGGGAGGATTCGATGACGATGTCGACCATGTCCTGAGACCATTTGTCAGGAGACGGGGGAGGGCCGTCGAAGTGGCGGAGAGCGCCGGGTTGAGGGGCCGGGGAAGCGGGGAGGGGTTTGGCGGTGAGGATGTAGTTGAGGATGCGGCCGGAGGCGTCGCGGATGGGGGCGCAGAGCCATGAGCAGGGGATGCGGCCGGGGAGGGTGCCTTTGACGGGAGTGGGTTCCGGGTGGCCGATGCGCAAGGCGGCGAGGAGCGGGGCCGGGTCGGCGGTGATGGCGGCGAGCGGTTGGCCGACGAGGGCGGCGGGGTCCATGCCGCAGGCGGCGGCGAGGGCGCGGTTGGCGTAGAGGATGGGAGGGCCCTGGGAGGCGAGGGGCCCGCAATCGATGATGGCGACGGCGTCGGAGACGAGGTCGAGGGCGATTTTGAGGTGATGATTGACGGCCATGACCCGGCCCATGGGGTCGGCGGGTTGGGCGTGGAGAGGCATGTCAGGGTCGGGACAGGGGACGCCTGATGGTTAATGCATGCGAACTAAACCCGCGAGGGGTTTTTTGGGTGGAACGCGGGTTGGGAGGGGGTGGGTCAGAGGGCGCGGGAGCGATCTGCGACCCATGCTGCAGAAAGGAGCCGTGGGGGGATGATTCTGGTGGTGTGGATGGATGAGGGAGAGCCCCGGCAGGTCCGGCTTCAGCGCCTTGGCGACGAGGTCCTCCGAAAGTCGTATTCTGCGCGAGCGCGAGGCTCTCTGTGAGTGACGCCTGCGGGAATCCGCCGTGCAGGAGGTGGTCGTGAAAGAGCTCTGCCATGGGAGCGGCCACGAATAAGGAAAGTGTAGTTGCCTTACAGGCTGCAGATTAGGCGATTTGCCGAACTTTTGGTTCATTCTGTGCCGCAGTTGGCGCTCATTGGCGGGTCGCCGTTCAACCGTTTAGGTGGTTACGGGCGCTGGGTGGTAACCGCTTCGAAACCGATTTCGGTGTGGGGAATGGCAGGAGTTAATCGGCGGTTTTTGATTCCAGTTCCGAACGCCCCAGCCAGTAGCAGGCGAGCGACGCGGGAATTTTGAGAAGGGTTAGCGGTTTGTCGCCGTCCTGCAATATCAGCGGGCCAAAATCATCCAGTTCCCGCGTGATGACATACCCGAGGGGCACCTTGCGTTCACTGCAAAACTGCCGCATCCCCTTCAAGTCCCCTGCTCCCGTTGCGGTGTGGCGGTATTTCACCTCAAACGGCACCAGCCGTGTCCCCAGCTCTGCGATGATGTCTACCTCGGTGTCGCCGCGGCCCCGCCAGTAGGAGAATTTTACATTCTGCGCGTAGTGCCGCGTGAACACATGTTTGAAAAAGGCCGTCTCGACCGCCTGTCCGAGCGCCGTTGGGTCATCCATGAGACTTTTTCCTTTCAACAGCACCGAGGGCGCTATGGCTGCATCGGCCAGATAGATCTTCGCCCGTCCACGGAGCACCTCCTTGCCGTAGCCATGCGGTAGCAACCGGTGAATGAGATGCGTGGCTTCCAGCAAATCCAGAAAGCTGCTCACTGTCGGCTTCTTGATCTGGAGATTATTGCACAGACCCGTCATATCCACGAGACCGCCATCGTGCAGGCAGAGGTAGAGGAATAGCTGCTCCAGTTCCAGAACGCGGCGCACTCCGAAGAGCGCGGTCATGTCCCGCTTCAGCACCTTATCCACGATGTCCTCCCGCAGGAGTTTCTGCGCGAGCGTAAGGCTTTCCGTGAGTGCCGCCTGCGGGAATCCGCCGCGCAGCAGATAGTCGTGAAAGAGCCCTGTCATGGGTGCCGCGATGGCCGCGGTGCGCTGAAAATCCGATTGGTCCCATGTCTGGAGTGCGGAGAGAGAAGGCAGGGCAGGCAGGTCCGGGACGTGAGCCCTGCGGATTTGCAGATACTCAAAAAACGACAACGTCGCCAGCCGCACAGTGTGCCAGCGTCCCACTCCGGACTCCTGGCCCTCCATCACCAGCGGCGTGGCCGATCCCGTGACTGCGATGCGTCGCTTTTTTTGGAAATCCACCTGGAGCTTCAGCCATGTCTGCCAGTCGCGGGCATACTGGATTTCATCGAGGAACAGATATTCCGGTCCCGGGGCCGCAGGCTCAGTCTCCCGCCACAGCTTCAGAATGCCGTCCAGCCCCACTAGCTTCAGGAGGGGATGGTCCAGGGTGGCATACAGCACGTTCGCGGCCGGTACTCCGGCTTTCAGGCGCGCCTCCAGAGCCTGGAGCAGCAGCGTTGTTTTCCCGATCTGCCGCGCTCCGCTCAACAGCAGCGCCCGCTGCGCTGGAGGGTCCGTCAGCCACGCATTCACCTCCCGGAAGGCCGCACGACGCCATCCCGGCAGGTCTGTCATGGCCCCTCCGGTCCACCATGGATTGTACTGACGCAGCGCCGAGATCAGGTCTCTCTCTGGGACAATCATCTTGGAAATGTTGCTGATTATCTCAAATAAGGCAAGTATAGTTTCCTTGTTTGCTGCAAATTAGGTGATTCTCTGGATTTTTGGTTCATTCCGCGCTGCATTCGCCGCTCACAGGCACGTCGGCGCTGAGCGGCTTGGGCAGATGCGGCCGAACGCATCCGGATGATGGATCCGAGTTCGAGCGATGCTTCAGCGGCAGCCATCGCTGTGGGGTCCGCGCCTGCGGCCAGCTGACGGAGCGGGGAAAGGCTGTCAGGGCCTAGAGGGCGCGCTCGGCGACTTCTTTGGTCACGGACTCGAGGAAGGCGTCCACGGACTGGGTGCCGAGGTCGCCGCGGGAGCGGTGGCGGACGGAGACGGAGTTGGCTTCGGCTTCCTTCTGGCCGATGACGAGCATGTAGGGGATTTTTTCGAGCTGGGCGGAACGGATTTTGGCGCCGATTTTTTCTGAGGCGTCGTCGAGGGAGGCGCGGATGCCTGCGGCTTTGAGCTGGTTGAAGACGTCGCGGGCGAATTCGTCAGTTTTTTCGCTGATGGTGAGGACGCGGACTTGTTCCGGGGAGAGCCACGTGGGGAAAGCGCCGGCGAAGTGTTCGATGAGGACCCCGCAGAAGCGTTCCATGCTGCCGAAGGGGGCGCGGTGGATCATGACTGGGCGGTGTTTCTGGTTATCCGGGCCGATGTAGGAGAGGTTGAAGCGGACGGGGAGGTTGTAGTCGACCTGGACGGTGCCGAGCTGCCATTCGCGGCCGATGACGTCTTTGACGACGAAGTCGATTTTGGGGCCGTAGAAGGCGGCTTCGCCTGGTTCTTCGGTGAAGGGGACGCCGAGGGTGGCGGCGGCGCTGCGGCAGGCGGCTTCGGCCTTGTCCCAGTTTTCGGGGGTGCCGGTGTATTTGTTAGAGTCCGGGTCGCGGAGGCCGACGCGGACGCGGTAGTTGGCCATGCCGAGAGTGGTTAGGACGGTTTTGACGAGAGAGAGGCAGCCGAGGACTTCCGGGGCGACCTGGTCTTCGGTGCAGAAGAGGTGGGCATCGTCCTGGGTGAAGCCGCGGACGCGGGTCATGCCGTTGAGTTCGCCGCTTTGTTCCCAGCGGTAGACGGTGCCGAATTCGGCGAGGCGGACGGGGAGGTCGCGGTAGCTGCGAGGGGCGCTGTCGAAGATTTTGATGTGATGGGGACAGTTCATGGGTTTGAGCATGAAGCCGTCGAGGAGCTGGTCGTCCGGGAGGATGCGTTCCGGGGGGATGACTTCCTTGCCGGAGCGTTCGTTGATGCCGTCGGCGAGGCGCTGGGAAACGGCGTCGAGACGGTGGAGGATTTCTGCGCAGGAGCAGCCGGAGTCGGCGCATTTCTGGAACTCGTCGTTTTCGATGATGGCACCGAACTGACTATCTTTGTAGTAGGGGAAGTGGCCGCTGGTTTTGTAGAGGGCGAGTTTGCCGATGTGCGGGGTGAAGACCTGGCTGTAGCCCTGGCGGGTGAGTTCGGTGCTGATGAAGTTCTGGAGTTCCTGACGGATGATAGCACCTTTGGGGGTCCAGAGGATGAGGCCCTGGCCGACGTCGTCGTCGATGTGGAAGAGCTGGAGTTCGCGGCCGAGTTTACGGTGGTCGCGTTTTTTGGCTTCTTCGAGAGCGACGAGGTGCTGTTCGAGGTCTTCTTTGGATTCGAAGGCGGTGCCGTAGAGCCGCTGGAGCTGGCCCTTGGATTCATCGCCCATGTAGAAGGACGAGGAGATGGCCATGAGTTTGACGTTTTTACACTTGCTGGTGTAGTTGACGTGAGGGCCGGCGCAGAGGTCGAGGAAGTCGCCGTTCTGGAAGCAGGAGATTTCCTCGTCGACGGGGATTTTGTCGATGAGGTCGAGTTTGAAGCGGCTGGGGTTGCCTTGGCGTTCTGAGAGACCGCCGAGGCGGCCGGAGAGGGCGAGGGCTTTGGCTTCGTCGCGGGAGAGCGAGCGTTTTTCGAACTTCTGATTTTCCTTGGCGATCTTCTTCATTTCGGCCTCGATTTTTTCGAAGTCGTCCGGGGTGATCCGGTGGGTCATTTCGAAGTCGTAGTAGAAGCCTGAGTCGATGGGTGGGCCGTAGGCGAACTGGGCGTCTGGCCAGATTCTGAGGATGGCTGAGGCCATGACGTGAGCGGCGGAATGGCGGAGGCGTTCGATGTCTGACATCGCGGCGCGTTCATCGAGGGACTTGCGGTCGTTCATGGGAGGAGCGTGGGAGAGGGAAAGTGGGGTGGTCACAGTGCGGGCGGGAGCGGGTGTTGTCAAACAGCGGGGCTGGAATCGGGCTTGCGTGGGGGAGGGGGAATCGGGAGCGTGCGGGGATGAGAACGAGGCAGGTGATGGTGGTGATGGGGGTGTTGCTGGCGGGATCGGTGGTGATGAACCTCCGGCAGCTGTGGCGTGGGCGGGAGGCTGGGGTGGAGGTGGAGAAGAGTGAGGTGAAGGTGGAGGTGCCGGAGATTGATTTTTCGGGGACAGGGTTGGCGGACGGTATTTGGCAGCTGGAGGGGAATGAGAAGGCGGAGCGGAGCGGGGAGGAGCTTGGGCCGCTGCCGGGAGGGGAGATGGAGGTGCCTGAGTTGGTGCCTGGGGGGCGGGAGGAGTGAGTGGGAGAGGGGTGCGGGAGGGGGGGTGTGGACCCGCGGGATGGTTGCAGTGTGCGATTGACGAGGAAGGGGCGGGCTCCAAGGCTGCCGGATGCGAAAGACTATATTTACAGCACTGTTGTCGCTGGCTTACGCCGGTGTGATGCAAGCCCAAGATGGCAAACCGGCGGCTGCGGCGGATGCGGCGGCGGTTCCTGCGGAGCCGACGGCGGCGGACGTGGGGTATGCGCTGGGTTGCCTGATTGGCAAGAACGTGAGTGCGCAGGGGTTGAAGCCTGATGTTGAGGCGATGGTGGCGGCGCTGAAGGACACGATGGCTGGCAAGCCTGCGAAGTATTCTGATCAGCAGCTGCAGCAGATCATGCAGAGCCATCAGATGACGGCCGCGAAGGCAGCGGGCGGGAAGAACACGGAAGAAGGCAAAGCGTTTCTGGAAAAGAACGGGAAGCGTGAGGGCGTGAAGACGACGGCGAGCGGGTTGCAGTATGAAGTGCTGAAGCCGGGGACTGGTGCGAAGCCAGCGGCGACGGACACGGTGAAGGTTCACTATCACGGCACTTTGATCGACGGAGCTGTGTTTGACAGTTCGGTGGATCGCGGCGAGCCGATTTCGTTCCCGCTGAATGGCGTGATCAAGGGCTGGACGGAAGGCGTGCAGCTGATGCCGGTGGGTTCGAAGTACAAGTTTGTGATTCCTTCTGAGCTTGCTTACGGCGAGCGCGGTGCGGGCGGTAAGATCGGGCCGAATGCGACCCTGATTTTCGAGGTCGAGCTGCTGGCGATCGAAGCTGAGAAGAAGTGAGTGAGGGCGGCGAAGGCCGCTGAAGAAAGATGCGAGGAGCGGCTCCGGGTGAAAAGATCCGGGGCCGCTTCTGTTTTCGGGAGGGGATTGGCTGGACTGGACAGGAGGGGGGATCTGCGGCATGGAAGGGGGCATGAAAGAGCCATGTGCAGAGGAAGTGGGAACGGGCGGTCGGGCGACGTGGCCGTGGGACCGTTGGTCGGCGGTGTGGGCGATGGCTGGGCTGGTGGCGCTGGGGCCGGCGTATTTTTTGCCGGCGATGCTGGTGGCGAATGCGCTGGATGGGCCGCGGTGGTATTCGGTGTGGGGAGGGATCCGGGAGTTTTACGGGACGGGGAATCACTTTCTGGCGGGGCTGATTTTTGTGTTCAGCATGGTATTTCCGCTAGTGAAGCTGGTGTTGTGTCTGCTGTGTGCGGGCGGGCAGCACTGGCTGCCGAGGGGTTTGCGGATGAGGATTGTGCAGGTGACGTCGTGGTCGGCGAAGTATTCGATGCTGGACGTGCTGGTGATAGCGATGGCGATCATGCTGGTGAAGGTGGGGGAATATGTGAGGATCATGCCGTCGATGGGGCTGTATCTGTTTTCGTTTGCGGTGCTGTGTTCGGCGGTGTCGGGGTGGCTGCTGGAGCGGTCGCTGGTGCGGGAGGAGGCTGGGAGACTGCCGCGGCGGCCGGATTGGCGGTTGGCGGTGCTGCTGCTGGTGCCCGGGGTGGCGCTGGCGTGGTGGGGCGGGCTGCGGGTGCTGAAGGAGCGCGGGGGGGAAGTGCGGGCGGTGGTGCTGACGAAGCTGACGCAGCGCGGGGAAATGAAGCGGAGTGTGGAGAAGACGTTAGCGCTGAAGGAACTGATGAAGGAGGAGCACCGGTTGTTTTCGAAGGACACGGTGAGGCGGATGCTGGAGTTTGGGCAGGCGGTGAGTACGGATGCGGGGTGGAAGGATGCGGAGGTGTATGTGGTGGTGGAGCGGCGGAGTGGTGGGGTGGTGGAGAGCGGGCGGGTGAAGGGGCTGGATTTTGATGCGCGGGAGGTGACGGTGGAGTTTCCGTTGCCGGAGCCGGTGGTGTGGGGGGAAGTGGCGGCGGTGCGGCTGGTGTCGAATGCGAAGTATGCGGGGCTGGTGAATGTGCCGATCGAGGAGGAGCATGTGCGAGCGGAGGGGGATCCGTTCCGCGACTGGACGCGGCAGTGGCACGGGCGGATTTTCAGTTTTGATCTGAGGGGACCGCGCGGGGCTGGATTTGTGAGCGCGTGTGTGGCGGCGTCGGCGGGGGTGGTGCTGACGTTGTGGGCGCTGAGCGGGCTGCTGTGCGGGGGAGGGCGGCGGCGGCCGGTGGCCAAAGAGAAGGAGGCGGCGGCGGGCGCGGCGGAGATGAGTTAGGGAAACGTCAGGGAGTCAGAGGAGACCGCGGCGTTTGAAGTCGAAGAGATTGATCCGCTGGGATTTCTGGATCATTTCGATGGTGAATTTGAGGAGACTGATTTCCCATGTGTCGTCGACGCCCTGGATGACGGCCATGAGTGGGTTGCCGGTGGAGCGGGTTTCTTCGAGGACGCGTTCGCAGACGATGGGGAGGGAGTCGTGGACGAGGGATTCTGTGACGTCGGATTTGCGGAAGCTGAAGCCGTAGCGGAGGAGGGCGCTGTTTTCCATGCGGCCTTTGAGCCATTCGGCGAAGGCGCGGGCGGGTTCGCCGAAGCCTTCGAAGTCGAGGTCTTCGGAGGGTTCCGGGCGGAGGATGCGAGGGCGGTCGGCGGTGATGCGGCCGCTGCGGACGCGGACCTGGCCGACATCGTCCATGAGTTCGGAGATGAGGCGGAATTCGAAGCTAGTGGCACCGAAGGTGTCGATGCGGCGGTCGGGTTCGTGGAGGACCTCGGTGGTTTCGAGGGCGTAGTGGATGTCGTCGTCGGAGTACATGGCGGCGGGCGGTGATTATGGTGTTGCCGGAATTGTGGCATACACCACAACGCCTGTCATCTGCGGATACGAGGAGGAGCGGGGACCTGCTGGGTGAGACAGTGGAACGAGCCGAGGCCCCAGACGAGTTCGGTGCTGTCGATGGGGACGATGCGGCGGTCCGGGAAGCACTCTGCGATTTTGGCGAGGGCGCGTTCGTCATTGGGGTCATTGAAGACCGGGACGATGACGGATTGGTTGGTGATGTAGAAGTTGGCGTAGCTGGCGGGGAGCCGCTGATCGTCCATGATGAGCGGGCTGGGCATGGGGAGGACGAGGACATTGAGGCCGCTATCGTCTTCGGTGGTCATGCGGCAGAGACGCTCGTAGTTTTCGAGGAGCCTCGGGTAATTTTCGTCAGTGGGGTTGTCTTCGACGACGGTGACGACGGTTTCCGGATTGATGAAGCGGGTGATGTCGTCGATGTGGCCGTCGGTATCGTCTCCGGCGACGCCGTCGTGGAGCCAGAGGATTTTGTCGACGCCGAGGAAGTCGCGGAGCCGCTGTTCGATCTGGGTGCGGGAGAGGTGAGGGTTGCGGTTAGGGTTGAGGAGACAGGATTCGGTGGTGAGGAGGGAGCCGCAGCCATTGAGGTCGATGCTGCCGCCTTCGAGGACCATGCCGCCGGGGAAGTCGCGGAGGCCGAGGAGGGAGGCCATGGCGGATGGGATGTTGGTGTCCGGGATGGCTTCGGGGTATTTGCGGCCCCATGCGTTGTATTCCCATGTGGTGGCGGCGACCTCGCCGGTGGCGTCGTTGACGACGAAGATGGCGCCGTGGTCGCGGCACCATGGGTAGACGGCGGGGATGTCTGTGAGGATGAGGTTTTTGCGGGCTTCGGAGGCGACGTTGCGTTCGATCCATGAACGGTCGTCGTCGTTGACGCAGTTGAGGTAGAGTGGTTCGGAGGCGGTGATGGCCTCGATGAGGCGGGCGAAGACCGGGAGGACGCGGTCGTGGTGGTCGCCGTCAGGGAAGGAGGTATTGAGGCGGGAGGGCCAGCTCATCCATGTGGCCTGGTGGGGTTCCCATTCTGCGGGCATGCGCCAGCCTTGGTCGCGGAGAGAGAGGGGAGAAGTCATGGAGGTTGGAAAAAGGTGGGGATGGTGGCGGGAGGGAGGCTGAGGTGCAAGCCGATGGAGAGGGGGAAAGGCGGGGAGGGATCAGGGGTGGGCGAGGGAGGAGACGCGGAGGTACTGGTCGCGGAAGAGAGAGGAGAGGTCGCGGGCGACGGTGGCGGCGATGATGGGGTCGCGGCTTTTGAGTTTGGCGGCGATGCCTGCGGCGGCGGTGTAGTTGACGGCGTCGAGGGAATCGAAGGTGGCGGTGGCGTTAGGAGGGAAGCCTGAGGCGTCGAGGGCGGCCCATGCGTTGCGGAGTTCGTGATGGGGGTCGATGCACATGGCGCGGATGATGACGCGGATGGTGCTGAAGAGGTCGGCGGTGAGTTCGGGGCGGTAGGTGAAGGCGATGCCTTTTTCCATGGGGCGGAGGTCGGGGTCGGAGGCGTTAGTGAGGGATTCGGGGGAATAGAAGTCGCGGCGGATGGGCATGTTGCGGAGGGCCATTTTTTCGGGGCCGCCGGGTGTGCCGGCTTTCCAGCCCCAGAGTTTCTGGGCGTCCGGGGAGAGGAGGAATTCGATGAAGCGGGTGGCGAGTTCCGGGTTGGGAGCGCCGCGGAGCATGGCGACGGGCTGGGGGCTGACGGTGGTTTCGCCTTTGGGGGCGATGAAGTGGAGACGGCTAGTGTGGTTGGCGCGTTCGAGGCGTTCGACGAAATTGCGGCCGTAGAAGTCGACGCAGATGCCGGCGACGGCTTCGCCGTCGGCGACGTCGAGGGGGATTTTGGTGGAGCTGTCGGTCCAGTAGCGTGCGTTGGCGGCGATGCGCTGGATGAGGCGGAGGCCATTGAGCCAGCCGGTGGCGGCGGCGGCGGCGGCGGCGCGGGCGGGTTCGGAGTCGGGAGCGCTGGCGATGGCCTTCTGCATCTCGATCTGGAGGATGACCTCGAACATGGCGGCGACGGTGCCGGATTTGGTAGGGTCGGCGAGAGCGATCTGGTTGCGCCATTCGGGGAGGGCGAGGTCGGCCCATGTGTGAGGGGGCGAGGGTATGCCGAGGGAGACGCGGCGTTCTTCATTCCAGCAGATGCCGAAGGCTGAGAGGCAGGTGCCGATCCATGTGAGGTCCGGGTCGTAGAGGTCCTGGCCGGCGATGTTAGCGGGAATGACGGCGCTGGAGAACCAGTCCGGGTGGGCTTTGCGGACGGCTTCGGGGCCGAGGCCGGCGGCGTTGCGGCTGACGGTGAAGCCTTGTTTTTTGAGACCGTTGTAGTCGACGGGGCCGCCGCCGAGCATGAGGTCGATGCCGACGCCGGCGGAGGACTGGAGGAAGGCGGTGCGTGCCGGGGAGTTGCTGCGTGCGTCGGCGAAGTCGTGGATGAGGGAGGCGTCGTTTCCGGCGGTGGTCCAGACGTTTTCGAAGGCGGCGGTGAATTCGGATTTGAGGACCTTGATGATGTCGGAGGTGCCGCCGGGGACGCGCCAGTCGATGACGACGCGGCGCTGGTGGTTGGCGAGCATCCATTGCTGGAAGCCGCGTTCGAGTTCGTAGCGGATGGTTTCGACGTGTGGGGTGACGACGACGAGACGGTCGGCGGGGAGGTAGTCGGCGCTGCGGGCGCTTTCCTTGGGTTTGAGGAGGATGGGAGCGGCGATGGTGACCGCCATGGCGAGGAAGACGGCGAGGTAGCGGTACATGGTTTGGCGGCACGGGGGTGGAGCGGCGGTCCCGTGAGGAGCGGTAGGCGCGGGGGCGGCGGGATTCAAACCGGTTTTCCGGCCGGGAGGGATTCGGGGGTGGGGCTCGGTCGGTGACAAGGCCGGGATGGCCTGCGACGGAGGGCGTGCGCTGGTTGCAGGGATTTCTCAAACCCTGCCCGGAAGTGAGGGTTTACGGGAGTGGGCGGGCGGGTGCCCGGCGGCGACGGGATGCGGCGGCGAGGGCTGCGGTTGCGGTCAGGAGGGCGGTGCCGGGTTCGGGGATGGCGTAGCCGTATTGGACGTGGTCGAAGACTGTGTTCGCGTTGAAGCGGCTTTGAATCGCACTGATTCCCTGGGGGGCATACACTCCCACGAACTGCCATTCCCCCCATTCCAGAATGTTGCGGTAGCTGGCGACGAGGTTCCCTGCGGAATCAAACGCTTCAAAGTAAGCG
>QQNF01000041.1 GCA_003402705.1 Verrucomicrobiota bacterium | reverse complement strand
GGCGATCATGTGCGGCTGGTGGATTTCGGCGAGGTGCGGGCGAACGATTGGCTGGCGGTGAATCAGTTCACGGTGATCGAGGGTCAGAACAACCGGCGGCCGGACATTGTGGTTTTCGTCAACGGGCTGCCGCTGGGTTTGATCGAGCTGAAGAATGCGGCGGATGAGGATGCGACGATCTGGAGCGCCTACGCGCAGCTGCAGACCTACAAGGCGGAGATCCCCACGCTGCTGCACTACAGCGCGGCGCTGGTGGTGAGTGACTGCTTGCAGGCGCGCATGGGTTCGGTGACGGCGAACCAGGAGTGGTTCAAATTGTGGCGCACGATTGACGGCGAGGGCGACGCACCGAAGACGGCGCTGGAGCTGGAGGTGCTGGTGCGCGGCGTGTTTGAGCGGCAGCGGTTTCTTGATCTGCTGCAGCATTTCATCGCGTTCGAGGAAGATCCGGATACGGGGGCGCTGCACAAGATCATTGCGGGCTACCATCAATTCCACGCGGTGAATGCGGCGGTGGAGGAGACGGTGCGGGCGAGTGGGATGGCGGTACCTGTGAAGGCGTTGGAAGAAGGTACGGGCACTTTCTGGTCCGGGCGTCAACGCGGCGGCAGGCCGGGCGACCGTCGGGCGGGTGTGGTCTGGCACACGCAGGGCAGCGGCAAGAGTTTCTCGATGCTGTTCTTTGCGGCGCGCGTGGTGCGGCATCCGGCGATGCAGAACCCGACGCTGGTGGTGCTGACGGATCGCAATGACCTTGACGACCAGCTATTCGGCCAGTTCCAGCGCTGCGCGGACATCCTCGGGCAGACGCCGATTCAAGCGGCTGACCGAAATCAGCTAAGGGAGCTTTTGAATCGGGCGAGCGGTGGGGTGATCTTTACGACGATTCATAAGTTCGCGGCTGAAAAGGGCGAGGCGATGCCTGAGCTGAGCGCGCGACAGAACATTGTGGTGATCGCGGATGAAGCGCACCGGAGTCAGTATGGATTCGGTGGCAAGGTGAATGAGAAGGGGGAGATGTCCTACGGCTTCGCGAGCAATCTGCGCGATGCCTTGCCGCATGCGTCGTTCATCGGGTTTACCGGGACGCCCATCGAGAAGACGGACGCGAACACGCGGGCGGTCTTTGGTGATTACATTTCAATCTACGACATTCAGCGGGCGGTCGCGGACAAGGCCACGGTGCCGATTTATTACGAGAGCCGGATTTCGAAGCTGAGCCTGAACGCGGCAGAGTTGCCGAAGATCGACGAGGAGTTTGAAGAGATCACGGAAGGCGAAGAGCTGACGAAGAAGGAGAAGCTGAAGACGAAGTGGGCCGCGCTGGAGGCATTGGTGGGCGACCCGAAACGCATCGCGCTGGTGGCTGCTGATCTGGTGGCGCACTTTGAGAAGCGACTCGAGGCGATGGACGGCAAGGCGATGATCGTCTGCATGAGCCGTCGCATCTGTGTGGACCTCTTCGATGCGCTGATCAAGCTGCGGCCGGAGTGGGAGGCGGAGACGCTGAAGGTGGTGATGACGGGCAGCGCTGAAGACGGTCCAGCGTGGCAGAGGCACATCGGCAGCAAGGAGGCGCGGCGGAAGCTGGCGAACCGGTTCAAGGATTCCAAGGATCCGTTCAAGATTGTGATCGTGCGGGACATGTGGCTGACTGGGTTCGATGCGCCGTGCCTGCACACGATGTATGCCGACAAGCCGATGCAGGGCCACGGCCTCATGCAGGCGATCGCGCGCGTGAACCGGGTGTTTCGCGACAAGCCGGGTGGTCTGGTGGTGGATTATCTGGGGCTCGCCGATCAGCTGAAGAAGGCGCTCATGACCTACACGGAAAGCGGTGGTCAGGGCGACGCGACGTTCGATACGGCGCAGGCTATCGCGGTGATGCTGGAGAAACACGGGATCGCTTGCGACATGATGCATGGTTTCGACTGGGACAAGTGGACCAGCGGCACGCCGACCGAGCGCCTGCAACTGATCCCGGCTGGGCAGCAGCACATTCTCGAACAGGAAGATGGCAAGAAACGCTGGGTGCAGGTGGTGACGGAACTTTCGCGGGCATTCGCGCTCTGCGCCGCGAGCGATGAGGCGACGGGGATTCGGGATGACGTCTCCTTCTTCCAAGCGCTGCAAGCGGCGCTGAACAAGCAGAGCAGCCAGAACCGCAAGACGCCCGAGCAGATCGATGCGGCGATCCGCCAGCTGGTGAGTAAGGCGATCACGACGGAGGGCGAGGTGATCGATGTCTTCACGGCCGCCGGGTTACCCAAGCCGGATATTTCCATCCTGAGCGACCAGTTCCTCGCCGAGGTGCGCGGGCTGAAGCATAAAAATGTTGCGGCTGAGCTGTTGGAGAAGTTGCTCAAGGATGAGCTCAAGGTGCGGTCAAAGCGGAACCTTGTGCAGAGCCAGGTGTTTAGCGAGAAGCTCAAGAAGACTCTCAACGCCTATCACAATCGGGCGATCTCGACGATGGAGGTGATCGAGGAGTTGATCAAGCTTGCGAAGAACCTCGACGCCGCCACGAAGCGGGGAGAGGACATGGGCCTGACGGATGATGAGATCGCGTTTTACGATGCGCTGGCATCGAATGACAGTGCGAAGCAGGCGATGGGGGACGCGAAGCTCAAGGTGATCGCGGCGGAGTTGATCAGTCAGGTGAAGAAGAGTGTGACGATCGACTGGACGCTGCGGGAGAGTGCGCGCGCCAAGATCAAGGTGATGGTGAAGCGGATTTTGAACCGACATGGGTATCCACCCGACTTGCAGGAGGATGCGGTGAAGACGGTGCTGGCGCAGGCGGAGTTGCTTTGTGCGGAGTGGGTGTGAGGGCGGCGTTTGAGGATTGAGTGAGTGTTGCCCGGTCGAACTGCATCAGGGGAGGGTTCTGGGTGGCGAACTTCGAAATCCGGAGGGTCCGACGCTTTTGGAGAGATTCAGCTTAGGAACTGAGGGCTGGGTTGGTGGGGAGGGCCCATTGGTCGGGGGTGAGGGAGAAGGCGCGGCCGAAGCCTTCGACGTAGCGGATGGAGAGGAGGCTGATGCGGAAGAGGTCGAAGTCCGGGAGGGAGAACATGAGGCGGCTGGCGGGGAGTTGGTCGAGGTAGCGTGAGGAGGCGGCGGGGAAGTCCGGGGAGTCTTTGGGGATGAGGGAGGCGGTGCCTGTGAGGGCGGCGCGGCGGAGGAGGAGCGGTTGGGGGCGGCCGTCGTCGGGGTCGTGGACGAGGAGGGAGCAGAGAGGGTTGAGGAGGAGGAGATTTTTGTGAGAGGAGAGGGAGGAGAGGTGGAGGAAGGCGTGGCGGAAGTCGGGGGAGAAGGCGAGGGCGACCATGGCGGAGACGGGGCCATCGGGGCTGGAGGCGGCGAGGGCGGCGACGCGGGAGGAGGCGAGGAGCGAGCGGAGGGAGACGGCGGGGTCGGGTGTGGGATCGGAGGTTGGGGAGGGCATGGTGAGGGATGATGGGAATGGCGGGTGAGGGGATCAAGGAGTTAATCCTGCCAGCCGCCGCCGAGGGCTTTGTGGAGACGGATGGGGGTTCCATGCCCCGTGAAGGCCGATGCCGAGCCACAGACGCTTTGTGAGGATGAAGGGCGCGGTGAGCATCGGGCCGTAGACGAAGGCGATGGAGGTGATGAACGGGCGGCGGCACACGGCAGCGACTCTTCGAAGCCGGGCGACCGGAGATTTACGCCACGCGTGGATTCGAGGGTTGATCCGGCGGCGGAACGGTGGCAGCCTCCGCAGATGAGATCGGCGATTCTGCCATCCCCTGTCGTCCTCAAGTCCTTTTGCATGGACCGGGGGATCCGTCGGCTGAGTTTGTTCGGATCGGCGGCAAGAGAAGACTTCGATCCTGCCCGGAGCGATGTGGATCTGCTGGTGGAGTATGAAGCGGGTAGACATCCGGGACTGGACCATTTCCGGGTGGCGGAGGAACTTTCGGAACTTTTCGGACGCAAAGTGGATTTGAACACCCCGGCGATGTTGGGACGGTATCTGGCTGGAGTTTCCGAGGACATAAAACTGCTATATGCCAAAGCGTGATCCATTGGAAACCCTCCGCCAGATGCGGGGATTTGCGGTGGAAGCGTGGGGACTGGCGGGACAGGGGTGCCGCGAAGACCTCGACCTTGTTTTAGGGTATCGCCGCCATGCCGAGCGCGTGGCGGAGTTGATCGGCGAGGCTGCGACGCGGCTTCCTGACGAGTTGAGGGAGGCATGGCCCGCTGTGCCATGGCGGCAAATCATCAGCATGCGCAACTGGCTGATTCATGGCTACGATGGAATCGACGCGGACATTCTTTGGGATGTCCTGCATACCAGGGCGGGAGAGCTGATCGGGCACTTGGACGCCATGATTTTGGAACAGGAAGGCCAGACATAGAGCAGTTGCATGTTCTGGGCGGCCTTGGTTTCCGAGGATTCGATCAGGCCGAGGCCGATGAAGATAATGGAGCGGGATTCCGAGGCCCTTGCTGCGTTGCCCGGAGAGGATGTTGGGGAAGGAGTGCAGAGTGTGTTGTGGGGAGGGGGGTGCTAGTGAGATGAAGGGAGGGCGATGATGGCGGGAGGGACGCGCATCTACGTGCCTGAATGCGTGCGCATGGCGGCCCCGGTACCTTCGGAAGGCCACTGGTTTGCATCGAGTCAGGCGCGACGCGACATCAGTGTGAGCACCAGATTGCGGTGAGCGGCGACGCGGGAGACTGGGGCGGAGAGGGAAAGGAGGGGGTTCAATCCTGCCAGCCGCCGCCGAGGGCTTTGTAGAGACGGACGAGGTTGAGGGTGAGTTGGGTGCGGGATTGGACGCAGGCGTCTTCGGTGAGGAGGAGGGCGCGGTCGGCTTCGAGGACATCGATGAAGCCGGTGAGGCCTGCGAGGTGGCGGTCGCGGGCGAGATTGCGGGCGCGTGAAGCGGCGGAGGAACTGTTGGTGAGGCTGGCGAGACGACGTTGTTCCTGACCGAAGTCGACGAGGGCGGATTCGACGTCTTCGAGGGCGGAGAGGACGGTTTTTTCGTAGGTGGCGGCGGCGGCTCTGGTGTTCGCGGACTGGGCGTCGGCGGCGGCGCGGAGTTGACCGGCATTGAAGATGGGCCAGCTGAGACTGGGGCCGAGGGACCAGAGATTGCTTTGGTTATTGAAGAGCGAGGAGGCTTCGACGGATTGGAGGCCGGAGGCGGAGGTGAGGCGGAAGCGCGGGTAGAGATTGGCGACGGCGACGCCGATGCGGGCGTTGGCGGCGGCGAGTTCGCGTTCGGCGCGGCGGATGTCTGGGCGGCGGAGGAGGAGATCGCTGGGGAGCCCGACGGGGACCCCTCGGAGGTGAGAGGGGAGCGGTTTTGGGGAGGTGAGGTCGGGGACGAGATCGGCTGGGGTGGTGCCGAGGAGGACGCCGAGACGGTAGATGGAGCGGCGGGCACCGGCTTCGAAGATGGGGAGGGAGGCGGCGGTGGCTTCGGCCTGTTGTTCGGCGCGGGCGACATCGAGGTCTGTGGCGAGGCCTGCGGCGAGCCGCTGGGAGGTTAGGGTGAGGGTATCGCGCTGGGATCTGAGGTTCTGTTCGGCGACGAGACGACGGGCCTGATAGCCGCGGAGTTCGAAGTAGGCGGCGGCGGTTTCGGCGGCGAGGGCGACCTTGACGGCGCGGAGGTTTTCGACGGCGGCGTCGAGCGAGGCGTTAGCGGCTTCCGAGGCGCGGCGGAGACCGCCGAAGAAGTCGATTTCCCATGAGGCGTCGATGCGGAGATCGAGCTGGGATTGGGGGTCGAAGAGGCCGGGGATGGGGATATTGCGACCGGTGGGGGAGTTTTCGCTGAGTTTCTGGCGGGAGGCGGAGGCTGAGCCGTCGAGTTGGGGGGCGAAGGAAGCGGAGGCGGAGCGGCGGGCGGCGCGGGCTTCGTCGATGCGGGCGGCGGCGGCGCGGAGGTCGGGGTTGGCGGTGAAGGCGCGGGTGATGAGGGAGTCGAGTTTGGGGTCTTTGAAGTCGTGCCACCAGCGGGTGAGGTCTTTGGCGGGGGAGGGATCGCCCTGACTGAAGGCTGGACCGGAGATGTCAGGGGGTGACTGGTAGTCCGGGCCGACGGAGCGGCAGGAGGCGAGGAAGGCCGGGAGAGCGGCGAGGGAGATGAGACGAGGGGACATGAGGGGGAGGGAGTCAGAAGGTGGCGGCGGGATCGGCTTCGATGAAGACGTCCATCTGCTGGCCGGGGAAGAGACGTGCGGAGGGTTGGTCGATGCGGTAGATGACCTGGAGGACGCGGGTATCGACCCGTTCGTTGGCGGATCCGGTCAGGGAGACCTTGGGGATGACGCAGGGTTCGAAGCGGACGAAGACGAGGGACTGGCGGGAGAGGTGGTGGCCGCGGACGACGGCGGAGGCGGGGGCACCATCGCGGACGCGGACGGCTTCGTGTTCATCGACATCGACCCTAACGTGGATGGAGGAGAGATCGCCCATGAGGATGAGATTGGAGCTGGCGGGGGAGGCGGCGAATTCGCCGGGGCGGATGCGGACCTGGAGGATGTGGCCGTCGATGGGGGCGAGGATGGTGGAGCGGGTGATGTCGGTGGAGATGACGGCGGTGGCGGCGTGGGCGGCGGCGGCGGCGGCGCGGGCGGCGGCGAGGGAGGATTCGGCGGCGGCGAGGTGGGCGGCGGCGGCGTCGCGGGCGAAGCGGCGGCGAGTCATTTCCTCGCGACTGAGACGGGCGGCGGCGGCGGGGAGACTTTCGGCCATGGCGAGGACGGCCTCGGCTTCGGATAGGGCGGCGCGAGCGGATTCGATGTTAGCGCTGGCGGTAGGGATGGCGGCGTCGAGGGAAGCGGCGTCGGCTTCGGCTTTGAGGCGTTGGGCGGAGAGGGCGCGGGTGTCGAGCTGGATGAGGGGCGTGCCTGCGGTGACTTGGTCGCCTGGTTTGACGAAGACCTTTTCGACGAGGGCGGAGAGGGGGACGCCGATGGCGATGTTTTCGGATTTGGGTTCGATGAGGCCGACGGCGGCGACGCAGTCGGGGAATGTGGAGGAAGGCGGGGGGAGGGGAGGGTTGGTGGAGGTGGCGTGGGGCTGGCTGCGGACGATGCTGATGATGGAGACGGCGAGGACGGCGGCGGCGATGGAGGGAAGAGTGAGGGATTTCATGGGAGATGGGGAGATGGGGAGAGAGCGGGTCAGGCGGCGGTGGAGTTAGGGTGATCGATGTGGGTGATGATGCCGTCGTCCATGTGGGCGATGGCGTCGGCGAAGTGGAAGATGCGGTTGTCGTGGCTGACGACGAGGACGGCGCGGTCCGGGTGGACGGCGGAGGCGGCGAGGAGTTCCATGACGCGGTGACCGGTTTCGTGGTCGAGGGCGGCGGTGGGTTCGTCGCAGATGACGAGACGGGGTTGGTGGACGAGGGCTCTGGCGAGGGCGACGCGCTGCTGCTGACCGCCGGAGAGACGAGCTGGGGGTTGGTGGAGACGGTCGCCGAGGCCGAGTTTGTCGAGGATGGCGGAGGCTTGTTCGAGGGCGTCGCGGCGTTTCATGGAAGCGGCGAGGAGAGGGACGGCGACATTTTCTGCGACGGAGAGAGCGGGGATGAGGTGGTATTGCTGGAAGACGAAGCCGATGTCCTTGCGGCGGAGCCTGACGGCGTCGTCCGGGGGCATGGAGGCGAGGTCGCGGCCGAAGAGGGAGACGGCGCCGGAGGACGGCTGGAGGAGTCCGGCGATGACGGAGATGAGGGTGGTTTTGCCGCAGCCGCTAGGGCCTGCGAGGAAGGTGATCTGTCCGGAGGCGGCGGTGAAGTCGATGCCGCGGAGGACGTGGACTCTGGTGTCGCCGTCGCCGAAGTGGCGGTGGATCTGTTGGCAGTGGACTGCGGGAGGGTTCATGAGCGGAAGACGATAGCTGGGTCCATGAGGGCGACGCGGCGTGCCATGATGGTGACGGCGGTGATGGTGATGGCGGCGAGAGCGGCGCAGGTGCCGGCGGCGACCTGGGGAGGCAGGACGATGCCGCGGAGGAAAGGTTCCGAGGCGGCGGCGTGTGTGGTGATGGCGGTGAGGCCGGTGCCGAAGGCGCAGCCGATGGAGAGGACGAAGAGACCCTGACAAAGGACCATGGCGATGATGCGGGCTTTGGTGACGCCTATGACGCGGCAGACGGCGAGTTGGGTGGTGTGTTCGCGGACGAACATGGAGAACGTCTGAGCGGTGATGGCGGTGCCGGTGAGGAGGCCGATGGCGATGGTGATCCAGAAGAGACGGGGGACGCCCTGACTGTTATAGAAGCGGAGTGCCATTTCGCCGAAGCCTGCGCGGTCCATGGCGGCGAGGCCGGTGGCGGCGGTGATGCTTTCGCAGACGGCGGCGCGGTTGGCACCGGGGGTGAAGTCGCCGATGATGAACGTGGCGGTGCGGTTTTCGGCCTTGTTGAGCCTGAGGGCGGTGACGCGGCTGCAATGGAGGATGGGGAATCCAGTGAAGGGGGCGGAGGCCTCGGTCATGCCAGTGAGGACGAGGGATTCGTCGAGGATGCGGATGCGGCGGGGGAAGTGGACTGGTTCACCGGGGAACAACTGGGCATAGCCGCCGGGGTCGACGGCGCAGGTTCCGGCTGGGCGGATGGCTTCCGGCTGGCCAAAGCGGAAACGTGAGGGAAGTCCTACCATGGAGGCTTCGTCGACGCCCATGACGGTGACGGTGCAGAGGAGACCGCTATCGCTGCGCGCCATGGTATCGATTTTGAGGAGCGGGACAGCCCATGCGACACCGGAGCGGCTTCTGACACGTTCGAGAGTGCCGTCCTTGACGGGCTTGGCCTGTTCGAAGCAGCGCGTGTCGGGTTCCATGACCCAGAGGGGGGCGTCGGTGACGTCGTCGATCTGGGCCGTCATCATGCGGTAGAGACTGGCGAGGATGGCGCACTGATTCTGCATGAGGAAGACCGAGAACGTGACGGCGAGGATCATGGCCGTGCACTTGGCGCGGTCGGTGCGCAGCATGGTGAGGGCGATGCGGATCATGGACGGCCTCCTTTCCGGCGGGGGGAAGGGGCGGCGACCGGTTGGAGGAGAGAGCGGGCGAGATCCCGGAGGAGGGCGGGGATGGCGTCGGGCTGCACGGCACTGTCGACGGCGCAGCGTGCGAGCAGACCGTCGATGGCTGCGACGATGAGTGTGGCGATGGTATCCGGATCCATGCCGGCGGAGATGCGGCCGGTTGCGGCGTCGGTCCGGATGCGGGCGGCGAGCTGAGTGGTGACGGCGTGATAGGAGGCGACGACGACGGGACGGACCCGGGGGTTGCGTGAGGCTTCTGCGAGGACCTCGAGGAGCATGACTGGTGCGCCGCTCATGAGATCGGCTGCGGGAGAGTCTGCTTCCAGCCGCTGCGCGACGGCGTCGACGAGATCCATGGCGGAGGCCTCCGGGGGAATTGTGAGGAGAAGGGCTTCCCATTCGTGACGTTCGGCCGTGACCATTTCGATGATGATGTCGTCTTTGGCGGCGAAGTAGCGGTAGAGGGCGCCGGGGCTCATGGCGGCCTCGTCGCAGATTTCCTTCATGGCGGTGGCGTGGAAGCCCCTGCGGCCGAAGCAGCGGTTGGCGGCGTTGAGGATGCCGCGGCGGCGGGAGTCGTAGTTGTGGGACCGAGCGCCCTTGGTTTTCATAAGTGCGAACGAATGTTCGTATTTATCTGGGATGGCAAGTGGAATTTGGGGAGGGTGTGAGAGGAGTGTGGGAGTTATGGGGAGTTATGAGCGGAAGACGGCGGCGGGTTCGAGTTGGAGGACCTTGCGGAGGCTGAGGGTTGCGGCGGCGAGGACGACGAGGGCCATGAGGAGGGCGACGCCTGCGGCGTTCTGCCAGAGGAGGATGATGCCTCTGGTGGCGAGCTGGCGGCTGAAGGTTTCGAAGAAGAGGGCGGCCATGCCTGTGCCGATGGCGAAGCCTGAGAAGCCTGCGACGGCGGCCTGGAGGAGGACCATGCGTGCGAGGGTGGGGTTAGTGACGCCGATGGCTTTGAGTGCGGCGAACTGGCGGAGGTTTTCGACGGTGAAGAGGTAGAACGTCTGGCCGCTGACGACGAGGCCGACGATGATGGCGATGGCGATGGTGATGCCGAAGTTGACGGGGATGCCGGTGTTTGCCATGTAGTAGCGGATGCAGTCCCATGCGAAGTCGGGGGAGGATCGGGCGCGGAGGCCGGTGGTGGAGGCGATGCGGTTGGCTAGGTCGGTGGGGGAGATGCCGGGCTGGGGTCGGGCGAGGACGAAGGAGAGCTGACTGCGTTCGCGGCCGCGGAATTCGCGTGCTTCCGAGTAGCGGGCGTGCATGATGGGGAAGTTAGTGAACGGGGCGGCGGCGTCGCTGATGCCGACGATGGTGGCGCGGCGGTCGTTGAGTTCGAGGGTATCGCCGGTGCGGAGGGGGATGGTGCCGAAGAGGAGACGGAAGCCGGCTTCGTCGATGATGATGCTGTTGGGTTCGCGGAGGCGGTCCCATGAGCCGAGGAGCATGCGGCGGGGAGCGCCTGTGAGGGTGGCGTCGTCGAGGCCGATGACGATGGCCTGATTGAAGCGGCCGGAGGCGGTGCGTGCGACGGGGAGGTCTTTGAGGAGACGGACGGCCCATGCGACGCCGGGGACGGCGCGGACGCGGAGGAGGTCGGTGTCTTTGAGGGCTTTGGTTTCGTCGAAGTACTGAGTGGCGGGGTCCATGACCCAGACCTCGGCGTCGGTGACATCGAGGATGCGATTGGCCGTGCGTTTCATGATGCCGGCGAAGATGCTGGTCTGGTTTTCGAGGAGGAAGGTGGAGAAGGCGATGGCGAAGACGAGGCCGAGGTATTTGGCTTTGTCAGCGGAGAGCATGCGGAGGGCGACGAAGTACATGATTTGGAATGAGGGGCGACATTTGACCAACGGTCGATGTCGAGGTAAAAAAGGGGAGGGAGATTGAGTCAGGCTGGGATGAGGAAGGCGGCGGCGTCTGGGAAGATTTCGGAGACGATGCGTTGGTCGGTGGTGGCGTAGTCGTGTTCGTGGAGGAGAGGTTTCCAGCCGAGCCCGTCGCAGACGAGGTCCTGGTTGAGGCGGACGCTGAGGAGAGGGTTATCGATGCCTGCGAAGACGCGGAGGTTGTGTTCCATGCCGACGACGTGGCTGCCGATGGTGATGGAGATGAGGGCCATGGTGGCGTGTTCAGCGGACCATGGGAGGCGGGGCATGTCGCCGAGGGCGATGGCTGAGACGATGATGTTGTAGAGGGTGCGCCAGCAGCGGGCACCGGCACGGGCGTGGGCTTCCTTGCGTTCCGGGGAGGCTTTTTCCCAGAAGGAAGCGGATTTGAGCATCATTTCGACGTGGAAGAAGTCCGGGTGGCGGTGGGCGAAGACGCAGCAGGCGAGGCCGATGGCGCGGCCTTGTTCGCGGGTGGAGCCTTTGAAGGAGGCGGCTTGTTCGAAGAGGTCGGCGCGGAGGTTGAGGATGCGTGAGGCGACGGCGAGGACGAGGTCTTCTTTGGAGCTGAAGTGCTGGTAGAGCGTGCCTTTGGAGTATTCGACGGCGACGGCGAGTTGTTCCATGTTCCATGCCTGGAAGCCTTTTTCTGCGAGGAGACGTCGGGCGTGGTCGAGGATGAGTTCCTCGCGGGCTTTGAGGTCGCGTTCCTTGCGGAGGGAGGTGACGGCGGGTGCCATGGGGTTTGGGGATGGGAGCGTGGGTGGAGGGCGGGCGCAAGTGGATATTTGACCGGCGGTCATTTTCTGGTGGGGAAGCTGTCTTGGGTGAGGTGGTGCCCGGGAGCCGCATCACGGCTTGAGGAGCGACCCACCGCGTGGGGGGCCTGGCGTGACGTCGTGGGTCACTCAGGGCTTGGGGGAGACGACGATGCGGGAGTTGGTGACGCTGGAGGGGCGGTCTGTGGGGGCATCGGGCGTTGAGTTGCGGCACTTGGCCACTTGCGGCAGGGTCGGTCGTCTGCTAGATGAAAGTGATCTATGTATGCCGACCTCGCAGCCAATTCGGTTCCCGGGATTGCCGGCGATCGACGGGTTGTGGGTTCGGGGTGCGATGCGGGTTCGGGCGAATGGATGGTTGGCGCGGTGCTGCTACGATCGCAGAAGCAATCGCCGGTTGCGGTGTGATGCTGCGGCCCAAGCTTCCGGCGTGGTGCGCTTTCCGGCAGGTATCCGAACGTTTCGGGGATCACTCCCGAGGCTCAGGATCAGGACTGCAACTGCGATTCCATTGGGAATTGGTGGATTGGGATGGCACGAGGAACTATAGACAGACGAAAATGACAAGACGCGATACAGTACTCGGTGGATTCATTGGATTGGTGTTGAAGCCAAAGGAACCCGGTGAAGCACAAGAAGAAATTAATTCAATAGTTCTTTCATACGTGGATGTGAATAAAATCCGAGTGAGCTTTAAATGCCTGAATCCGCCGTTCACAATTTGGTCACCATCGTGTTCGATGTTCTGGTCGTCTTTATCCATCAAGTGTCGCCTCAGATCAAAAAAGCGTGAGTGGCGACTGTGGAGAGAGCGTTCTTATGACAACGATAAACCTAAATCAATCAGTGTGAGTCCGGAAGCCGGATTTGATATTGAAATCGGGGTGGACGAGGACACGTGGCCGGCTGTGGGGCGGATCACTTCAGAGGATGGCCCCATCGGGCACCACTGTGACTGTTGGTTGGAATGGGAACCTGTTTTGCTATCAAATGCAAAGATGCTGGCCATCAGGCCTGGGAAGCTAGTCTCGAATGCTATTCCGATTCGATTGGTGCTAAAGGGAATCTACTAGACGGGTGTCCAATTGGAAGATGATGACGCGGGCTTGCAAGATGAGGCGGGATCGAGGAAAAGCAAAGCAGCACGCAGGACTCGACAATATGCCCGCTAAGGATGAATTCGCACCGCCGCCTCATTCTCGAGAATCACCAGTCCCCAGGCGACACGATGGTACAGACGGCAGGCAAAGAGGGCGCAACCCTGTCAGGGTTGGGGGATTGTTGGTGTGGTGGACCCAGGGTAGGCCCGCGGTGCAGGCCAACCCTGGGCTCTGGGGCGCAATCCCGTTGGGATTGGGGGAGAGGGAGCGGAGGGTGGCGTGGAGCGCGAAGGAGAGAAAGGCGTAAGGTCGCGCCCTTTCAGGGCTTTGGTGTTATGGTGTGGAGTTCCTGGGGCGTTGCCCCAGGCTATCACATTTTGCCCCTTTGGGACCGGATGATGGTGTCGGGGTTGAGGTGGGGCGTTGCCTCAGGCTATCACATTTTGCCCCTTTGGGACAAGTCGTCGATGGCGGGGAGGGAGGGGGCGTGTTGGGAGAGCGCGAGTGCGGAGCCTCGCGATCCCGGTGCTTGTAGGGAGGGCGGGTAGGCGCACTCCGTGCGCGAGAGAGAGCTGTAATTCTGACAGCAGTCCAGAGCCTGCGGCTGGCTGGTTTGGAGGGGTGCGTGTTTGGAGAGCGCGAGTGCGGAGCCTCGCGATCCCGGTGCTTGTAGGGAGGGCGGGAACAGAGAAGGGCGGGTAGGCGCACTCCGTGCGCCAGAGAGAGCTGTGATTCTCCCAGCAGTCCAGAGCCTGCGGCGCTCTGGTTCGGAGAGGGCGCGTTGGGAGAGGCGCGAGTACGGAGCCTCGCGTGCCCGGTGCTTGTAGGGAGGGCGGGTAGGCGTGCTCCGCACGCAGAGAGAGCTGTGATTCTCCCAGCAGTCCAGAGCCTTCGGCTGGCTGGTTCGGAGGGGCTTGTTGGGTGGCGCGAGTACGGAGCCTCGCGATCCCGGGCGTGTTCGGAGGGATGCTGGTAGGGCGCACTCCGTGCGCGAGAGAGAGCTGTGATTACTCACAGCAGTCCAGAGCCTTCGGCTGCTGGTTCGGAGGGGCTTGTTGGGTGGCGCGAGTGCGGAGCCTCGCGATCCCGGTGCTTGTAGGGAGGGCGGGTAGGCGCACTCCGTGCGCGAGAGAGAGCTGTGATTGCTCACAGCAGTCCAGAGCCTTCGGCTGCTGGTTCGGAGGGGCTTGTAAGGGAGGGTGCGGTATGTGGCGTCCCTACAGGACGCGGGATGATTTGTTTGGATTGACCTGGGCGATGCCCTAGGCTGGTATAGGTTGTCCCTTTGGGACGAGGGGATAACGGCGGGAGGGGTGGGGGGGAGGGGATTCGGGGCTTGCGGGGGTGGGAGGGGATTCGGGGCTTGCGGGGGGGGGGAAAGTGGGCTTACGGGGTGGGTTCAACGAATTTGGAGAACTGAATATGCCTGTAGCCACGCCGAAACAATACGCCGCCATGCTGGATGCCGCTCAGAAGGGCGGGTATGCTTATCCAGCGATCAACGTGACCTCATTGCCGACGATCAACGGGGCGTTGAGGGCGTTTGCGGAGGCGAAGTCGGACGGGATCATTCAGGTTTCGACGGGAGGCGGGGAATTTGCGTCGGGGACGTGCGTGAAGGACATGGCGCTGGGGGCGATTGTGCTGGCTGAGGCGGTGCATCGGCTGGCGGAGCGGTATGATGTGCTGGTGGCGCTGCACACGGATCACTGTCATCCGAAGAACGTGGAGAAGTTTCTGAAGCCATTGCTGGCGGCGACGAAGGCGCGTCGGGAGGCTGGGTTGGGGAATCTGTTCAACAGCCACATGTTTGACGGGTCGGAGTTGTCGCTGGCGGACAACCTGAAAATTTCGAAGGAGCTGCTGGAGCAGTGTCGGGATCTGGAGATTATTCTGGAAGTGGAAGCTGGCGTGGTGGGTGGTGAGGAAGACGGGCATGACACGTCCGGGGTGTCGAATGACAAGCTGTACACGACGCCTGAGGACATGGTGACGGTGTATGAGACTCTGCATGGGTTAGGCCGGTTCATGTTTGCGGCGACGTTTGGGAATGTGCACGGGGCGTACAAGCCGGGAGCGGTGAAGCTGAAGCCGACGATTCTGCGGGACGGGCAGAAGGCGGTGACGGACAAGCATGGTGCGGCTGCGGAGATGGATCTGGTGTTTCACGGCGGGAGCGGGACCCCGCTGGAGGAGATTCGGGAGACGCTGGGTTATGGCGTGATCAAGATGAACATCGATACGGACACGCAGTATGCGTTCACGCGGCCGATCGCGGATCACATTCTGAAGAATTACGAAGGTGTGATGAAGATTGACGGCGAGGTCGGTGACAAGAAACTCTATGACCCGCGCGGGTATCTGAAGAAGGGGGAGATCGGGTTGGCGGCGCGGTTGAAGCAGGCGTGTGATGATCTGCTGAGCACGGGGAACACGATTCATGGGAAAGTGTGAGGGCGGCATGAGTGCCGCGGCGGTGCGGAATGGTGAGGGGCGGCATCCGGTGGTGATGCTGCTCTTGTTTGTGGCTGTCGTGATTGTCAGTGCCGGGGCGCTTGCGCCTGTGCTGTGGGCGGCGGGGAAGGCGTTTGCGGCGATGGTGGAGACGCGCGGGTGGCGGGAGGTGCCGGTGGTAGGGTGGTTTGGAGGGAAGCTGGCGGAATCGGATTTCGGGCGGTATTTCGGCCGGGCGTTTCTGGTATCGGCGCTGGGGTGGCTGTGGCCGTTTCTGCGGTGGATGGGGGTTGGGCGTGAGGGGCTGGGATTGGAGCCGAATCCGCGGCGGTGGGTGGATTATGTTGGTGGTTTTGTGGTGGCGTCGGGGATGCTGCTGGCGATGGGCGGGTATTTTGTGTGGCGGGGGGCGTATGACTGGCGGATTGATCCGAAGCTGAGTGGGAAGATCGGGCGGGTGCTGATGTCGGCGGCGGTGGTGCCGGTGCTGGAGGAGTTTTTGTTTCGCGGGGTCTTTCTGGGGATGGCGATGCGGGCGGCGAGGAGGGGCGTGGCGATGGTGGTGGTCTCGGGGTTGTTTGCGGTGCTGCATCTGATCAAGCCGCCGGATCCGTTGCCGGCGAGTCTGGCGAGTGAGCCGATCCGGTGGTGGTCTGGGTTTGAGATGACGGGGATTATTTTCCGGAGTTATGGGGATCTGGGGTTATTTGTGTCGGAGTTTGCGACCTTGCTGATGGTGGGGTTGATACTGGCGTGGGCTCGCGGGTTTACGAAGTCATTGGCGCTGCCGATGGGGTTGCATGCCGGGTGGGTGTTCGGGGTGGGGATGTTTGCGCTGGTGAGTCGGACGAGCAAAGGATTGCGGCGGGGGCATTGGGAGATTGGGGAGGGGGCGTGGCAGGTGCCGCTGATTGGGGAGAATCTGAAGCTGGGGTTGGCTCCGCTGGTGGTGCTGGGGTTGACGGCGGTGGTGGTGGGCGTGTTGTGGCGGACGCGGCGGCGGGCGGAATGAGGGAGGGAGAGGGTGGGTGAGGGACCGTGAATGGCGTGGTGATTTCGCTGGTCAACTGGGGAGGGGTGCCTAGGATCGGCGGCCATGCAATCCCCCCAGAGCGAGCACGAAGATTTCATCCACAGCGAGGCGTTTCTGCATCGGCTGATGCGGCGGCAGTTTCGATTGAGTGCGGCGTGTGCGGCGGCGTTTGTGGTGGTGCTGCTGGGGATGCCGCTGATGAATTATTTTGCGCCTGAGCTGATGGCGGTGCGGGTGGGAGGATTTACGGTGTCGTGGCTGGTGCTGGGCGTGTTGTTTTTCCCGTTTGTGTGGGTGATCAGCGGGATTTTCATCCGGAAGTCGCTGCGGATGGAGCGTGAGGAAGCGGAGCTGGCGCTGGAGGAGAACCGGCGGCGGGGAGTGTGAGGAGATGAACCGAGGGACTGGCTGGGCGTGCGCTGAGGAGCGGGTGTCTGGTGGTTCTGCAACGAACTGAACTGATGCAAGACATGATGTTGATGACTGTTGGGGCGATCGAGCTGAAGCTGGACTGGTGGGTGGTGGTGTTATCGGGGGTGACGGTGGCGGTGACGATCTGGATGGGATTCTGGGCGGCGCGGAAGGCGCGGACGGCGTCGGATTTTTTTGTGGCGGGTCGGTCGGTTAGTGTGGGGTGGAATGCGTCGGCGATCTCGGGTGAGTACCTGAGTGCGGCGAGTTTCATGGGGATCGCGGGGATGGTGATGAGCAGCGGGTATGATGCGTTGTGGTATCCGGTGTGTTATGCGTGCGGGTATCTGTTTCTGCTGCTGTTCATTGCGGGGCCGCTGCGGCGGTTCGGGGCGTACACGATTCCTGATTTTGCGGAGGGGCGGTTTGATTCGCCGCTGTTCCGGAAGATTGCGGTGACGTTTGTGCTGTTCATCGGGTTCTTTTACACGATGCCGCAGATGAACGGGGCGGGGAAGGCGCTGGCGTATATCATTCCTGGTTTGCCGTACTGGGTGGGGGTGGCGGTGGTGGGTGCGGTGATCACGGTGAATGTGGCGGTTGGGGGGATGAAGGGGATCACGCTGGTGCAGGCGTTTCAGTACTGGCTGAAGATGTTTGCGATTTCGGTGCCGGTGTTTGTGCTGGTGGCGGTGTTTGGCGGGTATGGGTCGCAATTGAAGGCGAATGTGACGGCTGGGGAGAAGGCTGCTGGGGTGACGGTGGTGGAGGCGGCTTCGGGGGCTGGGGTGAAGCGGGAGGCATTGCCGCCAAGTGATGCGGCGAAGAAAGTGAGTGTGCCTGCGGATGAGACGTGGATTGCGCCGTTCGGGCCGAGGTCGTCGAAGCCTGCGAAGACGGCGCAGGGGGCTGGGGTGAAGATTGAGGACACGCGGCCGTATGCGCTGCTGTGGACGTATTCGCTGATCATTGCGCTGGTGTGCGGGACGGCTGGGCTGCCGCACATTCTGGTGAGGTTCTACACGAATCCTGACGGGGTGGCGGCGAAGCGGACGACGATGTGGGTGATGATCCTGATCGGGGTGTTCTATCTGTTTCCGCCGGTGTTCGGGGTGCTGGGGAGGAATCTGATGCCTGAGTTGTACAATGGGGCGTCGGGGGTGAAGGGGACGGACGGGAGCGTGCTGAAATTGCCGCTGCTGCTGGGCGGGGTGTGGGGGAGTGTTCTGAGCGGGGTGACGTGTGCGGGGGCGTTTGCGGCGTTTATGAGTACCTTCAGCGGGTTGCTGGTGAGCATTACGGGGGCGCTAGCGCATGATATTTACGGGCGGATTCTGCGGCCGCAGAGCACGCCGGAGCAGCGGATGCAGATGTTCAAGGTGTTTGCGTTTGTGTGCGGGGGAGCGGCGATTCTGCTGGGGTTGGTGGTGGAGAATTTCGAGATCAACATGCTGGTGGGGTGGGCGTTTGCGATAGCGGCGACGAGTTACTTCCCGCTGTTGTTTCTGAGCACGTGGTGGCGCGGGATCACGATGAAGGGGGCGGCGACGGGGATGCTGGCTGGGGGGATGCTGAGTCTGGTGTCGATTGTGAGCACGATGTTTGCGGACAACTGGGGAGCGGATGGATTGAAGGCGTGGTATGCGGTGCATCCGCTGGTGAGGACGCTGGCGGAGCAACCGGCGATCTGGGGATTGCCGCTGGCACTGGTGCTGATGGTGACGGTGTCGCGGGCGACGCGGGCGACGGTGCCTGCGGATGTGCGGCGGAAGATGCTGGTGCTGCATGCGCCGGAGGCGCTGGGATTGAAGGAAGAGTATATCAAAGAACACGAAGGCCTCGGGCACTGAAATTGTTATGGCAGGAAAGACACCACCGGGAGACGCGGACGGCCTGACGAGGCTGAAGCGGATTGTGCATGATCTGCGGAGTCCGGGAGGGTGTCCGTGGGATCAGGAGCAGACGCACGAGAGTCTGATGCCGAATCTGATCGAGGAGGCTTATGAAGTGCTGGAAGCGGTGCAGAACGGGGATGTGCCGCACATGTGCGAGGAGTTTGGGGATCTGCTGCTGCAGGTGGTGCTGCATGCGGAGATTGCGTCGGAGAGCGGGGGATTTGATTTTGACCGCGTGGCGCACGGCATTTCAGAGAAACTGATCCGGCGGCATCCGCATGTGTACGGGGAGAGCGGGGTGGCGGACACGGCGGGTGTGCTGGCGCAGTGGGATGAGATCAAGAAGGCAGAGAAGGGCGGGAAAGTGGTGCGGACGATGGAGGGGGTGAGTCGGGCGCTGCCGTCGTTGCAGCGGGCGGTGAAGCTGCAGAAGAAGGCGGCGAAGGCCGGGTTTGACTGGCCGGATGCGGCGGGAGTGGTGGAGAAGATCCGGGAGGAGTTAGGGGAGACCGAGGAGGCGCTGGCGAGTGGAGATGCGGCGGCGACGGCGGAGGAGATCGGCGACCTGTTGTTCACTGTGGCGAATCTGGCGCGGAAGCTGAAGCTGGATCCGGAGGTGCTGCTGGCGACGGCGAACGCGAAGTTTGCGAAGCGTTACGGGGCGATGGAGGAGCGACTGGAGGCGGAGGGGAAGGGAACGGGGGCGACGCTGGACGAGATGGAAGCGGCGTGGAAGAAATTAAAAATTGAAAATAGTAAATAGTAAATTGCTAGCATGGAGAGGGCGGGGAGGTGAAGTTAGAAGTTAGAAGCCGGGGACAGGTGTCGGATTTGCGGAGGACGAGGGCGGAGCGGGCGGGGAGGTAGACGAGGATTTCGTGGCCGTGGGAGACTGGGCGGGAGGTGAAGGATTGGTCTGGGTGGAGGCGGTTGAGGCCGGCGAAGCGGGGTTCATCGGTGGAGAGGACGAGTTGCCATGAACCTGGGGAGCAGGGGACTGGGTGGTCGACTGGGCTGTTCCACGGGTGGAGGTTGAAGAGGAAGAGGAACGGGCCGCGTTCGAAGATGAGCGTCTGGTGGGCGACGTGGGAGGCGAGGAGGAGTGGTGGCTGGGAGAAGAGGGTTGGGGTGCCGAGGGTGGCGAGCATGGCCTGATCGAAGTCGCCGAGGGCGCTGAATTTGAGGAGAGGGTCGTCGCGGAGCGACCACTGGCGGCGGGCGTAGTGGCAGGACCATGCGTTGCCTTCGCGTGGGAAGTCGATCCATTCCGGGTGGCCGAATTCGTTGCCCATGAAGTTGAGGTAGCCGTGGCCTGCGGTGGCGAAGGTGAGGAGGCGGGCGATTTTGGTGAGGGCGATGCCGCGGTCGGTGTGGGGGTCCGAGTGGGCGCGGGCCATGCCGTGGTAGATGGAGGCGTCGAGGAGACGGAAGAGGAGGGTTTTGCCGCCGACGATGGCCTGGTCGTGGCTTTCGACGTAGGCGATGACCTTTTCTTCCGGGCGGCGGGTGGTGAGTTCGTGGTAGAGGTGTTCGACGTGCCAGTTTTCGTCTTCGACTTTGGAGGCGAGACGGGCCCAGATGTCGGGGACACCCATGGCGAGGCGGAAGTCGAAGCCTGTGCCGCCTGTGGAGCCTGGACTGACGAGACCGGGCATGCCACTGACGTCTTCGGCGATGGTGAGGGCGGAGGGGTTGAGGGAATGGATGAGATCGTTCGCGAGGGCGAGGTAGGCGAGGGCGTCTTCGTCGACGGAGGGGTTGAAGTAATCCTGGTAGGAAGAGAAGACCTTGCCGAGACCGTGGTCCATGTAGAGCATGGAGGTGACCCCGTCGAAGCGGAAGCCGTCGAGGTGGAATTCCTCGATCCAGTAGCTGGTATTGGAGAGGAGGAAGTGGAGGACGGCAGGTTTGGAGTAGTCGAAGCAGCGGGAGTCCCATGCGGGGTGGAAGCCGCGTGGGCCGTCGTGGAAGTACTGGTAGGGGGAGCCGTCGAAGTGGGAGAGCCCTTCGATTTCGTTTTTGACGGCGTGGGAGTGGACGAGGTCGATGATGACGGCGAGGCCGAGCGCGTGGGCGGCGTCGACGAGGGATTTGAATTCTTCCGGGGTGCCGAAGCGGGAGCTAGGGGCGAAGAAGCTGCTGACGTGGTAGCCGAAGGAACCGTAGTAGGGGTGTTCGAGGACCCCCATGATCTGGATCGTGTTATAGCCTGCGGCGGCGATGCGGGGGAGGATGCGGAGTTCGAATTCCTGCCATGTGCCGACTTTTGCAGCTTCCTGGGCCATGCCGACGTGGCATTCGTAGATGAGGGGCGGGCGATTGGCGGTGAGGGGTCGCGGGTGTTGCCAGAGGAACGGCGGGGATTCCCAGACCTGAGCGGAGAAGATGAGGGTTGAAGGGTCCTGAACGACGCGTCGGGCCCATGCGGGGATGCGGTCGCCCTGGCCGCCGTTCCAGTGCATGGAGAGACGGTAGTGCATGCCGTGGTGGAGCGCGTCGTGGGGGAGGTGGAGTTCCCAGTCGCCGTGGTCGTTGATGCGTGATGCGGCGCAGTGGGGGAGTTCCTGCCAGTTGGAGTGGTCGCCGACGAGGAAGAGCGCGGAGGCGTTAGGAGCCCATTCGCGGAAGACCCATCCGGAGGAGGTGCGGTGGAGACCGTAGTGGAGGTGACCGGAGGCGAAGGAGGAGAGCGAGCCGGAGGGGCCGATGAGACGGTCGCGGAGGGCGGCGGCGTGGGCGGCGCGGCGGTCGAGGTCCGGGAGGAAGTCGGCGAGCCATGGGTCGTCGCGGAGTTGCGGGGGTGCGGGGGGCGACGCGGGCGCTGTGGGAGCGGCGATGGATTTCCGCGGGGTGCGGGGTTTGGCGGGAGCCTTGCTGAGTTCTTTGGTGGCCGACATGGTGAGAGAGCGTTGAGCGGGCGGCCTTTGTGGGTAGGGCGTAGAGAGAGAAGTCAGGGGGCGGCCTTGGAGCGGGTGGAGGCGGCGGGTTTGGGGCGCGGGGCGCGGGCGGATTTGGCGCGCGGGGCGGCGGGAGGTTTGGGCGGCCGGGGCGGAGGTGGGGGCGGTGCGGTTTCGGATTCGGTGACGATGAGCGGCCGGTGGAGCATGTCTTCGTAGATATCGAAGTAGTGGCGGGCGGTGGCGGCGTGGTTGAAGCGGGCGACGGATTCGGTGATGACCCTGCGGATGATGGTGTGGCGTTCGGCGGCGGGTCGGTGGTGGAAGCGGACGGCTTCGTCGATGGCCCAGCGGAGGCCGGTGGCGTCGAAGAAGTCGAAGACGAAGCCATTGCCGGAGGTGCCGTCTGGCGAGAGGTGGGAGACCGTGTCTTTGAGACCGCCGGTGTTGTGGGCGATCGTTAGGGTGCCGTAGATGGGGGCGATCATCTGGGGGAGACCGCAGGGTTCGAAGGAAGACGGCATGAGGACGCAGTCAGCGGCGGCGTAGGCGAGACGGCTGAGGGATTCGTGGAAGTTGCAGACGGCGACGCGTTTCTGGATTTCGTGGCGGCGGACGATGTCGGAGAAATGGCGCTGGTAGTCGCCATTGGCGACGACGACGAGCTGGAGACCTGCGGGCCAGTAATCGGAGATGGTGCGGTAGAGGATTTCTGTGAGGAGCTGCGGGCCTTTCTGGACTGGGTCGAGCCTGCTGGGCCAGAAGAGGAGAGGGGCGTCCGGGTTGATGTCGAGGCCGAGACGTTCCTGGAGAGCGGCTTTGGCGGCGCGTTTGCCTTCGGTGAAGGAATCGGCGTTGTATTTGAGAGGGAGGCAGATGTCCTGGGCAGGGGAGTAGCTAGAGTCCGGGGCGTTGAGGATGCCGACGGCGCAACCGGCGGCGCGTTTGTTCCAGATTTCCTGACGGACGGCTGGTGGGACGAAGTGGTGCTGACCGTCGGCGACCTCGTCGAGGAAGGAAGGGCTGACGGTATTGATGTAGTGGGCGGCGAAGATGCCTGAGGCGAGCTGATCGACGGGGTCCTCAGAGCGGGCGGACTCGTAGTTGAGGGGCGGCTTGTCGTAGTAGAGGTGCTGCCAGAAGAGAGCGGCGTCGATGCCGCTGGCCTCGATCTGGTCGAGCGTGAGTTTTTCGGTGTGGATGTTATGGACCGTGAAGAGCGTGGGGATGCGGTAGCGTCTGGCGGCACCGGGGATGAGGCCGGTCATCCAGTCGTTGCAGTGGATGAGGTCCGGGGCGACGCGGGGGATGATGTTATTGATGACCTCGCGCTGGAAGGCGAGGGCGATGCGAGGGTTTTCGCCGCCGTAGTTGGAGTAGACGGTGTCGCGGTAGTAGAAGATGCGGTCTTCTGCGAGATGGATGCGTTCTTCCGGGAGCCGTTCGCGGATGGTTTTGAGTTCCTGGCTGAAGATGTCGTAGACATCGGCGTGGAACATCTGACGGTAGTTAGGGAGGGCGACGTGGACATCTGCGCCGAGTTCGAAGAGCGCGGCTACGAGGGAAGCGGAGACGTCGGCGAGCCCGCCGGCTTTGGCGTGCATGCGCTGGGCCATATTGCCCATGCCTTCCGGGAGGTAGGTGATTTCCGGGGTGACGATGAGGATGCGCGGATTGGACACGAAGGGGGCGCGGTTGGGAGTTGGCGAGGGGGGGCTCGGACTACTCTGACCATGTTACGTAGCCTGGGGAAGCGGCCTTCCATTCGCCGCCGGCCGGGTGGACTCGTGCGGAGAGCCCGAAGCGGCCGCTGGCTGGGCAGGGGACGGTGATGACATATTCGTGCCAGCCGTCCGGGGTGGATTTGCGAAGGGCCATGGGGTGGAAGGCTGGGGATTTGATCTGGTTGCCGGAGTCGGCGGGGCCGGTGCAGAGTTCGACGGAGACTTCGTCAGGGGAGAGTTGGCCGAGGAAGACGGAGGTGACGAGGCTGAAGGAATCGCCGGAGTGGAGGGCGCGGAGGTCGCGATCCGGTTGAGGGGAGTGGACGCGGACGTGGTGCCATGCGGAGTCGAGGCGGAGACGCTGAGCGTTGAGGGCGATGGCGGCGCTGCTGGAGTCGGCCATGAGGCGGCGGTAGTGGTTCGAGGCTGGGATGTAGAATTTGTCGCGGTATTCTGTGACCATGCGTCTGGTGGTGAAGAAGCCGAGGCCCATGCGGATGGAGGCTTTCATCATGGCGACCCAGCCGGCGGGGTCGCCGCCGCCGGAGCGGGCGTAGAAGAGCGGGGCGATGTCGTCTTCGAGCATGCGGTAGAGGGCGGCGGATTCGATGGCGTCGCCGTATTCATCGTCTTCGTATTCCTCGCCATTGCCGATGGCCCAGCCGCAGTCGGGGGCGTAGCCCTCGCACCACCAGCCGTCGAGGATGGAGACATTGAGACAGCCGTTGATGGCGGCTTTCATGCCGGAGGTACCGCTGGCTTCCATGCGGCGGCGTGGGGTGTTGAGCCAGACGTCGGCTCCCTGGATGAGGGAGCGGGCGAGGCGCATGTCGTAGTTTTCGAGGAAGAGGAAGCGGTGGCGGACTCCGGTGCGGCGGGAGACGTCGACGACCTGGCGGATGAAGTCCTTGCCGTGGTGGTCTGCGGGGTGGGCTTTGCCTGCGAAGATGAACTGGACTGGGCGGTCCTTGCTGCTGAGGAGAGCCTGGAGACGTTCGGGGTCGCGGAGGAGGAGGGTGGCGCGTTTGTAGCTGGCGGCGCGGCGTGCGAAGCCGATGGTGAGGATGTCAGGGTCGAGGACGCCGCGGGCGGCGGAGAGTTCGGCGCGGGTGGCGTTGCGTGCGGAGAGCTGGCGCGACATGGCGTCGCGGGCGGTGCGGAGGAGACGGCTGCGGGCCATTTCGTGAGCGCGCCAGAGTTCCTCGTCGGGGATGTCGTTGATGCGGGCGAGGTCGCGCGGGTTGAGGGCGGATTTTTCCCAATCTGCGCCGAGGAACGTCTGGAGGAGAGCGAGGATTTCCGGGGAGACCCATGTGGGGGCGTGGATGCCGTTAGTGACGTGCTGGACGGGGACCTCGTCGCGGAGGTGGTGAGGGAAGACGTGCTGCCACATGCCGCGGGAGACATCGCCGTGGAGTCTGGAGACGGCGTTCGCGCGCTGGGCCATGCGGAGCCCGAGGATGGTCATGGAGAGTGGACTGTCCTTGTCGCCGGGGGCGCGGCCCCATTCGATGACGCGCCATGGGGGGACGCCGGTTTCGGGTTCGAGGGCCTTCATGTGTTCCTCGATGAGGGCGACTGGGAAGGTTTCGTTGCCGGCGGGGACGGGGGTGTGGGTGGTGAAGACATTGGCGCGGGAGGCGACCTCGCAGGCGGAGTCGATGTCGAGACCCTTGTGTTTGGTGAGGAATTCGAGACGGGCGACGCTGAGGAAGGCGGCGTGGCCTTCGTTCATGTGGCAGACTTCTGGTTCCATGCCCATGGCGACGAGGGCGCGGAAGCCGCCGATGGCGAGGAGGAGTTCCTGGCGGAGCCGCATGAAGTGGTCACCGCCGTAGAGACGGGCGGTGAGGTCGCGGTAGTGCGGCGGGTTTTCGCCGAGGTTAGCGTCCATGAGGAAGAGGGAGATGCCGCCGACCTTGAGGTCCCAGACCCGGAGGTGGCAGATGCCGTCGGGGAAGGGGACGGTGATGTGGATGGCTTCGCCGGCTGGGTTGCGGGCGAGGCGCATGGGGAGGTTTTCGATTTCGTTGAGCTGATAGTGTTCCTGCTGCCAGCCGTCGTGGTTGAGTTTCTGTTCGAAGTAGCCCTGGTGGTAGAAGAGACCGACGCCGCAGAGATTGACGCCGACGTCGGAGGCGGCCTTGAGGTGATCGCCGGCGAGGACGCCGAGACCGCCGCTGTAGAGTTTGATGCTTTCGTGGAGGCCGAACTCGAGGGAGAAGTAGGCGACGAGCCCGTGGAGCCCGAGGGAATCGGAAGCGGTGCATTCGCGGAAGCGGGTTTCGAGGCGAGCGAGCTGGGTTTGGAAGCCGATGTCTTCGGCGAGGGCTTCGAGGGTGGGGCGGGAGACCCGGCGGAGGAATTCGAGCGGGCTGCCGGTGCAATCGCGCCAGAGAGTGGGGTCGATGCGGCGGAGGAGTTGCTGGGCTTCGGCGTTCCAGCACCACCATGCGTTGCGGGCGAGTTCCTCGAGGAAGCGGATCTGCTTTGGGATGCTAGGGGCGACGTTGATGATCTGGACGTTCTTCATGAGATGGGGTGGCGGGAGGCTTAAAAGCAGGTGGCGTGCCTAGTGCAGCCCGCCATACAGCTGGCATCTTCTGATTTCCTGAGAAAGTATGAAGGTTCAGCCGCTTTGCGGGTGGATTTTTCGGGGAACGGGACTTTTTCCCGATTCCTGTGTTGCTCATCGGTTGCGAATCCCGATTCGCGCCCTCTTTCGCGCCTTGGACTCGGAAAAAATCCCTCGTTCAGAAGGCGCCATCTGTTCGGCGGACCGCACTGCAGACGGGATGACGTCCATTACTGGCGGAGAGCGGAGGAGACGAGCAGCTTGCGGACGCGGAGGAGTTCGCTGACGGACCATGCCTGGGCACCGCAGCCGCCTGGGGAGTGAGGGGAGGCACCGTCGGTGATTTCGGGGAGATGGCCGAGGCAGTTGGAGGAGAGGAGAGCGGCGGCGCTGTCGAGGATGGCGCGGGCGGCGGGGAGGGAGTTTGGGAGATTGGAGAGGAGGAAGGCTTCGGCGAGGGAGGGCATGGGCCATGGCCATGCGGTGCCGTTGTGATAGGCTGGTTTGCGGCGGGTGTCTTCGTCGCCGGAGTAGTGGGGCCAGAAAGGGTGGAGCGGGTCGTTGAGGAGGTGGCCGTTGCGGAGGACTGGGAGAGGGAAGGAGACGGGTCGGTCGGCGAGTGTGCGGATGGCACCGGGGACGAGGAGTTCCGAGCAGGCGAGGATGATGGCGGCGGCGCGGACGGGGTTGGAGACCGCGCCGAGCGTGACGGCGAAGAGCTGGTTAGGGCGGAGGTGGTCGTCGCGGGAGGCGAGGGCGGCTGGGGTGCCGGAGGGAGCGTGGAGACAGTCGGCGAGCCAGCCCTCGGCGGGATGAGGGAAGAGAGATTCGATGGAGTTGGCGACGCGGAGGGCGAGTTGGGCGCAGGATGGGTCGCCGCCGTGGGTGCCCATGAACGAGAGGGCGGCGTGCCAGAGCGCCTGGATTTCGATGGGATAGCCCTCGCGCGGGGTTCCGGCGGGGTGGTTTGTGTCCATCCATGTGAAGTGGGAGGGACTGAAGACGAGAGCGGAGGCGGGGTCGGTGTGGATCCCGTTGGGGGTGCCGGATTGATAGTGGGCGATGATGGAGCCGAGGATGGCGCGGATGGGGCGACCGCCGGCGGATTCGTCGAGGAAGGCGGGGCCGGTGGCGCGGACGAGGTCGGCGGTGGCGGTGAAGAACCAGAGCGGGGCGTCGGAGGTGTCGCGGTTGGAGCAATCGCTTCCGCGAATCATGTTAGGGAGCGTGCCGCGGTCTTCGAATTGAGCGAAGGTGAGGAGGATGCGGCGGGAGGTATCGGTGTCTCCGGCGGCGATGAGCCCGCGGAGGGCGATGAGCGTGTCGCGGCCCCAGTCGAGGAACCATGGGTAGCCTGCGATGATGGTGTGGCCGGAGTCGCGGCGGACGACGAACTGGAGGAGCGCGTCGCGGAGCGACCATGGGGTTGGGCTGGGGAGAGGCGGGGGATCGGAGGGGATGGCTAGGGTAGAAGAGAGGGTGGCGTCGAGGACGATGGGGAGGCTGGTGGTGAGGGAGGCGGAGAAGAAGCCTGGGCTGAAGAGATCGGAGGAGTGGCCGAGACCGCGTGCGGCGTCGAGCGGGTGGGAGGTGGAGAGGGATTCCGGGGCTGGGGAGAAGGTGGTGTTAGAGGCTTTGAGGACGAGGAAGCCATCGCGGCAGGGTTGGGCGAAGCCGTCTGGTGCGGGGATGGTGGCGGCGGCCATGGAATCGAAGTGGCCGTTAGCGAGGGTGGTTTTGTCGTGGAAGCAGCGGTCTTCGATGTCAGGGCGGAGGATGAGAGAGACCTCGTGGGGGAGGGAGTCGGTGCGGGCGAAGTGGAGGAGACAGCGGTTTGAGCCGTGGACGAGGTGGAGTGTGAGGGTGAGGGCGATGCGTTGCCCGTTGCCGGTGGGGACGAGGAATTCCCATGAGGCGTGGGACGCGGAGAGGCGGATGACGCGGGTGCAGCAGTCGGTGGAGAGTTCGGTACTGAAGCCGCGGCGGACGATCCATGCGCGGCAGCGGGTGAAGAGGATGCGGCGGTCGGTGGGGACGGCTGGGTCCGGGTTGGCGGCGAGGAGGGCGTCGTATTGGGAGCGGATGGAGTTCCATGCGGCGCGGACGTGGCTCATGGCGCCGGTGCCGTTGGTGAGGAGGACGTGGAGGTCGGGTTGCTGGCGGATTTGGGGGCTGGAGAATTCGGGGAAGCTGCCGGGGAGCGGCTGCGGTGGGACGAGCGGGATGGAGAGGCGGGAGAGGGAGCGGGTGTTGCGGATGGAGGCGAGGAGGGAGGGGCCGGGGTGGAAGCCGCTAGGGATGGTGGCAGCGTGGAGATGGCCTTCGGGGAGGGAGTGGAATGGGATGGAGCCGGCGGAGACTGAGAAGGGGAGGTGGTGGACGACTTTGAGTGTGGCGTCTGCTGGGGCGACGATGGAGCGGCGTGCGTCGCGCTGGAGGTGGATGGTGATGAGGTGAGGGGATGCGGAATCGGAGGAGGCCGTGACGAGCGAAGTGGCGTGGGCGCGGAGGGCGTCGAGGGCCTTGTTTTCTGCGGGGATGGGGCGGGAGGATGCGGGGAGACAGAAGACGGCGGCGGGCGCTAGCGTGAGGTGGAGGAGACCGTCCGGGGAAGGGATGGGGGATGGGGAGAGCCCTGAGAGGAGACAGAGGGTGCCGGGGGGCAGGGTGAAATCGGCGGCTGGCCATGAGGCCGGGTGAGGGTGATCGGGGTCGAGATTGACGAGGACGAGGAGGGAGGCGTCTGGGTTTTCCGGGACGGAGCGGAGGAGCGCGATGACCTCGCCGCCGAGGACGGGAAGGAGACGGAGAGTGGCGTTGGCGGCGAAGGCCGGGTGGGAGGAGAGGAGATGGTTGAGGGAGGCGATGGCGGCTTCCTGGCCGGGGGCGCGTTCCGGGTGGAGCGGGCTGGCTCCGTGGACGAGGACCCGTTCCGAGGCGAACCACTCGACGCCACAGGTGATGCCCCACGCGCCCTGTACGGAAGTGAGGGCGGCGAGGGCGGTGCGCATGCGGGCCCATGATTCCGAGCGGGAGGCGAGCCGTTCGTTGTCGTGGGTTTCTGCGTAGTGGACGTGGAGCCCGTGGGAGGAGGAGGCGTCGAGGGCTTGGGGGAGGTACCAATCGACGGCGCTGCGGGAGTGGTTCTGGAAGAGTTCGCTATAGGCCCAGTCGAGACCGCCGCGGGTGAGGAGGTCGAGCGTGACTTTGAGCGGGCCGCCGAGGCCTTCGAGGAGGAATATGGTGTCTGGGAATTCGTCGCGGACGCGAGCGGTGAGGTATTCCCAGACGGGGAGAGGGATCATGTAACCGGCGTCGCAGCGGAAGCCGTCGACTCCGTGGCGGCACCAGAAGAGGAAGACGTCGGCGATTTCCTGCCAGAGAGGGAGGTGGCGGTAGTCGAGTTCGACGAGGTCGGCCCATGTGACGCCCCATGCGCCTGGGGAGTGGAAGGAGCCGTCGGGGTTGCGGACGAACCATTCCGGGTGGTGCTGGAGGAGGCGGGAGGCCCAGCCGGTGTGGTTGATGGGGATGTCGATGAAGAGACGGCCGTGGCGGGCGTGGATGGCGTCGGCGAGTTCGGAGAATTGTTCTAGCGGAGTGGTGCGGCCGTCGAATTCTGCGCAGGCAGGGTCGACGGATTTGAAGTCGAGGGAAGCGAAGGGACTGCCGAAGCGGCCCATGCGGGCGTGGGTGGTGGGGACTGGGAAGGGAGGGAGGAGGAGGACGATGTGGAAGCCCATGGTGCCGAGGATGCGGTCCATGTGGGAGGCGAGGGCGCGGAACGTTCCGGAGGGAGGGATGGCGGACCAGCCGTCGCGGTCGAGGGCGGCGACGGCGGCGGGGTCGTGGGGCGGCTGTTCCGGGCGGAACATGCGGACGAAGGCTTTATAGGTGGAGCATCCTGCGGCGGTCCATGCGGGTTGGACCTTGATGCCGACATTGCCTTGAGCTGCGGGCCAGACTGGGGTGGAGGAATGGTGCGGGAGGAGGAAGGCGCGGGCTTCGAAGAAGCCTGGGGAGACGAGCGGGAGGGAGCAGATCCAGCGGCCGGGGCCGTCCGGGGTCATGGGGATGTCTTCCCAGTCGTCGCCTGGGCGAGGCGAGTTGGATTCGACGGCGAGGCGGATTTCGCGGCGTCGGGTGGCGGCGTGGCGTGCGTTGGTGCGGAGGAAGGCCGAAGCGGTGGGGGAGTCAGAGGAGAGAGAGAAGAGAGCGGCGCCTCCGGCGAGCTTGATGAGCGACGTTCCGGGAGGCGGATCCTGCTGAGGGTGGCCTGCCATGGGAAAGGGAACCTGCACAATCCGTGCCTCGCAACCGCCCAAATTCCGGAGGGTTGACTATGGAGGGAGGATTGGGGAGAAGGGAGGGAGAGTGGATGCTTATGATTTCGTCATGTGAAGTGTTGACACCCTCTGGCGAAACTGCCAATTGTCCGTGAAATTTCAGTACCCGAAAATTCCCTATGAGTGACCAGGAGAATCCTAATCCCACCCCACCGCGTCCGAACATAGCCGCACCTGCGGTTCCCTTGAAGAAGGAGACGGTGCGCATTACCTTGAAGCCTCAGGCACCTGGTGCTGAGGGTGAGACAGTTGCGGCGGCACCGCCGGTGCCATCTGCGCCGCGTCCTCCGATGGCTCCGCCGCCCCGTCCGGGAGCGCCGACGGTGCCACTTTCTGCGGCTCCGCGCCCGGCGACACCGGGAGCGCCGCCTGCTCCGGGTGGTGCGCCACGTCCGGCACCGCCGACGGCACCGGTTGGGAGCAAGACGATTCCATTGTCCTCGCCACCGGCGCGGCCGACGAGTCCGGTGCTGGCGAAGCAGACGACGAAGATTGGCGGGACGGCTCCAATGCCACAGGCGATGCCGAAGGCGACGGTGAAGTTGTCGCCTGGGGCGGCACCGGCAGCGCCCGTGAGCAGCGTGGCGGTGCGCGGTGCGCAGTTTGAGGAAGAGGAAGAAGTCAACGAAGGGCCGTTGAACATCATGGGCTGGGTGGCTTTGGTGGGCGCGATTGCGGCGGTGATCGGGGCGCTGTCCTGCCTTGATAAGGTGAGTTTCTTCTCTGAGGGGACGTCATCGAACAAGGAAGCGTGGATGAAGAACATTCCGCCGCAGGGAGTGAAGCTGCCGATGGATTACTCGCCCTTTGACAAGAAGGACGAAGCTGGCGGGATTACTTCCGAGTATGAGCGCCTGCAGCCGAAGATTCCGGCCCGTCCGGAAGCTCCCTGAGTTCTGAAACTGAAATTATCCTGACAAATCAAATGGGACCTGTAATCTTTCTTTTCGTTGGCGTTGTGGGCGCGATTGCTGCGTTTTACATGACGACCTTCATGCGCTGAGTCGCCCTTGAGGCTGGCTTAGAGCAAAAAAATCCGCACACACCCTGCGCGTTCCGGAGACGGAGCCGCAGGGTGTTTTTTTTCCGTTGTCAGCGGTGAAAGCCGACGCACTGTCACGAGGACACGCGAAGGCGTCGACTTCCAAACAACCAACAATCGAAACCCATGGCCAGCGCATCAGTGATTCAGGTAACGAAGGACAATTTTGACGCGGAAGTGCTTCAATCTACGGTGCCCGTGGTGGTGGATTTCTGGGCGGAGTGGTGCGGGCCATGCAAGATGCTGGGGCCTGTGCTGGACGAGATTGCTGAGGAGAAGAAGGGTGCGGTGAAGGTGGCGAAGGTGAATGTGGATGAAGCTGGAGACCTTGCGGTGGAGTATGGGATCCGGAACATTCCTGCGTTGTTTTATTTCAAGGGAGGCGAGTTGAAGCACAAGAGCATCGGGGTGCAGCCGAAGTCTGAGATTGTGAAGCGGCTTGATTCGCTGGATTGAGCTGGGAGGCGGCGCGCTGCGCTTGAGGGCACATGGCTGCGCAGTTTCAGGAGTTGAGGTTTACGCGGTCTGGCCAGGCGGTGACGTTTTTGGTTTTGGGGTTGGTGTGTCTGGCTGCGGCGGTGGGAGTGTGGTATGTGTGGTGGCAGCGGATTGAGCACCGACCGGCGTGGTGGCTGGCGGTGGTGCCGTTGTTGCTGGCTGGGTGGAGTTTTCGGACTGCGTGGCGATTGACGCGGCATGCGTATCTGCTGCTGACGCCGCTAGGGGTGGAGATTTTTCCGTTTTTCCGGCCGGATCGGGAGATGCAGCTGGTGACGTGGGGGGAGATTGAGTGGGCGGAGGTGGATGAAGGGATGCGGCAACTGACGCTGGTGCTGGCTGGGCTGGAGGACGCGCGGATTATTGTGACGTTGGCGCCAGTGGCGGCGCGGTCGCGGCCATTGCTGGCGGCGGCGGTGCGCGGGGTGATGGCGAAGCGTGGGGAGGCGGCGGGTGCGACCGCGTGAGGAGGCCGCAGCCGAGTGAGTCAGCGCTGGTCGTTGCCTGCGATGTTGAGTTGGATGGAGTAGAGGGAAGTGCGAGCGGTGACGAAGAGGGTTTTGTAGTCTTTGCCGCCGAAGGTGCAGTTGGCTGGGGTTTCGGGGAAGGTGATGCGTGCGAGTTGTTTGCCGTCTGGGTTGTAGATGCGGACCCCGTCGCTGGCGGTGGTGTAGAGATTGCCTGAGGAGTCGGTGCGGAGCCCGTCGGAGCCGCCGGAGAGCCAGAATTTGGGGTCGCCGAGGGAGCCGTCGTCTTTAACGGGGAAGGCGCCGACGCGCTGGGGTTTGCCGCTGTCGGCGATGTAGAGGGTTTTTTCGTCCGGGGAGAAGGCGAGCCCGTTGGGCATTTCGAAGAGGGAGGAGACGGCGGTGACCTTTTTGGTGGTGGGGTCGAGCCGGTAGACGAGGTTGGCGTCCTGTTCCTTTTTCTCGCCTGCGGGGACCCCGTAGGAAGGGTCGGTGAACCAGATGGAGCCGTCCTTTCTGACGATGACGTCGTTAGGCGAGCTGAATTTCTTGCCGTCGAAAGAGGAGACGAGGATGGTGGTGGAGCCGTTGGATTCGGTGCGGATGATGTTGCGGCCCGAGTGCTGGCAGGTGACGAGGAGCCCGTTGCGGTCGAGCGTGTTGCCGTTAGGGTTGAGGGCGTCGGAGAGGGGAGTGACGCCCTTGCCGTCCTGCCATTGCATGAGTTTGGCGGAGGGGATGTCGGAGAAGACGAGGGATTGGCGTGAGGGGATCCAGACTGGGCCTTCGGTGAATTTCATGCCGGCGCCGAGCGTGACGATTTTGGCGTCGGGGGCGACGAGTGCGGAGGCGGCGGGGTCGAGGAACGTGACCTGAGCGGTGGCGGAGAGGGAGGAGGCGAGGAGAGCGATGAGGGGGAGTTTCATGTGGGGAGTGGATGGGGAGGGAGGAAGGCGGGTGCAATGGGGATGGGGTACCACGAGTGCGGCGGAGGATCGTTTGCCGTTGAAGGGCTGGGCGGGTCCGTCATGGGTGGGAGGTATGGGCAAGCAGTTTTACATCACGACCGCGATTGATTACACGAATGGTGCGCCGCACATCGGGCATGCTTATGAGAAGATTCTGGCGGACACGATGGCGCGGTTCAAGCGGTTGGCTGGGAGTGAGGTGTATTTTCTGAGCGGGCTGGACCAGCACGGGCAGAAAGTGCAGTTGAGTGCGGAGAAGGCGGGGGTGACGCCCGAGGTTTTTGTGAGGGAAGTGTCGGACCGTTTTATTGCGTTGTGGGATCGGTTGAATGTGCGGCCGGACGGGTGGGTGGAGACGATGGATGTGCGGCACAAGCGGGTGGTGCAGGACATGCTGCAGCAGTTGTTTGACGAGGGGCAGATCTACAAGAAGAGCCTGCGCGGGTGGTATTCGGTGAGACAGGAGCAGTTTCTGAATGAGAAGGACCGTGAGGCGGACGGGAGCTGGGGTGGGCAGTGGGGGCTGGTGGAGGAGCGGGAGGAGGAGAATTATTATTTCCGGCTGAGTGATCATACGGCGTGGCTGCGCGGGTATCTGGAGACGCATCCGGACATGATTTATCCGGCGAACCGGCAGACCCAACTACTGAATGCGGTGAAGGATAGCGAGGGAGTGGACCTGTGCATTTCGCGGCCGAAGTCGCGGCTGACGTGGGGGATTCCGCTGCCGTTTGACGACGATTACGTGACGTTTGTGTGGTTTGATGCGCTAACGAACTACGCGAGTTTTGCGGGGTTCCGGGATCGTGAGCCTGAGGTGTCGGGGTTGCCGCGATGGGAGGATCTGTGGCCGTGTGACGCGCACGTGATCGGGAAGGACATTCTGATTCCGGCGCATGGGATTTACTGGCCGATCATGCTGCATGCGTGCGGGGTGCCTGACGAGCAGATGCCGAAGATACTGGTGCACGGGTGGTGGAACATGAAGGGGAAGAAAGTTAGCAAGAGCGAGAAGATCGAGGATGACGCGGTGGTGAAGGTGATTGCGGATCTGGTGGATCCGAATGCGATTGCGGACGTGGTGGGAGCGGACGGGTTGCGGTATTTTCTGCTGGCGGACATTGCGACGGGCGGGGACAGCGACATCAGCGAGGAGCGGATCCTGGTGCGTTATAACAAGGATCTGGCGGACATTCTGGGGAACCTGCTGAACCGGACCCTGAATATGGCGCGGAAGTATCTTGGGGGGACGCTGGTGGCGACGGTGCATGATTCCGAGCTGCATGCGGGGTTGCGGGAGGCGGTGGTTGCGCTGCCGGGGAAGGCGCTGGGGCACATGAAGACGTGGCAGATTCATCAGGTGCTGGCGGACATCATTGACGGGGCGCGGCTGGCGAATGAGTTTGTGGACAAGACGGCACCGTTCAAGCTGGCGAAGGATCCGGCGAATGCGGACGCGGTGGCGTCGATCATGCGGCATGTGGCGGAGGCGATGGCGCATTTTTCGGTGATGCTGTCGCCGGCGATGCCGGAGACGGCGGCGAGGATTCAGGGGCAGTTGAACTGGGTGCCGCCGGTGGGGCTGACGCTTGGGGATTTGCGGTGGGGGATGCTGCCTGACGGGCATGTGCTGGGGGAACCGCAGCCGATGTTTCCGAAGGTGCAGGTGGCGGCGGCGGGGTGAGGAAAGTGAAGTCAGGGGCGGGTGATGCTGACGAGAGCGCTCTTCCAGGAAGACCTGAAAAACACCATGAAACATTCCAACGTTATGCATTCAGGATTCGCCCGTTCGGCCATGGTGCTGGCCATGTTTGTCGCCCCGCTGTTGACCGCTTCGGTTGCGGCTGAGCCGGGAGGGAAAGTCAAGGTCTACATCCTGTCCGGCCAGTCGAACATGGTGGGCATCGGGCAGGTCACTGGAGCTGACGCAAGGTGGGGGAAGGAATTCACCGAGGCGGTAGTTTCGGTCTATGAGGGAACTCCGGATGCGAAGACCGACTACGACAAACTGGAAGCTGTGAAGACCATTCCGCTAGCGGAGTTCGGGGGTGTGAATGCTGCGGAAGGCAAGCCGTTTCCGAAGGACGGGGTTGTGGTGCTGCGGGGACAGATCACGATGCCGGTGACGGGGGTATACGAGTTTGCTCCGGGCTATGGTGCCTCCGAGGATAACATCATGGTGGTGGACGGGGTGGAGGTTTATTGCAGGGAGCCTGGAGGGAAGGCGAGTCGAGCGGCGGTCAAGCTGGAGGCTGGCAAGAAAGTGCCTTTCAAGGTTTGCTATCTCAACCATGAGGGCAGCGCCGTTGGCTGGGTTTCGCGCAAGGACATCCCCGGGACCCTCAAGTCGGTGGTTGGATTCGATGGCAAGTTCAAGTATCTTGTGAATGACAAGGGTGAGTTCGTTCCGCGCGATGATGTGTGGTACACGGGAGTGGTGACGGCTGTTGCCAACAAGTGGCTGGACATTGGGTGTGGCGCATCCGAAGTCAGCATTGGTCCGGAGTTGGGATTCGGGCATATGGTGGGCAATCACCACGACGAGCCGGTGCTGATTCTGAAGGCGAGCCAGGGCAATCGGTCCCTTGGGTGGGATTTCCTGCCTCCTGGTTCGGAGAGTTTCGAGGTGACTGATGCGGAAGGAAAGGCGTGGGTTTATGCTGGGTACAAGGAGACGCCGGACCGCTGGGAGAAAGGCAGTGATCCGAAGGCTGTGGATTGGTATGCCGGGAAACAGTACGACGATTGCTTCAACGCGGCGAAGGAAGTGCTGGCCAAGTTTAACGAGAAGTACCCGCAGTGGAAGGGGAGGGGATATGAGATTGCGGGATTCGGCTGGTGGCAGGGCCACAAGGATGGCGGCGAGGAAGGCAAGGGTCCTGCGGGAGTCCATGCGCAGCGTTATGAGCAGAACCTTGCGCATCTGATCAGGACCCTGCGGAAGGAATTCAACGCGCCCAACGCGCCGTTTGTGGTGGCTACGTGCGGATTCAACGGCGGTGAGGGCTGGGAGCCGGGCAGCAGTGCGGCCACCATTTTCGATGCGCAGATGAAGGTCAGCGATGCGGCCATGCATCCGGAGTTCCAAGGCAATGTGAAGTCGGTGGATACGCGGCCCTTCTATCGCGGGCCGGAGGTTTCTCCGCGGAACCAGAGCTTCCATTACCACGGCAATGCTGAGACGTTCATGCTGGTTGGTGAAGCGATGGGCAAGGCGATGGTGGAGCTTTGCAAGTAGGGGGGCGCGGTGGTTTGGCGGCGGTGGGGACGTTTGGATTGAGGGCCCGGGAAATGTGGGGTGATGGTTAAGTTTGGCACTTTCCCGATGCTGAAAGGCGCTGGGGGCGGGTGGGTTTGCGTGAAAAAGTATGCAAATGAGGTGCCTGCGGCGTAGAGAATGGGTGGGATTGTCACGAGTGCTGGGGATGTCTGCATCTGCTGAAACTCATGTTGTTGTCTGTCCCCGGTTTGTTGCGCCGCTTGATCCCGGGTTTCAGCCTGCGGCGTTGTGGAATCGTGCGGTGGTGGCGAGTGCGGAGGCGAGGGGAGCGGTGCCTTTGGTGATTGCGCTGGAGGGTGAGGGCGGGCGGGTGACGCGGTATGAGAGTGTGATGGCGGCGGTGCCTGGGGAGGAGGACATGCGGTATGCGGAGCGGTTGCTGAAGATGCTATTGTGGGCGCGCGGGGGTTGGCGAGTGCTGGTGGCTGGGCCTGCAGGTGTGGCGGAGGCGCTGGCGGCGGCGTATGCGCCGGGGGGGGCGCGGGCATTTGATGCGGAGAGCATGAGGAAGGCGTATGGGAAGCCGCTAGTGATTGAGGGCGTGGCGCTGGAGGCGATTCCTGAGACACGCGAGAATGTGCGGCCGCTGGGTGGGCATTTGGATGGCTGCCGGATTGGGTTTGATCTTGGGGCGAGTGATTTCAAGCTGGCGGCGGTGGAGGGTGGCGAGGTGGTGTGGGCGCATGAGATTCCGTGGGATCCGAAGAACCAGGCGGATCCGGACTATCACTATCAGCATCTGGCGGAGGGATTGCGGACGGCGGCGTCGCATTTGCCGCGGGTGGACGCGATTGGGGGGAGTTCGGCGGGGATTATTGTGGACAAGCAGTTCATGGTGGCGTCGCTGCTGCGGAGTATT
>QQNF01000040.1 GCA_003402705.1 Verrucomicrobiota bacterium | reverse complement strand
GGGGGGGTGGGTGGGGGTGGGGGCGGAGGGGGGGGGGGGGGGGGGTGGGGGGGAGGGGGAGGGATTCGGGGCGGGAGTCGGGGGAGGCGGGGAAGCGTCGGGTGACGGACCATGACTGGAGGTCGGGCGATTCCTGGAGTTGATAGGTGCGACCGGCGAGGGCGCGGAAGGAGAAGCTGGTTCCGGAGGTGGCTGGGGTTAGGGTGAAGGAATCGAGCGGGTCTGAGGGGTTGGTGCCGGAGAGGAATTCGGAGAGATTGGAGGCACCGTCGCTGTCGCGGTCGTCTGGGCCGTCGGGAGAGGTGAGTGAGAAGCCGTTGAGGGATTCCCAGTAATCGGGGAGCCCGTCGGCGTCGGCGTCGGTGGTGTCGAGATCGCGGCCTGGGGATGGGGAGGCGGCGGTCCATGTGAGGGGATCGCTGCCGGGAGCTGTCGGGATGGGTCGTTGGAGCGAGAGACCGCGGCCATCGGCTTCGGGTCGCCATGGTGGGGAGTCGCTGTAGGAGACCGACCAGACGGGGCTTCCGGCGAGCGAAAGTGTGAGGGACTCGCCGCTGTTGGCGAGTTTGTCGGTGAAGTCGCCGTTTGGGGTGATGGTGGGGAAGCGCTGGGAAAAGACGGCGGGGTTGCGGGCGATGATGAAGAAAGCGCCGGGGGGGATGATGGTGGCGGGGGGAAAGGCGAAGGTGATGCCTGAGGAGAAGGAGAGACCGGTGGCGTCGATGGGGGAGGAGCCGGTGTTTTTGAGTTCGAGGAATTCGAATTCGGCGCTGTCGAGGAAGGGGTCGAGTTGGTCTTCCGGGTGGTAGTGGAGTTCGGTGAGGCGGAGGGCGGAGACGTCCTGAGGGGGGAAAAACGAGGCGGAGACTGGGCCGCTCCATGCGGTGCCGTTGCGGGAGCGTGCGATGATGGTGGTGGGGTTGGTGATGGGGAGCGGGCCGGAGGGAGAGGAGGCGGTTGGTGAGGGAGAGCCGCCGCGGAGACGCGGGTCGGAGCCGTCGGTGGTGAAGAAGATGGTGGCGGTGGGGGTGGAGAGCGAGAGGGAGAAGCCAGCGGGGACTGGGCCGCCGGGGTGGCTGAAGGCGGGTGGTGGAACGAACAGGGCGTCCATGGCGGTGGCGCGGGCGAGCATCCATGATTTCATGGTGGCGAGGTTGGCGGACCATGTGGAGGCGGTGAGTCCGCTGCGGGCGGCGACGATGGGAGTGATGGCGGCGGCCTGGGAATCGACGACATCGGCGAGGGCGGCGTCGGTCCATGCGGAGCGGCGGAGTTGCTGCCATTCGTCGGTGTAGGCTTGCATGAATTCGGGGTCGGTGACGAGACGCCGGTAGAAGAGCCGGTCGTGGGCCCATGTGAGGGCGACGTTGCCGGTGGTGCCGCTGGTGGTGTTGCGGTCGAAGGCGCGGTCGAAGTCCCAGACGGAGGCCCAGCGGAGCGGGCTGCCTGATTTTTCGCGGTAGAGGAAACTGCTGAGGACGACGGCGTCCTGGTTTTTGGTGAACGTGTGGATGATGAGGTGTCGGGCCCAGTTAGGGACATCGATGAGCGGGGCGTAGCCGGTGACGGGGTCAGTGAAGGCGGGGCTGTAGAGGGCGGCGTCGAAGCGGCGGAGATCGTTCTGGATGACGGAGCGCTGGGAGGTGGAGAGACTGGCGGGGGCGGGCGAGACGAAGTTGAAGAACGAGTGGTAGTAGTTAGGCTGATCGTCGCTGGCTGGGGTGATGCCGGCGCCGGAGCCGTTGCCGCCTGGGGATTGGATGGCCTGGAAGCCTCTGGGGTTGTCGTCTGGAGTCTGGAGGAGACGGTCAGGACCGGCGGTGTGGAAGTGGCGGGGGATTGGGACGGTTGCGGTGGCGGCGTCCATGCGGTCGACGCTGAGGAGCCAGCCGCCGGTGGTGCCGGAAGCGTTGAGGTAGTTGAAGTCGATGCGGTGTTTGCCGCGGGACGGTTTTTCGGTGAGGATGGCGAGCCCGCGGTGGTCGGCCATGGTGAGGTCGCCGCCGGAGTCGAGGAAGAGTTCGACGAAGCGGAAGCGCGGGGCTGGGATGCCGCTGCGGCGGGCGAGTTCGTAGGCGACGGAGTTGTGGATGAGTGTGTTATCGAACTGTGCGGGATCGGGGCCGTAGAGGACCCAGTCGGCGTCGGCGGGGAGATCGGCGAGGGGGAGATCGCGTTCTGAGTTATCGCGTTCGCCCCATGTTTCGAGCGAGTAGCTTTTTTCTGCGAAGGTGAAGGAACTGGAGCCGCGGACCTTGAGACCGGCGCGGGAGCGGGCGGTGGCTGGCGAGGCCATGGTGGTGGCGGCGAGCGGGTCGTCGAGGATGGCGAGCGAGTGCGGTTGGTGGGGGACGGCGGTGACGGAGGAGCCGTCGCCGTTAGGGCCGCGGGCGCTGACGCCGGGGACGGCACCTGCGCCGTGATTGCTGAGGATGACGACCGGGAGCGGGGAGGAGAAGGATTGCGAGTCCGGGGCGAGTTTGATGGCTGAGCGGGAGGCGGTGGCACCGAAGCGTTCTGCGGGGAAGAGATAGGCGACCCGAAGGTTGGTGCTGGTAGAAATGGATAGGGGCGAGGTAAAGGGAGGCGAGGCGAAGTCCGGGAGCGAGCCGTCGAGCGAGTAGCGGGCGGTGGCTCCGGGGATGGCGGCTGGGGGCGGGATGGAGAGCGAAGTGGAGAAGACGGCGGGGAAGTCGAGGGAGATGCCGTCTTTGACGGAGGATTGGGCGTCGGTGTTGAGAGCGCCGGGGGAAGGGACGGCGAAGTAGCGGAAGCCGGAGGCAGAGCCGGTGGCGAGCCCGCCGGATTGGTCAGCGAACTGTTCCGGGTAGGTGAAAAGGGTGACGGGTTGGCCGTCGGGGTTGACGAGGGCGAGGTAGCTATTGGCGGCGTTGCTGAGGGCGAAGGAAGCGTGGTAGGGGCCGTTGGCGGGCGAGCGGTTTTTGCCGGAGGCCCAGATGTGGAGGAAGCCGCCGGGAGCGATGGTGGCGTCCGGGAGCGGCCATTTGCGTGGGAGGGCGGGATTGTCGGTGAGCGACCAACCGGCGGTGGAGAGCGGGTTGGGGGAAGGGTTGTGGATTTCGATCCAGTCGCTCTGCTGACCGTCCTCGTCGCGGAGACCGCTATCGTTTTCGGCCATGAATTCGGTGATCCGGAGTGAGGCGGTGGGGTCGAGGATTTCGAGGGCGGCGGAGTTGGTGCTGGTGGTGCCGGAGACGTTGGTGGCCATGCACCAGTAGTCGCCGGTGTCAGGGGAGGAGACGGCGGGAAGTGTCAGGGTGGGGGCGTTGGAATCCGGGAGGGCGACGGTGTTGTGGAGCCATTGCCATGAGGAGACCAGGCCGGAGAAAGCGGCGGTTAGGGTGACGTCTGTGCCGGCTGGGGTGCTGCGGGAGATTGGGTGGGTGGTGACGAGCGGGCGCGGGGGAGGCGGCGGGTCATTGATGAGGAAAGAGACTGAGTTCCAGTAGCTGTCGCCGCGGTTGCCGGCGGAACCGGTGCCCCACTGGACGCCATTGAAGGCTCCGGTGGTGCCGGAGTAGCCTGAGGTTTTGAGGACACCGTCGACGAAGTAGTCGGCGGTGGCGGAGACCGGGTCGTAGACGAGCTGGTGTTCGTGGTAGAGGGAGGGATCGACGCCGGTGAGGGTGATGGAGGGCCCGCCGGTGAGGGTGACGACGAGGCTGCCGAAGGCGTTGATGTCGAAGAAGAGGACCCAGCGTTTGGCGGCGTTGTTGCCGTAGAGGAGGACGACGGACGTGCCGCTGGCGTTGCCTGCGACGGGGTCGAGCATGCGCATTCTGGTGGCCATGCGCCAGCCGTTGGCGGCGGCGGCGGCGTGCTGGGCGGCGGAGAACGAGCGGTTCCATGTGAGGAACTGCGAGGTGGCGGCGCTGTTGTCGAGCATGCGCCATGCGTTGAGGCCGGAGGAACCGTCGGAGGGGACGGCGGCGCTGAGGAAGTTAGCGACGTCGGAGGTGGGTGTGCCGGGGGTCCAGCCGGAGGCGGCTGGCGAGGGGACGGCGTTGCCGGCGACACCGGCCTGATAATCGGCGGCGAGTTCTGCGGCGGGCGTGGAGACGGCGGCGAGGAGGAAGGCGAGGGCGGCCGGTCTTGCGGATGGCATCTTCTGAAGTTCTGGGAAAAGTGAAGATTCGCGCCCTCGGTGCGCCGTGGGCAAGGGAGAGATTCCTAGTTCACAAGGCACCATCTGCAAGACGGACTACGTCGGGGCGGGGCGGCTGCGGCGGTCAGCGGGGGCGGATGCCGCGGATGCGGAGGATTCAGGATGGCGGGAGCGGGCATGGTGGGGGGATGCGAGTGTTATTGATTCTGATGATGGGTTTGGTGGTATCGGGTGCTGCGGCGGCGGGGCCGAACGTGGTGTTTGTGCTGGCGGACGACATGGGGTGGGGGGATTTGCGGGCGAATGATGCGGAGGGGAAGATTGCGACGCCGCGGTTGGATCGGATGGCTGCGGAGGGGATGCGGTTTACGGATGCGCACAGTGCGTCGGCGGTGTGCACGCCGACGAGGTATGGGGTGATGACGGGGCGGTACTGCTGGCGGACGCGGTTGAAGAAGGGAGTGCTAGGCGGGTGGTCGCCGTCGCTGATTGAGTCGGGACGGGAGACGGTGGCGACGTTTTTGAGGGCGCAGGGTTACGAGACGGCGTGCATTGGGAAGTGGCATCTGGGGATGGATTGGGCGGTGGCGGGAGGATTGGGTGATGGGATTGATCCGAAGGGAGATCCGAGGAAGATTGACTTCAAGGAACGGGCGCGGCGCGGGCCGGACGAGCAGGGGTTTGGGCATTGGTTCGGGATCAGTGCGTCATTGGACATGCCGCCGTATGCGTTCATCCGGAACGGGCGGATTGAGGGGGAGCTGAGTGTGGAGAAGCAATGGATTCGGAGAGGTCCGGCGACGCCGGAGTTTGAGGCGGTGGATGTGCTGCCGACGCTGGAGCGGGAAGCGGTGGCGTGGCTGGAGAAGCGGGCGGCGGATGCGAAGCCGTTCTTTCTGTATCTGCCGCTAGCATCGCCGCACACGCCGGTGGTGCCGTCGAAGGCGTGGGAGGGGAAGAGCGGGATCGGGGCGTACGGGGATTTTGTGATGCAGACGGATGCGGTGTGCGGGTCGGTGCTGGATGCGCTGGAGCGATTGAAGCTGGCGGAGAATACGCTAGTGATATTCACAAGCGACAACGGGGCGACGCCGGATAATTCCGGGCAGCGGACGGATCGAGCGGGGCATCGGTCGCACGGGCCGTGGCGGGGGACGAAGGCGGACATCTGGGAGGGCGGGCATCGCGTGCCGTTTGTGGCGCGGTGGCCTGGGAAGACCCCGGCGGGGACGGTTTGTGAGGATCCGATCTGCCTGAATGCGCTGTTTGCGACGGTGGCGGAATTGTGCGGCGCGAAGGTGCCGGAGGGGGCGGCTCCTGACAGTTACAGCATTGCGGGGCATCTGCGGGGCGAGAAGCCGAAGGCGGCGAGTCATCCCTATCTGATTCATCATTCGATCAGCGGGATGTTTGCGGTGCGTCAGGGGAGCTGGAAGTATATCGAGGGCGAGGGGAGCGGTGGGTGGAGCAACGGCGGGAAGGACGGGAAGGGGGCGCAGCTTTATGATTTGAGCCGGGACCCGGGGGAGACGGTGAACCGGGTGGAGGAAGAGATGGCGAAGGTGAAGGAGTTGCGGGCGCTGCTGGAGATGAGCCGGCGGTGAGGGGATTGAGGAAAGAGGAAAGCATGAGGGGATGGGGGACGTTGAGGGAGGATGATACCGAGACGCGCTTTTCTTGCTGGCAGTGTGATGCTGAGTCCTGTGGTGCTGCGAGCGGCGGCTGGGGGTGGGAAGCTGCATGTGTCGGCGAACACGTATGCGTGGGGGACGTATGCGGGGCGGGAGGGGAAAGGATTTCAGCAGTACAGCGATGAGGCGCTGGCGATGATGGCGGCGTCGGGGCTGGGGGGATTCGAGCCGAGCGTGGGGAGTGCCGGGGAGCTGGAGGGATTGGGGCCGAAGTTGCAGCGGGCCGGGTTGGAGATGCGGTCGATTTATGTGGGGTCGCAGCTGCATGAGAAGCGGCTGGCGGACGAGAGCATTGGGAGGATTGTGGCGATTGCGAAGGCGGCGGCGGGGCTGGGGACGAAGATTGTGGTGACGAATCCGGTGCCGGTGCCTGGGGAACTGCGGGGCAAGGAGGCGGACGCGCGGATTGAGGCGCAGGGGGAGGGATTGGATCGGTTAGGTGCGGCGCTGCGGGAGACGGGCGTGGTGCTGGCGCTGCACAATCACGATGCGGAGTTGAGGCAGGGCGGGCGGGAGTTTCACCATCTGCTGAGTGCGACGAAGGCGGAGAACGTGAAGTTCTGCCTGGACGCGCACTGGGTTTACCGAGGGTGCGGGGATTCCGAGACCGCGTTGTTTGATGTGGTGGAGCGGTATGGCGAGCGGGTGGTGTCGCTGCACTTGAGGCAATCGCGCGGCGGGAAGTGGAGTGAGACCTTCACGGGGGAAGGGGATATTGACTATGTGCGCCTGGCGAAGCGGTTGAGGGAGCTGGGGAGGGATCCGCTGCTAGTGCTGGAGCAGTGTGCGGAGGGAGGGACGCCGCATACGATGGACGGGACGGCGGCGCATCGGGCGAGCGAGGCCGAAGTGCAGCGCGTGTTTGCGCGTTGAGCGGGGGTGTGGGCCGTCAGTCCTTGGTGCCTTTTTCGGGCGTGCCGAGGGCGGCTGGGGGAGTTGCGGGTCGGTTAGGGTCGAGGATGGCGGTGCCGGTGCTGTCGCAGATGCGGAGCTGGAATTCCCATTCGACCGTCCATGTTTCCGTCTGCTCGTTCTGGCAGCACTTGACGAGGATGGTGTTAGGGCCCTTGCGGAGTTTGACGGGGAGCCGGTACTGGTCGATTTCCTTGCCGCGGTGGTATTCGTCGCGGCCGAAGACGAGGTCGCCGTTGAGCCAGATTTTCCATGCGTTTTTGCAGCCGAGACGGATTTCGGCGTCGCGTTCGGTGGTGCTTTCGAAAGTGGTGCAGGCGTAGGCGGTGGCGTCTTTGATCATGCCGGTGGCCTTATTGAAGTCGAGGACACCGAACTGGTCGGAAGAGGCGGCGGGTTTCCATGCGACTGGGTTAGGGTCACCGGCTTTGAGTTCCTTGCCAGGGTAGGAAGCGGAGAGATCGATTTTGGATTCCGGCGGGAAGGCGGTGTTGAAGCCCTTGCGGCTGGAGTTGTCGAAGGGAGCGGCGACCTGCCAGTTCATGAGGAAGCCGAAGTGTTTGGGGAGATCGACGGATTCGCCTTTTTCTCGGAGGGCGTCGGCGGCTTCGCGGATCTGGTCCTCGTCGCGGGCGGCGTTGAGGGCTTTGCGGAGATCGGGGATGCTGCTGGAGGCTTTGGCGGCGGTGATGAGACGCTGGACGGGTTCGCGGCGGAGTTCGGAGGCCGGGTCTTCGAGGAAGGAAGGGACGAGGGCGTTCCATGCGGCTTCGTCGCTGGCGCGGAGGAGGTCCATGGCGAGGATGCGGCCGGGTGGGCGGTTGGTGGCGTCTCTGGCGAAGGCGGCGAGCGGTTCGGGCGGGAGTTTGCCGCCGGATTTCTGAACGATGGCGGAGACTGTGCCGCGGAGCCAGTTGGCGGCGAGCGGGTTCGCGCGGTTCATGGCGGCGAGGAGGGCGGGGATGGTGTCAGCTGCGCCTGAGGCGGTGATGGCCTTGACGGCGGCGGAGGCGTCGGCGTTGCCCTTGCCATTGGGTTCGACGGCGAGGATGCGGTCGATCTGGGCGGCGTCCGGGAGTGCGGCGGAGACGGCCGCGGCGAGGGCGAGGAAAACGGCGGAGGACGGCAGGAACGGAGGCATGGGCGGGAACATGGAGGCGGGCGGACGGCCCGTCGAGACCTTTCCCGCGGCGGTCAGAGTTCGAGGAAGTTTTTGAGGAGCTGTTTGCCCTCGGTGGTGAGGATGGATTCCGGGTGGAACTGGACCCCGTGGGTGGGGAATTCGCGGTGACGGAGCCCCATGATTTCCTGTTCGGGGGTGCGGGCGGTGATTTCGAGGCAGGCTGGGAGGGATTCCTCGCGGACGATGAGCGAGTGGTAGCGGGTGGCTTCGAAGGGATTGGAGAGACCTTTGAAGACCCCTTTGCCGTCGTGATGGATCATGGAGGTTTTGCCGTGCATGAGGCGCGGGGCGCGGATGACCTCGCCGCCGAAGACATCGCCCATGCACTGGTGGCCGAGGCAGACCCCGAAGATGGGGCGCGAGGGAGCGAAGCGGCGGAGGACATCGTTGCTGATGCCGGCTTCGCGCGGGGTGCAGGGGCCCGGGGAGATGCAGATCCGTTCCGGGTTGAGGCGTTCGATTTCGTCGAGGGAGATTTCGTCGTTGCGCTTCACGAGGAGGGACGCGCCGAGTTCGCCGAAGTACTGGACGAGATTGTAGGTGAACGAGTCGTAGTTGTCGATGACGAGGAGCATGACGGGATCACGCTGGGCGGTTAAGCGCGCGCTGCCAAGGGGCAAAATGGGGTGAGGCGGGGATCAGAAGTCGGTTTTGGCCTCTTTGAGGTCGAGTTCCTTGATCCACGTGTTGCGGTAGCGGACGTCATGGCCTTCGCACTGGAGTTTGAGGCCTTGGGGGGAATCGGTGATGCCCTTGCCGCCGTCGTTGCCGCCATCGACTCCGCTGTTAGGGCCGCCCCAGACCTGATTGATGGTGACATTGTCGTGCACCTTTTTGCCGTTGAAGTACATGGTGACGAGCGGCTTTTCGGTGAGCTTGCCGTCCTTGAAGCGAGCGGCGCGGAAGACGATGTCGTAGGCGTTCCATTTGCCGGTGCCGAGGTAGGCGTCGTAGGGGGAATCGGTTTCGTTGATGACGGCTCCCATGCCGTGTTTGGTTTTGTCGCCGTCGAGGACCTGGATTTCGTAGCGGTTCTGGAGGTAGACCCCGCTATTGCCGCCGGGTTTGGAGATGAGGAATTCGACGTGGAGGCGGAAGTCGCGGTAGGCTTTTTTGGTGACGATGTCAGCGGCTCCGAATTTGCCGCCGGCGGCGGCTGGGTCGTCGGTCATGACGGTGGAGCCGGCGGCGTCGACGGGGTCGGGCATGATTTTCCATTTGATGGGAAGGGCGGAGGCGAAGCCGGGGCCTTGCCAGTAGGTCCATTTGTCGTCGAGGAGGGCGCGGGAGCCGTCGATGAGGATATCGGCTCCGGTTTCGGGTTTGAGGCCGACGCCGGGGGCGGGATCGGCGGCGCGGAGGAAGGGCGAGGCGAGGAGGAGGAAGGAGAGGGCGAGACGGCGCATGGCTGGTGAGAGGAGTTTGGGGGACGAGCGTGCGGGTGGGAGGCGGCTTGGTCATCCGCGCATGTGCGGAGAAAAGCGTGGGTCAGGCGGAGGCGGCGCGCTCGCGATTGAGCCAGACCTTGACGGCGCTTTTCATGCGGCCGAGGACATAATAGACCGTCTGGGAGCGGAGACGGACGAGTTCTGCGCCGACGATTTGCGGGACGAAGTCGGCGGGGGCGTCGAGGACGGTTTCGGGGGACGCGCCATTGAAGCTCTGGCAGAGGATGGTGGTCATGGCGCGGGTGAGGGTCTGGACCTGCGGGCCGAGGGTGATGCGGAAGTGGCAGCGGCGGCCGTCATCGATGCGGAGGAAGACCCCGACGGTGTCGGTGCATTCCTCGTCTTTGCGGGTGTCTTCGAGGTCGAAGGATTCGCCGGGCTGGGGTGCCTGGCGAGCGGCTCCGTCGGCGAAGCTGATGAGCATTTCGCGGCGTTCGGATTCTGCGAGACCGGCGCAGAGGTCGATGATGTCCTTGAGGGCTTGCGGGTGCTCGGCCATGGTTGGTTAGGTGGTGCTGCGTTCGATGGGGGAGCGGACCATGTTGCCCCATTCGGTCCAACTGCCGTCGTAATTGCGGACGGAGGAGAAGCCGAGGAGGTAGGTTAGGACGAACCATGTGTGGCTGGAGCGTTCCCCGATGCGGCAGTAGGCGATGATGTCGTCGGCTGGGTTGAGGCCGAGACCGGACTGGTAGATGGCGCGGAGATCGTCGATGGATTTGAAGGTGCCGTCGGGGTTGGCGGCGGTGGCCCATGGGCAGCTGTGGGCTCCGGGGATGTGGCCGCCGCGGAGGACCCCTTCCTGAGGGTATTCCGGCATGTGGGTGACCTCGCCGCGGAATTCGCCTGGGGAGCGGACATCGACCATGGGTTTGGCGGCCTGCATGTGGGCGAGAGTTTCGTGGTAGAAGGCGCGGATGGCGGCGTCGTTGCGGGCGGCGGGCTGAGGGTAGACGGCGGTGGCGGGTTTGGGGATTTCGCGGGTGAGGGTGCGGTTTTCGGCGACCCATTTGGCGCGACCCCCGTCGACGACTGCGGCGTTGCGGTGGCCGAAGAGCTGGAAGACCCAGAAGGCGTAGGTGGCCCACCAGTTGGATTTGTCGCCGTAGAAGACGACCTTGGTGTCCGGCGTGATGCCGTGAGCGCTGCAGAGGCGTGCGAATTGTTCGGGGCCGATGTAGTCGCGGACGGTCTGGTCGTTGAGATCGCGTCTCCAATCGATGTGGACGGCACCGGGGACGTGGCCGGTGTCGTAGAGGAGGACGTCTTCGTTGCTCTCGATGATGCGGAGGGAAGGGTCGTCGAGGTGGCTGGCGAGCCAGTCGGTGCTGACGAGCACATCCGGGTGGGCGTAGGCGGCGATCTTTTCGTTCATGGTGGCGGGCGTTGCTGGCAGTTACGTCCACGCATGGGGACCGGCACGGTTGAAATCAAGGGCGCGATGGGAAATCGGGGGGATCAGTCGATGCCGAGGGCGTCGCGGGTGCGGCGGGGCAGGGAGGCGGTGACGAGGTGATAGGAATGGAGGATGAGTTCGCGGAGGAGCGCGGTCGGGATGCCATCGATGTGGATGGTGTTCCAGTGGCGTTTGTTCATGTGGTAGCCGGGCTGGATGGCGTCGTGCTGATCGCGGAGGTCGAGGGCGCGGTCGGGGTCGCACTTGAGATTGAGGCGAGGCGGGACGTCGGTGAGGGAGGCGAGGGCGAAGAGTTTGTCGGCGACTTTGAAGACGAGGACGTCGGGGCCGAACGGGGTGGATTCGGTGGTGTGGGGGAGTGCGAGGCAGAAGTCGCGGATGTCGGAGAGGGACATTGGAAGTGAGAAGTGGGAAGTGGGAAAGGGGCGTGTTCGGAGGGGGGGAGGGAAGTGAGAAGTGAGAAGTGGGAAAGGGCTTGTGGGGAGGGGGGCTGACTCGATGTTGCCTGCTGATGCCGAGGCGGATGTGAAGGGGGTGAGGAGTTAATTGGATTGGGTTGGGAGCGGGAAGGGAGGGTCTGCGGATAGTTTGAATCTGCCTGAGGTGGTGAGGATGCGGATGACTTCCGGGGTGGCGGCGCGAAGGCGGGGGAGTTCGACGGATTGCTGGGATTTGGCGAGGGCTGCGGCGACCTCGGTGGAGTCGAGCAGGGTGAGTCCCAGGAAGAGTGGCTTATTCGAGTTGGCGATGATGGCGGCGGTTTCGGGGGTGATGGATTCGAGCATCGGGAGAGTGATGCCGCCGGAGGATTCATCGGAGACGTAGCGACGGGCGAGGTCTGGTGAGTCGAGGATGCGGAGTTTTCTGAGGCCGAAGAAGTATTTGTATTTGGTGAGGGCGATGGCGGCGTCGGTGGAGATGGTTTCGAGGGCGAAGAGAGTCCAGTTGGTCTGTTGCGCGAATTTTTCGGCGAGTGGACCGGAATCGAGATCCTTGAGGGGAAGCTGGAGGATGCCTGGGATTCGGGCGAGGTAGGCGGCGGCTGGCTGGGAGAGTTTTTCCACGGCGGGACCGGAGAGGGACAAATAGGTGCCGGCGAAGCTGGAGAGTGCGGCAGCGGAGGCATCGGGGAGTTCCTCGAGGCCGCTGATGGAGAGATAGCCTTGGTACCGGGCCAGTTCGGAGGCGACGTCGGGATCAAGGGTTGTGAAGCCTGCGCCGGAGGAACCGAAATCCCCGCCGAGATAGAGTTTCGGGGACTTGCTGATACGCGTGTAGCCGAGGTTTTCGATGCCGCGGTTGAGGGAATTCACGAGGATGCGAGCTGCTTTGGGGGAAAGATTGCGGAGTTTGGGGAGGACGATGAAGCCGCCGCCCATGGATTGATCGGTGGGTGTTTCTGCGAAGGCATCGGCGGATGCTTCGGGGAGGGAGGTGATGCCGAGGGTGAGTCGGAAGGTATTCCGGGCGAGGGAGCGGATGGTTTCCGGAGAGATGTTATCGAGAGACGGCAGGGAGATATCGAGCCAGCGTTTTCTGAGGAGGAGCTGGAGGGTTACTGGCGGGAGGGAGGTGAGACTTGGGAAGGAGAGATTGCCGTTTGGCAGGATGGTTTCCGATCCGTCGGAGAGTTTCTGGACGGTATCCGGCAGGGCACCGAGTGCGGCGGCGACCTTGTCTGAGATGGAAACGATGCCCCGGTTTCCCTGGGAGAAAAGAGTGCCGTTGTTGCCGGTGGCCACCGATCTTTCGGCGAGGATCAGCGAGTCGAGGACCTTTGCGCTGGGCAGCGACAGCGAGGCCATGGGGAGCCCGGGCTGGGATTTTTTTTCGGTGGCTGCGTCGGAGAGGATGCGATTCTGGGTGGAAGAGAGGGATTCGATGTTAGGCAGGATGAGACCGGCCCGTGACCGGAGCAAGGCTTTGAAGGCTTCGTCGGAGACGGGGCCGGTGCCGACGAGGGTGAGGTTGAAGAAGGGAGCGGTTGGCGCGTTAGGATCGGGGGCGAAGGCGGCAGCGACTTCCGGAGTGATGGCGGACAGAGGAAGGACGATGCCTCCGAAGAACGAGGCGACGCCCTTGGCGCTGGGGAAGAGGGCCGCGTGTTCAGCGGAGAGTTTTTCCAGTTTGGGGAGGACGACCGAACCGGAAGCGAGTTTTGCGGCGATGGCGGTGCCTTCGATGGATAGGAGATTAGGGAGGTAGAGTGTGCCTGGGGATCTGGCGAGTTTATCCTGCACGTCTGATGGGACGCTGGTCAGTCCGGCGAGGGTCAGGGATTTTCTGCTTCTGGCGAGGACTGTAGCGATTTCCGGGGAGAGGTTTTTGAGATAGGGGAAGGAAAGGGCTCCTGGTGAGGAGGCGAGTTTTTCGGCAAGCGGAATGGAATCCAGTGCTGTCAGGCCGGTGAGGACGAGGTGTGCCGGCATCTTTGCGAGTGATGCGGCGACTTCCGGGGAGAGCGAGGTCAGGGAGGGAAGCCAGACGGTGGCGGCCTTGCTAGAGATCAGGGCGTTGGCGACATCGGGTGTGAGGTTTTTCAGGCCGAGGATGAGCATTTCGCCGCTGAAATCCGCGAGTGCTGCGGCGGCCGGTGGGCTCAATTCATGGCATTTGCTGAGCTGCAGGATTTCCCATGGCGATTTGGCGTGGGTTTCCCTGACTAGCCGCATGGCATCCTCGACGGTGAGATTCTCTGATTCCGCCGGTGGCGCATGCGGGAGCGGATCGGGATCGGACGTGAGCGGCTGGACGGGGAGCCTGCCGTTTTGAAAGAGGTCACCGAAGGTCGGGGAGCCGGGTAGTGAAGGGTCGACAAGGATGCTGGCCATGCGGCGACCGGCGTCGCGCTGGCGAAAGGAATCCTCACGATCTTTCAAAGAGAGGAGCGTGTTGACGGCGGTGCCGAAGGCATTGCGAGGTCCGCCGAATCTGGCGAGGTGGCAAACGGTGCAGCCGACTCCGGCGAGTTTCTGATTCAGATTTACCCTGACTTCAGGATTTTTCACGATGCGAACCATCTCTGTGGCGGCATCATCGAGTCCACAAATGGCGTTGGCCTTTTGGCTGATGCCGAGGGTGAGGATTCCCAGCAGGAGGATGCAGGAGGGGCGCATGAACTCTAGTTTGCGAGCTGGGGAGGGAAGTGGGAAGTGGGAAGTGGCTTGTTCGGAGGGGGGCGGGTTCGGAGGGGGCGCGTAGGCGTGCTCCGCACGCAGGGAGAGCTGTGATGCTCACAGCAGTCCTGAGGCTTCTGCTAGCTGGTAGGGAGAGGGAAACCCCGTACGGGGTTGGGGTGATTTTTGGCGTTATACCCGTGGTATCGCTTTGCGCCACCACGGGCTATTCACCGGTCGTCCCTACGGGACGGCTTGTTGGGAGGGAGGCGGCGGAGTCTGCGAGGAAGCGGTCGGTGAAGCCTGAGAGGTAGTCGCAGATGGTGCGGTGGAGGCCTTGGGAGGGGATGCGGGAGGTTGCGCCTGGGCCGAGTTGGTCGGGGTGGGTTAGGAAGTGGTTGAAGAGCTGGTGGATGAGGGAGCAGCCGTGGGCGTTGAGGGTGGCGACGGTGGGGTGGTGGTAGAGATTGGCGTAGAGGAAGCGGCGGAGGTCGGCGGCCATGCGGCGGACGTCTGGTGGGGAGGCGGCGAGGCGTTCGGGGAGACGTCGGACGTCGTCTGGGGAGGTGGGGTTGGCTGCGGCGATGCGGCTGGCGGTGTGGGAGACGAGCTGTTCGACTTGCCAGTCGATGAGGGTGCGGACGGTGTAGCGGACGGCGAGTTCGCCGGAGATGTTAGGGAATTGGGAGAGGACCTTGTGGGAGGCGAGCTGCCAGATTTCGAGGGAGTCGAGCTGCTGGACGGAGATGAGGCCGTGGTCGAGCCCGTCTTCGATGTCGTGGCTGGAGTAGGCGATTTCGTCGGCGAGGTTAGCGATCTGGGCTTCGAGGGAAGGTTGGGGGAAGGATTCGGGCGGCGAGGAGGGAGTGCCTGGGCGGTGGAGAGAGCGGTCGTGTTTACGGAGCCCTTCGAGGACCTCCCATGAGAGATTGAGGCCGGGGATGTCAGGGAATTTGGATTCGATGAGGGAGACGATGCGGAGGCTTTGGGAATTGTGTTCGAAGCCGCCGTGGTCCTTCATGAGGGAGGCGAGCATTGCTTCGCCGGCGTGGCCGACTGGGGGGTGGCCGAGGTCGTGGGCGAGGGCGATGGTTTCTGCGAGGTCTGTGTTGAGTCGGAGGGCGGTGGCGATGGCGCGGGTGATGGAGGCGACCTCCATGGTGTGGGTGAGGCGGGTGCGGAGGTGGTCACCGGAGCCGTTGAGGAAGACCTGGGTTTTGGATTCGAGCCGGCGGAAGGCGCGGGAGTGGATGATGCGGGCGCGGTCGCGCTGGAAGTGGGTGCGCCACGGGTGTGGAGGTTCCGGGTGGGCGCGGCCGACGGAGGAGCTGCTGAGCTGGGCCCATGGGGCGAGACGGGCGAGTTCTTCGGATTCGGCCAGCTCGCGGGAGAGGATCATGGGTCGGGCGGGAGTTCGACGTGGCGGAAGGAATTGTCAGTGGAGTCGTAGATGCCGAAGGAGACCGTGCCGAAGCGGCCCATGATTTCGCCAGGGTTGGCCCAGATGGTGCGGCCGAGCTGGTGGGCGTAGCGCTGGTGGTCGTGGCCGCTGAAGACGGCGTCGAAGTGTTCCGAGGCGGCGATGTAGTGGGCGACGTCGGGGTAGTGGTGGAGGGCGATGCGGCGGCTGGCGAGATCGAGTTCTGCGAAGTGGCCGTGGAGTTTGACGTTCGGGTGCTTGGAGGCGACGCTGGTTAGGAGGAAGGCGTCGCCGTCGTTGTTGCCGAAGACGACGTCGATGGGGCCGGGGAAGCCAGAGGCGAGGGCGGCGAGGGTGAAGGGGGCGCAGAAGTCGCCGAGGAAGCAGAGGTGTTCAGCGCCTTCCTGCTGGACAGCGGTTAGGACTCGCTGGAGGTTGGCGAGTTGGTCGTGGGCGTCGCTGAGGACGGCGATTTTCATGTGGTCAATTCAGCGGATGGCGGCGTGGATGCGGTGGACATCGCCGTGGTCGTCGAGGGCCTGGAGGAAGGAGGTGACTTCCTCGCGTTGGGCGTCGGTGAGTTCCGGGTAGTCCTTGGGGCGGTAGCTGAGTTCGGTGGTGGTGATGGACCAGCCGGCGGCTTTGAGGGCCTTGGTGACGTTGTTGAGTTCTGCGGGTTGGGTGAAGAATCGGGCGGCGACGGCGTTGGGCGGGAGGTCTTCGAGATCGTCGGCGGAGAGGATTTCGAGGTCATCGGCACCGGCTTCGATGGCGGCGCTTTCGGGGTCGGTGCCTTGGGGGGCGTTGGCTTCGACGAGACCGACGTAGTCGAACATCCATGCGACTGCGCCCATGGAACCGGCGCGGAAGAGGACGCGGATTTCGGGGCCGGTGCGGTTATTGTTTTCGGTGAGGCACTCGACGAGGACGGGGACGCGGTGAGGGGTGAAGCCTTCGAAGATGACGGTTTCGATGGCATCGGCTTTGCCGTCCTGGCCTGAGCCTTTGGCGATGGCGCGTTCGATGGTGTCGCGGTAGACGCTTTGTTTTTTAGCGGCTTCGATGGCTGCGGCGAGGCGCGGATTGAATTCCGGGCTTGGGCCGGCCATGCGTGCGGCGACTTGGATTTCGCGCACGAGTTTGGTGGTCATGCGGCCTTTTTTGTCCGCGGCGAGTTCGCGCCATTTTTGTTTCCATTGAGCTCCCATGGGAGGATTTATGGGGAATCCGGCGGGTGCGGCAAGGCGAATCCGCGGGTGGGTGGGGTGGGAGGAAAAAGAAGCGCGCGGCGCATGCGATCCCCCTCGCACACGCCGCGCGTTTTGCGGCCCGCCTTACAGATGGCAGCTTTTGGTTTAAGAGAATTCTTGTTCAGAAGGTGCCATCTGTAAGGCGGACCACGTTTTCGCGGGGCCCGGCCACCAAACGGGGCGGATGGGCGCGATGTCCGCAAAGTCTTTGTCAGAAGCGCCAGATCACGTCGAAGGTGAAGCGATCGGCGAAGAGGCCCTTGGGGTTTACGACGGCGGTTTCGTAGCCGAAGCCGAGGTCGAGGTTGGGGCGGAGTCTGGTGCGGAGGCCGCCGCCGAGGGTGATGGAAGTGTCGGCGGAAGTGCTGCCGAAGTTGATGAGATCGTAGCCTTCGCTGTCGAGCGGGAGGGCGGTGCCGTTGCTGATGACGGAGGAGCCGTTCATGGAGACGAAGGGGATGAACCACTGGCAGACGTAGTAGTCGGCCATGAGACTGTAGTGGAAGCTGGAGGATTCGGCGTCGCCGTCGATGGGGAGGCGGAAGCCGACATTGGAGGTGAGGTGGAAGTCGCCGAAGCCCTTGGCGGCGGAGACGAAGAGATTGAATTCGCCGTCGCCGTTGCCCTGGAAGACCTTTTTCTCGCCGAAGGGGGCTTCGAAAGTGAAGCCTGGGGTGAGGATGAACTGGTTGGCGCGGTCGTCGATGAGTGCGTATTTGAGGCCGAGGGCGACGTCGGCCCAGCCGGAAGCGCCGGGGCCTGCGCCTGGGTTGATGTCGATGTAGCCGTCTTTGGTGGCGATGAGGGCGAGGCGGTCGGTGATGGCCCAGCGGACTTGGAGGGCGTAGAGGTTGACGTCGCCGCCTTTGGTGATAAAGCCGTCGTCGATGTTGTGGCGCATGTAGATCGGCCGGATTTCCGTGCGGATCGTGGGGTCTTCGAAGAAGATGGGGTTATTGACTGGGGAGATGGTGTGGGAGAGCCAGTCACCGGTGGCGGGTGGAGGGGTTGGAGGGAGGGCTGGGGTGGAGGATCCGGCGAGGGCGGTGGAGGTGGCGAGGGTGGCCGTGGCGGCTGCGGCGAGGATGGATGAGAGCGTTGCAGTCATGATGGAGATATACCGGGCTGGGTGGGAGGGTTGCGCCGCATGGGTTGGTGAAGACTGCGCAGATCCTGGCGTGGAGGGGGAAGGGCATGAGGCCCCTTGCGGTGGGGAGGCGGTGGTGCGAATCGGGGAGGACTTATGGCGCGGATTTTGTCAGCGATGTCTGGAGGGGTGGACAGCAGTGTGGCGACGGCCATGCTGGTGGAGGCTGGGCATGAGGTGGAGGGGGCGTACATGAAGAACTGGATCAACGAGGAGAACATTCTGGGGGATTGTCCGTGGCAGGAGGACATTGAGGATGCGCGGGCGGTGGCGGAGAAGTTAGGGGTGCCGTTCCGGGTGGTGAATCTGATGCAGGACTACCGGGAGCGGGTGGTGAGCTATCTGCTGGAGGGATACCGGAGCGGCGTGACGCCGAATCCTGACGTGATGTGCAACCGGGAGATCAAGTTCGGGGTGTTTCTGGATTATGCGCTGGCGGAGGGATTTGAGTCGGTGGCGACGGGGCATTATGCGCGGGTGGTGCATGGTGGGGATGGGGTGAGCCGGATGTGGCGGGGGATGGATCCCGGGAAGGACCAGAGTTATTTTCTGGCGTTGATGAGGCAGGAGCAGGTGCGGCGGGCGGAGTTTCCGATTGGGGGGATGCTGAAGGCGGAGGTTAGGGAGCGTGCGGCGGCGTTGGGGCTGGCGACGGCGGCGAAGAAGGACAGCCAGGGGATTTGTTTCATTGGGAACGTGCGGATGAGTGATTTTCTGCGGGCGTTTGTGCCGGATGAGCCGGGGAACATTGTGGGGTTGGACGGGAGGGTGCTGGGGCGGCATGCGGGGGTGCACTTGTACACATTGGGGCAGCGGAAGGGGTTGGGGGTGGCGTCGAATGCTTACAGGGAGGCCTATGTGGTGGTGGAGAAGCGGGTGGGGACGCGGGAGCTGGTGGTGGCGTTTGATCATCCGGAGACGCCGAGGTTGTATGCGCGGCGGTGCACGGTGGGGACGCTGTCGTGGACGGTGGGGCCGCTGGGGTTGCCTGGGCGGTGTCAGGTGCAGCCTCGGTATCGGTGTCCGGGGCAGGATGCGGAAGTGGAGGCGCTGGAGGGCGGGCGGGTGGCGGTGACGTTTGATGAATCGCAGCGGGCGTTGGCACCGGGGCAGATCTGTGCGTTTTATGATGGGAACGAGCTGGTGGGCGGGGGGATTTTTGAGACGGTGACGCCGGAGCGTGAGGCTTGAGGGATGGCTTCGTAGGGAAAACCCCGAAACACGTGGAAACGGAGTCCGATGGGTTGAATGGCGGCAGCTTTAATCCTGCGGTCATCTTTCTGGTGCGACCGTTGTTTTTTGCGGTCATGGCGGCGGGGGATCCTTTTGTGGAGGGTTCTGGAGCTGGTGTGATTGACGAGAAGCCCCTGATTTGTGCAGAATTCCCGACCGGCGTTTACCCTGACGCCGATTACCCCCTGATTTCCCATGCGTTCCTCCCTGTTGCTTGCGTTGCTGTTGCCTGCTGTGGCGATTCCGTTGTATGCCGTGCCGACGGCGGTGACTGACACATTTTCGACCCCTGAGGACACGGCGTTGTCGGGCGGGGCGGTGAACACGCCGCTGCTGGTGACGGATTTCGAGGCGGGTGGTGGTGCGGGGTTTACGCTGCCGGGGAGTTGGGATTATCTGGATACTCTGCTGACGACGGCGGCCGGGGGTGCGAACGCGTATCCGCGGGATGGGGCGAGCCTGGCGTGGAATGCGGTGGGATTTGACAAGGCGAGTTCGACGGTGGCGGGGTGGAAGTCGGCGGCGCTGCCGATTCAGGGGGGCGGGGTGGATGCGTTTGCGAATGCGCCGAATCTGCTGGGTGGGATTACGGGGAACAGCGGGGTGAACACGGTGAACACGTATCTGTTCCGGACGAGTTTCACGATGACGGGAGCGGAGGCGGCGCAGACGTGGAATGCGCGGGTGCTGGCGGATGACGGTTGCATTATTTATGTGAACGGGGTGGAGGCCGGGCGGTATAACTATCCTGCGGACGTGCCGTTGAATCCTGATGCGCTGGTGGGCGGGAGTGGCGGGAGTGAGACGGCGTACACGACGGTGCCGCTGACGGTGCCGTTTGCGGTCGGGGCGAATGTGATAGCGATCGAGCTGCACCAGAACACGAACAACAGTTCGGATGCGGGGATTGATCTGACGATTGCGTCGGTGAGTGCGGACCCGCTGCGTGGGTTGGTGTATGCGGATGACATTGACGGGACGAGTCGGCCGAACGTGGTGGCGGGGGCATTGGATTCGGGTGTGGGGAATCCCGGGTCGTCGGTGAACGTGTCGTTTTCGCGGGGTTTTGGTGGTGGCGGGAACGGGCCGAATATTTCGGGTGGGTGGCGGCGGACGATTGATGTGCCGGCGGCGGCGACCCTGACGATCAAGTGTGATGCGCGGGCGCGGGCGGTGAACGGGCTGGAGGACAACGAGTATGCGGAGGCGATCGTGATGTTGGACGGGGCGCGGCTGAGTTCCGGCGGGAGGAATTACTTGGTGAGGCAGGTGGGAGCGAATCCTGCGGGAGCGGCGGGAGCGAATGGGAATGCGGACAGTGGATGGGGGGCTTATACGATTGAGGTGCCGGTGACGGCTGGGTCGCATGTGGTTGCATTTGGCGGGTTCGGGCCGCGGCCGAGCGGTGAGAATCTCGATTTGGATGAGGGAGGGGTTGTGAATTTCGACAACATTGATGTGTCGGTGAAAGGGACTGGCGGGACGTTGCTAGCCAATGATACGGGTGGGGTGGCACCGGTGACGGCGGTGAAGGTGACGGATCCTGCGAACGGGACGCTGGTGCTAGGGTCGACGGGGACGTTCACGTACACGCCGAATGCGAACTGGTTCGGGGCGGATAGTTTCAGTTATCGCGCGGTGGATTCGACTGGGCAGTCGAATCCTGCGACGGTGACGGTGAATGTGACGCCGGTGAACGATGCGCCGGTGGGGGTGGCGGACAATTATGGGGTGACGCAGGGGACGGTGCTGACGGTGCCGGTGGGGCAGGGCGTGCTGGCGAATGACAGCGATGTGGACAATGCGGCGTCGGCGCTGACGGCAGTGTCTGCGAGCACGCCGAGCAGCGGGGCGGTGGTGTTGAATGCGAACGGGTCGTTCAGTTACACGCCTGCGGCGCAGTTTTCGGGGTTGGCGACGTTCACGTATCGTGTGAGTGACGGGGCGCTTCAGTCGGGGCCGGTGACGGTGACGATTGCGGTGACGGACACGCCGGATCCACCGGTGGCGGCGGGGGACAGTTATACGGCGGTGAGGAACACGCCATTGGTGGTGAGTGCGCTGGCAGGTGGGACGACGACGGAGGAGTTGATGCCGTACAAGGCCCCGAACTGGCGGTATTTTGATTCGCTGGTGCTGGCGAGCCGGAATCTTGGGACGGCATGGCGGGCGGAGGATTTTGTGGAGAACGGGGACTGGAAGACGGGAGCGGGGGAATTGGGTTATGGGGATGGCGATGAGGCGACGGTGATCAACGACAATCCTGATCCGGCGTTCAATTCGGCGGCGGGGGACAAGTTTGCGAGTTATTATTTCCGGAGGCCGCTGACGGTGGCGAATGCGTTCAACATTACTGGGGTGGAGGTGTCGGTGATTTACGATGATGCGGTGGCGTTTTACATCAATGGCGGGGCGGGGATTCGGACGAGCAACCTGCCGGATCTGGCGACGATGCCGGAGCTGGCGTGGGATTATTTTCCGACGACGAATGTGAGCGACAATTCGACGCAGACGTTCACGCTGCCTGCGGGGACGTTTCGTGAGGGGATCAATCTGCTGGCGGCGGAGGCGCACCAGAATGGGGCGAGTTCGAGTGACATCTCATTTGACATGCGTGTCCGGGTGACGCGGGTGACGGCGGCGGGGGTACTGGCGAACGATACGGATCCTGATCCGGGCGAGACGGCGACGCTGGTGGCGGAGCTGGTGGCTGGGCCGACGCGTGGGAATGTTATTCTGAACAGCAACGGGACGTTTACGTACACGCCGTCGGCGGGGTTTACGGGGGCGGATTCGTTCACGTATCGGGCGCGGGACACGAGCGGGCGCGTGTCTGCGGTGGCGACTGCTAACATTACAGTGGTGACGGGGCCGAATGCGGCGCCGCTGGTGACGGCGGACAGTTATACAACGGCGGAGGACACGGTGCTGACGGTGACGGCGCCGGGGGTGCTGGCGAACGATGTGGATGGTGAAGGGGATGCGTTTACGGCGTCGGTGGTGACTCAGCCGGCGCGCGGGACGGTGGTGATGAATGCGGATGGCGGGTTTGTGTATAGTCCTGCGGCGGATTTCAACGGGACGGATTCGTTCACGTATCGGGCGACGGACACGCGGCCGTCAGCTCCAGCGACGGTGACGGTGACGGTGACGCCGGTGAATGATGCGCCGGTGGCGCGAGCGGACAATTATGCGGGTGATCCGGGGGTGCCGCTGGTGATTGGTGCGGCGCAGGGAGTGCTGGCGAACGATACGGATGTGGATGCGGGCACGGTGCTGACGGCGAAGCTGGGGGCTGCGCCGGTGGGCGGGACGGTGACGTTGAGTGCGGATGGGTCGTTTGTCTTCAGTGCTCCGGTGGGCGGGGTGTATACGTTCACGTATCGTGCGAGGGATGAGGCGTTGGGTTCGAGTCCGGTGACGGTGACGGTGGCGTTGAATGCGTCTCCGAGCGGGGTGGCGGATGCGTACAGCGTGGATGAGGACGGGACGCTGACGGTGCCTGCGGCGCAGGGTGTGTTAGCGAATGATGCGGATCCGGAGGGTCAGATGATGACGGCGGTGCTGGTGGCCACGGCGACGAGAGGAAGCCTGACGCTGAATGCGGATGGGTCGTTTGGGTACAGCCCGGCGGCGAATTTTGCGGGGAGCGACAGTTTCAGTTATCGGGCGTCTGACGGGGTGAGACAGTCGGGAGTGGTGACGGTGGCGCTGACGGTGAATGCGGTGAATGATGCGCCGGTGGGGGTGGCGGATATTTACGGTGTGAGGGTGGACACGCCGCTGACGATCGCGGCGGGGAATGGGGTGTTGCGGAATGACACGGATGTGGAGGAAGGAGCGCTGACGGCGGTGCTGGTGGCGGCACCGGTGGAGGGGGTGCTGACGATGCGGAGTGACGGGTCGTTTGATTATGTGCCGCCGACTGGGTTTTCGGGGACGACGACGTTCAGTTACCGTGCGAGTGACGGGGCGCTGACGTCGGGGGTGACGGTGGTGACGCTGAATGTGACGGCGGATTTGAATACGGTGATGATCAGTGAGATCATGTACAATCCGCCGGGAGCGAGCGGGGTGAGTGAGGAGTTCATCGAGGTGTATAATTTCGGGGATGCGGCGGTGGATCTGACTGGGTGGGAGTTCAGCAAGGGAGTGAACTATGTGTTTCCGGCGGGGCAGTTGCTGCCTGCGAAGGCGTCGCTGGCGGTGCCTGCGGACCGGGCGGCATTTATAGCGAAGTATGGTGCTGGTGCTGTGGTGACGGCGACTGGGTGGGGGCCGTTGTCGAGGTTGAGCAACAGTGGGGAGTTGATCCGGTTGAAGAATGCGGTGGGGGATACGGTGGATGAGGTGGAGTATGCGGATTCGGGGGACTGGGCGGTGCGGAAGATTGTGGGAGTCTGGGATGCGACGAACACGCCTGGGCAGACCCCGGCGAATGGGTTGGACACGGATCCGGGGTTGGAGTGGGTGACGGCGGCGGATCCTGATCCGGAGATTGGGAATGCGGGTGGGTCGTCGATTCAGTTGATCAATGTTGGGCTTTCGAACAAGGCTGGGGTGAATTGGGCGGCGGCGGTGCCGACGCCTGGGGCGGAGAATGCGCTAGTGGCGCGGGCGAACAGTGCGCCGCTGATTCGGGATGTGGTGCACAGTCCGGCGGTTCCTAACCGGACTCAGCAGGTGACGGTGACGGCGCGGATCACGGATGAGTTGGCGACGGGGATCAGTGCGTCGGTTTATTTCCGGACGTGGCTGCCGTCGGGGACGAGTCCGGCGGTGGATTGGGATGAAGTGCTGTTGAGGGATGACGGGCGGAACGGGGACGGGTTGGCGAATGACGGGGTGTATGGAGCGGTGCTGCCGGCGCAGGCGTTGAATACGGTGGTGGAGTTTTATGTGAGGGCGGCGGACAGTGTGGCGAATGTGCGTTCGTGGCCGCCGCCGACGCTGGATTTGAACGGGGCGAATCCGGTGCAGAATGCGAATTGTCTTTATCAGGTGAATGAAGAGGCGTGGGCGGATGCGAGGTCGCTTTATCAGGTGGTGCTGACGGGAGCGGACGATGCGGCGTGGAATGCGGGGTTGGCGAATCGGACGAGCAATGCGGCACCGAACTGCACGGTGATATTCCGTCAGGGTGGAGGGTTTGATGTGAGGTACCGGGGGAGCATCCGGACGCGGGGGAACAGCTCGCGGAGCGACACGCCGGTGAATTTGAGACTGGATGTGCCTGGTGACGCGTCGTGGAACGGACGGACGGCGTTCACGCTGAATTACAAGTATTCGTACAGCCAGTTTCTGGGGAGCCGGCTGATGGAGGCGGCGGGGGTGCCGTGTGAGAAGTCGAATCTTGTGGGGATGCGGATCAACGGGGTGAACCGGATCCTTGATCAGAATGGGAACCGGACCTTCGGGTATTACTGTGATCTGATGCCGCGTGGGGGTGAGACGATTGACGAGTGGTTTCCGGGGAATGATGATGGGAATGGTTATGGGAAGATCCGGGGGAGTGTGCGGTGGGGAGTGTCGACGCTGCCGGTGATCGGGGCGAATGGGTGGGCTGAGGGCGGGTATGTGAATGAGGGATGGAACAAGCAGACGAATGCGGTGCAGAATGACTGGGCGGATCTGCATGCGTGGATCACGTCGATGAATGCGGGGACGGCGGACACGTTCCACGAGACGATCAAGAACACCGTGGACATTGATGAATGGTGCCGGTTTCTGGCGATTTCGACGATCATCAACCATGCGGAGACGAACATGGCGAATGGGGACGATGATGATTACTCGGTGTATTTCGGGCTGGATGACGATCTGTGCCGGCTGATTCCGCACGATATGGATACGTGTTTCAATCTGAACGCGATTGGGCTGGGGGATATGGTAGCACCGCCGACGGGGACGATTTATCAGTGCACGCAGGCGAACTATCCTAACGACAACGCGACCCTGCCGCAGATGGACAAGTTCTATCGGAATCCGGTGACTGGTCGGAAGTTCAAGGCGGCGTTGCGGCGGTATCTGGACACGCTTTTTGCGAAGCCGGTGTTTGATGCGTACATTGACACGATGCTGGATGCGCCGTGGATGGGGACGCAGTATACGCCGGACGGGGATGCGATCCGGGCGCACATCAAGTCGTACCTGGACACGAGGCGGACGACGATTGAGGGCTTTCTGCCGACGGCGTTTACGGCGGCGACGAGTCTGCCGGTGCAGAATGGGGTACCGCGGACGACGACGGCGACAAATCTGGGGGATTTGGGAGGGAAGATTGATCCGGTGCGGACGGCGGAGGTGCGGGTGAACGGGGTGAAGGTGACGACGAATCCGTATGGTTCGACGGCGGCGGCTGACAATTCGTGGAGTGCGGGGACTGCGGTGGTGCTGCAGCCTGGATTGAACACGCTGGTGTGCACGGCGCATGATGAGGCGGGGAGTGTGTTTGCGAGTCAGACGGTGGCGATCTGGTATGATCTGGCTGGGGTGAACCGGAGCGGGACGCTGGCTGGGAGTGAGACGTGGACGCCGGGGGCTGGGCCGTACAATGTGACGGGGACCCTGACGGTGCCGAATGGTGTGGTCCTGACGATTCAGCCTGGGACGACGGTGTTTGTGGCGTCGGGGGCTTCGATCAATGTGAGTGCGGGTGGGCGGATTGTGGCTGAGGGGACGGAGGCGGCGGGGATCAGGGTGGCGCGGATTCCGTCGGGGACGGGGAACTGGGGAGGGATCCGGGTGAGTGGGGCGTCGGCGTCGCCGTCATTGTTCAGCTATCTGACGATCAGCCAGAATGGGTCGACGGCGATCTGGGCGCAGAACGGGGCGAATGTGGAGATTCACCATGTGACGTTTTTGAATCCTGCGGTGCAGTTCCTATCGTTTGATGGGAGTTCCTTCCGGGTGAGTGACTGTGTGTTTCCTGACAGCACGGCTGGGTTTGAGCCGGTGCATGGGAGTGGCGGGATTGCGGCGGGTGGTCGCGGGATTATTGAGAGGTGTCGGTTCGGGAAGACGCAGGGGTACAATGATTCGATTGATTTCACTGGCGGGAATCGTCCGGGGCCGATTCTGCATGTGCTGGACTGTGAGTTTGCGGGATCGGACGATGACATTCTGGATCTCGACAGCACGGATGCGTGGATTGAGGGGAATGTGTTCATGCATGCGCACCGGAACGGGGCATCGCCTGACAGTGCGAGTGCGGTATCGGGCGGGTCGGACAATGCGGATTACAGTCAGGTGACGGTGATCAACAATCTGATCTATGATTGCGACAATGCGATTACGATGAAGCAGGGCGGGCAGCCGCAGGGCGGGACGGGAGTGCTGCTTTACAACACGATTGTGAGGACGACGAAGGTGGGCGGGATTGATGGGGGGTCTGGCGTGGTGAACTTCGATGACGATGGATTCGCAGGGGAGGGGAAAGGATTCTATCTGGAAGGGAATGTGATCTTTGATGCGGAGAATCTGGCGCGGAACTATGTGCCAGCGAACAGCCGGCTGGTGATGAATGGGAATTTTCTGCCGGTGGCTCCGCCAGCTGGGGTCGAGGCGACTGGGAATGTGATAGGAGCGGATCTGAAGCTGAATCTGGGATTGATCACGAATCCTGCGACGGCGACGGCGGAGCAGGTGATGGCGGCATTGCGGCCGCAGTGGTGTTCGCCGGTGCTGGGGGCTGGGGCGCTGGGTGGGAATGCGGGTGGGGACGTGGCGAAGACGGGGATTCGGGTGCAGACCCCGCCGGGGAATGTGTGGCCGGCGACGTTTACGATAGCGGCTGGAGTGGGCGGGAGCTTCACGCCGATGGGGCAACCGGCGTGGGCGTATGGGTTCAGCCATTACAAGTACCGTGTGGATGGAGGGGCGGAGAGTCCGGAGATTGCGGTGACGGTGCCGGCGACATTGAGCGGATTGAGTGCGGGAGCGCACGTGCTGACGGTGCTAGGGAAGCGGGATTCCGGGTTGTGGCAGGAAGTGCCGACGACGGTGGCGTTTACGGTGGTGGCGGGGATTCCGACGGTGATGCTGAGTGAAGTGCTGGCGATGCCGGTGAGCGGGGTGGACTTCATTGAGTTGCGGAACTGGGGGAGTGAGACGGCGGTGCTGGATGGTTGCGGGTTGTCGGATGATGCGGCGGTACCGGGTCGGTTCACGTTCCCTGCGGGGACGGTGATAGCGCCGGGAGGTTATCTGGTGGTGGACGCGACGCAGGCTGGGTTCGGGTTGGATGGAGGTGGCGGTGAGACTGTGAGGTTCCGGTCGGCTGGGGGTGCATTGATTGATGAGGTGGCGTTCGGGCCGCAGTTGATTGGGAAGTCGGTGGCGCGGGTGGCTGGCGGGTGGCGGTTATCGGAGCCGACGTCAGGGGCGGCGAACACGGCGGTGTGTGAGACGGGGACGGGGAGCGGGATCCGGATCAACGAGTGGCTGGGGTCTAACAGTATTATTGTGGCGGGGGATTTTGTGGAGTTGTACAATCCTGAGTCGCTGCCGGTGGACATTGGCGGGTGGCGGATGAGTCAGGATTACCGGAACGAGCCTGGGCAGAGTGTGTTTCCGCCGTTGAGTTTTGTGGGGTCGCGCGGGTTTCTGGCGCTGGTGGCGGATGGGGATGCTGCGGCCGGGGGAAATCATCTGGCGTTCAAGATTTCGCGGATTCGGGACACGATTGCGCTGCTGGATGCCGGGGCGGTGCCGGTGGACATTGTGACGGTGCTGGGGGGAAATCCTGATGTGTCGCAGGGCCGGACGACGGATGGGGGCGTGACGATTGGTTATTTGCCGCTGCCGACGGCCGGGTTTTCGAATGGGAGCGATGTGAGTGCGGATGTGACGGTGATGAACGGCTTGCGGATTACGGAGCTGATGTTTGATCCGCCGTCGAGCAGTCAGGCTGAGTACCTTGAGTTCCGGAATATTACGGCGGTGCCGATGACGCTGACGGGCGTGCGGTTTGCGTCGGGGATCACGTTTACTTTCCCTGAGTTGACGGTGGCTGCGAACGGGTATGCGGTGATCACGCAGGATCTGGTGAAGTTTGCGGCGCAGTTTCCGGGGGTGAGTGCGGTGCAGTGGGCGGGCGGGCGATTGGACAACAGTGGGGAGACGCTGCGGGTGGAGACTGGGGTTTACGGGCTGGGGATTCTTGATTTCCGGTATGAGGGGAATTGGTATCCGGCCACGCGTGCGGGGGCATCGCTGGAGATGGTGAATCCGCTGGCGGCACGGGAGGCGTGGAATGAGAAGGCGAGCTGGCAGCCGTGTGTGCCGAGTCCGGGCGGGCCGTCGGCGTTCGGGGTGGTGGCGCCGCCGGACACGTCGGTGGCGGTGGGTGAAGTGTTCATGATTGACGCGGTGGTGTGTCCTGGGCCGTATCCTGCGGCTGGGGTGACGGTGGCGTGGTCGACGGTATCGGGGCCAGCGGCGGCGGTGTTTACTGCGCCGGGGAATGGGCGGACGAACGTGACCTTCCCGATGGCGGGGGTGTATGAGATCCGGTTGCTGGCGACTGGGCCGGGTGGGGTGCAGGCGTCGGACACGACGGTGGTGACGGTGAGTGAGACGTATGCGCAGTGGGCGGCGCGGGTGATGTCTGGGCTTGGGGTGGCGGATCGGGAGTCGACGGCGGATCCTGACAAGGATGGGTTCAATAATCTGGTGGAGTTTGCGCTGGGTGGGAATCCGGTGCGGAGTGATGCGGGGAGCCTTGTGACGGTGGTGCCGGGGAGTCTGCCGCTGACGATGACGTGGCGGAGGAATCCATATGCGAGTCCGGCTCCGGTGATTGTGCCTGAGGTGTCGAGTGATCTGCAGACGTGGGCGTCGGGGCCGGGAGCGGTGGATTCGCTGCTGGTGACGTCGGGTGGCGGGTTGGAGACGTGGCGGAGTGTGGATGCGGGGCCGGCGGGGAGTCCGCAGCGGTATCTGCGGCTGAAGGTGATTCAGCCGTGAGGTGCGGCTTGATTGAGGAGACTTGAGGTGATGAGTCCGGAAGGGGGATTGACCGCTTCCGGACTCCGCATTAGGGCCAAGGATGATGAGCAAGCGATACTCGATCGGGCTGGATTACGGGACGAATTCCTGCCGTTCCCTGCTGGTGGACCTGGAGACTGGGGCGGAGCTGGGGAGTGCGGTTTTCAATTATCCGTCCGGGGAGCTTGGGATTCTGACGGATCCGAGGGATCCTAACGTGGCGCGTCAGAATCCGCAGGATTACATTGACGGGATGGTGGCGGTGGTGACTGGGGCGATCGAGCAGGCGCGGCGGGCGGATCCCGGGTTTGATGCGGGGCGGGTGATTGGGATCGGGGTGGACACGACTGGGAGCACGGTGATTCCGGTGGATGCGGACGGGACCCCGCTGGGGTTGCTGGAGGAGTTCCGGGACAATCTGAATGCGCAGGTGTGGTTGTGGAAGGATCACACGGCGCATGAGGAGGCGGCGGAGATCACGGCGGCGGCGCGGCGGACGCATCCGCAGTATCTGGACCGGTGCGGCGGGACGTACTCGAGCGAATGGTTCTGGAGCAAACTGCTGCGATTGAAGCGGGTGGATCCGGGGGTTTTTGCGGCGGCGGCGAGTTTTGTGGAGCATTGCGATTGGATTCCGGCGCTGCTGACCGGGCAGAGTGATCCATTGAAGATGGCGCGGAGCGTGTGTGCGGCGGGGCACAAGGCGATGTACAATCCTGACTGGGGCGGGTTGCCGGCGCGGGATTTTCTGGCGTCGGTGGATCCTGCGCTGGCTGGGTTGCGGGACCGGTTGTATCACCGGGCGCTGACGTCGGATCAACTGGCGGGGCGGCTGTCGCCGAACTGGGCGAAGAAGCTAGGGTTGCGGACGGGTATTGCGGTGGCGGCGGGGGCGTTTGACGCGCACATGGGAGCGGTGGGGGCTGGGGTGCGCGAGGGGACCCTGGTGAAGATCCTGGGGACGAGCACGTGTGATCTGATGATTCATCCTAACCAGCAGGAGCTGGCGGACATTCCCGGGTTGTGCGGGATTGTGGATGGATCGGTGCTGCCCGGGTGTTACGGGCTGGAGGCCGGGCAGAGTGCGGTGGGGGACATCTTTCTGTGGTTTGTGAATCATCTGGTGCCTGAGTGTTATGGGGCGGATGCGGCGGCGAAGTTCGAGGGGATGGAGCGGGCGATGGTGGGGATGAAGCCCGGGGAGACTGGGTTGATGGCGCTGGACTGGAACAACGGGAACCGGACGATCCTGACGGATGTGAGGCTGAGCGGGATGATTCTGGGGCAGACCCTGCATACGGAGGCGCACGAGATTTACCGGGCATTGATCGAGGCGACGGCTTACGGGGCGCTGACGATTGTGAATCGGTTTGAGGAGTACGGCGTGAAGGTGGTGGAGATTGTGTGTACGGGAGGGCTGGCGGTGAAGAATGCGACGCTGATGCAGATTTATGCGGATGTGCTGGGGCGGCCGATGAAGGTGAGCCAGAGCGAGCAGACGTGTGCGCTGGGCGCGGCGATTTTCGGGGCGATGGCTGCGGGGGCGGTGGAGAGCGGGTTTGATTCGGTGCAGGGGGCGCAGGAGCAATTGTGCCGGGTGCGGGACGGGGTGTATATGCCGGACCGGGGACGACACGAGACGTACCGGAAGCTTTACGGGATTTACCGGCGGCTGCATGATGCGTTTGGGACGTCCGATTGGGAGGGTGGGCTGCATGGGGTGATGAAGGAACTGATTGCGATTCGGGAAGGGGCGCGGGCTGAATAGGGTTTGGAATCTGTTTGTGCCGGGCGGGTGACTCTGGTTTCATGGGGGTTGCCCTAACGAAACAGTTCAGCCCTTTGCGCGGCGCTGGTGCCGGGTGCGGCGGGTGGAGTGAGGGTTGTTCAGGATAGTGGACAGAGAGGGCGGGATCTGGTATGGGTGAGCCAGGATTTTTGCCCCCTGTTTTCCCCATGAATAAGAAATGGCTTTTTGTTTCCGGTGTGCTGCTGCTGACTGGGGTGTGCGGACGTGGACCGATGGTTTCGCTGATGGGGCGTGCGGCGGTTGGTGATCGTGGGAAAGTGGTGGTGGCTGGGGAGACGGGACGGGATGAGCGAAGGGCGGAGGTGGCGGTGAGGGTGGTGGGAGAGGCAGCGGATTTCGGGGTGCGAGGGAAGGAGGAGCGGGGCGAGGTGGATTTTGGGGCGCTGCATGCGTTCCGGGAGTGGGAGGGGCGGTATGTGGGTGCTGGGGTTGAGGAGAGGGCTGGGATGGTGGGTGAGGGCGTGCGATTGGCGGCGGCGCGGCGGCCGGCGATGGAGCGGTTGATTGTGACGAATCCGAGGTTGGCGCTGGAGGTGGCGGTGCGTGCGGTGGTGCGGCAGGATCTGCCGGAGGCGGTGCGGGAATTGCTAGAAAAGCCGGTGAGCGGGCGGGGGGATTACAAGGCGTACTTCGGGAGACCTGTGGAGGGCGCGCTGGTGCCTGCGGGGACGGAATTGACGCTGCGGTATTTTGAGACGCCGGAGGGGGACAGTTACCGGGCGCATGTGTTCGGGCAGATGGAGGAGGCGGTGAGTCGGCGCGGGGTGGCGATGAGGGGCGTGGCGATTGGGCGCGAGATGGCGGTGGCGGAGAGCCCGGTGAGGCAGATGGAGGCTGGGGAGCGGATTGCGGCGGGGACGCCGGTGGACGAGACGTGTCCGGTTTCGGGGACGGTGACGCCGACGACGACCGAGGAGACGTTAGTGGTGGAGCCGGAGGTGCCGCTGGTGGAGGTGGGTGGGCGGGTGATCCGGTTGTGCAACGGGACGCACGTGACGGTGTTTGAGGAAGCGCAGCGGTGGGCGAGCGGCGGGCCGGGCGGGGCCGGGTATTTTTATGACAACTATCCCGGGACGTCGTCGGAGGCGATCGGGAACTTCCGGTGTCTGTACATCCGGGTGACGTATCCTGACCAGATGCGGGCACCTAACACGGAAGCGCGGGCGTGGAGCGACATGCAGAATGTGTCGCGGTTTTATCTGGAGTCGTCGTATGGGAAGCTGACGACGACGTCGGTGGTGACGCCGCTGATTGTGATGCCGCACAGCAAGGCGTGGTATATTGCGAAGGACAGCGAGGTGGATGGGTTGGGGTTGGTGCACAGTGACGCGCGGGCGATGGCTAGGCGGATGGGGTATGACAGCAGCCAGTTCAACTGCACGATTGTGCGGGTGAACGAGGGGCCGCGGCTGAGCGGGATTTCGTGGGGTGGCGGGGACAGCGTGTGGGTTTCGTGGGACGGGATGGATGTGCTGAATCACGAGTGCGGGCATTCGCTAGGGAGGAATCATGCGAATTTCTGGAAGACGAATGACGGGTCGGCGATCGGGGTGGGGGAGAACCAGGAGTACGGGAACAGTTATGATGTGATGGGTGGCGGTGGCGGGTTCGGGGCGCATTACAACAGCTACAGCAAACGGTCGCTGGGATGGCTGCAGGATCCGTTTGTGCACCGGCCGGGGACGAGTGCGGCGTATAACGGCGTGTATCGGATTCATGCGTATGACCAGCCGAGGATTGAGGAAGGGAAGCGTTATTCGCTGCGGTTGGACAAGGATGCGCAGCGGCGGTTTTATCTGGAGTATCATCCGGCGATCGGGGGGCGCTGGCCGGATCAATTGCTGCTGATGATGAGCGGGCTGGGGAGCAATGCCGGGCATCTGGTGGACACGACGCCGGGGAGTGATGGTGGGAAGGGTGACGGGGGGATCCAGGTGGGACGGACGTTCAGTGATTTTGAGAGTGATCTGCATTTCACGGTGCTGGGGAAGGCGGGGACGGTGCCTGAGGCGCTGGATGTGGCGGTGATGCGCGGGCCGTTTCCGGGGAATCGTGCGCCGGTGGTGACGCTGAGTGCGACGGCGACGCAGGTTGCGGTGAACGGGAGTGCGACGTTCACGGCGAGTGCGAGTGATCCTGACGGGGATGCTTTGGCCTATCACTGGGATTTCAATGATGGGTATGCGGCGGCGAAAAGTGCTAGTGTGACCCGGGTGTTTCCGACGGCGGATCAGCAGACGGTGTCGCTGACGGTATCGGATCTGAAGGGAGGGACGGTGCGGGCGCACACGGTGATGACGATTGGGAATCCGGGTCGGGCGGTGGCGCGGGGGACGATTACGATTGGGGGGCGGCCGCTGGCGGGGGTGCGGGTGACGAGTGATACGGACAAGTATTGTTTTACGGACAGCAATGGGGTTTATGCGCTGGCGGATCTGGTGAGCGGGACGCGGACGTTGAGTGTGACGCTGACGGGGTATGTGTTCACGGCTGGGTTTACGAATCCTGGGACGGTGCCGACGGCTGGGCTGACGGGATTGAACTGGACGGCGACGAGTGTTCCGGAGGTGGTGATGACGGCGGTGGACGCGGCGGAGGGTGGGGCGAACGGGTCGTTTGTGCTGACGCGGAGCGGGGATGTGACGGCGGCGCTGGCGGTGACGGTGGCACCGGCGGGCGGGTCGGCGGTGAAGACGACGGATTACAGTTTTGCGCCGGACTATGCGGCGAGCGGGACGATGAATGCGTTCACGATTCCTGCGGGGCAGGCGAGTCTGACGGTGACGGTGGCGGCGGTGAATGACACGGCGCAGGAGGGGCCGGAGACGGTGACGATGCAGCTGGGAGCTGGGGCTGGGTATCAGGTGCGGAGCAGCGGGTTGGCGATGCTGACGATTGCGGACAATGACACGACGCGGCCGGTGGTGAGTCTGGCGGCGACGGATGTGTATGCTAGTGAGGGAACGGCGGATGGCGGTGCGTTCACGGTGAGCCGGACTGGGGCGACGGGATCGCCGCTGACGGTTGCGCTGGCGTTCAGCGGGACGGCGACGAACGGGGTCGATTGCGGGATGGTGCCGGGGACGGTGACGATTCCTGCGGGGCAGAGTTCGGTGGTGGTGCCATTGGTGGTGACGGATGACAGTGCGGTGGAAGCGCCGGAGGATGCGGTACTGACGGTTAGTACCAATGCGGCGTATGTGGTGAGTCCGGTGGCGGCGAGCGGGACGGTGACGATTACGGACAATGATCTGCCGGTGGTTTCGGTGACGGCGGTGGATGATGTGCTGAATGAAGCGGGGCGGGGGACCGGGGTGGTGCTGGTGACGCGGCGTGGGAATCTGAGTGGGACGCTGAAGGTGTATTACGGCGTGGGGGGGAGGGCGCTGCATGGGACGGATTATGTGGCGCTGCCAGGGGAAGTGACGTTTCCTGTGGGTGTTGATACGGTGCCGGTGGTGCTGACGCCTTATGATGATGGGCACGGGGAGGGAGACGAAGGGATTTCGTTTGCGCTGACGGTGTTTGACAATGCGTACACGCTGGGGGCGAATTTTTCTGCGGCGCTGACGATTCGGGACAATGCGGATGCGCCATTGGTGGGGGTGACGGCGAATTCGGCGGGCGAGCCGAGTACGAACGGGACGTTTACGGTGACGGCGGTGGGGACGGCACCGGGGAACATTACGGTGCGGTACACGATCAGCGGGACGGCGACGGCGGGCCAGGATTTCACGATGCCGTCGGGCACGGTGACGGTGGCGGGGACGAGTACGGATGTTAGGGGGAATGCGGTGACGGTGACGATTCCGGTGCTGAACGATGCGCTGCCGGAGAACACGGAGACGGTGATTCTGACGATCACGCCGGATCCTGCGTATCGGGTGTATCTGGATGGGCAGGCGGTGATGCGGTTGAAGGATGATGATGCGGAACCGGTGGCGGTGAGCACGCACAGCAGCGGGCTGGCGGAGCCGGCGGACGGGAGTTCGTTTTACATTTCGAGGGCGGGGACGACGGGGGCGCTGGCGGTGGGGTACACGATGAGCGGGACGGCGGTGAACGGGACGGACTATCAGTTATTGAATGGCAGTGCGGTGATTCCCGACGGGGCCAGCGGGGTGGATGTGCCGGTGACGCCGCTGGACGATGCGTTGCGGGAGGGGACGGAGACGGTGGTGATGCGGCTGGCGGGCGGAGCGGGGTATGGCGTGGAGGTTGCGGAGGCGACCCTGCTGCTAGAAGACAACGATCTGGGGAGCAGCCTGCCGTCGATGGGATTTGTGTCGGCGACAGGGACGACTGGGGAGTTGCCGGATGCGGTAACTGGGGAGTATCGGGATATTGAAGTGACCCTGCCGTCGGCGATGAGCGGGACGGTGACGGTGGATTATGTGATGCGCGGGGGGACGGCGACGGGGGACGATGTGGATTGGCGGTTTGCGGATGCGGCGGCGGGGAATGCGATGATTTCGGGTGGGACCCTGACATTTCCGCCGGGGGTGACCTCGCGGAAGCTGCGGGTGCGGATTGTGAATGACGGAGTGGTGGAGGGGAGCGAGACGGCGATCATTGATCTGGTGAATCTGAGCACGGGCGGGAGCGGCGTGCGGCTGAGCGGGACGCGGTACCGGCATACCCTGACGATCAACGACAACAAGGCGGCGAATCCGGTGCCGCGGGTGAGTTTTCTGATGGCGGCGACGACGCGGCAGGAAGCGGATGGAGGCGAGCCGTTGCTGACGGCGGCGCTGGATGCGCCGGCGGGCGGGACGGTGACGGTGCAATTCACGGTGGGCGGGACGGCGACGCGCGGGAGTGATTTCAATTTGAATCCGGGGACCCTGACATTTGCGCCCGGGGAGATGTTCAAGAAGCTGCCGATGGTGATCCTGGCGGATGGGGTGGCGGAGCTGGCGGAGACGGCGGTGGTGACCCTTGTGAATCCGACCGGGGCGCAATTGGGGACGATTCCGACGCACACGGTGACGATCACGGATGCGTCGGCGGCGGCGGTGTCGGTGGCGGCGGTGGTGGGGACGGTCGAGGAGGACAGCAGCGGGAGCGGCGTGTTTGCGGTGACGCGGAGTGGCGGGGCGGTGAATCTGCCGCTGACGGGTAGTCTGGCGGTGAGCGGGAGTGCGGTGTCTGGGGAGGATTATGCGGGATTGCCGGCGAGTGTGACGATTCCGGAGGGGCAGACGACGGCGACCCTGAGTGTGGCTCCGGTGAGGGACACGGTGGAGGAAGCGGATGAGACCGTGGTGGTGACGGTGGTGGATGCGGTGGATTATGATCTGGGGTCGGTGGCGGAGGCGGTGGTGACGATTCTGGATGACGATGCGGCTCCGGTGGTGACGCTAGTGTGGCCGAGCACGGCGACGGCGGCGATTCCGGCTGGGGTGGGAATGATTGCCGAGGTGGAGGCGACGCGGGAGTTGCCGAGCGGGACGGTGCATCCGGCGGTGGTGTGGAGTCAGGTGTCCGGGCCTGGGGCGGCGGTGATTGAGACGCCTGCGGCGCGGCGGACCGCGGTGAGTTTTCCGGTGAATGGGGTGTATGTGCTGCGGGCGAGTGCGACGCACGGGACGACGGCGACGGCGGACGTGACGGTGCAGGTGGCGCCGACACCGGTGGTGCCGAATTTCGGGGTGGCGCGGTTTGGGAATGCGCCGGCGACGAGTGGGTTTACGGCTGGAGGTGTGGCGGGGTCGTACAACGTGACGGCGGGAGGGGCGAGCATTGCGAGCACGGGGACGGCGGATCAGTTTGTATTTGCGCAGCAGGCCTTGAGCGGGGATGCGACGTTAGTGGCTCGGGTGGTTAGTATCGGGACGGGAGGGAGTTCGACGTCGGACAACCGTGCGGGGCTGATGATTCGGGAGAGTGTCAGTGATGGCGGGTCGCGGCATGCGTTTATCGGGATCACGAAGACACCGGCGACGAGGTTCATCAGTCGGGCGACGACTGGGGCGGCGAGCACGAATGCGACGGGGACGGGGACGTTTCCGCGCTGGGTGCGGCTGGTGAGGATTGGGAATGTGTTTACGGGGGAGACGGCTCCTGACAATGGAGGGGTGCCGGGGGTGTGGACGACGGTGGGGACGCAGACGGTGGCGATGAATGCGGCGGCGTTTGCGGGGATTGCGGCGGCGAGCGGGAGCAGCACTGGGGGGACGCTGGCGGCGGTGGTGGTGGACAATGTGAGGATACTGAATCACGGGCCGGTGGCGAATCTGGGGCCTGCGGTGGACGCGGGGGCGGCGCTGAGTGGTGGCGGGCCGTGGATGCTGGATGCGACGGTGGCGGACGATGGCTTGCCGGCTCCGGCGGTGCTGACGATGCAGTGGCAGTCGGTGAGCGGGCCGGGGGTTCCGGTGTTTGCGAACGGGACCTCGACGGATACGGCGGTGACGTTTCCGGTGAGCGGGCGTTATGGATTGCGGCTGACGGCGAGTGACGGGCAGGTGGTCACGTTTGACGATGCAGTGGCGGACGTGGCGCTGCCGACGCCGTATGACAGCTGGCGGGTGGCGCAGTTCGGGGCGGAGGCGGGGAATCCGGTGGTGGCGGGCGAGCTAGCGGATCCGGATCGGGATGGCGTGGCGAACCTGCTGGAGTATGCGTTTGCGTCGGATCCGAGAGTTGCTGGCGGTGCTGCGGTGACGGCGGGAGAAGTGGAGGAAGGATTGCTGGCGGTGGATTACCGGATCAATCTTGATGCGACTGACGTGGTGGCGGCGGTGCAGTGGAGTGCGGACCTTGGGACGTGGAGTGACGCTCCGGCGACGGTGACGGTGCTAGGCGAATCGGGCCGCGTGAGGACGGTACGGGCGACCGTGCCGGCGGATGGAGTGCGGCGGTTTCTGAGGGTGAAGGTGAGTCGCTGATGGGAGCGGGCGGGTGGGCGGTCAGCGGGCGGGAGGGGGACGGCGTGGTTGCGGGCGGAGGTCGGAAACCCGGGCGCGGGTGGCGCTGATGGCTGCGGGATTTCGGTTCAGGCTGACCGTCGTTCGCGGTTGGTGTTTCGGGTGATGAAGGAAGAGGAGTTTGCCAAATGCGCTCGGTTGCGATAGTATCCGGCAGCTGTATGTTATCAATTCCCCCTCCCCAGCGCGGCTTCTGGGCCTTTCTGGTGGCTGCTTTGATGGCGGCTATATCGGTGATTGCTGAGGAGCCTGTTCCTCCGAAAGCTCCGGTTCGCTTCGCTGCCAAGGTGATCAAAGAAGGTGACCGGTATCTGATTGAGGTTCCGGCGCGTCCCGGTGAAATCTACTGCCTTGAAGTCCCGGATGGGGCGGGCGGGATGACGTTTGCGACGGTTCCGGGGTCTGCTATTTATGC
>QQNF01000039.1 GCA_003402705.1 Verrucomicrobiota bacterium | reverse complement strand
TACTCAGGAGGCCGTCCCGGCCTCGCCACAGCCCCGGTGAACCACCCCCAACCGCCCTCTCATCGCCCCGTTCACCCTCGCCCCGTGTCCCAACGGAACACCGCAGCCCAGAGCACCGCCCTGGATCCCCCAACACCGCCCATTTAACCTCCGCCCGCACCCCAATCCCAAAGGGATTGCGTCCCCAAGCCCAGGGTTGGACTGCGGCACGCAGGCCTACCCTGGGTCCCCTCCCAACAAATTCCCAACCCTATCGGGGTTGCGTCCCCGCCACCGTGCCGCATCGCGCCTCACCAAAAACGAGTCGATCCCGTTATCCACTCACGCCCTGCCCCGCTGATGGCCGGCGACGCCCCACCCGAACCCTCGTTGCCGCTCGCCCCACCCTCACGAACGCCGCTTGAGCACCAACCACAGCAGAGCAGCCCCTGCCACCACAATCACACTCACAATTACTCTCGCGGTCGGCCAAGCCGGTTCATCAACCTCCAGGCTTCGTGCAGACTTGACGGCGGGCACCCCCGCACCATTCATTCCGTGCTCCGGGCCAGCCGGGCTGGTTCCCTGCGTTGGTTGACGAGCCGTCTCAAACCACGAACCAAGCGGACCAGATCCGTTGACGGCAGCACGCCCTTGCCTAGCCTTCTTCCCACTCACTACGTCCCGAGCAAACTCAAATTGTCCGAGGCAGCCAGCGTTCTCGATGGCCGGATTGGCAATGATCACTTCAAGTTCTGGCAGTAGAATCGCAGCACGCGCTCCCAACATGTTGCCGACTTCCAATCCCATTCGGTATTGCTGGATGATGTTTTCCGGCGAGTCCCCAGCCAAACCGGATGCCAGACAGCGTTTGGCAACCTCCAATCCTTCCGTCATCTCGAAAGAAGACACCCCCAGTGCCCATCTCTCCAATTCCGCTTGTTTCTCCCCCGGCGGTCTGGCTTCCCTGAGGATCTGCCTATCACCTTCGTTGAGCAGGCGATGTTCATAAAGCACGTCAGCGGCCGCGAATGCCACCCAGGTAGAGCGCTTCAGGAATGGCCGGACTTGCTCGGCAAATGCCGGCGTGGCAGGGGCGAAATCAAGAACGCTTCTGCTTTGCTTTGCCGCGGCAGAAGTTCCAAATCCATCTCCCAAGGCCAGATCCACCAGCATGCGGGTGTAGGGAGTCAGCCGCTCAGCCCATTTCGCGATCACTTCCCTGCGCTCTGAACTTGGGTTCAGCCAGCTCGGAGAGCTCGCGGCAATGATCTCCTGATTAATCGCAAAAGCGAGGGCCTGAAGATCGGCACCAAGGACTCTATCGGCCACATCACTCCTATCAGTTTTCCTTATCTGTTTCTCAATTCGTTCCAGAAACGCTGTCGGCTCTGCCGCGACGCTCCGGAGGGCCTCATCTGACGACCGCCAGCGTTCCTGCTCCGCAATGGTTGGCACTGCCGCGACACTTCGGAGGGCCTCATCTGACCGGATTACTGACACCAACACCAAAGACAGCACAGCAACCGAAAGCGTCCTCATTTCGTGACAGTGCTCGAACCTCCCACGGGCACAACAGAAAAAGCCCCCCCTATCTTTCGCCCAGCAGCCCCACCGTCTTGAGCGACCCTTCTTAGCAAAACGCCCACCCTCACGAACGCCGCCTGAGCACCAAACACAGCAATCCACCAGCCGCCAAAATCAGCACGCCGATGATGCTCCGGTGCATCGACACACCACGCTGCTCGCTCCGTGTTGCCGTCAGCTTTCCATCGCGTGACATCGGCTCTCGTTGAACAACCATAGCCGGCGGCATCGCCTCTCGTGCCTTCTCCGAGGCCCCAAAATCGACAGCCGGCTTCTGAATCTGCCCTGCCGCCAAGCGCGCAAAAAACTTATCGTAGACTCCATGCCGCCCCTTGATGATCGGTAGCCAGACGTCCTCCCCGATCTCGTACGGCGCATAAACTTCCGCCCATCGACCATCCGCCAGTTGCTTGATTGCCCAAATCCCTGAATCTCCTTCGCTGAGCGTGGGTACTACATGCCTTCGGTTTCCATCCGGTTCATCGAACTCATCTCAGCGCCGCCCGTTCCACCGCACCACCCGGCAGTCATACTGCTCCTCAATCCCCGGCAACTGCGCCACCGGCGTGAACTCCCGCACATCCCCCAGCCGCTTCATCTCCTCAGGCTGCAGCGACTCATGATACCGGTGGTACGCCCACGCAATATACAGCGGCTTCCCCGCCGCTTCCGCCTCCGCCAGCAGCGCCTCCAGCGGCTTCCCGCGCCAATCCACCAGCTCCGGAAGATAACACTCCAGCATGTTCGCCCCCAGCCCGTACCCCGCACAAAACGCCTTCCCGGCCCCACTCTCCCGCATCACCGCCGCCGTCTCCCGCCACGGACAGTAACTCCGGCTCGTCAGCCGCTGCAGCGCCGGCATCCACAGAAACCCTAGCCCGATCACCACCACGGGAGCCACCAGCCACGGCACCCGCGGCCGCGTCACCAGCGATGCCAGCCCCACCACCAGCACCGGAGCCAGTCCGATCAGAAACCGATGATAAAAATACCCGCCGCTCACCGCCACCACCCCCAGAAACACCCCGAACCCAGCCAGCGTCCCGCACATCCAAAGTCTCGCCCCGGGCACACTCGCCCGACCCAGCAGACACCCTAACACCGCCAGCACCAGGAACAACGCCACCGCCGGATGCTCCGCCACCGACGCCCCCGACCCCATCTGCGCCAGGGTCTCCAGAAAATACGCCCGCGTCAGCAGATTCCCGTCCTGGTTCCGCTCACCCCAGCACAACGCCTGCAGCAGACACGGCAGGTACAGCACCAGAAACACACACGCCGCCAACCCCGCCATCGCCGTCAGCCGCGCCACCAGCCGCGCCCGCACCGCACGCTCGGGATTCGCCCGCCGAATCGCAAAAATCCCCGTCACATACAGCCCCGCACACAGCGCCGCATGCGACAGCACATGCGCCCACATCAGCAGACAGAACCCGCACGCCAGCAGCCACCACCAACGCCAACGCCCACCACCCGGCGGCGTCAGCGCCTCCCATCCCGCCAGCAGCGTCATCGGCACAATCCACACCGTCATGCCATACGACCGCGCATCCACCCCGTACCGCAGCAGCCATGGATGCAGCGCCATCAGCCACGCCGCCACCACCCCCGCTCCATCCCCTGCCCACCGCCGCGCCAGCGCCGCCGTCAGCACAATCCCCGCCAATCCCCCGACCAGCACCGGTAGCCGCAGCACCACCTCGCGAACCTCCCCCGCAGGATACCCAGCCACCAGCCGCCAGCTCTTCTCCACCAGCTTCCCGGGCACCGTCTGCACCGGATGATTCGTCGGCTTCCCGTAATACCAGAACGCCCGCGCCCAGTCCCACTCCCGGAACTCCTTCACCCCTCCATCCTTCGGAGCCTTCCACTCCCCCACCGTCGCATACCGGAAATTCCACAGCTCGTCCCACCACATGCTCCCACGCGCCAATGGCATCCTCAGAAACACCGCCATCGTCAGCGCCCCTAACACCAGCACCGTGAACCGCAACCGCCGCGGCCGCGACGGCCGCACCCACCGCGACGCACTCGTCCCGCCCGCCGCCCACCACCGCACCGTCACCAGCGCCACCGCCCCGATCAGCGTCGTCACCACCGCCGCCAGCCAGTTCCCCAGCCGCACCGACGCCCGCCACTCGAATCCCCCGCCCTCCCCATCCCCGTCAATCGCCGCCCGCGCCTCCCTGAACTGCTCCCACGCCGCCGCAGGACTCCCCTTCCCTCCAGACGCCACCCACCACGCCAACCCAGCCAGCACGAAAATCACAACCACCGCCCCATGCACCGGCCCCATCCGGCGCGGCAGATCCCGGAGGCTTGATAGGAAATACGACGGTCTCATGCACTCCTCCAGCTTTCCTCACGCCAGCCTGACAAGATCCTTCAGATACTGAAGCCACAGATACAGACACCCGCGCCACGAATACCGCACCCGCCCGTCACCCGTACTCAGCAGTATCCCCGACGCCACATTGTGCTGCACCTGCACCGACAACTCCCCGCTCACCCGCTCCATCAGCAGCTCCGGATCAAGCTCCTCCGCTCCCTCGCCCGCCACCCATTCCTCGTGCGCCCTCACTAGCACCTCGATCGTCTCCGCCTCCGCTACCTGACGGATCTCCGTCCGCGGAACCGGCTTCATCGCCGAAGAAAACGGAAAATCGGAACTGATCATCTGCCGTCCATCCGAAAACCGCGTCGTGCAGCTCACGTGCACCAGCGCCATCCCCCGTTGCTCATGACAGCACACCGCCAGCTGCATCCGGTCCCGCTCCCGCCAGAACAACCGGATGAACTGCTTCCCCCCGTCATTCTCACGCCCCACATCCCCGCACCGCTCAAATCCCATCTCCTCCGCCTCCCCCGTCAGGGTCCCCAATTGCGGAAAATCCTCCCGCGATGGGGGATGCCGTCGGTCCAGCACCTGCTCCGCCGGCAACCGCAGCGGCCGCACATGCACCAGGATCTCCACCCACGGCAGCAGAAACCACGCCCCCGCAGCCGCCATCCCAACCCCATGCGACCCCCCAGCCACGTAATACCCTGCCAGATACGTCGCCACCAGATACAGCAACGCCCCCGTCTTGCGCAGCAGAACGGAAGAAAACGTGCGGAGACCGAGGCCAGCCAGCCAAACGGCCGCCACCATGAAAATCGATTGCATCATGATCCGGCAGACGCCGCAGCACTCACCGTCCGCGGAATGGCGGCTATATCACCACCCCAGCCGCGGGTCAATGTGTTGGTTTGAATACGGAATCGCGCCCATCTTCCCCGCCTCACAATGTCCCGAAATACCGGTCCCCCGCATCCCCCAATCCCGGCGTGATATATGCCGCCGAAGTCAATCCCTCATCCAGCGCCGCCGTGTACACCGCCACGTCAGGATGCTTCGCCGCAAAACACCGCACGCCCTCCGGTGCCGCAATCACCGACAGAAACCGGATCCTCCGCGCCCCCGCCGCCTTCAACTGATCCGCCGCCGCCACCGCACTGTTCCCCGTCGCCAGCATCGGATCTAACAAAAATACCTCCCCATCTCCCAGCCCACCCGGCAGCTTCGCATAGTAACTCTCCGGACGGTGCGTCTCCTCATTCCGGTACAACCCGATATGCCCCACCTGCGCCTCCGGCACCAGCTCCAGCACCCCCTGCAGCATCCCCAGCCCAGCCCTCAGAATCGGCACCAGCACCACCGGCCTCGCCAGCACCTCCACCCGCGTCGCCGCCAGCGGCGTCCTCCTCTCCTCCACCCGCACCTCCAGATCCCTCATCGCCTCCGCCGCCACCAGCTGCGCCAGCTGATGCACCGCCCTCCGAAACGCTTCCGGCTCAGTCCCGCAATGCCGCAACCGCGCCAGCCGGTCCCGCACCAGTGAATGCTCCACAACTTGAAAACTCATCCAAACCCTCTGCCGCCTCCCCCGCCCCTCCGCAATCCGGACTTCCCCACGCCATCACGGCCCCAGCATCGTGAAATCCACCCCCTCCACCGTCAACCCAGGCCCGAACGCCAGCGCATGCCCCCGCACCTCACTCCCTCCACGCCGCGCCGCCATCATCCTCTCCAGCACAAACATCACCGTCGCCGACGACATGTTCCCAAAATCCCGCAACACCCCGCGCGACACCGCCAGTTGCTCCTCCCGCAGCCCGTACGCCTCCCCGATCGCATCAAGGATCACCTTCCCTCCCGGATGCACCGCCCACACATCGTCCGGCCCAGCCGCCGCACACCCCCCGGTCATCTCCGGATGCCGCCCCACCGCCTGCCGGATCTTCATCGGCACCCGCGGATCCAGCGTCATCGCAAAGCCCTGGTCCTCCACCACCCACGCCATCCGATCCGCATCCGCCAGACTCAACGCCGACCACGCCTCGTCCAGCCGCATCCCCCTCGCCTCCGCCGTCACCAGCGACGCCGCCGCACCATCCGCAAACAAACAATACGACACCAGCCGGTCCACCGCCGTCGTCCGCTGCAAATGCAAGGTGCACAACTCCACACTCACCACCAGCACCCGCGCCCCAGCATCCGCCAGCACCGTCTCCCGCGCCTGCCGCATCGCCGTCATCGCTGCATGACACCCCATGAAACCAATCACCGTCCGCTTCACCCGCGCCGACAACCCGAACATCTTCACCAGATCAATATCAATCCCCGGCGCATAAAACCCTGTGCACGTCGTCACAATCAGATGCGTCACCCCCGCCAGTTCCTCCCTCCCCAACCCCAACCCACTCACCGCCGCACCCGCCAGCACCGGAGCCTCCCTCCGGTACACCTCCATCCTCGCCTGCGTCGTCGGAAACCCCCCATACTCGTAAAACGCCCCAGACCCAGCCTCCCCCAACGCACGCTCCAGCACTGAATACCGCCGCTCAATCTGCGCCTGCACCGCAATCTGCCTCACCTTCCCCGCCAGTTCAGCCCCCTCAATCCAATACGGCAGCGACTCCACAAAACTCCCGTGCTGCTCGTGAACAGGGACCGCCGTGGCAACAGCATTGAGATAAGCGGGCATCTGGAAAATTCGCGGCGGGTTCCACGGGAAAACACCCGCTCAACCCCACACCTACGCCCGAAAAAAAAGAAATGCAGCGGTTTCCCGCTGCATTTCCCTGAATCTTACTCCCAACCGTTCCCAATCAGTTGTTGTCCCACGACCCCACATTGTCCTTCCACGTCGACGCATCCCGATCCTTCCCAGCCGACCAGATCAGCACCCGCTTCCGCAGCTTCGAACGACCCACCCCGCGGTCCTCCGTATTCGGATTGTCCACCTCGTTGTCGTAGTTGCTGTCGATCCGGATCTTGAACGGGCTGCCCCACGCATCCATGATCGAATAATTGTTCTGCTCGTTCACCAACCCATCCACATTCCGCCCGTTCTGCATCTTCGCAGGCTTCATGTCCCCAATGTAATCCCGGTTCTTCGAATTCTGTGTCGGATCCTTCCCAAGCAGCGCCGTCACAATCCCTTCCGCACCAGACGTGTCCGTGTCCGCATCCTTGTTGTTCCCCGACCCGGACGTCGGAGCCGGAAACCGACTGTAGTCCCCATAGAAGTTCTCAACCGCATTCACCAGCGCCATCTCCGTCGTCAGCGTGCCCTTGTTGCGCGCCTTCTCCATCACAAATCCATAGGCACTGAACGATCCCGCCACAAGGAGCGCAATGATCGCCACGACGACAAGCAGCTCAATGAGCGTGAACGCCGCGCGGTTCCGGCGGCCGGAGAAGGGGGTGCGTTTCATGATAAATGGAAAGTTGCCCGGGAAGGGTGAACTTTTTTCCCGGAGATGCCCCGCAGATACCAAACCGCTCCGCAAAAGACAACGAGTTTATGATGTAAATACACCGTCGGGGATTCCCTGAAGCCGCCCGCAGCCTCTCCCACCTCATCCCAGCAGCTTGTCACGCTCCAGCTTCAACCCCATCTTCCGGTACAAGGTCGCAATCGACACCCCAAGCATCGACGCCGTCTTCTCCCGCGACCCCTCATTATACCGCAGGGTCTCCCGGATGAACACCCGCTCCTGCTTCTTGATGAACTCCGTCAGCTTCGTCCCAATCGGCAGCACCTGCCGGATCCGCCCGCTCTCATCCCCACTCACCTCCACCTTCTGACTGATCTTCGACGGCAGATCCACCGGCCGAATCCTCCCGTCCTCCGCAAACGCACACGCCCGCTCAATCGCATGCCGCAACTCCCCAATGTTCCCCGGCCACCCGTACTCGCTCAGCAGCTGCATCGCATACTTGTCCACCTCAAGCTTCGCCACCCCCCCGCGCCGCGCCAGCACCTCCAGAAAATGCTCCGTCAGCAGCGGAATGTCCTCCCGCCGCTGCCGCAGCGGCGGCAGCGATATCTGAATCACCGAAATCCTATAACACAAATCCCCACGGAACTTCCCTTCCCGCACCAGCTGCTCCAAAGGCACCGTCGTCGTCGCCGCCAGCCGGAAATCCACCTCCCCCAACCCCGCCATCCGCCGATTCTGCAACTCCTCCAGCCACCCGTCCAACTGCGCCTGCAGCCGCAACGGCAGCGCATTGATCTCCTCCAAAAGCACCATCCCTCCCTCCGCCCGCGTGAAGATACTCCGCCCACCCCCGCTCCCGAACAACTCCTGCTCCAGCAACTCCGCAGGCAACCCCGAACACTGCAGCACCTTGAACGGCGCAGCTCCCCTCCGGCTCATCTGATGCACCGCCCTCGCCACCATCTGCTTCCCAACCCCAAACTCCCCCTCTAGCAGCAACGGGCTCTCATTGTCCGCCACCCGCGCCGCCACCCGCAAAATCTCCTGCACCGCCCGACTCTCACCAACAATCGGCACCGGCAACCCCACAGCCGCCGCCACCACCCCAGCCGCCTCCGCCACCACTGCACGCCCAGTCTCCCGACCCTGCGTCAGCGCCCGCTCCACCGTCCGCCTCAAATCATCCAGCTCAAACGGCTTCGTCAGATAATCAAACGCCCCCAGCTTCATCGCCTCCACCGCCGTCTCCACACTCGCAAACCCAGTCACCATGACCACCGCCGTCCCCGGATACTCCCTCCGGCACTCCTGAATCACCTCCAACCCGTTCATATCCGGAATCTTCAAATCCACCAGCAGCAACTCCGGCCTCACCTCCCCAACCGCCGCCATCCCTTCCCGCCCGCTCCCTCGCGCCACCACCTCATGCCCCATCTGACGACACACCTGCACCATCAACCCAAGTATCGAAGGATCGTCGTCAATAATGACTATGCGGGCCATGTCGTTTTCGGCAGCAAATGGTGAACAAATTCTCCCGGATCTCTCAAATGATCCAGATTATCACATCTGATTGACATTCCTGCCCCCGAAAGGCAAGCCCAATCCTCCCCCTCCCACCCCTCGCCCACGGCCGATCTCGTCATCTCGGCGAATCATTGCGCCTGAGAGAACGGCCCCAAAATCGCCGCACCACCCGCCACCAAACAAGGCGTGCCGCAATTCGTCTGCCGCAATTGCACCCCGCCCAAGAGGTCTGTCTTTTTGTCCCGCTCCCCGCGCCGTGTCCCGCCCAAGAGGTCTGTCCAATAATTCAAATCCGCCCCCCACCCGCCCAAGTCCCCGCACATGCCGCAATTGAAGCCACACGAAGAGCTCTGTCCACTAATCCACCAGACCCAGCCGGTCTCCACAATCACTTCCTCCATTGCCCCGGCCTCTGCTCCCGCCGCACGCCCCCAACATCATCCCCCACCACCACCCCTCAATAAAAGCGCCGCTACGGCTCCTCGAGGATTGACTTGGCATCCCCTCTTCCGTTCCAATCGCCCCGATTCGCGCCCCCCTGGCGACTCACCCCCCCTAACCCCATCCCCTGCGATATGAGAAAACCACCACTGTTATTCTGCGCCCTCGGCTTGCTCGCCGTCCCATGGGCCCCCGCACATGCCGCCACCGCGGTCTCTGCAGGCACCATCAGCTTCGTCAGAGGCCCCGCGGGCCTCGACCTCTCCGGTACCTTCCCCTACGCCGTCAACTTCAGCACCAATGACCCGGAACTCGTCGTCAACGGCCTCACCTTCGTCCCGGATACCGCCCCGCCCATCGGCGCGTCCTTCGTCACCCCTCAGTCGGTCACCCCATGGCAGGCCACTCCCCAATTCGGCACCAGCGACGACGAAAACAATCTCGAACAGATCTATCAGGACATCCGCTGGGCCAACAACGCCGCCGGTGAACGCCTCGAAGCCCACTTCACCGTCACCCCTGGCCAAACCTACAAAATCCAGATCCTCGTCTCCGGCAACGCCCCCGAAAACCGCCGCTGGGACATCGAAGTCGAAGGCAACCTCTCCGTCGACGAATTCACCTCGCTAGGCCTCTCCGCTCCCGGCACCACGCTGCCGCCCTACCGGAACAACACCAGCGTCGTCTTCACCCAGCAAATCACCGCCACCGACGACTCCCTCGACGTCATCATGGGCAACCTCGGCGGCGAAAACGACCTCGGCGACCGCAACGCCATCTGGCAGGGCATCACCGTCGAACAAATCACCGCCTCCCCAGACGACTCCGACGCCGACGGCCTCCCAGACGCATGGGAAACCCTCCACTTCACCAACCTCAGCCAGTCATGGTCCACAGACCCCGACAGCGACGGCCTCGACAACAGCGCCGAACTCACCCTCCGCACCCTCCCCAATAACGCCGACTCCGACAGCGACGGCCTCAAGGACGGCGCAGACGTCAGCAGCGGCGGCGACCCCACCGTCGCAGACTCCGACGGCGATGGCCTCTCCGATGGCCTCGAAGTCCTCACCCACCTCACCAACATCCGCCTCTCCGACACCGACTTCGACGGCCTCACCGACGGCGCAGAAGTCAACACCCACGGCACCGACCCCAACGAAACCGACTCCGACAACGACGACTACCCGGACGGCGTCGAAATCGCCAACGGCACCAACCCCGCCAACCCCGCCAGCTACCCGCTCCTCAGCAGCTCCGGTAGACCCCTCGTCGGTGGCGACGCCGGCGAAGGCCTCGACCTCGACGGTACCTTCCCATACGCCTTCAACGTCGGCACCAACGGTGCCCCCGGCGCCATCCGCGGCGTCACCTTCACCGACGACTCCGCCCCCGGTATCACCGTCGCCGCTCCCGCCCAAATCCCCGGCTGGGACTCCTTCCCCAATCTCGGCGACTCTCCGGACGACGACGTTCTCGAAAACATCCTCTGGTCCATCCGCTTCGGCCCAGCCGTCACCGTGACCCTCACAGGCCTCACCCCAGGCAAACCCTACAAACTCCAGCTCCTCTTCCTCGAGCGCTGCTGCGCCCGCGCCTGCGACATCTACGTCGACGATGTCCTCAAACTCGACGACTTCGCTCCCTACACCTTCCAGCCCAGCAACAACGGCACCCGCGGCGCGGCCGCCGTCATCGGCTTCCTCGCCAGCGGCACCTCCACCACCATCAAACTCGACGGCTCCACCGTCACCAACCCGCTCTACACCGACCGCAGCCCGCTCCTCTGCGGCGTCACCCTCGAAGCCGTCACCGGCTCCGACGCCGACGGCGATGGCCTCGAAGACCTCTGGGAAACCGCTAACTTCGGCAGCCTCGCCCAAACCCCCACCGGCGACCCAGACAACGACGGCCTCACCAACCTCCAGGAAAACACCGCCGGCACCAACCCGAACAGCTCCGACACCGACGCCGACGGCCTCTCCGACCGCGCCGAACTCGTCACCCACCTCACCAACCCCAAAAAGGCCGACACCGATGGCGACGGTCTCAGCGACCAGTACGAGATCGTCACCTCCCTCTCCAACCCTCTCTCCAGAGACTCCGACAGCGATGGCTACAGCGACGGCTCGGAAGTAATCGCCGGCACCAACCCGTCCGCCGCCGCCAGCTACCCGCTCTTCTCCACCACGGTCGACACCTTCTCCGGCGGCGACCCCGGCGAAGGCCTCGACCTCACCGGCTCGTTCCTCTACGCCGTCAATATCGGCTCCAACGGTGCTCCCCCAGGACCAGTCAACGGGGTCTTCTTCTCCGACGACTTCCAGCCAGGCATCTCCGTCACCTCCATCTTCGAAGCTCCCAACTGGTTCGCCCCGGACTTCGGCAGCACGGAAAGCGACGATAACCTCGAATTCGTCATGCAGTCCATGCGCTGGAGCCCAGCCCCAGCCAAACCCTCCGTCGACCTCACCGGCCTCGTCCCCGGTCAAGCCTACAAACTCCAGCTCCTCTTCGCAGAATCCTGCTGCGCCGGCCGAGCCTTCGACATCGAAGTGGAAGGCCTCGTCCGCGTCGACGAATTCAACCCAGCCACCGCTCAGCAGGGCGTCAACAACTCCAGCCAGGGCGCCGTCGTCACCCTCGCCTTCGTCGCCACCGACGACACCCTCAACATCGTCCTCAACGGCCAGGGGGTCTACTCCCCTGCCAACGTCGACCACAACGCCATCATCAGCGGCCTCACCCTCGAAACCCTCGCCCTAGCAGACTCCGATACCGATTCCCTCCCGGACGCATGGGAAATCCAGTACTTCGGCAATCTCGCCCAGTCCGGCACCGCAGACGCCGACTCCGACGGCCGCAACAATGCCGCCGAATACCTCGCGAATACCCTCCCTAACGTCGCCGACTCCGACAACGACGGCCTCTCCGACGGCGCGGAATTCGCCCTCACCACCAACCCGCTCCTCGCCGATACCGACGGCGATGACCTCCTCGACGGCGCTGAATCCATGCGCAGCACCAACCCGCTCGCCGCTGACACCGACGGCGACTCCTTCCCAGACGCCGCAGAAATCATCGGCGGTTCCAACCCCCGCGCCGCCGCCAGCATCCCAGCCCCAGCCGCCACCGGCGTCTTCACCGGCGGCGACGCCGGCGAAGGACTCGACCTCGAAGGCACTTTCCTCTACGCCTTCAACTTCGGTACCACCGGTGCCGCCGGCCCCGCCGGCTCGGTCGTCTTCACCGCCGACAACATCCCCGGCCTCGGCTACTCCGCCCTCAACCAGATCCCCAACTGGCAATTCCCGGACTACGGCGGCTCCGCCAACGACGACACCCTCGAACGCGTCATGCAGTCCATCCGCTGGACCGGCGCCCCAGACACCGTCCGCCTCCAACTCGCAGGCCTAGAACCAGGCCGCCGCTACAAACTCCAGCTCCTCTTCCCGGAAACCGGCACCGCCCGCGGCTTCGATGTCAAAGTCGAAGGCGGGGTCGTCGCCGATGACTTCTTCCCTGGCAACTATCAGGGCCCGGTCGTCACCCAGGGAGCCATGGTCAGCTACGAGTTCACCGCTCACGACTCCGTCCTCCGCATCGAACTCGACGCAGCCGACACGTTCGCACCGGACAAAAACCCCATCCTCGCCGGTGTCACCCTCGAATCCCTGCCGATCATCCCGGCCAGCCTCAACATCGTCACCGTCACCTCCTCCGGTGTCAACTTCACCGCCACCGGCACCCCCGGCGGCGTCTACGCACTCGACTACAGCCCTGCCCTCTCCGCAGGCACATGGTCCGAGGTCAATGACAACGTCACCATGAACGCCAGCGGTTCCGCCTCGGTCACAGACGCCATCCCCGCCCACCGCACCCCCGGCAGCGGCTTCTGGAGGCTCCGCAACCCAGCCTTCCGGCCTAACCCCTGACCTGGCTCTGGCTCTCCTCACGGCGGGTGTCGCGTCCTTCGCGGCACCCGCCTTTTTCTTGCCCGGATCGTCGCTCAACTCGCTCACACCCCCCCGCCTAACGATCCTCACCACCCCATCCTCAGCGCAGCCGGAAATCGTACACCACCACTTTCTTCGCCAGCGGCTTAATGATCGTCTCCGCCGCCGCCTTGTGATCCGGATGATCCACATACGCCTGCATCGCCGCCTCATCCGCAAACCGCATGCTGATCGCCACATCATACGTCCCGTCAATGATCGGCCGCCCACCAGGCACACACGTCCCCACCGTCAGATCACGCACCCCGGGAATCGCCCGGAACGCCCGCGACGCCGCCACCACCCGCTCCCGGTCCACCCCATCCCCCGGCTTCTTCAACCACACCACCACCACATGCTGCACCCCCGTCGACACCGGCACCTGCACACACGACACCATCATCGCCGCCGCCGCAGCAGCGCCTAACATCATCTGGATTCGCTTCATCTCTTTCTGTTAATAAAGCTCCACCGGCGAACGCTTCCCGTCTTCCACCGACAGCACCGCCGCCTTCTCCTCCCCTAACGTGTCCACCCGCAGCTTCCACACGTCCTCGTTCAGCTTGTCAAACCGGCTCCGGCTCCACGGATCAGGCATCGCCATCCGCTTCTTCGCCCGCTCAATCCGCCGCAACGCATCGTCCAGCACCGTATCCTCCAGACCCTGCAGATGCACATGCGCCTGCTCCACCATCTCAATCCGGTGACAGATCATCACCAGATCATTCCCCGCACGCACCGCCTCCTGAATCGCCTGCTCGAACGTCACCTCATTCAGAATCGCCCCCATATCAAGATCGTCCGTCATCACCAGTCCGTCATCGAACCCTAGCTGGTCCCTCAGAAACCCCTGAATGATGTTCCGCGACAGGCTGCTCGGCCACCGCTCCCGCTCCGCATCAAAATCCGGAAACCACGCGTGCCCGATCATCATCGCATCCAGCTCCCCCAGCAGCGCCGAAAACGGCATCACTTCCTCCCCTAGCAACTCCTCACGCGTCCGCCGGATCACCGGCAGATGCTCGTGCGGATCCACGTCCGCACTCCCATACGTCGGAAAATGCTTCCCGCACGACAACACGCCTTCCTTCCTCATCGCCCGATTGAACACCCCCGCATTCGTGATCACCTCCTGCGGATTCCGCCCGTAACACCGCCCCTTCAGGGAATTGTCCGCCTGATCATCATACGAAATATCCAGCACCGGACACAGATCCAGATTGAACCCGAACAACCTCAGCAGCTGCCCAGTCAACTGCCCGTGCCGCCGGATCAGCTCCGCATCCCCCTTGTCCCGCAACGCCTGCGCATTCGGCGGCTCCTGACCAATCAACCGCAGCCGCGACACCCGCCCGCCCTCCTGGTCAATCGTAATGAACGGCTCCGTCTCCGAGATGTCCCGCAAATCATCGATCAGCTTCCTCAATTGCTCCGGCGACTGAATGTTCCGGCCAAACAGGATGAAACCCCCCGGCTGCAGCGCCTTGAATCGCCTCGCCGTGTCAGCGTCAAGCTCAGGCCCAGGCACCCCAGTCAGCAGCAGTTGTCCAATGCGTCGCGATTCCATAATTGTTGTTAGTTTTAGCTCTCTTCAGGATGGAAATGGCTCCGGCACCAGCGGCGGCGGACCCGCCTCCGCTCGCCTCGTGTCGCTGTACAACCGCCCCCCGCGCAGCGCAATCACCCGCCCCGTCCGCTCCGCCAGCACAGGATCATGCGTCACAATCACCAAGGTCGTCCCCGACTCCCGGTTCAGCGCAAACAGCATGTCCTCCACCGTCTCCTTCGACTCCGCATCCAGATTCCCCGTCGGCTCGTCCGCAAACAAAATCGCCGGCCGGTGAATGAACGCCCGCGCCAGCGCCGTCCGCTGCTGCTCCCCGCCACTCATCTGCACCGGAAAATGATCCATCCGGTGCCCTAACCCCACCTTCTCCAGCAGCACCCGCGCCTGCTCCCGGTCCGCCTTCCGCCCCTGCAGCTCCAAAGGCACCAGCACATTCTCCATCGCCGTCAGCGTCGGCAGCAGTTGAAAATTCTGAAACACAAACCCCACCTTCTCATTCCTCAGCTTCGCCCGCGCATCCTCACCCAGCGCCGTCAGATCGCTCCCATCCAGCACCACCCGCCCTCCCGTCGGCAGATCCAACCCCGCACACAACCCCAGCAGCGTCGACTTCCCGCTCCCCGACGGCCCCGTCACCGCACAAATCTCCCCCCGCCCCACCCCGAAACTCACATCGTCCAACACCGTAATCTCCCCCGCCGCCGTGCGGTGCGTCCGGCTGATCTGCTGAATGTCAAGTAGCGCCATATCGGTTGTCTGGCCCCGCCCCTACCCCACAGCCCGCCCACGCGAAAACGGAAATTACACCTCCTTTTCACCCCTTCCCCCGCCCCCGCCACACCCATTGACACTCCTCACCCCGCCGCCACTGTGCCCGCCTTATGCGCATCCTCTCAGGCATCCAGCCCTCCGGCCGTCTGCACCTCGGCAACTACTTCGGCATGATGCAACCTGCCATCTCCCTCCAGGACGAAGGCGACGCCTTCTACTTCATCGCCGACTACCACTCGCTCACCAGCCTCCAGGACCCCAAGGCTCTCCGCACCCACGTCCTCGACCTCGCCCTCGACTTCCTCGCCTGCGGCCTCGACCCCGCCAAAGCCACCTTCTTCCGCCAGAGCGACGTCCCCGAAGTCTGTGAACTCGCATGGATCCTCAGCACGCTGACGCCCATGCCCATGCTCGAAAACTGCCACAGCTACAAAGACAAAACCGCTCGCGGCCTCACCCCCAATCACGGGCTCTTCGCCTACCCGGTCCTCATGGCCGCAGACATCCTCATCTACGACAGTGACCTCGTCCCCGTCGGCCAGGACCAGAAACAGCACGTCGAAGTCACCCGCGACATCGCCACCAAATTCAATCACACCTTCGGCGAAACCCTCCGCCTCCCCAAATCCCGCATCAAAGAAGAGGTCGCCAAGGTACCAGGCCTCGATGGCGAAAAAATGAGCAAAAGCTACGACAACACCATCACCATCTTCGAACCCGAAAAAGCCCTCCGCAAAAAAGTCATGGGCATCAAAACCGACTCCACCCCAGTCGAAGATCCCAAAGACCCCGACTCCAGTCTCATCGTCGATCTCTTCAAACTCGTCGCCCCGGAATCCGACGTCGAGGCCCTCAAAGCAGACTTCCGCCGCGGCGGCACCGGCTACGGCGACTTCAAAAAACGCCTCTTCGAAGCCATCTGGCTCCACTTCGAACCCATGCGCCAGCGCCGCGCCAACCTCGAAAACAACCTCGACTACGTCCACGAGGTCCTCCGCAAAAGCGCCGATCGCGCCCGCTCCATCGCCCAAGCCACCATGGACCGCGTCCGCCTCGCCTCCGGCCTCCGCTGACCCGCTCCCCGTCTTTTTCGTCACCCCATTCCTTTTGCCCGGCCCCTCCCTCACCGCTATCCTCCCTCCCACCTTTACACCTCCATCCAGCCAACTATCATGAACGCCAGAAACTGCGCCCTCGCCTCCTGCCTTCTCGCTTCCTCCGTGGCCCACGCCACCACCGTCATCACCTTCGATGGCTTCTCCTCCAATAACGCCGACATCGCCGCCATCGCAGGCTTCGGCGACAACATCGTCGCCAACAGCCCCAGCTTCTCCGTCAGCCAGGGCCTCCTCGTCTCCGGCACCCCCGGCATCTCCCTCGATTGGCTCACCGCAGGCTGGGATACCTACACCGGCTGGAACGGCCGCGGTTCCGTCGCCCAAATCGACTTCAACGGCATCCCCACCATCTCCATCCTCTTCACCCCCACCCCGGACTCCGCCGTCGTCGTCAAAGCGTTCGACCTCGACGAATGGGCCGGCGGCGGCGCAGGTTCCATCAACTGGAACGTCTCCGGCAGTTCCAGCGGCATCCTCGCCTCCGGCAACTGGACCAAAACCAACGCCGGCGGCCGCGACACCATCGCTCTCCCAGCCTCCTCCGCTGGCCTCCTCGGCGAACCCGTCACGCTCTCCTTCACCCTCCTCTCCGGTGCCAGTTCCTACTTCGCACTCGACAACCTCACCTTCGACCAGGTCCCGGAACCTTCCTCCGCCATGCTCGCTGGCCTCGGCCTCGGCGCTGCCATCATGCGCCGCCGCCGCCACTCCGCCTGACCAGCAACCCCCTCCATGCAGGGCCGCTCGCCTGCCGACTGGCGTCTGCTCGCCTTGAGGCATCTGCGCCTCGGTGATCTCCTCGAGGCCATCTCCTGCCTCAAGGAACTCGTGCGCTCTTCCGCCGCCACCACCAGCGACTTCCTCCTCCTCGGAGATTGTCTCTGGTCAGACTATCGCTTCCCGGAAGCCCTCGACGCCTACCAAAAGGCCGCCACCGGCACCGCCCAGCGCGACGCCTCCCTCGTCGCCGCCCGCCGCCTCTTCAGCCTCGGCCGCTTCTCAGACTCCGCCACCGCCCTCGAACTCGCCCTCGCCGCCTCACCCGCCGACCCGGACATCCTCCGCATGCTCGCGGAACTCCGCGAACGTCAGGGCCGCCCCGCTGACGCCGAACCGCTCGCCCGCGCCGCCCTCGCCATCAACCCGGACCTCCGCCGCGCCACCCGCGCCCTCGCCCTCATCCTCCGCCGCCTCGGCCGCACCGACGAGGCCATCTCCCTCCTCCATCTCGCCCTCCAGAAAGGCCCCCACCCGGACAACTGGCGGCTCCACATCGAACTCGCCGCCGCCCTCGACGCCGCCGCAGATTACCCCGCCGCCATGGCCGCCATGCTCGCCTCCCGCGACCTGCTCCGCCCGCTCGCCACCCCCGCCCACGCCCGCTGGCAACTCAACTCCGCACGCCGCGAATCCCTCGCCGCCTCCATCTCCTCCTCCGACCTCGCACGCTGGCGCGCCTCCCCTCCTCCTGACAATCTTCCCGCCAGCATCGCCTTCCTCGCCGGTCACCCGCGCTCCGGAACCACTCTCCTCGAACACCTCCTCGCCTCGTCCCCTAACGTCCTCACAACCGACGAAACCGGTATCCTCCACCACGAATTCATCCGCCCGCTCACCCTCGACCCTCCCTCCACCTCCGCCGCGCTCTCCGAAATCCACAGCTTCGATCCAGAACAGCTCGCCGCAGGCCGCAACTTCTACCGCCGCGCCACCGCCGCTCACCTCGGCCAGCCCATCGGCCACCACCTCCTCATCGAAAAAGACCCTTTCCTGACACAAGACCTCCTCCTCCCCCTCCGCCTCTTCCCGGAAGCCTCCGTCATCATGCCTCTCCGCGACCCACGCGACGTCGCCCTCAGCTTCTTCTTCACCATCGTCCCCCTCGCCGGTGACAGCGCCGCCGCCCTCGACATCGCCTCCGCCGTCCAATCCGTCGCCCTCTCCCTCCGTCTCTGGCAACGCTGGAAATCCATCCTCCCCCAACCATGGCTCGAAGTCCGCTACGAATCCCTCGTCGCAAACCCAGCCCCCTCCATCGCCAACGTCCGCCACTTCCTCAACCTCCCCGCTCCTCCGCTCTCCGCTCCCTCGCCTGACCATACCCGAGGCGTCCGCACCCCCAGCTACTCCGACGTCTCACGCCCCGTCCACCAGCGCTCCGTCGGCCGCTGGCACCACTACGCCAAATGGCTAGAACCAGCCCTCGATCCCCTCAACCCCCTCCTCAAAGACTTCGCCGCGTCATCCTGATTCATCACTTCCCCATGTGAAGGTTGCGCCACATTCACCGAAAGGAATTGTCTCCGCACCCAACATCGGTACCCGTCCGTCGTCCCACCCTCCGGTACCAGATGAATCGCTCGCAATTCCTCAAACTCTCCGGCCTCGGTGCCGGTTCCCTCGCCTTCCCGAACCTCGCCCTCGCCGCCGACGGCGATCAGATCGTTCCCTACCTCGAAACCCTCCGCCCCGACTCCGTCTGGATCACATGGTGGAGCAATACCGGCGGCAACAGCACCGTCGACTTCGGTTCATCCCCAGATTCCCTCAACCGCTCCGCCTCCGGCTCCGTCCAGCTCATCGAGGCCGGCAGCTACTACCACGCCGTCCAGCTAACAGGCCTCTCCCCGGCCTCCTCATGGCACTACTGCGCCCGCTCCGGCACCGCCTCCTCAGCCATCTGGAAATTCCGTACCCCGCCACCCCTCGGCTCCAGAATCGGCCACCTCCGCGTCCTCGTCCTCGGCGATAACCAGATCATCTCCGCAGAACGACGCTGGGAAAAACTCATCAACCGCGCCGTCACCAAACTCGAGGAAAAATTCAACGCCCCCCTCGAGGACTCCATCAACCTCATGCTCAATGTCGGTGACCAGGTCGACGTCGGCACCCTCAACCACTGGCGAAACCTCCACTTCGCCTACGGAGCCGCCGTCACCCCTCGTCTCGCCTCGATGACCACCGTCGGGAATCACGAAACCTACGGCGGCGACAGCTCCCTCGCCCTCTACAAATCCCTCTTCCACTACGACTCCTTCCGCTACGCAGGCATCGCTAACCCAGGCGGCGGCAAAACCTACTACGCCCACCAGCAGGCCAGCGTCCTCTTCATCCACCTCAATAGCGAATCCATGCCCGTCCCCGCTGAAGGCGCCGGCACCGCCCAGAAAGAGTGGATCCGCCAGCTCGTTACCACCGCCCACGCCGACCCCTCCGTCGACTTCATCGTCAGTCTCGTCCACCGCCCCTATCAGGCCGAACAGTACATCGGCGACATCTCCTCATGGTTCCGCTCCGAAATCATGCCCATCCTCGCCCAGACCGAAAAACACGTCCTCAATATCGGCGCCCACCACCACCTCTACGCACGCGGCCAGACCCGCGACTGGCCAGTCTATCACATCATCTCAGGCGCCAGCGCATGGGACCAGTTCTGGGGCCAGTCCACTGAACGCGACTTCGACGACGTCCAGATGACCATCGCCAACTGGGCATGGCAACTCATCGACTTCAACCTCGCCTCCCGCGAAATGCTCGTCGAATCCTTCGCCGAAGCCAATGTCCGCTTCCCGGAATCCGAACGCTGGTCCTCCAAAGCCTACCGCAGCCGGCTCATCGACTCCTTCCACCGCCGCCTCGGCGTTCCCGCACCTTCCCGCCCCGCCATCACCAACCCAGGCAGCGGCCCCGGTATTCCTAACCGCATCGCCCTCCCCTTCGCCCTCATCAGCTCGCCCTTCTCCTCCCCAGCCGGCGAATCCCTCAACAGCTCCCACTTCCAGATCGCCGTCGACCCGGCTTTCGCTAGTCTCCGCGTCGACTCCATCCGCGACTCCATCAACCTCTACGGCGATACCGGCGCTCCCCTCTTCGAACCCGTCAATACCAGCGCCGGTCTCAATATCCTCCAGTTCACCATCGCCGCAGACTCGCTCCCTAACTCCAAGTGCTTCGCCCGCGTCCGCCACCGCGACTCCAATGCCCTCTGGTCCGACTGGTCCGACCCATGGGAATTCACCGTCGAAGGCAGCGCCTCCGCCCGCCACGGTCTCTCCCTCCAGCAATCCATCTGCCCCCCGGGCGATGACCTCGTCATCGGCTACGAACGCGTCAATCTCCCCACCGCCGACTGGATCGGCATCTTCCGCGCAGGCAGCTCCCCAGGCACCGTCGCCCCAGCCTCCCGCCAGTACATCACCGACGGCGCAGGCACCCGCACCTTCCGTATCGACCTCCCTAACGGCGAATACTTCGCCGCCCTCTTCGCCGACAACTCCACCTCCGAACTCGCCGCACGCGTCCCCTTCTTCGTCGGCTCCGCTGCCCTCCTCTCCACCGCCAAACCAGGCATCGAATCCGGCCAGGCCCTCGACCTCTCATGGTCCTCCGCACCAGGCAACGCCTCCGACATCATCGCCATCTACCCAGCCGGCGTAAACCCCTCCCCCACCACCTCCCCGGCCGCCACCGCTCCAGCCCGCACTCCCTCCGGAACCCTCTCCATCCCCGGCCTCCCTAACGGCTACTTCTACGCCGTCCTCCTCGCCGGCGGCTCCTTCCCAGTCAGTCAGCGGCTCCCCTTCTCCGTAGGCTCCCTCAATGCCTCGGTCTCCATGGCCTCCACCTCCGTCAAACAAGGCAACGACTTCTCCGTCCAGTTCTCCGGCGGCCCAGGCATCCCCAAAGACTGGATCGGTCTCTTCAATGACGGCGGCACCCCAGGCATCGACCCTCTCCTCTCCTATCTCTACTTCGAGGGCCGCACCTCCGGCTCCGTCACCTTCAAACTCCCCTCCCTCCCATTAGGAAAATACTTCGTCGCCATGTTCACTAACGATTCCTACACCGAGGTCTCCAACCGCTTCTCCTTCTCCATCACCGCCGACTGACCCGCCATGAACCGCCTCCTCCTGCTCTTCCTCGCGTGTTTCCTCACGCTCTCCGCCCGCGCCCAGTTCTCCTTCTCCCTCGACCGCTCCCAGTACGAACCCGGCGAAACCATCACCGCCTCATGGTCCGGCAGAGATAACGCCACCGCCACCGACTGGATCGGCATCTACCCCCGCAACGTCACCCCAGGCAGCGTCGCCTCCACCCGCTGGTTCTACGTCAACGGCACCAGAACCCCCGGCGCCGCCCTCGCCTCCGGCTCGGTCTCCTTCACCAACCCAGGCCTCTCCGTCAGAGAATGGTCCGCCTTCTTCCTGGCAAACGACGGCTACACCATCGTCGGCACCGCAGACTTCTCCATCGTCGGCAATCGCGACACCGTCGCCTCCTTCTCACTCGATAAACCCATCTACCGCCCGGGCGAATCCATCACCGCCTCATGGACCAATCGCTCCAACCCCGCCGGCACCGACTGGGTCGGCATCTACCCCCGCGACCTCGTCGGCGTCCCCGACGGCAACCCCGGCTCCACCATCTGGCTCTACGTCAACGGCACCCAGTCAGCCACTTCCGGCCTCGCCTCCGGCAACGTCACCTTCTCCTCCCCCGCACTCCCCGAAGGCAGCTGGCGCGCCTACTTCCTCGCCAATGACGGCTACGAATCCCTCGCCACCTTCGACTTCGACGTCGTCGCCTCCCCCATCCTCGGCTTCATGCCGGATCACCTCTTCATCGAGGACGGCGTCCCCATCACCCTCTCATGGGTCATCAGCCCGCCCGCAGAAGGCATCCAATCCCTCGTCCTCTCCGGCGGCCCATCCCCCGTCAATGTCCTCTCCCTCGACACCATCGACGTCTCCCCTGCCGCCTCCACGCTCTACACGCTCACCCTCAACGGCTCCGTCTCCGCCTCCACATGGGTCTTCAAAGCCGCCTCACCCTCCCAGGCCTTCTCCATCCCAGCTCCCGTAAATCCTGAAGACCACCCCGTCCCCATCTCATGGAACTTCCCGGCCGCCACACCAGACAGCTGGATCGGCATCTGGCCAGACGGCTCAGACCCAGCCTCCACTCCCCCGGCCTTCCGACTCTACCTCAACGGCACTGACTCCCCCGGCGATCCCGTCTCCGTAGGCGCCATCAGCTTCCCACTCCCCGTCGGCTCGTGGTTCGCTCTCCTCTTCCCCAACGACTCTTCACCCCCAGCCTTCGGCCCGCTCCGCTTCAACGTCGCCTCCGGCTCGCTCCCACCCCTCGCCCTCCGCGAATTCGGCTTCGTCGGCTCAGACCTCATCCTCCGCTGGGATTCCCAACCCTCCCGCTCCTACGAGGTCCGCAGCTCCCCTGACCTCTCCACATGGTCCACCGAAGCCACCGTCCCAGCCACCTCCTCCTCCACTTCCCACTTCCTTAAACCCCTCGGCCCAAACCGCTTCTACCAGATCCGCGAGAAAAACTGACGCGACTCCCGCCACCTCGCTTCGCGCCTTCCCGCGGGCACTCACACCTCCGCTCCCCCATCGGGTCAAACCGTGTTCCTCCGCCGCACCTTCAGGTTTCAGCAGCCCCAGCCCCGTCCCCGATTCAATCACTCCGGTCTTGCCCCATCAAGGTCCGTGGCAGAACCTTGCATCGGAACCCTCTTCGCTACCGCCATGGACCCCGACAACACACCCGACATGCTCCCGCCGCTCGGTCTCCTGTCGGAACTCGACGACTCCCTCCGCGCCAAACTCGCCCGCGCCGGCCGCTTCGCCGCCGTCCCCGTCGGCACCCGCCTCGCCACTCAGGGCCAACCCCATCAGACGCTCACCATCCTCCTCTCCGGCAAAGCCAAGGTCTCCTGCCACGCCCACGGTTCCTACCTCGAACTCGCCACCATCCTCCCGGGCGAAACCGTCGGCGAAATGCACATGATCGACCCCCAGAAGGCCAGCGCCGATGTCGAAATCGTCGAACGCGCCGACATCTGGACCATCGACGACCACCAGTTCACTCACATCGTCCAGACCGACCCCCACGCCGCCTTCCTCGTCCTCAAATGGCTCGGCCGTCTCCTCTGCCGTCGCCTCCGCGCCAACGCCGACAAAATGCTCGCCCGCGAGGAACTCACCCGCCAGACGTTCCGCGAAATGGATTACTGACCGCCACAAGGCCCGCCCGGCCCAGCCCTCACGGCACCCGCGGAAACTTCCCGAAGTCAGGCTTCCGCTTCTCCACAAACGCATTCTTCCCCTCCTTCGCCTCCTCGCTCATGTAATACAGCAAGGTCGCGTTCCCAGCCAGATCCAGCAGCCCCATCTGCCCGTCACAGTCCGCATTCAGCGCCGACTTCAGACACCGCAACGCCAGCGGGCTGTGCTGCAGAATCTCCCGCGCCCACTTCAGCGTCTCCGCCTCCAGCTCCGCTAGCGGCACCACCGCGTTCACCAACCCCATGTCCAAGGCCTGCTGCGCATCGTACTGCCGGCACAAAAACCAGATCTCCCGCGCCTTCTTCTGCCCTACAATCCTCGCCAGATACGACGACCCCAGCCCGCCATCAAACGACCCCACCTTCGGCCCCGTCTGCCCGAACCGCGCATTGTCCGCCGCAATCGTCAGATCGCAGACCACATGCAGCACATGCCCGCCCCCGATCGCATACCCAGCCACCATCGCAATCACCGGCTTCGGCAACCCACGGATCTTCTTCTGCAAATCCAGCACATTCAGCCGCGGCACCCCGTCACTCCCCACATACCCCGCATGCCCACGCACCTTCTGGTCCCCTCCCGAACAAAACGCCTTCTCTCCCTCCCCAGTCAGCACAATCACCCCGATCTCCGGATCCTCATGCGCCAGATCAAACGCATCCAGCAACTCCTTCACCGTCAGCGGCCGGAACGCATTCCTCACCTCCGGCCGGTTGATCGTGATCTTCGCCACCCCGTCCTCCGTCTTCTCAAAGCGGATGTCCGTATACGATTTGATCGATGTCCACATAATGTCAGTCCCAACTGGTTCAATTTCAGAAAATCAGCAGCGCAGCAATTCCCCGCACCACTCCGCAGGAAACAACGGCGCCAAAGCCCCGACGGTTCCCCGCCACTCGCTCCTTTCAGAAATGAACCCGCCACCCCACCATTTGCAACCCCAGACCTGAATCCCCCAAAGTGACACAGGCATCCTTCCTGTGACCCCTCCAGCCCCGCACCCCCAAAAGAAGCCTGTCCCCTTATCCCACCTCTCCGAACCCGCCCACCTTCACCATTCCGATTTCCCACTTCTCACTTCTCACTTCTCACTTCCTCCCCCTCCGGCCCCACCGCCACCAGCACCGGAGCCGCCGTGAAATACCGCCGGCACACCGCCGCCACTTCCTCCACCGTGATGCTCCGCACCCGCTCCAGCACCGCTTCATAGTGGTCAAACCCTAACCCGTACAGCTCATCCAGCGCACACTGCTGCGCCAGCCCCGCACTGCTCTGCGTCTGCATCGCCTGCTTCCCGATCCACGTCTTCCGCGCCCGGTCCAGTTCATCCGCCAGCAATCCCTCCCGCGCCAGCAGCCCGATCTCCTTCAGCAGTTCGTCCCGCGCAAACTCCAGCTTCTCCGGTGCCGTGCTCAGATAAAACGCAAACACCCCCGGAGCCATCCCGATGATCTGCGTCGTCCCCACACTGTACGCCAGCCCATGCTGCTCCCGGATCCGCTCGAAAAACCGGCTCGCCATGTCGCTGCACGCTTCATCAATCAGATCCAGCGCCGTCCTGTCCTCGTGCGTGATCCCAACCGTCGGATACCCCGCCACCAGAAACGCCTGACGCTTATCCTTCACCAGCGCAATCGTCTGCCCCGCATGCATCGGCGGCTCCGGCAGCGTCGCCCCATCCCGCCGCGGCCCCTCCGGCAATCCCGCTAGCGCCCGCGCCACCACTTCCCGCGCCTCCTCAAAACCCACATCTCCCACCACCGCCACCACCGCATTCCCAGTCACCACCTGCTCCCGGTGCAACCCCAGAATCTCCTCCCGCCCGATCCGCCCCAGCGACTCCGGCGTCCCCTCACGGTTCAGCGAAAACGGATGCGTCCCGTACACCGCACGCCGCAGCGCCTGAAACGCTAGGAACGACGGATGGTCCTCCTGCTGCTTCAGCGCCGCCGCCTGCCGCGACGCCTCCCGCTTCACCTCGTCCTCCGGAAACGACGGCTCCAGCAGCACCTCCGCCCACAACGCCAGCCCCTGCTCGAAATCCGGCCGCAGCACCTGCGCCGATACCGAAAAACTGCTCCCACCACTGTCCGCCCCAATGCTCCCGCCTCCACTCTCAATTAGATCCGCAATCTCCTCCGATCCCCGGCTCGCCGTCCCCTTCACAAACGTCCGCGCCATCAGCCTCCCAATCCCGCTCGACTCCACACTCTCCGCCAGCAACCCGCCCCGCAGGGTCGCATGCAGCGACACCACCGGCAGCCGCCGGTCCTCCCGCACCAGCAGGGTCAATCCGTTAGGGTAGACGTGACGCCGCACCGGCTCCGCACGCAGCCCGCTCACCGCCACCGTCGTCTTCGCTAGGCTCCCCGGCGGATTGATCGAAACACTCGTCAGCCCCTGCGGCGTCAGCCACTCCCGCGCCACCCGCTGCACCTGCTCCGGCGTCACCCGGTCCACCGCTTCCAGATAATGACTCGTGAAATCCGCATTCCCCGCACTGTGCCAGTTGCTCCCCACATCACTCGCCTGCCCCCGCGTCGTCGTCAGCCCCGATAACTGATCCGCTAGGAACATCCGCCGCGCCCGCCGCACATCCGCCTCCGTCACCCCGCTGTCCTGAATCGCCCGCACCTGATCCAGCATCGCCGCCTCCGCCGCCTCACGTTTGTCAGGGTCACACTCCGCACTCGCATAGAAGATCCCGCTCAGCACCGGCGTGTACGCCCCCGCCCCCACCGAATGCACCAGCGCCTTCCGCTCCCGCACCTCCCGCCACAACCGCGACGTCCGCCCGCTCCCCATCAGCGTCCCTAGCACTTCCAGCGCCGGCGTGTCCGCATGCAGCAATCCCGGAATCCGCCACGCCAGCTCCATCCGCGTGATCTCCGTGCTGAACTCCGCATGCGCCGCCCGCGCCGCCGTCTGCACCGGCTCCTCAGGCAGATACAAATGCGCCGACGGCCGCGACTCCACCTTCCCGAATCGCTCCTCCACCATCCGCTCCACCGTCTCAATATCCGTATCCCCAGCCACCACCACAAACATCCGCTCCGGCGTGTACCGCTCCTGCCAGTACCCGAACGCCGCATCACGCTCCACCGTGTTGAATAACTCCAGCCGCCCGATCACCGGCTCACGATACGGATGCTCCCGGTAAACCGTGCTGAACATCAGCTGACTCACCGTCCGCCCCGGATCGTCCCGCCCCATGTCAATCTCCCGCCGGATCACATCCTTCTCCTTCTCAAACTCCGCATGCGGAAACCGCGCCGCCGTCGTCAGATCCGCCAGCACCCCCAGCGCCGTATCCAATCCCTCCCTCAGGGTGTCGATCCAGTACACCGTCCGGTCAAACGACGTGTACGCATTCAGCACCCCGCCCGTCTCCTGCACCAACCGCGCCACCGCACCCGGCCCATGCGCTCCCGCTCCCTGAAAAACCATGTGCTCCACCAGATGCGACACCCCCGTGCCCAGCAGATTCGCCTCCATGATGCTCCCCGTCCGCACCCACACCTGCGCACTCACCAGCGGCGCACTCCGGTCCTCCTTGAACAGGATCTCCAGCCCGTTCGCAAGGCGCCGGTGCTGCACGCCAGAGAGTGGAAAGGCAACTGTCCCCTCAGGAGAGGCAGCAAGATCTGGGGAACTGGTTCGGGCAAGCATGAGAAATTTCCGGAACCGCAACGCAACGGTCCTTTTCCCATCTACGCAAGCGGATGGCTCAACGGCACTCCCACTCCCGCAATTCCTCCTCCCACCCCCGCACCCATCCCCGCCCCGCCATCTCACTCAATGTCCGCCTTGCCAGGCTGAATCAGTAGCGGCCGCGGAGCCGTCCCCGGCGATACCACCGGCACAGGCGCCGCCGGAATCGCCGGAGCCACCTGTATCCCCGGCTTCGCCACTGCGTTCTTCTCGTCGTCCCCGCCCTTCTGGTCAGGATCCCGTTTCCCCTTCCCCTCCTCCTCCACTTCCGCAGGCGCACTCGCCACCACCGACGTGTACGGATCCTTCCCCAGCACCGTCGCCGCATTGATCCGCACCGGAATCGCATCCGCCGCCGCCAGCGCCGGATTCACCCCAGTCGGTCCAGTCGGCGGCACCGGCACCCCCGGCTCCGCAATGAACCCCGTCGCCGCCGTCTCCCCGCCAATCGTGTGCAGCTTGCACACATTCCCCAGCTTCGACCCGCCACGGATATACTCCATGTACGAAATCTTCGTCAGCTTCTCCCGACTCGGATCCGCCGGATCAGGCCGCATCTCCAGACACGCATCCGACGCCACATCCCCCGACAACTCGCACAATTCCACAAGGCTCAACCCCTGCGGCTCCGCAAAATCCGCCGGCTCCTTCCCCTCACGCACCGACGCATTCATCACATCCACCCACACCGGCAGCGCCGTGTGCCGCCCGAACGCAAACGGATACACCTGCTCACGCTTGTCCAATCCCACCCACACCGCACACGTCACCTCACTGCTGTACCCCGCAAACCACAGGTCGCTCGAATTGATGTGCGTCCCCGTCTTCCCAGCCACCGGCATCGGCTTCAACCCAAGCTCCAGCGCATTCGACGCCGTCCCGATGTCCAGCAGCATCGATTCCTCCAGACAACTGTGCGTCATCCACGCCGCCGCAGGATCCGTCACCAGCACCTGCTTCACTCCCTCCTCCGCCCGCTTCCAGAGCGTCCGCCCCTCCGGATTCTCGATCTTCGTCACAAAATGAATCCCCTCAGGCCTCGTCCCGCCATTCGGAAACGTCGTGTACGCCAGCGCCATGTCCTTCACAGATACGTCCTGACGCCCCAGCAGCACCGCCGGATCCGCCGGCATCTCCCCAAACCCCGCACGCTTCGCCACCGCCGTCACCTTCTCCACCCCGATCTCCAGCCCTAGCCGCGCCGCACAGTTGTTCTTCCCCTGAATCAGCGCCTTCCGCACCGACGTCGTGTCGTCATGCTGAATATTGAAGGTCTCCACCCCTAACTCCCCCAGCGTCCCGCTCGTCGCCCCTAGCATCACCCGCGTGTTGTCCATCCGCTGATCAATGATCCGGCTCCCCGGAAACCACTTGTCCTCAAACGCCGCCGTGTACACAAACGGCACAAACGCCGTCGCCGCAGGCCGCTTCGTCAGCAGCACCCGGTTGTACTGCGACTGCCCGAAATTCCGCCCGCCCGCCATCGCCAGCACCCCGCCCGTCCGGTTGTTCACCGCAATCCCCGCTCCCTGCAGGTACGCGGGCCGCGGCGCTTCCTGCGGCAACCCGTTCGCCTTCCGGTGCGCCTCCAGCTTCGCCGTGAAATCCGCCAGCTTCTCCCGGTCCTTCGGATAATCCTCACGCTGCTCCACCTCCGCCAGCCGCTTCAGGAAGCTCGCCTCCATCGCCTCCTGCATCCCCGAATCAATCGTCGTGTACACCCGGAACCCTTTCCCCGCGATCCCCTCCACCCCCAGTTCAGTCAGGATCCCCTCCACTTCATCCTCAATCTCATGCTGCACATACCCAGCCGCCCGCACCGTGTCCGACGGCTTCACCCCCAGCGGCTGCCCCTTCAACACCACCGCTTCCTCCCGCGTCAGATAATTCCGGATCACCATCCGGTCGATCGTCTGGTCCCGCTCCCGCAACGACAACTGCGGATCATTGATCGGATTGTAAAACCGCGGGCTCTTGATCAGCCCAATCAGCGTCGCCGCCTCCGCCTTCGTCAGCTGCCGCGTCGTCTTGCTGAAATACCCCTGCGCCGCCGCCTCGATCCCGAAAAACCCTTTCCCGAACGGAATCCGGTTCAGATACAGCTCAATGATCGTCGGCTTCTGATAGTGCCTCTCAATCCGCTCCGCCAGATAGATCTCCAGCAGCTTCCGCTCCCGCGTCCGCTCCGTCAGCCCATAAGTATTCCTCGCCAGCTGCTGCGTGATCGTACTCGCCCCCGATACCAGCCTCCCCGCAAACAAACCGTCCTTCGCCGCCCGCGCAATCCCCCGGTAATCCACACCCTTGTGCTCCCAGAACCGGCTGTCCTCCGTCGCCACCAGCGCATCAATCAGATACTGCGGCATGTCGCTGTACTGCACCAGCGTCCGATTCTCATTCGCCAGCCGCCCGATCTCACGCCCGTCCCGGTCAAATAGGATACTGCTCTGCTCGAACTTCCCCAGCAGGCTCAAATCAAAGGTCTCCGCCTTCTCCTGAAATTGCGCCAGGTACGTGCGCAGGCTCAACCACGTCACCACCCCTGCCGCCAGCAGGGTCAGCGCTGTCACCCGAAACTGCGGCCGCTTCCACAGCGGCATACGGTTCCGGCGTCGCGCCGGAAGCTGTTCCGGACGGATCTTGATGAGGTCTCCGATCATAAGCAGTTTGCCCTCGCCGCAACACTCGCAGCGAACCAGCAGAAACATCACCCTCACGCCCCATCGCAAAAATGCAAAAGGGGATGCGCCCGGCTCACCGACCCCTCAGCAGCGCCACCAACCCCCGCCCGTACTCCCCCCACAATGCCTCCACACCCGCCGGAGGCCGCGCCGGCAACTCCATCGTCAGCACCGCCCCACCAAGCGTCTCCCCAAACCACGCCCCCAGCGAACCAGGCCTCGCCCCAAGCTTCTTCACCGCCAACCCACTCCCCGCCGCCAGCACCCGCGCCAACCGCTCCGTCTCCGGCGGCCCATCCCAGTCAATGCACGCCAGCGGCTGATGAATCGTCACAATCAACTCCGGCCGCCGCTCCAGGATAAACGCCGCCAACGCCCGGCTCTCCGGCTCCGACAACGCCCCAGCCCCAAACCTCACCCGCTCCTCACGATTGTCCGCAGGAAAATTCCGGTTCAAATCCACCCCGCGCCGGTTGAACCGCCGCCCCGTCGCCAATCCGTCAGGATTCGCCACCGGCAGAAGGTGCAGCGTCACCCCCTCCAGCAACGCCGGATTCGCCTCCAGATGCTCCCGCAGTCTCTCCAGCAGCGGCGTCCCCGCCCCTTCACTCCCGTGAATCGACGCCATCATCAGCACCACCCGACTCCCCTGCCCATGCGTCGTCACCCCAATCGCCCGCCCCCCCACCGATCGCCCAATCTCCCGCACCCCCTCCGTCTCCACACGCTCCTTTTCCCCCACACGCTCCCTCCCCTCCTCCCGCGGCGCACAAAACCGCAACCCCGCCAGCAGCCCAGCCACCGTCAGCGCCGCCACCACCACCGGCATCACCCGTCCCCATGTGTTCATTCCATTCTCCATAACTCATCGCTTCCCGAACTTCCGCCCCAGCTCCTGAAACGAAATCTGAATCATCGTCGGATGCCCCTCCGGACAGCAGTACGGCATCTCGCACCCTAGCAACTCCGCCGCCAGCTCCCGCGCCGCCTCCCCATCCGCCGGCACCGGGACCCGCGCCGCATGCCGCGCCACCGCCGCCGCCACCACATCATCATCCAGCCGCCGCTGAGGAGCCCGTTCCCCCGCCACCCGCAACTCCGCCATCAGGCTGCTCACCAAGGCCGCCGCCTCCCCATCCGCCCGATAAAACGGCGGCAGGCTGTCGATCATCAGGGTGTTCGCCCCAAACTCCGACACACCCACCCCCATCCGCCTCAAGGTCCCCAGATGCGGCTGCAGACTGTCAAATTCCCGCGGGCTCAAAACCAGCGTGATCGGAGCCAGCAATACCTGCGTCTCCACAGGCTCATCCCGACGCCGCGCCCGCGCCGCCTCATACAGAATCCGCTCCCGCGCCGCACGGCAATCCAGCACCACCAACCCCTCCTCACTCTCCATCAGCCAATACCCCTCACCCAACCGATCCAGCATCCGAAACGGCACCGCCACCGGCTCCCGCGCCACCGGAACCTCCACCGTCTCCACCCCACTCACTTCCTCGCCCCGTCCCGGCACCATCTCCCGCTCCCGCCCCACCATCTCCCTCTCCACCCTAACCTCCAGCGCCGACCAGTCCCGCCGCAACTCATGCTGCTCCGCCGCCGGAATCAGCACCGGCTGCTCCGGCACCACCCGCCACCGCGCCACCGGATGCACCCCCACCTCAGGAACCTCCGGCACCGCCACCACCACCCTCCTCCTCAGCACTTCCCCGCACACCTCCATCAGCGCCGCCTGCACCCCGCCTCCATCCCGGAACCTCACCTCCCGCTTCGCAGGATGCACATTCACATCCACCTCCGCCGGATCGATCCCAATAAACAAAAACGCCACCGGCCACGCCCCCCGCGGCAACGCCTCCGCATACGCCCCCCGCAACGCATGCACAAACACCGGACTCTCCACCGGCCTCCGATTCAAAAACGTCTGCAGCAACGCCCGGTTCGATCGCACCATCCCCGGCTCCCCCAGATACCCTCGCACCGTCAGCCCATCACGCTCAGTCTCCACCACTTCCCTCAATCGCTCCGCCACCTCCAACCCCGCCAACCCCGCTATCCGCTCCCGCAACTCACTCCCCCCAGGCAACTGGAACACCAATCGCTCATCATGCGTCAGACTGAACGCCATCTCCGGATGCGCCAGCGCATGCACCCGCACCACCTGCTCAATATGACTGAACTCCGTCGCCTCCGACTTCAGAAACTTCCGCCGCGCCGGCACATTGTAAAACAACGACCTCACCTCAATCTGCGTCCCCGGTGCCTCCCCAGCATCCGCCACCCCCACCAGCCTCCCTCCCTCCACCACCACCTCCGTCCCGCTCACCGCCCCGTGCTCCCGCGTCCGCAGCACAAAACGCGACACACTCGCAATGCTCGGCAGCGCCTCCCCGCGAAACCCCATCGTCCGAATCGCCGCAAGGTCCCCGCTCGTCCGCAGTTTGCTCGTCGCATGCCGCTCCAGACTCATCGCCGCATCCTCCCGTCCCATCCCCATCCCGTCATCCACCACCCGGATCAACGCCGTCCCCCCGCGCCTCACCAGAATGTCCACTCGCCCCGCCCCGGCATCAATGCTGTTCTCCAGCAACTCCTTCACCACCGACGCCGGACGCTCCACCACCTCCCCGGCAGCCACTTGGCTCGCCAGCGTGTCAGGCATCACCTTGATTTTTTGCATCTCCCGACAAGAGAAGCGTTTGATTTCCGTAAGAAAAGGCGGAAATCCGAGTCGTTTTCCGGCCCCTCAGCCGGCCGCTGCCCGCCTCTCAACCGATGCCCTCCTGACTCCTCCACCATGATCCTCCTCACGGACTCCGCTGTGTCCCATCTGCGCGCACTCCTCGCTGACGCCGCCTCAGGATCAGGTCTCCGCCTCGGAGTCGAACGAGGTGGCTGCGCTGGCCTCCAGTACATCATGAAAGTCAGCGCCCCGGCCACCGGCGACTCCATCTCGGAACGCGACGGCGTCAGGGTCCTCGTCGATACCACCAGCGCTCCCTATCTCAAGGGCTGCACCCTCGATTACACAGACTCCCTCGCCGACTCAGGCTTCAAAATCCTCAACCCCAACGCCGCTCGCAGCTGCGGCTGCGGCACGTCCTTCGAACCTCAGTCACCCGGCGACCCAGCCGCCGCCCCACCAGTCCCCGACGGCGAGGCCTGCGCCACTCCAGCCTGATCCCTCTCCCACGCCATGCGCCCTCCACGTGTCGAATTCATGCAGGCCCCCAGAGGCTCTTGGTCGCGCGGGGCCGCCGCCACCGTCGAACGCACCGAAGGCGGCATCTTCTGGTGGGCCGTCGCCATCACCCTCCTCCTCGGCCTCGCCACCTTCTCATGGTTCTTCTCCATCATGGTCTTCACCCATCCGGAGAAACCCATGAACTACGCCATCCTCGAACGCTTCAATAAACTCGAGCGCCTCAAGGGCTTCACCGAAAAAGACGTCCCCGGCGGCAAGGCCTTCGACCAGGCAGAACTCTACCAGACCTTCCACGGCTTCTCCTCAGACAACCTCGCCCAGAAAAACAGCGACCTCCGCCGCGCCTACCTCACCAACTACAAGGACGACCGCCCAGTCTACGTCAAAGGCCGCTTCCGCATCATCCACGCCCGCCCCCTCGGAGCCACTGATGTCTTCACCAAAGGCATCGTCGCCCGCGCCATCGCCATCAACGAACACGACAAGGAATACCGCAACGTCGTCATCGAATACGTCATCCCCACCCGCAGCGCTTCCTCCGCCCAGTTCGGCACCGGCGACATCATCGAAATCGATACCTCTTCCCAGCGCAACAAGCGCCGTCTCCACGCCACCCTCCTCAACGTCCAGCACCAGCCCGACGAAAGTCTCGTCTTCACCGTCGTCCCTCTCGTCTACGGCGAACACGCCGTCGATGCCGGCAAAGGCACCAGCATCATCGCTGAACCCCCACCACGCCTCAACCTCAAGGCCTCATTGCCCATCACCGGTAAAGACGCCGCCGTCTCCGGCACCAACACCGTCGCCACCGTCGCCGGTTCCTGATTCCCCGGAGCCCGCTCCACCTTATCTCACCCTGAAATAAGCCCGGGCCCTCCGTGCCCGGACCCCGCAGACCCGCCCCACCGCGTCCCCGCCTCGCCTCCTCGTAGTCTCGAACCTCAGCGCGGTAATCTCCCTCCAAAACCCAAATCACTCCCCTTCCCGCCGCAACCCGCTGGCACATCTTGACTTTCCCAAGCGAAACAGTACCCACACCGCATGCGTTTCTCCGCAGCCCTGCCCCTGCTCAGCGCGGTCGTTCCGCTGCTCTGCGCCCTCGTCGCCGCCTGCTCCGCCCCCGGCGTTGCCCTCCAAGGCTACCCGCCTCCACCCCAAAGCTACCCGCCTCCACCCCAAAGCTACCCCTCTCCACCCACCGGCTCCCCCGTCACCGCCCGCGGCATCACCCCGGAACAACTCCTCCGCAGCGAAATCCGCGTCATCTCCCGCCTCATCCCCAAAGGCACCTACGGCCGCAGATACCACCGGCCCATGTCCCCGCGCTACATCACCATCCACTCCACCCAGAACTACTCCGGCGACGCCTTCGACCACGCCCGCGCCCTCTCCAACGGCAAACTCCGCGCCCGTAAACGCCCCGGCGGCAACCGCATCGGCTTCCTCACATGGCACTTCACCGTCCAGGAAAACTGCGCCGTCCAACACCTCCCCACCCGCGAACAAGGCGAACACGCAGACTTCAACGGCCCCGGCAACAACTACAGCGTCGGCATCGAAATGTGCGAACACCGCGGCAATGACCGCGCCGCCACCATCGAACGCACCGCCAAACTCACCGCCTTCCTCATGTACGAACACGGCATCCCCCTCCGCAATGTCGTCCCCCACTACCACTGGCCTCGCCGCGGTGCCAGCCCACCCAACAAAAACTGCCCCCACTTCCTCCTCGAAAACGGCCGCCCAGGCCGCAAATGGGCTTCATTCCTCAGCCGCGTCAGATCCCACTATAGCCGCATCAAGGCAGGCCCCTGCCCCAGAATCTGATTTCTAACTCCCTTCCAACCAACACAACATCATGGCCATTCTCGTCACCGGCGGCGCCGGATACATCGGTTCCCACACCGTCCGCATGCTCGCAGAAGCCGGCGAACAAGTCGTCGTCGTCGATACCCTCGAACTCGGCCACCGCGACGCCCTCGTCTCCCCTTCCGTCTCCTTCGTCCAGGCAGACCTCGGCGACGCCGCCGCCATGGACGCCGTCTTCAGCTCCCAACCCATCGAAGCCGTCCTCCACTTCGCCGCCTACGCCCTCGTCGGCGAATCGGTCTCGAATCCTCTCAAATACTACCGCAACAACCTCGCCTCCCCGCTCACGCTGCTCGAAACCATGCAGCGCCATAGCTGCCGCCAGTTCGTCTTCTCCTCCACCTGCGCCACCTACGGCAACCCAGTCTTCGTCCCCATGGACGAATCCCACCCCCAGGCACCCATCAACCCCTACGGCATGAGCAAACTCATGCTCGAACGCGTCCTCCTCGACTGCGTCAACGCCTGCGGCATCAACCACGTCATGCTCCGCTACTTCAATGCCAGCGGCTGCTCCGACGACGCCGCCATCGGCGAAGACCACGAACCCGAATCCCACCTCATCCCGCGCGCCCTCATGGCCGTCACCGGGGAAGTCCCAGCTCTCACCGTCTTCGGCAACGACTACCCCACCCCCGACGGCACCTGCATCCGCGACTACATCCACGTCCTCGACCTCGCCCAGGCCCACGCCGACGCCCTCTCCCATCTCCGCAAAGGTGGCCCCTCCACCGCCTGCAATCTCGGCACCGGCACCGGCGTCAGCGTCCTCCAGATGCTCAAACTCGTCGAAGCAGTCACCGGTAAACCCGTCCCCTACTCCTTCGGCCCTCGCCGCGAAGGCGATCCCCCCGAACTCGTCGCCAACCCCGCCAAAGCCAAGGCCGTCCTCGGCTGGGAAGCCCAATGGAAAGACCCGCGCCGCATGGTCGAAAGCGCATGGCGCTGGCTCTCCGGCCCCCGCGGCGGTCGCTACCCGCGCTAACCACGCCCACCCTCACGACTCCGGCACCGGAATCGCCCGCGGAATCACCGCCGGGCCACTCCGCCCAGTAATGCACGCCGTCATCAGCTCCCCCATGTCCGCATTCAGCAGCGCCGCCCTCAACACCGGATCCCTCAGCGCCTCCGCCATCTCCGGCAAGGTCAGCAGTCGCGTGTAGTCAGAAAAACTCAGCGCGTTCCCCACATCGCTGTCCCGCAGCAACCGCTGCACCGCCCCGCTCTGCAGCAGCACCGCCGCCTGCGGATGCCGCAGCGCCCGGTCCCACACCACCGGATTGTGCCGCAGCACCAACAGCGACGCCAGCGGCACGGTCTGCCCCGTCGCCAGCGGATCCAATCGGTTCAGCAAATCCCCCACCGTCCCCGTCGACAAACTGTGACTCACCCGCGGCAGCAACCCCGGCTCACTCACCCCAGCCGCCCGTTGCCCCTTCACCGCCGCCTCCAATTCCCGCAACCCAGCCGTCGCCCCAGTCACCCGCAACGCCATCGCCCCAGCCCACGTCAGCACCAATGCCGGTATCAACCCGATCAACCCGCCCCGCACCCGCGCCCCACGGTCAATCGGCCCACCTCCCCCAGCCAGCCCCGTCACCAGCCGGTGCACCACCCACGCCCCCACCACCGCCGCAATCATCGACCCGTAATTCACCAGCCACACCGGCAGGCTCCCGAACCACTGAATGCACAGCGCCGGCCCATAACGAAACCACGCCATCCCCGCCGCCGCTCCCCCACCCAGCGACACCGCCAGCACTAGCAATCTCCCCAACCCACGCAGAAACCCCGTCAGCGCCAGCAGCAGAGTCAGCGCCGGTAAAATCAGGCGCAGCGCCGGCTCGTTCGTAAACTGCGGCAGCATCGCGACACTCAGGGTATCCGCAACCCGTTCAAATCCCACGACGGCGGCGGAAACTTCAGCTCCAGCCGCCCCAGCACTTCCCTCACAATCCCTGCCACCGCCACATTCCGGTACCACTTCCGGTTCGCAGGCACAATAAACCACGGTGCCCACTCCGTACTCGTCCGGCTGATCACCTCCTCATACGCCGCCGTAAACTCCGGCCACAACTTCCGGTCCGCGATGTCGTCAGGATGAAACTTCCAGTGCTTATCAGGATTCTCCAGCCGCGCCTGCAACCTCCGCCCCTGCTCCTCACGCGACACATGCAGAAAAATCTTCACAATCGTCGTCCCCTCCTCCGCCAGCAATCGCTCGAAATTCACAATGTGCTCGAATCGACGCTTCCACACCGCCTCCGGTGCCAGACCCTTCACCCCCACCGCCACCACATCCTCATAGTGACTCCGGTTGAACACCACCACATCCCCCTTCCCCGGCACCTCCCGATGCACCCGCCACAGAAAATCATGGTCCAGTTCCTCCGCCGTCGGTGCCTTGAACGACACCACCCGCAACCCGTGCGGATCAATCCCCGTAAACACATTCCGCACCGTCCCATCCTTCCCACTCCCATCCAGCCCCTGCAGAATCACCAGCAACCGGTGCTTCCGCTCCGCATAAAGCTTCTGCTGCAGATTCCGGATGTCCGCCTTCATCAGCTCCAGCTGCCGTAACCCCTCATCCTTCACATCCACCATCTCCGATCCCCCCTCGGGATCGTAATCGTTCAGCCTGACTCGGCTGCCGGGTTTAACGCGAAATATCTTCATGCTCGTGACCAGGGACAATTGATGTCTCTCTCAGTCCGTTCCCGCAGCGCCCGCGCAAGCGCAATCCATCCCAACCCCGCGTACTTTCCACCCTCCCACTCACTTCAAACTCCCCAGGAACGCCACCACATCCGCCAGCTCCCCCAGCGTCAGGATCCGGTCCAATCCCTGCGGCATCAGCGACGCCTTCCCCACCCGCATCTCCGCAATCTCCACCGCCGCAACCGTCACCGGCGGCGTCACCGCCCCAGTCGCCACCGTCACCGCCTCCGCCACCGCCACCACTTCATCCCCTCCCAGCAACACCCGCAATTCCCGCAACCACGACGCAGGCAATTCCCCCTCCCTCACCTCCGCCATCGCCGCCAGCAGCACCAATCTCGCTTCCCTAACCTCCGCCAGCCGCAACCACCTCGCCACTGTCTCGTCCCCCGCCCCCCCCCTCATTACCGCCCTCACCACCGCCAGCTCCAACACCCCGTCC
>QQNF01000038.1 GCA_003402705.1 Verrucomicrobiota bacterium | reverse complement strand
TTTCATCATGTTGAGCTGGGCGGCGCGGTCGGAGATGTTACCGAATTCCTTCATGATGCCGAAGACGGTGCCGAGGAGGCCGATCATGGGGGCGATGGCTCCGATGTCAGCGAGGTAGGCGATGCGCTGGGTGAGTTGGCTGGCCTGGCGCTGGCCCTCGCTTTCGGTGACCTGGCGGACTTCGTCGAGGGTGGCGGTGGGGTTTTTGGTGCCGAAGTCGAGGGCTTTCTGGGTGATGCGTGCGATGGCTTCGTCGCGGCGGTTGCAGACGGAGAGGAGGCCCATGTAGTCCTGTTTGCGGATGAGGTTTTCCGCGGTGCGCATGAAGGAGTCGCTGACGACGGCGGCGCGGCGGATGGTGAGGATGTAGAAGACGACGAGGGTGCAGGTGACGACGGAGAGTGCGAGGAGGAACCAGATGGTGATGCCGCCTTCCTTGATGAGTTTGACTGGGTCCATGGCCGAGCTGGAGCGCTGCGGGGCGGCGTCTTTGGGGGCTGGGGGGGCGGTATCGGTGACGGGTGCCGGGGCCGGGGCGGGGGCGGCGGGCGGAGTGGCAGGGGCCTCTGCGGGGGCTGGTGTCTGTGCGGAGAGGGGCGACGGCAGGAGAGTGACTGCGGTGGCGGTGAGGAAGAGTGCGGCGAGGAGCCGGGGGATGAGTTTCATAGACGGGAGCCGATGATGGAGCTACGCATGGCCGGGGCGTGTGTGCAAGGTGGTGGTGAGTTGGCCCGCGAGGAGGGAGCGGGGTTGTTGAGAGAAGCGCTGGAGCGGCCCGGGATTGTCGGCGGGAACGCGGAAATGTTGAGTGCCTACTGGACATCCGGGGAGTCGGCTCCTGGGGGCGGGATGTCGCCGTCGGCGATTTTGAGGAGCGTGAGGCGGAACTCCGGGTCTTTTTCGTAGAGCATTTCGTAGATCCCATGGCGGAGTGCGGGTTCCTCGAGGAGGTCGAGCTGGGCGGGGATCTGGGCTTTGAATTCGTCTGGGGCGGCGTCGTACCAGCGTTCGCAGACCCCGGCGACGGTGTCGCGGCGGAGGGTGTCGTCGGCGAGGGAGGAGGCCCAGAGCATGGCGTCGGTTGGGGCGACGGGGGCGGCGGCGAGGGCGAAGAGGGAGGCGGCGCTGTCTTTCTGGGGGCTTTCGGGCATGGCGTTGAGCCATTGGGAGACGGCGCCGGGGTTTTGTTCGGTCCAATGCTGGACGACGGTGCCGGCGGCGGCTTCGAGGGCTGGGTTTGGTTCTGGAGAGAGGGAAGTGAGCCATGCGGCGGCGCGGGCGGGGGCGGAGCGGGACCATGCGTCGGCGACGGCGGTGGCGGCGGCTGGGAAGTCTGAGGGATCGAGCGACTGGGCCCATGCGGCAGCGTTGAGTGGGTCGCGGGCGGCCCATGATCCGGCGATGGCGGCGCGAGCGGCGGTGCGGTCGGCTTGATTGGAGAGGGATGCGGCCCATGAGGCGGCTTTGGCTGGGTCCGAGATGGCCCATTTTCCGGCGAGGGTGGAGGCGGATTCGGGGTCGAGGGAACCACTGCCGGGGAGCCATGCGGCGGCTTTTTCGGGGTCGGCGGCGGCCCAGTGGAGGAGGAGTTCGCCGACGGCGTCGGAGCGGAAGGGACCGGCGGGGAGGGCGGCGGCCCATGAGGCGGCGGCTGGGGCGTCGAGCTGGATCCATTCCGCGAGGAGCGGGGAGAGGGATTCGAGGCGGGCGTCGCCCTGGAGGGAGCTGAGGATTTCCTGGATGGCGGCCTTGAGGGCGGCGCGGCGTGGTTCGGAGGATGCGGGTTTAGGGTCCGAGGGAGCGGGCTGAGGGGAGTTTTGGGGGGTGGCTGGGGGGGAGCCGTTTGGAGAGACGTGCGAAGGGGCGACGTCCTGAGGGGCCGAGCCTGTGGGAGGCGCGGCCGGTTTTTTGGAGGAGGGCGGGACGCTGCGGAGCGCGATCAGCACCGCGGCGGCGATGAGGATCGAGGGCAGGGGGATGCCGGCGACCCGCCGACGCGCGAACGCGGGGATTTTCATGAGTGGGGGCCGAGGCGGGCGGCTGGGTCAGCTGCCTTTGCGGAAGCGGCGGCCGACGATGTCGCCTTCCCCGAGTTGGACATCGACGCCGCGGATGTAGATGCGGCGGCCGACGGAGCCTGTGATTTTGACGTCGAAGAAGAAGGTGGTTTCGGCCTTGTTGGGGAGGGCGAGCTTGGCTTTGCGCCATTTGGTGTCGCCTTCGAACTGGTAGAGGACTTCCTTGACGCCAGCGGTGGAGGTGGTGCCGCCGGTACCACCCGAGCTTCCCCCTGCGTCTTTGGCGGTGCCGCTGATGATTCCTTTGCCGCCGGGGATGGAGGCAGGGGTGGTGAGGGTGATGACTGGGCCGGCGTCGGAGACGGCGGGGTTGGGAGTGGGAATGGGGGGGATGGTCTGGGCACCTGCTGCGGAGATGCCGGCGAGAATCAGGACGGGAAGGAGTCTGGAAATGGAGGTCATGGGGCGCGAGGGTTGTAGAGTGTTTGCCGGATGGGACCGGAGCAGATGGAAATTCGTTCAAAGCGCGGGGAAATGCAATGGTGCAGACGCGGGTTGGGAGGGGGGGAAGAGAAGAAGGATGTGAAACTGAAAAAAGTGTTTGCAGGCCGCAAAAGTCTGGTTCATAGAACGTCTCCTTCCGGCGCGAACAAGTGGCCCAATCCTTTAATGGAGCGGTAGTTCAGTCGGTTAGAACGCCGGCCTGTCACGCCGGAGGTCGCGGGTTCGAGTCCCGTCCGCTCCGCCACTTGTTCATTGATTGGCCGCCTTGGAGAGGCGAGCCTAGGAGGTTGAGTGAAGGGAGGGTGGTGATAGGAATTGTGTGAGGTTTGAAGGTGGCTGGGAGATTCGTGAGGACGGATGAGTTGTGGGTGTTGGTGTCGTGGGCCGGGGATGCTGCGGATGATGTGCGAGCGGGGGATTCCGGTGGTGCTGGGAAGTGACAGTCACCATCCGGGGCGGGTGGCGTCGCATTTTGAGGAGGCGCTGGATGTGCTGGAGTCGGTGGGGTACCGGAGTGTTTCGTATTTTCTGGGGCGGAAACGTCAGGACATTGCGATCGGGGAGGTGCGGGCGTCGTTGAGAAGTTAGAAGTGAGAAGTGAGAAGTGGGAAGTGGGAAGGGCTTGGTCGGAGAGGGGGCGTGGAAGTGAGAAGTGAGAAGTGAGAAGTGAGAAGTGGGAAGGGAGAAGGGCGTGTTGGGAGAGGGGGCGGGCAGGCGCACTTCGTGCGCAGGGAGAGCTGTGATGCTCACAGCAGTCCAGAGCCTGCGGCGCTCTTGTGGGGAGGGCGCGAGTACGGAGAACGCCGAGCTGGGGCTCAGCGCTCCCAGGGGCGGGTTGGGAGGGGCGGGGCTCACGAGAAGGGCTGGGGGGATTTGAGATTTGAGATTTGAGAGGGGGCTGGTTGGGAGGGGCGAGAACGGAGTGGGAGGGAAGACGGGATGGTTGGGAGTCAGGCGAAGGGAGGCTCGTTTTCGGTTGAAGGGGGGTGGGATGGCGGATTTTGTGAATTGTCGCGGACGGCCCTGTCCCGAATAACGATATCCATGAGTGCAAAAATCAGATAGCTTCCGAAGCCAAAGACAGTCACCAGCGTCCCGATCAACAAGGAGTTGATAGCTTACATTGTGTCAATTGACGGCGGCTACGGATTCTGGCTTTATGATTTTCTGACGACTGCAAGGGTGTGTGAGCCGAGCCTCTTTGCTCCTGATCGGTGGAAGAAGTTTTTTAACTTTGATGGCAAGGGGTTTCCTGCAGGTTTCATTGATGAATTGGAGGTTGATTTGACGCCCGATCAGAAGCTCTATCCTCCGGAATGGAAGAGGTGCTTCGACTGGGAGATTGAGAGAAAGGAGGTGCCTGCACCCTTCCGCGTGACCACGCATGACTACGTCGAGTTCTACGTCGAGGAGGATCAACTGGGGAAGTATCAGGAAGAGACTTTCTTCAAACCCAAAGACCTGGTGGCTTATGTGAAGGCGAACTTGGATCAGTTCGAGATCATCACGCCGAGGGAGGATCAGCTGGCGTCGCCGGTGGAGACGCTGCCGGAGGTGGCGACGTTCTCTCCGCCGGGGTGCATTTATGAGATCTGGCTGTCGGGGTTGGAGCAGATGGAGATGACCGATTTGGAGGAGATCAGCGAGGAGATCGACGAAGAACTTGAGGAGCACGAGGCTGGGGAAGTGATTGGGGTTGGCGCCACGACCGAGGACCAGCACAACATTGCGGTCGAGTCCGCGCCGGGGATGAACAGGAAGGCGCTGGCGTGTATTCGGAGGGTGCTGAAGCGGTTGAAGGCGAATCCGGAGACGACGGATATCTGGGTTCAGGGAAAAGCAGATAAAAAGCTAGGGTTGAAGTGATGGGGAGGGGAATTGAGAATAGTGATTAGTAAAATGCGGGATGGTGAAGGAGGGTGTGTGGGGAGAGCGCGAGTGCGGAGCCTCGCGTGCCCGGGCTTGTTCGGAGGGCTGGCAGGCGCACTCCGTGCGCAGGGAGAGCTGTAATTCTGACAGCAGTCCAGAGCCTGCGGCGCTCTGGTTCGGAGGGGTCTTGTTCGGAGAACGCCGAGCTGGGGCTCAGCGCTCCCAGGGGCTTGTTCGGAGGGGCGGGCAGGCGCACTTTGTGCGCAGAGGGAGCTGTGATGCTCACAGCAGTACAGAGCCTGCGGCGCTCTTGTGGGGAGAGCGCGAGTACGGAGAACGCCGAGCTGGGGCTCAGCGCTCCCAGGGGCTTGTACGGAGGGCGGGCAGGCGCACTCCTTGCGCAGGGAGAGCTGTGATGCTCACAGCAGTCCAGAGCCTGCGGCTAGCTTGTACGGAGGGGCGAGTTCGGAGAGGCGCGAGTGCGGAGCCTCGCGGTGCCGGGCTTGTTGGGAGGGCTGGCAGGCGCACTCCGTGCGCAGAGAGAGCTGTGATACTCACAGCAGTCCAGAGCCTGCGGCTAGCTTGTACGGAGGGGCGAGTTCGGAGAGGCGCGAGTGCGGAGCCTCGCGGTGCCGGGCTTGTTGGGAGGGGCTGGCAGGCGCACTCCGTGCGCAGGGAGAGCTGTGATGCTCCCAGCAGTCCAAAGCCTGCGGCTAGCTTGTACGGAAGGGGCGAGTACGGAGAACGCCGAGCTGGGGCTCAGCGCTCCCAGGTGCGGGTTGGGAGAGCGGGGCTCACGCGATGGGCTTGGGGGGTCTCCCTCTTCCCACAAGCCTAACATCTCCCAACCAGTTGGGAGAGCGGGGCTCACGCGATGGGCTTGGGGGGAGGGGGTGAGGGATGAGGATTCTGGTATTTTGTGGTTCCCGCGGCATGGAAAGCGCGGCAGAGTCGGCGAAATTCAACGCATTCAAGCCATGACGACCCGCCGACGCCTGTTTTCTTCGTTACCAATTGCTGCGGCGCTGCCGGGGGTGGTGGGGTCTGGGGTGGCTGCTGAGCCTGTGGTGGCGCGGAAGCCGTTGAGGATTGGGGTGTCGACGTATTCGTTCTGGCATTTTGACGAGAAGACGGACGTGTGGCGGTCGATGGAGAAGTGTCTGGAGACGGCGGCGGACATGGGGTTTGACGGGGTGGAATTGCTGCAGGTGCAGATGACGGACACGTCGCCGGCGGCGTTGCGGAAGATCAAGCAACGGGCGTTTTCGCTGGGGTTGGATCTGATGGGGTTTTCGACGCATCAGGGGTTCTGTTCGCCGGATGCGCAGAAGCGGGACGACAATGTGCTGAAGACGACGCAGTATCTGGAGCAGGCGTATGATCTGGGGATTCCGACGATTCGGGTGAACACGGGTCGGTGGGGGACGAGCAAGAACTTTGATGAACTGATGGCGAACCGGGGGATTGAGCCGAGGCTGGAGGGGTATACGGACGATGACGGGTTCAAGTGGGTGATTGATTCATTTGAGAAGCTGGTGGCGGAGGCGGAGAAGCGTGGGGTGGTGATGGGATTGGAGAATCACTGGGGCCTGGGGATTTCTGCGGAGGGAGTGCTGCGGATTGTGGATGCGGTGAAGTCGCCGTGGTTGAAGGTGACTTTGGATACGGGGAATTTTCTGGAGGATCCGTATGATCGGTTGAAGAAGCTGGCGCCGCAGACCGTGCTGCTGCAGGCGAAGACGTACCATGGTGGGGGGATGTGGTATTCGCTGGATCTCGATTACGGGCGGATTGCGGCGATCATGAGGGAGGCTGGGTATCGTGGGTATGTGTCGCTGGAGATGGAGGGGAAGGAGGATCCGCTGACGGCGGTGCCGAAGAGCCTTGCGATGCTGCGGCAGCATTTTTCCTGAGGGGTGATGCGAGGTCGACTGGTGGGGTTGGGTGAGGTGATGGCGCGGATGACCGTGCCGGACCGGGGTCGGTTTGGTCAGGCGGTGCCGGGGAAGTGGGAGATGAGTCTGGCGGGTGCGGAGTTGAATGTGGCGGTGGGGTATGTGCAGCTAGGGGGAGAGGCGTCGTTTGTGACGGCGCTGCCTGAGCATGCGATGGCGGACGCGGTGGTGGCGGAGATTCGGGGCTTGGGAGTGGGGATTGAGCAGGTGGTGAGGTCGGCGGAGGGGAGGTTAGGGTTGTTCTTTCTGGAGGCGGGGAGCGGGCATCGTGCGGCGCAGGTGATTTATGATCGCGAGGGGTCGAGTTTCTCGCGGGTGGGGCCGGGGAGTTATGATTGGGAGGGAGTGTTTGCGGGGGCGGGGCGACTGCATTTGTCGGGTGTGACGCCGGCGGTTTCGAGGAATGCGGCTGAGGTGGCGAGGCGGGCGGTGGAGGAGGCTGGGGTGAGGGGAGTGCCGGTGTCGTTTGACATGAATTTCCGGCGGCGATTGTGGCAGTGGGAAGCGGGGAAGGGAGCGGAGGAACTGGCGGCGGAGACCGTGCGAGGGTTGATGCCGGGCGTGGAATTGTTCATCGGGGGGGTGGATGACGTGGCGATGCTGACGGGCGAGTTGGAGGTGGCGAAGGCCGGGCATGCGGCGGCGGCGAGATTGCTAGTGAACCGCTGGCCGAATGTGAAGCGGGTGGCGATGACGATGCGGGAGAGCATCACGGCGACGCGGCAGCGACTGGGTGGGATGCTTTATGAAGCGGAGGGCGACCGGGTGGCGATGGGGCCGGTGACTTATGAGATGACGGAGATTGCGGACCGGTTGGGCGGGGGGGATGCGTTTGCGGCGGGGTTGCTGACGGCGCTGGATGATCCGGCGCTGGATGATCCGGCGCTGAGCGAGTCGGAGACGGCGGTGGCGTTTGCGGTGGCGGCGTCTTGTCTGGCGCACACGGTGCCGGGAGATTTTGCGTTAGTGAGCCGCGGGGAAGTGGAGACCCTGATGCGGGGTGGGGGAGGCGGGCGGGTGATGCGGTGAGGTCAGGAGAGCGGGGCGGAGAAGAACGGCTGGAGTTCGTGAGGGAAGTAGCGGAGGGCGTTGCGGACGGGGAGGGGGACGCCGCCGCCGAGGGCGCAGAGACTGGTGAGTTCCATGGTGTCGAGGAGATCGCCGATGAGGTCGGGGTCGATGCGGAAGGAGGAATCGGAGCGAGCTTTGGCGAAGAGTTCCTTGCCGCGGGTGCTGCCGAGACGGCAGGGGAAGCATTTGCCGCAGGATTCGTCGGCGGTGAACTGGAAGAGGTGTTCGAGGTAGGCGATCATGGGCATGGATTCGGGGATGCTGATGACGCCGGCGTGGCCGAGGAGGAAGCCTGCGGACTTGAAGGACTCGAAGTCGACGGTGAGTTGGCTGACGAGGTGAGTGGGGATGAGACCGCCGAGGGGGCCGCCGATGTGGACGGCTTTGACGGGGGAGCGGAAGCCGCCGGCGGCGGCGAAGACATCGGTTAGGGGAGTGCCCATGGCGACCTCGTAGATGCCGGGGCGAGCGAAGTGTGAGTCGAGGGAGAGGAGTTTGGGGCCGGAGCTGAGTGGGGTGCCGATGGATGCGTAGGCTTTGCCGCCGCGGGAGAGGATGGCGGGGAGATTGGCGAAGGTTTCGACGTTGTTGACGATAGTGGGTTTGCGGAAGAGCCCTTGGATGGTGGGGAAGGGAGGGCGGACGCGGACTTCGGGGCGCTGGCCTTCGATGGAGGAGAGGAGGGCGGTTTCTTCGCCGCAGATGTAGGCACCTGCGCCTTTGATGGTTTTGAGGGAGAAGGAGAAGCCGGAGTTGGCGATGTCAGGGCCGAGGAGCCCGGCGTTTTGGAGGTCGGCGATGGCGGCATTGATGGTGCGGATGGAGTCCGGGTATTCGGCGCGGATGTAGAGGATGCCTGTGGAAGCGCCTGCGAACCAACCGGCGGCGATCATGCCGATGAGGACGCTGTGGGGGCGTTGCTCCATGAGGTACATGTCGATGTAGGCGCCGGGGTCGCCTTCGTCGGCGTTGCAGACGATGTATTTCTCGGAGCCCTTGGCTTCGCGGCAGGACTGCCATTTGAGGTGGACGGGGAAGCCTGCGCCGCCGCGGCCGCGGAGGCCGGAGGCTTTGAGTTCGGCTAGGAAGGCGTCGCGGTCTGAAGCGAGGAGGGCGCGGAGCGGGGCGTATGCGGTTTCGAGGTCCTTGAAGGGAGCGGTGAGGATGGGTTCGGGGAGGAGCGAGGAGACCGCGTAGGGGAGGGCGGAGGTGTCGGGGGCGTGGCCGGCTAGGGTGTCGGCGAGTTGCTGAGGGGAGAGAGCGGAGAAGTTGTGGTCGTTGAGTTGGAAGGCAGCGCCGGAGTGGCAGTGGCCGAGACAGCAGATGTGGCCGATTTCGGATTCGGAGAAGGAGGAGCGGAGCGAGTGGTGGAGATCGTCCTGGGTACCGGCGCAGAGACAGGCGGAGCCGTTGCAGACGAAGATTTTTTTGCCGGCGTTTTCCTTTTTGAGGAAGTCGTAGGAGGAGACAGCGCCGAGCGTGACGGCGTCGCCGAAGACGGAGGATTGGGCGAGATTGCGGATGGTGTCCGGGTCTTCGGCGGTGCCGTTGGCGTCGGCGGCGGCGACCATGCGTTCGAAGAGATTGCTGGCGATGCCCTGACGTGAGGAGAGGAAGCTGAGATTGCGGGACATGGGAGGAGGTGTTCGGGTGGGGTCAGGGCCGCGAGATGAGGGCGCGGACGTAGAAGCGCTGGAGGGAGCCGATGGGTTGGGCGGAGCTGAAGATTCGGTATTCGCGGGTGCCGTCGGTGATGAGGCCGAGGTCGACGAGACTGTCTGAGGACCATGCGGCTAGGTTGGTGGAGGCCTGAGCGGAGAGCGTGACCCCGTCGGCGCTGCCATTGCGGGGGATGCGGAAGAGGAGGTAGGTGTCGGGATAGCCGCCGGGAGGGGTGACCGTTTCGGTGGAGGCGGTGGGGAAGGCTCCGGGGCCCATGGCCCATTCTGTGAAGTCGGAATAGCCGTTATTGTCGGAGTCGGTGATGGCGTCTGGTGGCGGGGGTGAGCTATCGGTGCCGCCGGGGTTGCCGCGGGAGGTTCCGGAGCTGCGCCAGTTTTGGGGGATGGCGTGGTCCGGGTTGGAGGCGGGGGAATTGAGGACGAGGCTGAAGTCAGGGCCGCCGGGGTCGCGCTGGAGGCCAGCGAGCGGGGGCCACGGGGAGAAGGCCTGCCATGCGAGGGAGCGGAGGGTGGAGGCTCCGTCGTTGGCGGTGAGGGTGAGGATTTCGCCGTCGTTGCGGAGATTGCCGCTGGTCCATTCGGCGAGGATCTGGGTGGTGCGGCCTGGGTAGCGGACGTTGAAGGCGGTGCGGTTTTCGACGAGGAGGCCGCGAGCGCCTGGCAGGAGGATGCGGGAGGCGGCGGGGATGATGGAGAAGTTGATCTGGATGGCGTCGCTGATGGCGAGGCCTGAGAGGTCGACGGGAGCGGAGCCGGTGTTGAGGAGTTCGATGAATTCGAATCTGTTAGCGCCGATGGGTCCGAGGACGGCGGTTTCTGCGGCGGAGGGCGGGGCTGGGTTGTACATGATCTCGCTGATGACGAGATTGGAGGAGCTGGCGGGGACGGTGCCGACGGTGAATTCAGCGATAGAGAGCGGGCTCCATGAGGAACCGGATCGGGTGCGGGCGCGGACGGTGCGGACGCCGGGGTTGTTGAGGACGACTGGGGAGGTGGCCCATGCGACCGAGCTGGCTTTGAGGCGCAGATCGAAGCCCATGTCGTTGATGGCGGAGGCGTTGGAATTGCCGCTGGAGCCGTACTGGAACTGGTGGACCTCGATGGCGATGGTGTTGGTGCCTTGGACGAGGAGAGAGGTAGGGAGCTTGTAGGGAACGAAAGGGTTTTCGGCTTCGCCGTCGGCGATGCCGTCGAGGACCCCGGTGGAGCGCGAGGCGAAGTTGATGGCGACAGGGGCGTAGGGCATGTTGCAGCGGAGGGCTTCCTGGCCATTGAGCCAGACGACGGCGCCGTCATCGGCGACGAGTTCCATGATGAGTTCGTAGACGGTGGCTGGGTCGGTGATGGAGAAGGTTTTGCGGAAGCAGGTGACCTGATTGGCTCCGTTGGCGGGGACGTTGGTGGTGAGGGTGGTGGCCATGCCGGTGTCGCCGTAGCCGATGGGGGAGTTGCCTGAGGGCCATGTGGAGTCGTCGAAGGCCGGGGCGGTCCATGAGTTGAGGCCTTGAGCGGGTGGGTAGGCGGAGAGGGAAGCGGAGTAGCGCCATGGCTGGCCGTTGGCGATGAGGGTATTCATCGTGGTGGTGGTGGCGAGCTGGGTGGCGGCGGGGTCTGTGGTGCCAGTGGCGGTGCGGGGGTCCGGGCCGTCGATGGTGTAGAGGACGAGGGAGTTGGCGAGACCGTCCTGATCGGCCATGGTGAGTCGCCAGCCTGTGGGGACATTGGCCTTGTAGGACTGGGTGCGGGTGAGGTGGTCGTGGAAGTTAGGCGGGCGCATTCTGACGAGACCGGCGCTGCCGTCCATGGAGAGGAATTCCATCCATTCGAGACGCTGGCGCATCCATTCGCGGAAGAATTCGACCTCGCTCTGGAAGCTGAGGCGGGAGGCCCAGTTGTTGGCGTTGGGCCAGTCGTAGCGAGCGAGCGGCTGATTTTTGAAGAAGTGGCGGGAGGCTGGGGTATCGAAGTCCTGGGTGCCGACGGGAGGTGAGGCGGGGCGGGAAGTATTGAGGACCTCGCGGGGGTCATTGCCGCGGATCTGAGCGGAGAAGGAGTCGATGAGGGCGTTGATGTTAGCGGTGGAGAGGGCGGAGCGTCGGGCGGCCCAGTAGCGGTCCCATTGTTCGCGGACGTAGCCTGGGTCCTGGAGGAGCCGAGGCCAGTAGGGGAGATTGCCGCCGGAGAGGTGGGTGTAGTACCAGCCGGCGGGGTTTTCGCCGCCGAGGTAGTTGGCGTTGCCGCCTGCGAGGTTGTAGTCCCAAACCGGGCGGGCGGAGATTTTGCCGGCGCGGGTTTTGTGGAAGTAGGTGGAGATGCGGTAGCCGTCGATTTGTTTGAAGGCTTCGACCCAGAGGAGATTGTCTGCGAAGGAGGCGGGGTCGGCGAATCTGCGCCAGCCGAGGGCTGGGTCCTGCCAGTTGGCGGCGTAGAGGGCGGTCTCGAAGCTCTGGACGTAGTTCTGGAGCCACGTGCGCTGGGAGGCGCTGGGGATATTGGGGTCGATGACCTCGTAGGTCTGGGGTCCCCATGCGCCGCTGGTGGAGGTGGAGATGGTGTAGGCTTGCGGTGGTTTGTCTTTTTTCCAGACGTAGCCGCCGGGGATGAGAGCTGGGTCGGTGACTTCCTCGTTGATTTTTTCGACATCGACGCGGGAGGAGCTTTGTTTGATTTTTTCGACGAGGAGGTAGATGCCGCGGTAGTCGGCGTAGGTCATGGAGTTGGCTTCCTGATTGAAGAAGACCTCGACGAGGCGGGAGCGCATGCCTGCGCCCTGACCGGCCCATTGGAACATGGAGGTGTAGACGACGGCGTTGCGCATGAGGGTTTCCTCGTTGTAGGGGCTGTAGAGGACCCAATCGGAGTCTGCGGGCATGCCGAGCATGGGGAGGTCCTTGTCGGAGTCGTCGGATTTCCACCATTCGAGGGCGTAGGGGCGTTGGGGGAAGCTGGAGGAGGATTGGCCGCGGACGTGGGTGCCTGCGGCGTTGGAGATGGCTGGGGTGTGGGCGAGACTGGCTTTGCCGGAGGTGGAGCTGGCTGGGTCGAAGAGCATGCCCCATGTGAAGCGGTGGGGGCGAGGGCCGTTGGGGTCTGTGGTGGCGTCGACGGCGACGCCGAAGCTGTCGAGCATGAGGACGGGGAGGGAGGATTCGAAGGGTTTGCCGGAGTTGCGGTAGTTGGAGAGGTCGGCGGCGCGGAAGACGAGACTGAGGGTTTTGGGAGGGCCGGGGATGGCACCGCTGACGAAGATGGCGGCGCGGATGGCGAGGGAGCGGTTGGTGACGGCGATGGGGGCGGAGTAGAGCGTGCTGGCGGTGGTGGGGTTGGTGCCGTTGGTGGTGTAGCGGATCTGAGCGCCGGGGGTGGTGGGCGGTGCGATGACGACGGAGGTGTTAGCGGTGATGAAGCCGCTGGCGATGGGGGTGCCGGTGGTGCTGGTGAAGACGGGTTCTTCGATGACGACGGAGGAGCCGCGGGTGATGGGGGTGGTGGTGCCGGGGATGACGGTATTGGCGCGGCCGGGGGTTGGGGAGCTGAGGTAGCTGAGGGGGTCGAGGGCGGAGAGGAAGCCTGAGGGGATGTCGTCGACTTGAGGGCCGTAGGTGATTTCGCTTTTGATGGAGCCGTCTGGTCTGACGAGAGCGAGGTAGCCGCCTTCACCGGCTAGGGTGAAGCTGGTGTGAGCGTGAGCGGCGTTGGTGCGGTTTTTGGCGGAGGCGAAGACGTAGGTGTAGGCGTTGGCGGCGAGGGTGATGGTTGGGAACGGCCATTTTTTGGGAGTGGCGGGGTCGTTGGTGAGGAACCAGCCGGAGAGGGATTGGGAGGTGGGCTGGCCGTTGAAGATTTCGATCCAGTCCGGGTGGTCGCCGTCGTCGTCTTCGATGTTGGAGTTATTGCGGGCGAGGAATTCCCAGATGACTGGGCCGTTGGTGAAGAGGGGGTCCGGGGCGGTGGTGGTGACGAGGAGGTTATCGATGGAGACGTCTGAGAGGCCTGTGTTGGAGGTGCGGCCGGAGAAGGCGAAGCGGTTGCTGGCGCCGGGGATGAAGCCGGGGGTGGCGAGGTTCTGGCAGATGGGGATGCCGTTCCATGAGAGGTCGAGGCCCTGGGCGTCCCATGTGATGGTGACTGGTCGTGGGGTGGGGGTGCCGGTGGAGGAGTTGTCGATGATGAAAGCGCCAGGGAAGCTGGATTGGGGGAAGTCGCCGATGCGGGAGCCGTTGGTGTAGATTTCGATGGCGCGGACTTCGCCGCCGTTGTCTTTGAGGTCCCAGCCGATGGTGAGGCCGTTGGCCATGGCGAAGCCGGTTTCGCCGTTGCCGGCGTTGCCCGGGATGGCGCCGAGGTTGAAGGAGAAGCCCTCGCCGATGAGATTGGGGTCGGAGGTGGGGGCGGCGATGGTGAGGTCGAATGTGGCGGTGAAGGCGGAGACGACGCGGGAGGCGTCGAGGACGGGGAGGAGGAGACGGGCGTTGGTGGAGATGGTGCCTTCTGGCGGGGTGGCGGTGGTGAGGAGGAGGGCGTTGTTTTTGACGGCGATGATGGTGCTGTTGAAGAAGCCGTTGACGATGCCGTAGACGGCGCTGTTGTCGGTGAAGGTGGAGGTGCCGTCCGGGAGCGTGTAGTTCTGCGGGGTGCCTGTGGCTGGGAAGACGCCTGCGGCGGCTGGATGGAGTACGGCGAAGGCGAGGGCTGCGCAAAGGGAGACGGCTGGGATCAGTTTCATGGTTGGCGGGGGGAGCCAGAAAGTGGGGGGATGGGGAGGATTACACACTATGCAGGCGGCGTGGAAAAGCTAAATCAGGGGGAGGAGGAGAAACCCAGAAGCAACGAAAGAATCATGGAACTTGAGCTGACCGATCTGCATCTGCCGTTGAGGCATCCGTTTACGATCACGCATGGCACGACGACGGTGCAGCACAATGTGCTGGTGGCGTTGAGTGATGGTGGGGTGACTGGGTATGGGGAGGCGGCTCCGTCGCGGGCGTATCATCTGACGCCTGGGCTGATCCGGGAGTCGCTGGAGCGGGTTCGGGGGTGGCTTGCGGGGTATCGGATGACGACGCCGGAGAAGTTGTGGGAGGAGGTGTTTCCGTTACTGGCGGACAATCGGTTTGCGTTGTGTGCGTTGGACGAGGCGGCGCATGATTTGTGGGGGAAGCGGGAGGGTGAGCCGGTGTGGAAGCTGTGGGGGTTGCGGCTGGAGGGGCTGCCGGTGAGCAATTACACGATTGGGATTGATACGATTGAGCGGATGGTGGCGAAGATGGAGGAGTTTGCGGGGTGGCCGGTGTACAAGATAAAGCTAGGGACGGCGGAGGATCTGGAGATTGTGAGGGAATTGCGGCGGCATACGCAGGCGGTGTTCCGGATTGATGCGAACACGGCGTGGAGTGTGGAGCAGACCCTGGCGTACGGGCCAGAGCTGAAGGAGCTGGGGGTGGAATTCATCGAGCAGCCATTGCCGAGGGATGACTGGGAGGGGATGAAGCGGGTGAAGGCGGGGAGTGTGCTGCCGGTGATAGCGGATGAGAGTTGTCAGACGGAGGAGGATGTGGGGCGGTGTGCGGGTTGTTTTGACGGGATCAATATTAAGCTGACGAAGGCCGGGGGGATGACGGCGGCGCGGCGGATGATCGCGGAGGCGAGGCGGCTGGGGTTGAAGGTGATGGTGGGGTGCATGAACGAGAGCAGCGTGGGGATCTCGGCGATCGGGCAGTTGCTGCCGCTGCTGGACTATGTGGACATGGATGGGTCGGTGCTGATTGCGCGGGACATTGCGGACGGGGTGAGACTGGAGAAGGGCGTGGCGCGGTTTCCGGACGTGCCGGGGAATGGAGTGACCCTGCTAGGGTGAGGCTGCCGGTGGAAATGAAAAGGGCGGGTCCGGAATTGCACCGGACCCGCCCGCGGGTTTTAGAGGGGATCGAGGGACTGGTTATTTCTTAGCGGTCCACGCGACGCAGTTGAGGAGGAGCTGCTGGTACTGGGCGAGCTCGTGGGCTTTGCCGTCGTGGCCGAGAGTGAGGCCGGCGATGCGGGTTTTGGGGTGTTTTACGACGAAGACCTGGGGGTAGTCACCGGCGCGCTGGGTGCTGGTGGCGGAGGCGAGGATTTCGATAGGGGTACCGGCAGGGTCTGGCTGGTAGTAGTAGAGTTCGTCGGTGATGGAGAAGCTGGAGTTGACGCCTTTGAGGAGCGGGTGGTCCGGCTTGGAGATATTGACTTTGAATTCGCCGAAGCGGTCGTGGCCGCGGCTGCCGCCGCCGGCGATGGTTTTGTTGTATTCTGCCCAGTCGCCCCAGTTGTACCAGAGGCCTGGGTGGAGGATGACGAGGCCTTTGCCGGAGTCGACGAACTTGGTGAGGCTGTCGCGGAAGGCGACGGAGCTGAAGCTGCCGTGATTGGCGCTGAGGACAGCGGCGTCGGCGTTGGCGAGTTCCTTGGCGGCGACGGCGGCATCTTCGGTGTAATTGACCGAGTAGCCGGCGGCGATGAGGACCTTGGTGTCGTACTCATTGAACCACTTCTGGTAGTCGTGTGAGGAACCACCGCCGATGAGGAGGATTTTGGTGCCGGGTTTCCATTCGAGGGCGGCGGATTTCTTTTCCGGGGCAGGGGCCGGGGCGGCTTCTGCGGGTTTGTCGGAGAGTTCCGCGGTGATGGCGACGACGGTGGGTGCGGCGGAGAAGCCGACGGATTCGAGCGTGATGCGATCGATGTCCTGGGCGGTGCTGAGGGCTTTGGTGAACCAGCGGACCTGGTGGTCCCTAACGAGGCCGGGGGCGAATTTGGAGCCGGGGACATCGATGCGGCCGATGTAGTCTGAGAATTCGATGCCGTTTTTGCACAGGAAGGATTCGCGCTGACCTTGGGTGGTGTGGACGGTGATTTTGAGGACGGGGGATTCTTCGCCGCCTGGTTGCCAGCCCCAGCCGGTGACCCCGCCGAGGAAGTGGATTCTGTTGGCTTTGAAGCCACCGACCTTGATATCGACCTTGGCAGGGAGACCGCCGGCGAAGCTACCTTCGGGGCCGCCTTTGAGGACGAGGATGTTGTTCGGGGATTTTTCCGGGCCGACGATGTTGAAGGGGATGCCTTCGACTGGGACGGTGCCGGTTTTGCGGAAGGCGAGGGATTGTTCCTTGAGGTCCTGGCTTGCGTAGAGGCCGAGGGAGGTGGTGGTGGTGAAGGCGTTGCGGAGGTCGAGCGTGCGGAAGCGGCCGCCGTCGACGCTTTGCATGTAGGCGATGATGTCGCGGAGGACGTCAGGGCCGAGGCCTTCGAAGCCTTCCGGCATGAGCGAGCGGCCGGTATTGCTGCGGGTTTTGATGTCAGCGGTTTTGACGTCCTGTTCGCCGCCCTGGAATTTGAGGAAGACGCTGGCGGGGTTTTCGCGGGCGATGACGCCGGCGAAGGTTTTGCCGTCTTTGGTTTCGATGTTCCATGCGGTGAAGGAAGGGTCGACTTCGGCGTTAGGGTCGACGATGGCGGCGAGGAGTTCGCCTGCGCCGTGAGCGCCCATGCCTGTGAGGTTGGGGCCGACTTCAGCGCCTGCGTTGCCGAACTTGTGGCAGGTGGCGCAGGTGGCGGTGAAGAGGAGCTTACCGTTTTCGACGTTGCCCTTCTTTTCGACTTCCGGGGCGAGTTTGGCGATGACCTCGGCCTTGGCTTTAGCGCCTGGGAGGAGTTCATCCATCATGGCGGTGGCGCGTTTGGCGACGGCCTTGTCCGGGTGGGTGCGGAGCCTGTAGATGTTGGCTGGCCCGAGGAGGGCAGGGTCGATTTGCTTTGCTTTGACGGCGTCGAGGAGACCGAGGGACCATTCGGCGCGTTTGAGCATGGCGGTGAAGGCGACGGTTTGGACGTCGGCGGGGACGGCGCTGTAGATGGCGGCGAGTTTGGTGCCGAGGGAAGCGTCGTCGGAATCGCTCATGGCGGAGATGAGGCGGATTTTGAGGGCAGGCGAGGCATTGCCTGCGAGGAGATCGCCGAGGGCCTTGTCTGCGTCGGGGACGGCCTTGCGGAGACCGAGGAGCGTCTGGGCGGCGGCGAAGCGAGCGTCGTCGGAGGCGGCGGCGTCCTTGATGGAAGCGAACATGGTGGCGGTGATGTCGGCCATGGCTGCTTTGAGGGCCCCGGCCTTGTCCCACTGGGCGGCGAGGGGGAGGGCGCTGCCGGCGGCACCGCTTTTGAGGAGGGCGGTGAGCGCGGCGGCGAGGTCTGGGGTCATTTCGGGAGCGGCCTTGAGGGACTTGCCGAGCGTGTCGAGGATGCTGCGTTTGAGGGCGTCGGCGGAAGCTGGTTTGGAGCTGAGAGCGGCGACGAGTTTGGCGGCGGCGGCGGCGTCATTTTTCTCGCCGATGGACTGGGCGAGGATGGAGGCGAGGGGAGCGAGTTGTTCGCTGCCGCTGTCGAGGATTGCGGCGATGGCGGCGGCGCTGTTAGCGGCGAGAGCGCCGACGGCGGCGGAGCGTTCGAAGTCGTCGGTGAACTTGGGCCATGCGGCGACGATGGCGCTGATGGCGGATGGGGACGGTTCGGCGGCGGCGAGGGCGATGAGGGCGGCGACGCGGACGCGGGCGTCTGGGTCAGCGACCTTCTTTTCGAGGGCAGGGGCGGCGTCGGCGGCGGCGAAGACCTCAGCGCCGAGGGCGGCGTTGCGGCGGACGGAGGCGTCCTGATCGTCGAGCGCGGCGGCGAGTTGTTCCGGGGCGAGGAGGCCCATGGCTCCCATGGTCCAGAGGGAGGCGATGCGGGTGTCAGCGGACTCGTGTTTGAGGCCTGAGGAGACGACGGTGACCGCGTTAGAGTCGATGCCCTTGCCGGGGGTGGCTTCGGCGACGCCCTTGGAGGCGGCGAGTTCGCCGAGGAGACGGCGAGCGGTCATGCGGACGTGGCGGTTCGGATGGGAGAGGGCCTTGGCGAGGTCGATTTCCGAGCCGGTGGAGAGGTCTGGGACCTTGATCTTTTTGGCTTGTTTGTGGTCGAGCTTCCAGATGCGGCCGAAGTAGTGGTCGCGGTCCGGGCGGACGGCTGCGTTGACGTTATTGTGGTCTGGGCCGCGGGTATCGTTGTGGATGACGGCCTGGTTGTAGAAGTCGCCGACGTAGACGGCACCGTCTGGGCCGACGCGGACCTCGATGGGGCGCCACCACATGTCCTTGCTGCGGATGAATTCGGTTTCTTCGCGCCCGGGGAGCTTGTGGCCCTCGTAGGAGCTGCCCTTCTGGGTGAGGCGCTCGTGGTGGACGATATTGATAGTGGGCTCGGTGGTGAAGTAGTCGCCGTTGTATTCAGCGGGCCATGAACCGCCGTCGTAGATGACGGTGCCTGCGGCGGCGGTGAAGGAACCGACGAGGTCGATCTGGACGTAGGCGAGCTGTTCCCATGGCATGGCAGGGTAGCTTTTGGGCGAGCCGATGACGACGTTGAAGCTGGGGGTATTGCCCCATTTGCCGCGGGCGAGGGCGTATTCCGGGACGACGACGTGTTCGAGGATCGTGCCGCTGGTGGGCTGGGTCCACATGACGCGGTTGTCGTTCGTGATCTGGAGGCCCCATGTGTTGCCGCCTTTGGAGGAATACTGTTCGATGGCTGAGCCGTCGGGCTTGAAGCGGACGACCCCGCTACCGATGTTAGGCTGCTTTTCGCCTCTGGCGTTCACGACATTGCCGGAGCCGGAGTAGCCGTGGGTGGCGTAGATCCAGCCGTCCCAGCCCCAGCGAGGGTTATTGATGACTGCGTGGGTGTCGCCGGTGCCGAGATTGCCGTAGAGTTTTTCGACCTTGTCGGCTTTGCCGTCGTGGTCGGTGTCGCGGAGCCAGAGGATGTCCGGGGCCTGGGTGACGATGACCCCGTCTTTGTGGAAGACGAGCCCGGTGACGAGGTCGAGGCCTTCGAAGAAGACGGTTTTCTTGTCCATGACGCCGTCGCCGTCGGAGTCGGAGAGACGGGAGATTTTGTCGAGACCGGCGCGGCGTTGTTCGCCTGGGGCGGGGTCGATGCCGCCGTGGTCCTTCCATTCCTTGCCGCGGTAGTCCGGGCGCATGCCGCGTCTGCCGTTAGGGTATTCCGGGGTTTCGGCGACCCAGAGCGAACCGTCCGGGGCCCAGTCGAAGTTCATGGGCTTCGTGATGAGCGGCTCGGCGGCGACGAGTTTGAGGTCGAAGTCGGGATGGACCTCGAGATTTGCGAGGGTGGCGTCCGGCTTCATGGGGCCGCCGTCCGGGTAGGTGAGGCTGGAGATTTCCTCGGGTTTGGTGAATTCGTCGATGTTGTCGCGTTTCCCGGCCCATGCGAGACCGCGCATGACGATGGCGCGGTAGTGAGGGAGGGCGAAGGATTTGTAGAGGTGGCCGGGGATGCTGACGAAGGCGCGGTAGGGCTGGGCGCCGCCTTCGATGGTGCGTTCGTAGGTCCACATCTGGGCCTGGATGTCGTAGATGTGGGCTTTACCGCCTTCGGCCTGTTTGCGGCCCTGGGGGACGTTAGGCGTGTAGCTGCTGGCGAGGACCTTGATTTCTGGGAGGTATTCGAGATCGTAGTAGATTTCGTCGTCGAAGTGGAAGTTGCTGGCGGATCTGGTGATGGGGTGGCCGCCGCCGATGTATTGATTTTCGGAGTAGTAGAGGTCCATGGGGCCCTCGCGCCATTTGGTGGTGCCTGGGCGCCATGTGCCGCCGATGATGGTTTTCCAGTGATCGGGTTGTTCGGAGACGGCGGCGGTGTGGAGGACGACGAGACCGCCGCCGCGTTTGAGGTAGGACTCGAGGGCCATCCAGCGGGAGGGTGGCCATGTGCCGCCTTCCTGAGCGTAGAAGAGGACGACGTCGGTGCGGGCGAGTTGTTCGTCGGTGGGGAGATCGGTGCCGCCTTCGGCTTTCATGCCGCGTTCGGAGAGGAGGGCGGGCCATTCGCGAGCGAAGCGCGTGTGGGCGTGGACTTCTTCGCCGCGGTTGGAGGTGCCGCCGCGGACGTAGACCCTGAGGGGGTCGGCGAAGGCCGGGAGCGCGCAGGCGGAGGCCAGCAGGACTAGGGTGGTTTGCTTCATGGTTGGAGAGTGGGAGGGGGGGACTTAAGAATTCAGCACGGCGGATACGCGGGTGGGACAGGTGATTTACCGTGCCTAGGGTATAAAATCGCGACCTGTGACATACGGCAATCCGGTGTGGCCGGTGGAGGTGGGGTAGAAGCCGGAGCAGTTGGAGGTGGATTATTCCGGGGGATTGGCGCGGAGACGGGTGGCTTGTTCGAAGGCGAAGGCGCGGGCGAGGAGGAGGGCGTCCTCGCCGGGGCGGGCGATGAAGGTGATGCCGTTCGGGGTGCCGTCGGGGGAGAGGCCGAGGGGGACGGTGATGGCTGGGAAGCCGGCGGTGGCGTAGAATTCCGAGTGGCGGTTGGCGAGACTGACGAGGAGGGATGCGCCGGAGGATTTGAAGGCTTCGGAGAGGGCGGTGGAGGCGGTGGTGCGGGCTTCGAGGGCGAGTTTTTCGTAGAGGGCTGGGGCGTCGGCTTCGGAGGCGGCGGCATCCTTGAGGACGGCGGGGATGATCTGGGTGGCGGCGTCGAGGAGATTCTGGCCGCGGGGGATGCGGCGGGGAGCGTCGGCTTTGTTGTAGGCGATGAGGTCGGGGACGGATCTGACGGGGAGACCGGTGGAGGCCATGTAGGCGATGGAGTCCTGCCAGAGCCCGAGGAAGACGACTGGGAGGAGATCGACCTTGCCGGAGAGGGAAGTGTCGCGGGGGAGAGCGCCGGTTTTGAGGAGACCGGCGTCGATGCGATCGAGCCAGAGTTTATTGTCAGGGGAGGAGATGTCGGCGCGGAGGATGCCGACGGGGATGTCTTTGAGGGCGTCGGGTTTGAGGGAGGCGGAGTAGTCGGTGGTGGTGGAGTCGATGGCATCGAGGAGGATGGCGGCGTCGGTGACGGAGCGTGCGATGGGGCCAGCGGAGTCCTGGAAGCGGACGAGCGGGATGATGCCTGTGGAGCTGACGGTGCCGTGGGAGGGTTTCATGGCGACGACCCCGTTGCTAGCGCCTGGGGAGATGAGAGAGCCTGAGGTTTCGGTGCCGACGCTGACGGAGGTTAGGAAGGCGGCGGTGGTGATGGCTGAGCCGCTGCTGGAGCCGGAGGGGGTGAGGGAGTGGTTGTAGGGGTTGAGGCCAGCGCCGCTGACGGCGTTGGCGCCGAGCGGGGAGGTGGTTAGGGTGCCTGCGAGTTCGGAGAGGGAGGTTTTGCCGAGGATGACGGCACCGGCGGCGCGGAGATTGGAGGTGACGACGGCATTGGAGGCTGGGGAGTGGTTGAGGAGGATTTCAGCGCCTGCGGTGGTGTGCATGGGGGCAACGGTGCCGATGTTGTCCTTGAGGTTGAGAGGGATGCCGTGGAGCGGGCCCAGGGGTTGGCCGGCGGCGCGGGCGCGGTCGGCGGCGGCGGCTTCGTCGAGGGCGCGGGGGTTGAGTTCGGTGTAGCCGCGGAGTTTCTCGTCGCGTTGCTGGATGCGGAGGAGGAAGGCGAGGGTGAGTTCGGTGGAGGAGACTGAGCCGGAGGCCATGGCGGCTTTGAGTTCGGGGAGTGAGGAGGAGAGGATGAGTTGGGAGACGGCGGCGCGGCGGGCTTCGGGGAAGGCGGCGAGGGCGTTTTGGAACGGGGAGAAGTCGAGTTCGCGGAGGCGCGGGGAAGGTTTAGGAGGTGCGGCGAAGGTGGCGGTGGTGGAGAGGGCGAAGGCGAGGGCGAGGCGGGAAGGGAGCATGGGAGGTTGGTAGCAGGGATGGAGCGGGGAGCGGAGTGGAAAGTGACGAGGCGGGGAGGAATCTGTGCTTTCGCTTGGGGAATGGGCTGTCACGGTGCGCGCCCGTGAATGCTCCTTTGAAAGCCCGATGGACTGATCACCTGCTGCTGCAGGGGATCATTGTGTTGTGGGGGTTTACGGCGGTGCTGGGGAAGCTGATTGCGATGGAGTCGCTGCCATTGGTGGCGTGGCGGACGGGGATGGCGGCGGTGGCGCTGGCGCTGATGATGGGATGGGGGAAGCTGCGGCGGTTCGGGACGCGACTGGATGTCTGGCAGGCGCTGGGGACTGGGTGCCTGATCGGGTTTCACTGGTATCTGTTTTTTCTGGCTGGGCGGTTAGGGAATGTGAGTACGGGGCTGGCGGGTGCCGCGACGGCGGCGTTGTGGGTGGCGCTGCTGGAGCCGTTGGTGGTTAGGGGGAGGCGGGTGCATGTGGGGGAATGCGTGCTGGCGCTGGTGGTGGCGGCTGGGGTGGCGGTGATTACGGAGTCGGAGGGCGTTTCGCTGCCGTCGTTTTTCACCGGGGTGGTGGCGGCGGCGGTGGCGGCGTTGTTTTCGATCTGCAACGGGCGATTGGTGAGACGGCTGCCGGCGATTCCGCTAACGTGTCTGGAGCTGGCGGCGGCGAGTGTGTTTACGGCGGTGCTGGCGTTGGCGACGGTGAGGCCGCTGAGTGTGGCGACACTGGTGCCGAGTCAGGGGGATTGGGTGCCGCTGCTGGTGTTGTCGCTGGTGTGCACGGTGTTTGCGTTTTCCGCGTGCGTGTGGCTGCAGCAGCGGATTTCAGCGTTCACGGTGGGGCTCGCGGGGAATCTGGAGCCTGTGTATGGGATGCTGCTGGCGGTGGCGGTGTTCGGGAGCAGCGAGCAGATGGGGCCGCGGTTTTACGCGGGTGCGGCGGTGATCATCGGGTGTGTGGCGGTGCATGCGGTGGGCGGCATGCGGCGCGGGGGCGAGGGAAGCGAGGGGGCGGAGAAGTAGTTAGTCGCGGCGGAAGCCTGCGATTTCGAATGGGAGCGGAGCGGTTTCCGGTTCCGGGTAGGCGAAGACCTTGTTTTCGTAATTGCGGACGAGCGTGACCCCGTCGTCGCGGTGGATGAGGTAGTCTGGGTTGATAGGGACCTTGCCGCCGCCGCCGGGGGCGTCGATGACGAATTGAGGGACGGCGTAGCCGGTGGTGTGGCCGCGGAGTTGTTCGATGATTTCGATGCCTTTAGCGACGCTGGTGCGGAGGTGTGAGGAGCCCTTGATGAGATCGCACTGGTAGAGGTAGTAGGGGCGGACCCGGCAGCGGAGGAGCTTCTGGACGAGGGTTTTGTAGACGATGGGGTCGTCGTTGACGCCGCGGAGGAGGACACTCTGGTTGCCGAGAGGGACCCCGTGGTCGGCGAGACGTTCGAGGGCGGCTTTGACTTCGGTGGTGAGTTCGCGCGGGTGATTGACGTGGACGCTCATCCAGAGCGGGTGGTATTTTGCGAGCATGCGGCAGAGTTCCGGCGTGATGCGCTGGGGGAGGAAGATGGGGATACGGGAGCCGATGCGGATGAACTCGATGTGAGGGATGCTGCGGAGACGTTTGAGCATGGCCTCGAGCCGGTTGTCGGAGAGGAGGAGGGCATCGCCGCCGGAGAGGAGGACGTCGCGGATTTCCGGGTGGGATTCGAGGTAGCGGTAGGCGGCTTCGAATTCGGTGTGGAGTTCCTGTTCGCCTGCGCCGCTGACGACGCGGCTGCGGGTGCAGTAGCGGCAGTAGGAGGCGCAGCGGTCGGTGACGAGGAAGAGGACGCGGTCCGGGTAGCGGTGGACGAGGCCTGGGACGGGCATGTGGGAGTCTTCGCCGCAGGGGTCGGCCATTTCTTCCTGATGGTCCCATGTTTCCTCGATGCGGGGGATGACCTGACGGCGGATGGGGCAGTCCGGGTCGGTGGGGTGGATGAGGTTGAAGAAGTGAGGGGTGACGGCTAGGGCGAGTTTGTTGCCGGAGAGGAGGACCCCGGCGCGTTCTGCTTCGGCGAGGACGAGGTGTTCTTCGAGCTGGGCGAGGGTGGTGACCCGGTTGCGGAGTTGCCATGTCCAGTTGTTCCAGTCGTCTGTGGAGACGTTACGGCTGGCCCAGTAGCCGGGGGCTGGGGAGGCGAAGTCGTGGTCGGCGGCGTCAGCGGGAAGGAATGGGCGCATGGCAGGCTGGGGAAGCGGAGGGTAGGGGATACGAGTGGTGCGTCAACGGGGTACGTGTTATTCGCGGCTGCCTGGGGTGATTTTGAGGGCGAGGCGTTTGCCGTCGCGGGAGACGGCGATGTCGGTTTCTGCGCCGATTTTGAGGGCTCCCATGACGAACGTGTAGTCGTAGATGTTATTGATGTCCTTGCCGGCGAGACTGACGATGATGTCGCCTGCTTTGAGGCCGGCTTTGGCGGCTGGGCCGATGGCGCTGACGCCGCTGAGTTTGACCCCGGTGATGCCTTCCTGGGCGTAGTCGGGGACCGTGCCGAGGTAGGCGCGGAGACCGCCGCGTGGGCCTTCGGCGGGTTTGGCCATTTCTTTCCATGCTGGTTCGTCCGGGGATGAGGCGAGGGAGCGGGCGACGAGGAGCATGAGGCGGGTGATGTCTTCAGCGCCCTTGTAGTTGATTTTGTCGGCGGTGTCGGAGGGTTTGTGATAGTCCTCGTGGGAGCCGGTGAAGGCGTTGAGGATGGGGACCCCGCGGAGGTAGAAGGAAGAGGCGTCGGTGGGGAGGTAGCAATCCTGCTGGAGCTGGATGGGGAGAGCGGTGACGAGATTGCGTTTTTCGATTTCCGAAGTCCACCAGTCTGAGGAGCCGACTCCCTGGAGGAGGACATTTTTGGAGAGACGGCCGATCATGTCCATGTTGAGATTGGCGCAGAGGAGGGAGGTGAGCTTGGCGTTCTCGTCGCCGGTGGCGGCGGCGGTGTCGCGGCACCATGCGTTGGAGCCGAGGAGGCCGATTTCTTCGCCGCTCCAGCCAGCGAAGAGGACATCGCGGGTGAGGGTGAGGTCGCCGGATTTGACGAGAGCGGCCATGGCCTGGGCGATTTCGAGGACGGCGGCGGTGCCGGAGGCGTTGTCGTCCGCGCCGTGGTGGATGGACTGGCGGTCGGCGTCGGCGGCGCGGGAATCGGAGCCGCCGGCGGTGCCGAGGTGGTCGAGGTGAGCGCCGATGATGAGGGCGGGTTCTTTGGAATTGGCGGGGCCTTTGAGACGCGCGAGGACGTTGTGGCCGGTGCGTTTTTCCTGCTGGACGTCGATGGAGGCGGTTAGGGTGACGTCTTTGAGGTCGAAGCCCTGGACCTGGTCGCCATTGTCGAGGGCATCCTGGAGGGATTTGAGGTTGAGGCCTGAGGGTTTGAGGAGGGCGGAGGCGAGGGCGTCGGTGACGGAGAGGGCGGGGATGCCAGAGGAGGCCATGGAGGCGTCGAAGGCGAGGGGGACGACCTGCTGGACGACCTTGGCGTTAGGGCCGCTGACGACGATGATACCGCGGGCACCTTTCTGGCGAGCGGTCATGGCTTTGAAGCGGAGACTGGAGTAGCTGGCGAAGCGGACCCGCTGTTCCTGGGAGAAGTTTTCGGGGGTGTAGCGGAACATGAGGACCCATTTGTCCTTCACGTCGAGGTGGAAGTAGGAGGAGTAGCCGTCGAGCGGTTTGCCGTCGGGGGAGCGTTCATCGGGGACCTCGATGCCGTAGCCTGCGAAGGCGATGTCAGCGTCGGGGAAGTCGCCTGTGCTGGAGAAGGTGAGGGGTGACCAGTCGGCGCGGAGTTGTGAGGGCGGGGAATCGGAGCCGGTGATGGTGAGCTGGTTGTTTTTTCCGAGATCGACGCCAGCGGTGAAGGAGAACGGGTGGAGCCAAGAGTTGTTGGATCCGGCGGGTTCGAGGCCCCATGATTTGAAGAGATCGCTGAGGTAGGAGGTGGCGAGGGCTTCGCCGCGAGTGCCGGTGCCGCGGCCTTCGAGAGCATCGGAGGCGAGGTAAGTGATGTGCTGGCGGAGGTCGGCGGCGGAGACGTCCGGGGCGAGGGCGGCGGCTGGGGGCGCGGAGGGAGCGGGAGTGGGAGAGGCTGGCTGGGTGGAGATGGCGAGGGCCTTGAGGGCGGCGTCATGGTTCCAGTCGGCCATGAAGATCTGTGAGGATTTGTCAGCGGTGCGGTTGGAAGTCCATGAGAGCTTGCGGCCGTCCGGGGAGAAGGAGGGGAGACCGTCGAAGCCGTCGGAGGTGGTGACGCGGATGGGTTCGTGCTGGCCTGCGGCGTCGACCATGTAGAGTTCGAAGTTGTCGAAGCCGTGTTTGTTAGTGGCGAAGACGAGGTACTGGCCGGAGGGGTGGAAGTAGGGGGCCCATGACATGGCACCCATGCGGGTGAGCTGGCGTGGGTCGGAGCCGTCCGGGTTCATTGACCAGATTTCGGCGCGGTCTTCTTCTTCGTTGAAGCGACGCCAGCAGATGCGGGTGCCGTTGGCGCTGAAGAACGGACCGCCGTCATAGCCGCGGACATCGGTGAGGCGGCGGACGTTCGAGCCGTCGGCGTTCATGATGTAGATGTCCATGAGCCATGATTTCTGGCGTTCGAAGCGTTCCTTTTCTGCTGGGGAGAGGTTGTCGGAGTAGGCGTGGCGGTTGGAGGCGAAGGCGATGAATTTGCCGTCCGGGCTGACGCTGCCTTCTGCGTCATAGCCTTTGGTTTTGGTCAGGTTGACGGGAGGGTTGCCTTTGAGGGAACCGGCGAAGAGGTCGTAGTTTTCGTCGTAGTCCCATGAGTAGCGTTTCTGGGTGCCTGCGGCGCGGTCTTTGAGTTCGGCGGCCTGTTTGTCTGGGGAGGCGGGGTCTTCGTGGGTGGAGGCGTAGAGGAACGACTGATTGTCCGGGAAGAGCCATGAGCAGGTGGTTTTACCGGTGCCGTTGGAGAGACGGCGGACGTCGCCGGTGGCGAAGTCGAGGAGGTAGATCTGGTAGAACGGGTTGGCGGGGTCGCGTTCGCTTTGGAAGACCATGCGTTTGCCGTCGGCGGAGAAATAGCCTTCGCCGGCGCGTTTGCCAGAGAAGGTGAGCTGGCGCGGGTTGGCGAGGAGGGAATCGGACTGAGCGGCGAGCGGGGCTGCGGCGAGGAGGAACAGGAGGCTGCGCATGGGGAGGAGTTTGGTGAAATGGATACGCTGGCGGCGGGGGAACGCACGAGTGAATTATGCGGGTGTGGGGAGCGGGGAGAATGGGGAGAGAGAAACGGGAGAGAAGAGCGCTGGCGCGGGGGCGCGGGGTGGTTCAGGGTGAGGGAGCAATGAGCCAGACAGAAGCCGCCCCCGCCCAGAAGAAGAAGCCCGCAGCCACGGGAGGAGGGAATGTGGTGGCGACGCGGCGGATATTTGTCTCGCGGATTGCGGCGGTGGTGCTGGCTGGGCTGATGCTGACGGCGCACAGTGCGTGGAGTGATGCGCATCCGGTGTGGGCGGCGGTGGCGACGGTGGTGGGCTTGGCGGGGACTGGGGCGGCGTGTGCGGGGCGGTTGTGGTGTTCGGTTTATATTGCTGGGAAGAAGAATCGGGAGCTGGTGAAGGTGGGGCCGTATTCGGTGTGCCGGAATCCGCTGTATTTTTTCAGTCTGGTGGGAGCGATCGGGGCGGCGCTGGCTGGTGGGATGGTGAGTTTTGCGGTGGGGATTGCGTTGTTGTTTGTGGTGGGGTACCGGCCGGTGATTGAGGCGGAGGAGCGGTTTCTGGGGGGTGTGTTCGGGGATGAGTTTACTGAGTATGTGCGGACCGTGCCGCGGCTGATGCCGAAGTGGGGGCGGTTGGTGCATGCGGAGATCTGCCAGCCGAGTGGGCGGGTGTTTTACCGGCATGCGCTGAGTGCGCTGTGGTTTCCTGCGGCGGCTGGGGTGGTGATGCTGATTCAGGTGCTGCAGCGGGCGGAGGTGCTGCCGGTGCTGATTCGGCTGCCGTGAGGGGCGGGCGGGAGGTGTTAGAGACGAGAAGGTCTCAAGGAAAGCCAGAGGGCGCGGCGCATGAGGGCTTTGACGCGAGTGCGGGAGACCTTGGCGGCGGCTGGGGGTGCGGGATCGGACTGGGCGTCGAGGAGGTCGAGGGTTTCCGAGCCGATGAGGAGCGGGAGGAGTGCGGCGAAGCGGAGACGGACTGAGTTGAGGTGGCGGACGTAGTCGCGGCCGGAGTCGAGCCATGTGCGAGCGGTGACGAGCCATGAGCGGCGGACGGCGTGCCATGGTTGCCAGTCCGGGGCGGGCCATGCGAGGGAGGAGAGGCCTGCGGCGGCGAGTTGGTCGGCGGGGAGGTAGCAGCGGCCCTGGGCGAGGTCGCCGGGGAGGTCGCGGAGGATATTGACGAGTTGGAGCCCCTTGCCGTAGCGGGTGCCGAGGGTGATCATATCCGTTAGGGGGAGGGAGGCGAAGGTGGGGATGGCGACTGAGCAGGTGGCGGTCCAGAATTCGCCGACGCAGCCGGCGACGAGCCATGTGTATTCTTCGAGGGCGGCGGCGTCGGGGAGGGCGCGGGTGGTGGTGGCGTCCGGGAAGCGGGAGAGGTCGAGGGATTGCCCGTGGATGATGTGGGAGAGGACGGAGAGGGCGAGGGCGTGCTGGTCCGCGGGGAGGGCGGCGCAGGCTTTGAAGCAATCGGGGAGCCGCTGGAGGAGGATGCGTTCGCCGGGGTGGGAGACTGCGTGGGCGCAGGCGGCGGCGGCGTCGAAGAAGGAGTCTGGAGGGTTCGGGGAGGCGAGGGCGTCCTTGAATTGCGTGAGGAGGTGGAGCCGGTCGAGGTTGGGTTGGGCGGCGGAGTCGGCGATGGAGTCGGTGGCGCGGGCGAGGAGGTAGGTAACCGAGAGCGGGTTGCGGACGGGGGCGGGGAGGACGCGGAGACTGAGGTAGAACGATCTGGAGACGGCGGCGAGGAGGTCTCGGGTGACGGGGCCTGACTGGACGGCGGCGTTAGGGTTCACGCGGGTGGCGGGGGAAGTCAGCGGATGGTGACTGGGAGGGCCTTCTGGAGGGCGGCGAGGATGCGCTGGTGGGCGGCGTCGACTTCCGAGCCTTCGAGCGTGCGGGAGCGGTCGCGGTAGGTGAGGGAGTAGGCGATGGATTTGCGGCCGGCAGCGAGTTTAGCGCCTGAGGGGTCGGAGAAGACATCGAAGACGGAAGCGCCGGTGAAGTGGGGTTCCTTGAGAGAGGCGAAGAAGTCCTCGAATTTGCTATTGGGGAGATCGGCGGCGGATTCGATGGCGACGTCGCGGGTGATGGAGGGGAAGCGTGGGAGGTCGTCGAAGAGGACGTCGTGCTGGACGGCTTTCTGGAGGGCGGCGGCGTCGAGTTCGGCGATGAAGACGGGGAGGCGGGTGCCGATGGCGCGTTCGCGGGCTGGGTGGAGACGACCGCCGAGGCCGACTGACTTGCCATTGATCTGGATGACGCCGCCGGCGAGGAGGACAGCCGGGATGCGGCCGGGTTTCCATTTGACCTGAGCGGCCGGGAAGAGGGATTCGATGAGCCCGCGGAGGTCGAAGAGGTCGGCGGCGGCGGGATCGGCGGCGGCCCATGATGGTGGGACGGCAGGGCCGGAGATGAGGATGGAGAGGACGTCGCGTTCGATGGGTTCGCCGTCTGGTGAGGAGGCGAAGACGGTGCCGGATTCGAAGAAGCGGAGACTGGAGCGGCCCATGCGGATGTTGCGTTCGGCGACGGCGAGGAGGCCGGGGATGAGGCCTGGGCGCATGACGGTGTGGTCGTCGCTGAGCGGGTTTTTGAGAGGGAGGGGAGCGAGCGGCTGCGGGTTGGTGCCGAGGTGGAGGTCTAACTGGGCGTGGGAGACGAGTTTGATGGTTTGGGCTTCCCAGAGACCGCGGGCGGCGAGGCCTTTGCGGAGGTTCATGCGGAAGTCGTATTGCTCGTCGGCGGTGCTAGGGTCGGAGAAGAGGGCGGCTCCGGCGGCGGGGAGGTTTTCGATCCCGTGGACGCGGGCGATTTCCTCGATGAGGTCGACTGGGCGAGTGAGGTCCTGGCGGTAGGAGGGGATGATCCAGCCGGAAGGGGATTTGGTCAGGCCGAGACTAGAGAGGATGCGGTCGATTTCGGCGTCGGGGATGGGAGTGCCGAGGAGACGGCGCACGTGGTCAGGGTCGAGGGGGACCGTGCCGGTGAGTTGGGGCGGGGAGCCGGTGATGAGGAGGTCAGGGGAGGCGGTGCCGCCGGCGGTTTCGAGGATGAGACGGACGGCGAGGTCGGAGGCGGCGATGATGGCGTCGGGGTCGACGCCGCGTTCGAAGCGGTAGCTGCTGTCGGAGTGGATGGAGAGACGGCGGCTGGTGCGGCGGACGGAGCTCGTGTGGAAGTAGGCGGCTTCGAGGAGGATGTCGGTGGTGGAGTCGGTGACGCCGGAGTGGGCGCCGCCCATGACACCGGCGAGAGCGAGCGGGCCGGAGGGGTCGGCGATGACGAGGTCGAGGAGGTCGAGGGCGAGGGATTTGCCGTCGAGGGTGGTGAAAGGTTCGGCGTCGTGGGCGCGGCGGACGGTGATGGGGCCGGTCAGGGTGGAGGCGTCGAAGGCATGGAGCGGCTGACCGGTTTCCATGAGGACGAAGTTGGTGACGTCGACGACATTGTTGATGGGGCGGAGGCCGATGGATTCGAGGCGCTGGCGGAGCCAGTCCGGGGAGGGGCCGATTTTGACGCCGGAGATGCGTCGGGCGGAGTAGAACGGGCAGCCTGCGGGGTCGGCGAGGGAGATTTCGTCGGAGGAGGCCGGGCGAGATGAGCCGGGGGTCCCGGGGGTGGTGGGGAGGAGCGGGAGGGAGGCGAGGGCGGCGAGTTCGCGGGCCATGCCGCGGTGGGAGAGAAGGTCCGGGCGGTTCGGGGTGATTTCGACCTCGAAGAGCGTGTCGGAGGGGATGAACTGGTGGAGCGGGCGGCCGACGGGGGCGTCGGAGGGGAGGATCATGAGGCCCTCATGGTTGTCGCCGAGGCCGAGTTCGCGGCTGCTGCACATCATGCCGCGGCTGAGGACGCCGCGGAGTTCGCTTTCTTTGATGGTGAAGTTGCCGGGGAGGACTGCGCCGGGAAGGGCGACGGGGACGCAGTCGCCAGGGGCGAAGTTTTTCGCGCCGCAGACGATCTGGCGGGGTTCCGGGGAACCGTCGTCGACCTGGCAGAGGCGGAGTTTATCGGCGTTGGGGTGCGGAATGAAGCTGGTGACTCTGCCGACGACGATGAGGTCCGAGTGGATGCCGCTGGAGTGGATGCCTTCGACTTCGATGCCTGCGAACGTGAGGAGATCGGCGAGGGAGTCTGGCGAGTGGCCGGAGAGGTCGAGGTGGGACGAGAGCCAGGAGAGAGAAACTTTCATGAGTCGAAGAAACGGGGGGCGAGCATGGCGATGGCTTGGCGAGGCGGCAACGGGAAAGCGGTGGGGAGTGGCGGGCTTGACAGAGGGAGGCGGGGGAGCGAAGCGGCTGGGTGGGTCGAGATGAACAGAAAGGCGAACGATGAGTATTCCTGCGAAGTATCTGCATGCGGCCGGGTGCCTGCTGGCGCAGGTGGCTGGGGAGGAGTTGTCGAGGCAGGAACTGGATGAGGTGGCGTGGGCCGGGTACCGTCGGGGGGACGGGGCGAAAGTGGCGGAGGCGCTGCGGGGGATTCTGCGGAACGGGGCGGCGTATGATGCGGGTTACCGGGGGAAGGCGTGGCTGGCGCTGGCGCGGGGGAAGGAGGCTGGGGATCTTCCGCTGATGCGCCGGGGACTGAGGGAGGAATTGGCGCGGGACATGGGGGTGGCGTGGCAGATCATGCGGGGGCTGGAGATGATGGGGGAGCGGGTGATGCGGGAGGAACGCGGGGGCGGGGCGTTGTGGGAGGAGGAGGACAATCGGGAGGATGCGGAGCGGTATCTTGAGCGGGCTGGTGGGGGTGAGGGGTTTCCTGGGGCTTGGGGAAACTCTCGCGGAGTGGGGTGATGGGGTGTTGCTAGTGTGGATTTGCTGATGCGAGGGTTTGATGGGGTGGAGGAATAGGATTGATAGGGCTGATGGGGCTGATGGGGGGCGGCGTGGTGAGGGAGGGCGGGGATTTGGGGGTTACTTCCAATTGCGGATGACTGCATCGCTGCCGGATTGGGTTCTGACGGCGGCATGCAGTGCTGCTGTCTGTTCTGGGGTGAGGGTTTTGAGAGCGTCGAGATCCTGAGGGGCGAGGCCTTCAGGTCGCTGGGAGACGAGCGTGCGAGCGACTTCTGTGTAGGCAGCGGGATTGGCAGCCGGGTCGGCGAGGCCGGAGAGGGATTTGATGAGGTTCGGGGTTCCGCCGGTCATGAGGAACCATTTGGCAGCATGGGCGAGCATGGCGGGGCGATCCTCTTGCGGTGCTGATGCGGCGATCTGGTAGGCGGCGCCGGATTGGGGTTCCATGATCGCCTTCAGTTCGATGTCATTCTGCCGGGGGGCGCGTCGTGCTGTGGTGGATTCGGCGGGCGGCAGAATGGCGGCTACCGCGTTTCGTTGTTCGGGCGTGGCGGCCGAGAGTGATTGCGTTGCCATGAGTGCCAACTTGCGGCGGCGGAATCCTTCCGGCAGCGTATCGAGGACGATTTTGAGCGCGTCAGGAGAAGACAGGGCCATGCTTCTGATGAAGCCATAGGAATCGCTAGGTTTCATTCTGAGGAGAGTTCCCTCGACGACGGATCGGAGTACTTCCGGTGCATCGGGTGCGGTGCCGTGCAGCTTTGAAGCAACCCGCAGCGTGTCACCATCCGTCCACTGATCGGCGTAATGCTCTTTGAGGGCGGCTAGCAGTTCTCGACCGCTGGCGATTCGGATCTTTGTGAGCCATTCGGGTCCGAAGTGGCTGGTGGCGCGGGATGGGAATAGCCATGATTTATCGGCTCCGGCATGGACGAGGGCCATGATTCCGGCGGCACCACCGTTTACGGCGGCGAGATCGACGAGACTGCCGCCTGCGCTGCTGAGTGGTGGAGCCAGCCTTGCGAGTGCAATCGCCGATTCTGGTGAACGATTGAGTCGTGCGCCGAGGACGGACTGCCATGCGAGGCGCATTTCCCGTCCAGTGCGAACCGAGGCAAGGGCGCTGGAGATGGCACGATCCGGCAGTTGGGCGAGGGCATCGCCGAGTTCGGGGATGATCGAGAGGGATAATTCGGCTGGAAGGTCGTGAAACACGAATGCCATGGCCTCGTTGGGATTTGTGGTCAGCCACTGACGGAGATCGGCTGCGAGTTCTGCGGTCGGCAGTTCCGCGATTCTGCCGGTGGCGACGAGTTGGCGCAGCTTTGCGGGGATGGCGGGCTTTGGAGTGCCGGGGACTTGGGGTGGTGTGGTGGAGGGCGCGGTTGGTTCTGGGATGGACTGAATGGTGTCGCGCGCGGCTCCATTGATGACGAGGTTTCGAGTGAGGAACCCGGAGGCAAGACCTGCTAGGCAGATGATGGCGAGTTGAATTGATCGTGGCATGGAACGGGGATTCGGTGAGGGATGTTACTCACTCTGGCCAGCGTTGCGCGATGGCCTCGGCGACGGCGTCCCGTTGTTGGGGTGGGGTGTTGGCGAGCACCTTGCGGGCGACCGCGAGCCCTGAGGGACGGGAGTTCATGCGTTCGGCCCACACGATGGCGGCCAGAGGGTCACCGTGGATCTCATCGACGAGAGTGGCGATGGCGGCGTCCGGCAGGGAGCCCCGCGGCAGCTTTGACAATGACTCGCTGGCGCCGACGACATCCACTTTCACCCAACTGCTCACGAGATGGTGCATGAATGCCGACTTGGTCGATGGATCCTGGAATGCGGAGGCAGCTTCGAGAGCTGCAGTGGGATTGGCCTGATGGGACAGCATGGATTCGACGAGCCGTTCAGTTGCGGATTGCGCATCCGGGCCGGGGAGGGCTTCGATCGCGTTGATCGCGACAGAGACATCGGAGACAGTCGGGTTGCTGGCATGAGCGAGGTGTTCGGAAAGATAGGATGCGCGCTCGTGAGCGGTGAGACCGGGGATGAGGTCCGGTGCGACGGCGGAACCTGCGCATGCTTTCAGGATCCAGTCGCGCCCGCTGCCAGTGCCGGGCAAGCATTGGAGAACGGCCTGGGGATCATGGGCGAGTGCCCGCTTTGCGAGGAGCATCAAGGCGTTGGAAGCGACCTTGGACAGACCGTCCGGGTTTGATAAAGCCGCCGCCGTGAGGGTGCGCGAGGCATCTGAAGGATTGAGGTCGCCAGCGGAAAGGAGGAAGATGAGGGAAGGGATGGCGGCGAGGGATGCCTGCCCGCCTGCTACCTCCTGAATGAGCCTGTCGCGCAACTCGGGATGCTCGTGGGCGTCGGGAGGAAAATTGGCAAAGATGCCGGCGCGGCAAACATCGGTTATGTCGCTGTTGAGGAGCGAGAGGAACTGTGACGGATCCGCGGAACCGGCTTGTCCGGCGAGGTAGTAGGGCGTCTTCCCGTTTTCGAGGAAGTTTTCCGAATCCTTGACCATTGCGGCAAATGCGAGGGGAGCGACAATGGCGTCCAGTGCCTCTGGGTCCTTGTATCTTCGGTCCGGCCTGATGAGAGTCCAGTCCGATGAGTGCCGGGCTGATTCCTCGGGGAACAACTGGCGCATCCACGTTGCGAAGCGGGGTATATCACCTGGATCGTGGCGGAAGATTTTTTCTGCGAGGCGCAAGGCGGCCATGTGACGAAGGCGTTCGTCGGTGATGGCGGCGACGGCAGCCTGCTCTGCTTTCCAGCGGGATGATGACACGTTGTCCGAGCCTGATGCGGAGGGTGGATGCGCAGCTGAGGAGATGGCGCGTGCGTCCGATGCAGACGTGGCGATGCGGATCAGCCAGCCGCCAATGAATGCGACAGTGAACAGAATCAGCGGGTAAGCCTGGGGAAGACGGTTGCGTTCGGCGTGCGGTTGGCTGGAACGTTGCTGAAGCATGGAGCTGAAGGGTGTCAGTTTCTGCCTGCAGAGTCGAGCCATGCTTTGTAGGCGGCCATCTCACCTTCGGCCAGAACGGTATTGGCCCACATGGCTGCGTCGGCGTCGCTGGCCTGTTTCCAGAGGTCGCTCTCTTTGAAGATCACTCCGGAGACTGCGTTTTTCCGGTCATCGACTTGTCTGATTCTCGCGCCAACGGTCAATCCGCTATCGCCATACTCTGTATCCTGATCGAGCTGAGCGAGATATCGCGCCTGGTAGTCCAATGTGAGCAACTCGTGTGTCAGGTTCTTCGAGGTGGACAATTCCATGTGGTGTCCAATGGCGATGCCGAGGGCGGCAGCGTTCTCGTGATCAAGGGTTTCGATGTTGGCCACGCTGCCCGCTTTTTTGAACAGCGCCGGGGCAGCGAGGATATCGAATGTGGAATTCATGGAGAGAACTGCCGCCTTTGGTGGCGACACGCCAAGGAATTCGAGAGCGGCTCTCCTTTGGATAATCTCGCTTTTCGGTGAGATGGAAGGGGCGCCCAGTTTCATGGCAGCCATGAGTTCCGAAACAGCCTCGGCGCCTTTGCCTTGGCGGACCTTGTCGCTTGCTGACAGGTAGTAGCCCAGGCTCCCGCTCCCATCGGCATTCTTCAGTCGATCCATGAGCCGCCGGCGTGATTCAGGATCGCTCTCGAGCAGAATGCACCGAAACAAGATCCGAGGGTCTGCGGGGAAGCGGGACAATGCGCGAAAGGTGAGATCACGATCCCAACACAAGTCGATTGCAGCGATCCATCGCGAAGGACTGGCTGCATCAGCGTCGATGAACGCATTCAGGGCATCTGTCGGCAGTTTTACGGATGTCGCCAACAATTCATGGTAGGCTTGCGCGTTGATGCGCTGAACTTCCTTGCTGGCTTTGGAATGGGTGGTATTCGGGACTGGGGTGCGACTCGAGGACAACCCCTGATTTTTCGGATTCACTTGGCTGGTTCTTCCCGCGTCCTGGTGACTAGTGAGCAGCCAGCGGGTCAGCAGGCTGATGGCAACTCCTGATGCGCAGACGAGGAAGAGTTTTCGGTTCACTATCAAAAAGGTGGTTGACTGGGGATCAGTCGGGAGGGGTGAGTTGCGAGGCGATGGATTCGAGTCCTGCGGATCGGAGGGCTTGTTGGAAGGCGGCGGTATCTTTGAATCGTTCGGCGAGGCGTTCAATGGTTTGGCTTGAGAGCTCGCGGGTATTGAGACGAGCGACGGCTTCGCGGACGACGGTCTCACGCTGTTGCGGTGTCAGGGTTTGGCTGGGTGAACCGTAGGCGAGGTCGAGCAAGCGTTCTGGCCATGCGTCAGCGAGGTGACGGTAGAGGGCTGATTCGGCGATTTCCCGGTCTTCGGGCGTGGCCTGTTCCAGGGCCCATTTCAGAGCGCCTGCGGGATCACCGGTGGCGGCTTTGTGGAAGGCGTCAGATTCGATGGGGACCGCATAGGCAGCTTTGGAGCGCAGCCCGTCGTCGGCCCATGGAATTGGGGCATGAGGATTGTCCCATTTGAAGGATTTTGTGGCGGCGGCTTCGGCCATGGAGCGAGCCAAACCTTGCGGGAGGCTCTGCAGGAGTGTGCCGATGGAGCCGGGGTGTTTTCTGGCCGCTGTCCCGAATGCGGAGCGGAGGTCGGCCATGTCTTTGAGTCCGGCGACGGCCTTCGAGGCGATCTGTTGGGAGACAGCGGAGGACTGGAAGTCCTCGGATCGGATGCTGTTGAAGAGTTGTTTCAGCTGGGCGCTGGTCCAGTTGCCGTTCAGTCTTCCGTCCAAGCCGGTGAGCAGGCGCTCGGCATGGTTGATGGATATCGATTCCATGCCGGCAAGGAGGAGGGGAACGGCGTCCTTATCCCACAACTTGGCGAGTGCGTCATCAGGTCCTCCGGCCTGCACGAGCGCCTGGAGGATGGCGGATTCCGACTTGGCGGCGGGAGGGGCATCCTTGGCGAGTTCGAGCGCCCGTCCGAGATTCTGCTTTGCGGCTGCGGTGAGCATGGTTTGCCAGAGAAGGTTGGATTGTGCCTCCGTGCGAAGCAGCTTGAGGACTTCGACGAGGCGATTCTCGGAGAGTTCCCACAGGCTTCCGGCGAATTGGGGAATGAGCTTGAGACTTTCCTCCAGACTGGCGGTCCTGAGTAGTCTCGCTATGGCGACCTCGTCGGGTTCCCCGGCCTTTGTGGAAAAGGGAGGATGCTCTTTGGCTTTCCGCGCGGGCTGCGTTGGCTTCGAAAGTGTCGGAGAGTCAGCCTTCGGGCTGTCGAGCAACGTCCGGCGGATGAGCACGCCTGCGCCGATCCCGATGCCGCCGCTGAGCACCACGGACAAGATCTTCGATAAAAGTGAACGGTGGGCGGGTGTCATTTGATAGGTTCTCCAGGTTGAATGTTGTGCCTCGAAAGCATTTCCTGTTTCAGGTTCGGGTCGGCGAGGTGCTGGGCCCAGATGCGGCAGGCCTCTGGGTCGTTCCTGATTTGTCCGATGAGGGCGACGATTGCGGTGTCGGGAATGGGGTGCCCGGATTGCATGACCCGATCCAGTTGGAGGGACGCCTCGTGGGGGTCGAGCTGGGCGAGGGAGGCGGTGGTTTGCTGAATGAACTTGGTGCGCAGTGTTTCATCTTCGATGAGGAGGGCGGCATCGTAGACGCGGGTGGCGTCGGCGGAATGTTCGAGGTAGCTGCTGACGACTTCCTTCACCTGTGAATCCAGTTCGCTGGTGGTGGACATTCTGCCGAGGGAGGCCGCGACTTCAGCCACTGGTGCGGTGCCGGTGAGAGATTGCGCCGCCTGAGCGGCAAAGACGTTGTCTCTGTGGTCGGGAGGAAGAGCGGCAAGGAAATTGTCAGTGATCTGAGCGGGAAGCCGCTTCATGAGGGCTTCGCGGATGTCCGGGTTTGAGGTGGATGCGAGGATCTCTGCAGCCTTTGCGGGATCGAGGGTTGCGATGCGGTCGGCGGCGGTCTTCACGGCTCTTGTGACGTGGTGGGACGATTCCAGTTTCTCGAGTCCGCTCAAAGCGAGTGTCAATTGCGGGACGTCTGCGATCTCGAGGGTCTGAGGTGTGGCCCGGCTGTCGAGGAGTTCCGGGTATTCCGTGGACAATGGCAGGAGTGTTTCGACGAAGAGTTGCTTGCCCTGTGGATGCAGGTCCCACCAGCCATGTGCGAGTTGACCGGCGTGACCTTCGGCGACGGCCTTCCGCATCCAGGTCTTCAGCACGAGGGGATTCTCTTCGCGTGCCAGGCGAAGTGCGAACAATAGACTATCTCCAAGCAGTTCCTGCAGGTCGGGCCACGTCAGGTCGAGCAGTCTGGTGCACAGCAGAACGCCGTCGTCACGCGTGCGAATTGGGAGGAGCGATTGACGTTCGTTCATCGGCACCGCCGATAGAGTGTCGGCGAGTTCTTGTGCGCCTGCGTCCCATCGCTTGCCGATAGCCAGTTCAGTCTCTGAGGGGATCTCTTTTGTGGGTAGGGATTGATGGCTTTCTGTCCGGCCCACGGGAGGTGGGGATGCCTGTATGGGGTGATGGCCCTCTGGAAGGGTGAAGATGCCGACGAGGCATCCCAGCAGGGATGAAACGATGCAGAGGAGTGGGTTGCTTCGGTTCATGTTTGCCTTGGTCTCCCAGATGGTGGGGTGTCGTGCTGGGGTGGTCGGATGACGGAGGGTGTTGGTATTCCGGGCCTCACATTATCGGGATTGGTGCGGCAGGTAAACATATTTGTCGTGGTGGCAGGGGGGATTCGATGGCGTGAGGGACCCAGGGTAGGCCTGCGTGCCGCAGTCCAACCCTGGGCTTGGGGACGCAATCCTGTTGGGCTTGGTAGGGGCGACGGCATTGGTATTGGGGGTCACAGGCGGGATGCCTCGCAGGGTAGGCCTTTTGTGCAGTCCAACCGTGGGGGACGCAACCCTGATAGGGTTGAGGGATTTGTTTTGGGGTGGACCCAGGG
>QQNF01000037.1 GCA_003402705.1 Verrucomicrobiota bacterium | reverse complement strand
GGGGGGGGGGTGGGGGAGGCCGCGATGGCGGGTGGCCCGGGGGTTTTCGCGGGTGGGGATTGGGGGGGTGGTGGCGGGGACGGTGGGTGGGGGGGAGCGGGGGCGGGGGGATGAGGTGGTGGTGCAGCCGTCCGGGGAGGTGGTGCATGTGCGGGGATTGCAGCGGCATTACCGGGCGGTGGAGCGGGTGGGGTCGGGGAGTCGGGTGGCGGTGCAGTTGTCGGATGTGGGGGTGGGGGAGCGAGGGGTACGCGGGGTGGTGGGGCGCGGGGATACGGTGACGCTGTTAGGGCTGGGGGAGGCGCATGACACCTTGGATGCGGTGCTGGTGATGACGGCGCGCGGGGAGGCTGGGGAGCGGCGATTGCGGCACGGGCAGCGGGTGGTGTGGCACCATGGGAGTGCGGAGGTGGAGGCGCAGGTGCTGCTGCAGGGCGGGCGGGAGTTAGTGGCGGGGGGTCGGGTGGTGGCGCAGTTGAGGTTTGAGGAGCGGGTGTATGCGTTCAGCGGCGACCGGTTTGTGGTGCGGGATGCGGCGCGGCAGCGGACGCTGGCGGGCGGGGTGGTGCTGGATCCTGACGCGGAGCGGGCGAGGTTCCGGGATGCGCGGTATCAGGTGTGCCGGGGGGAGTGGGGGGAGGCGGCGGCGGAGGTGGAGCGGGTGGTGGCGGCGCTGCTGGAGAGGGACGGGGCGCTGGAGCGGAAGGGTTTGCTAGTGAAGAGCCGGTGGAGTGCGGAGGAGATTGCGGGGGCGGGGATGGCGCTGGTGGCGAAGGGTGTGGCGGAGGTGGTGGGTGGGTGGCTGGTGGGGTCGGGCTGGTGGCGGGAGCGGGTGGGAGCGGCTGGGGAGATAGTGCGGGCGTGGCATCGCGGGCACCCGGAGCGGGTGGGGATGGATGCGGCGGAATTTCAGCGAGGGTTGGTGGCGCTGTTGCCGGACGAGCGGCTGGCTGGGGGATTGGTGGCGGCGCTGGGGGAGGTGGGATTTATCCGGAGCGGGAGGTATGTGAGGCACGTGGCGCACCGGCCGGAGTTGCCGGGGCCGCTGGTGGGGGCGGGGAGGCGGTTGCGGGCGCTGCTGGCGTTGCATCCGGTGGAGCCGCCGGGGCCGGGGGAACTGGTGCGGGATGCGGCGGACCGGCAGGCGCTGGTGTTTCTGGTGGAGACAGGGGAGGCGGTGGTGCTGGATCCGAAGGCGGTGATTTCAGCGGAAGGGCTGGCGGTGCTGACGCGGCGGATTGAGGGGCATTTGCGGGAGCGCGGGCGGGCGACGGTGGCGGAATTGCGGGATGCGACGGGGACGACGCGGCGGATTCTGATTCCGCTGCTGGAGCGGCTGGATCGCGAAGGGGTGACGGTGCGCGACGGTGACTGGCGGCGGCTGAGGGAGGGCTGAGCCGCGGGGATTACTTGGAGGCGCGGGGGCCGCCGAGGATTTTTTCGATGCGGACGCCGACGGCGTCTTCGAGGGCCATGAGGGCCTTATTGTAGTCGGCGTGGGCGTCGGAGCGGCCGATTTCCATTTGCTGGGCGAGGTCGGCGAACTCGTATTTCATGCGTTTCGGGCGCGTGTAGTCGTTGATGTCGACGGTACTGGCTTCGAGTTCGGCGATGGATTTGGAGGCGTCGGAGGCTTGTTCGCGGAGGGCTTTTTCGTAGCCTTCGAGTTGGGCGGAGGATTCCTTGAGGCGGCGGATGGCGAGGGAGATTTCGGATTCGATGCGCTGGCGGTGGCGGCTGATCTGCTGGGCCCATGATTTGGCTTCTTCGGCGAAGGCCTTGTCGCGTTTGTTGATGCCGAGCCAGTTGAAGATGGGGAGTTCGACGGCGACGCGGACGAGGAACTGGTCCTGCTGGCCGGTGCGGCCGTCCTGCCACTGGCGTTGCCAGCCGCCGTCGACGAAGGAGGCGAAGGGGACGCGGGCGGCGCGTTCGACTTTCATGCGAGCGGTGGCGATGGCCTGGCGGGCGCGGCTTTCGAGGACATCGGAGCGGTAGATCATGGCCATGTCGGTGAGCCATGCGGGGTCGAGGGCGGAGGGGTCGACGACGCGGCGGATGGTGCCGGAGCCGGCGCGGATGCGGTCTGGGGAGGAGAGACCGCAGAGAGCGCCGAGCCAGTCGCGGGTGCGGGAGACGTCGTTCTGGAGTTCGCGGATATCGATGAGGGCCTTGTGGATTTCGATGCGGGCGCGGGCCTTATCCATGGCGAAGGCCGGCTGGTTGAGCTTTTCGAGTTCCGCGTGGAATTCGCGATAGCCTTCGCGGCGTTTCTGCTGAGTGGCGAGCTGGCTTTCGACGGCTGCGAGGTCCTGGATGAGGCCGCGGAGTTCGCGGACGAGTTTGTCTTCGTCGGCGAGGTATTCTGCTTCGGCGAGGGAGATTTCTGCGGCGGCGCGTTCGAAGAGGGCCTTGCGTTCGACTGGGTTGGGGAGGTTGAAGCGGAGGAGCATGCCGAATTGGTCCTGATCGGTCCAGTTTGGGGAGGCGACGGATTCGTTGGAGCGGCTGACGAGGCGGCGCTGGGTGGATTCGTTCTGGCCGTCGCGGCGGGTGGCGGAGCCGAAGGTATCGGATTCGGTGCGGGTGCGGGTGCCGTTGGCGCGGTCTTCGCGGACCTCGTAGGTGTTGGTGGTGATTCTGTCGGTGCCGGCACCGGGGGTGACGCGGCGTTCGATTTCGCGGTAGCGGCGGGCGGAGGAAGTGCCTGAGGAGAGATCGCTGGTGGATTCGCCGTAGCCGAGTTCGCCGAAGGAGGCGAGGGAGGAGGTGGAGTCGGAGCCGTTGAAGCGTTCAGTGGAGCTGGTTTGTTCCCGTGAGGTTTCTGTGAAGGGGATGCGGACCATGTCATCGTCCTGCCATGCGTAGCTGAAGCGGAGTTCCGGGTTTTTCCATGTGACTGCGGCGCGGCGCTGGGCGTGGGCGGCGGTGATGGAGACGCGGCGGCGTTCGAGTTCTGGGCTATTGGCGATGGCGAGGAGGATGAGGTCGTGTTCGGCGAGTGGCCCTGCGGAAGGGACCATGGCGATGAGGGCGTCGGCGGAGGGGATCTCGGTGGCGGCGGGTGGGGGAGGGGATGGGGTGGGCGGCTTGGGTTTGGCGGCGGCTGGTTTCGGGGTTGGGGCAGCGGCCTGGGGAGCTGGCTGAGCGGGTGCCGGTTTTTTTGGATGGCGTTTGAAGATTCCGGCGGTGGAGACGGCGGTGGAGGCGAGCAGCAGCGCGGCGGCACTCGCGGTCAGAGGGAATCGGGTCATCGGAGAAACGGAGATGGTGAGCGCTGGGAAGAAGGAAAAAGGGATGGGGAGGCCTGCGCGGAGGACGCAAAGGCGGGCGATGCAAGCAGGAAACCGGAGACGGTGCAAGCTTCAGTTCCAAGCGGCCGCAAACCGTATGGTGGAGGTGAGGATGGCGTGGTGGGATGAAGCGAGTCTGAAAATGGGGAAGATTTCAGGAGGGGAGGGGCATGGATTGGGTGGTTGGGTGTAAAGAGAAGCGCCCCGGGCGGAGAACCGACCGGGGCGCGAGAGAGGGAGGGTGTAAGCCCTTGATTATTTGGTCACTGCTGGCGCAGCGGCTGCGACTGGAGCGGTGACGACTGGGAGGGGCGGGGCGATGGCGTCTTTGATTTTTTCGAGGCCGCGGTACTGCTTGCCGTTTTTCTCGACCATGCCGCGGGAGACGAGGTTCTGGAGTTTTTCGTAGGCGCGGAGACGGAGCATTTCTTCGCCGCCGCTGACGGCGTTGCGGAGTTTCAGGTTTTCGTAGACGGCTTCAAAAAGGTCATTGAACTCGTAGATTTTCTTCTTCATCAATGCCGCAACCAATTCGTCGGTAACGTGATCGGGCAAGCGGCGGGAAAACCTTGTTCGTTTTGTGGTAGCCATAGGGAAGGAGGGTAGCACAAGGTGACGAATTTGCGACTGTTTTCGTTAAAGAGGAGCAAGTATTCTCAGAACTGAAAACGATGAAGGGAGGCGGGAGATGGGGGCGGGGAGGGGGAGAAGGGTGAATTCTTATTTTTTGGAATGGTTGGGAGGTGCTGATGATTTCGGGGTGCGTTTGGGGACCCGCGGGGAGGGGGCGGGTTTGGAGGCGGGAGATGGGGTGGGAGGGGAGGGGGGATTGGAGGAGGCTGCGGGAGGGAGGTTTTCGGAGGAGGGGGAGGAATCTGAGCCGTCGTCGAAGGAGCCGATGCCGCGGACGCCTTCTGAGGAGACCTCGAAGGCTTCGAGGCTGCAGGGCCATGTGGATTTCTGGTATTCGTCGATGACGCGTTTCCCGAATTCCTGGAAGCCGCTGAAGTTGCGCGGGAAGATGTAGAGGGTGAAGCGGTCTGGGGCGAGGACGACGAGTTGATCGCCGAAGGGTTTGCGGAATTGGACGTGGAATTCCTTGCAGAAGAAGGTGGAGGCGGTGAGGTGGCTTTTGGAGCGGAGGGTGGCGTAGAGGGGGTCTCCGGCTTCGTTTTTCTGGATGATGGGGGTGAGGGAGCGGAGGTGGCGAGCGGCGGCGGCTTCGGCGTCGCGGCGGAATCTGTCCCATGAGAGGCCTGTGGCGGCGAATTCTTCTTTGGAGAGGTGGACGAGGCCGAGGTCGTCCTCGCGGGCTGGGATGAGGACGGTGAGGCGAGCGCCGGGGATGGGTTTGGCTAGGGCGGTGCGGAGGGTAGCTGGTTCGACGGCGAGGCAGCGGGGTTCCCGGGGCGGTTTTTCGGGGGCGGCTGAGGCGAGGAGCGGGATGAGGAGGAGGGAGAGGATGGCTCGCATGAGGTCAGACGCCGGTGGTGGAGGCGATGACTGTAGGGGAGGGTTGGGGGAGGAGCAAGGAGGGGGACGGAGTTGGGGCGGCGGCGGATTTCAGCGGCGGCGGCTGGGGCGGTCGTCGGAGTTATTGCGGTTAGGGCGGTTCCGTGGGGAGGAGTCCTGGCGGGCGATGGCGGCCTGGCGTTCCGGGGCGGAGCGCCGGGAGTTGGAGGATTGCTCTTTGGCGCGTTCGCGTTGTTCGGCCTCGCGTTGTTGGCGTTCGGCGGCTTCGCGCTGTTGTTCCATGGCGCGCTGGCGTTGTTCGGCTTCGCGTTGTTGTTCTGCGGCGCGCTGGCGTTGTTCGGCTTCGCGTTGTTGGCGTTCGGCGGCTTCGCGCTGTTGGCGTTCGGCGGCTTCGCGTTGTTGCTCCATGGCGTGTTGACGTTGTTCGGCTTCGCGCTGTTGTTCGAGGGCATCGCGGCGAGCGGCGGCGGCTTGCTGCTGGCGTTGGTTGTCTTCGGCTTCGCGGGCGGCTTGTTCTTTGAGGGCTTGCTGGCGGGCGATGGATTCGCGGCGGGAGATTTCGAGCTGGGCCTGACGTTCTGAGGCTGCTGCTGCTGCGGCTTGTTCGTCGCGGGCGCGGGCGGCGAGTTCGGCGCGCTGGCGATCGACGGCTTCGCGTTGTTGTTCTGCGGCGCGCTGGCGTTCGGTGGTTTCGCGTTGTTGTTCGAGGGCTTCGCGGCGGGTGGCGGCGGCTTGCTGCTGGCGCTGGGAGTCGTCGGCGGCGGTGGCGGCTTGTTCCTGTTGGGCTTGTTTGCGGGCGAGGGATTCGCGGCGTGAGTTTTCGAGTTCGGCCTGACGTTCGGTGGCGGCGGCGGCGGCGGCTTGTTCGTCGCGGGCGCGGGCGGCGAGATCGGCGCGCTGGCGATCGACGGCCTCGCGTTGTTGTTCCGCGGCGCGTTGGCGCTGGGAGTCGCCGTCGGCGGTGGCGGCTTGTTCCTTGGCGGCCTGCTGACGGGCGAGGGATTCGCGGCGGGAGTTTTCGAGCTGAGCCTGACGTTCGGTGGCGGCGGCGGTGGCGGCTTGTTCGTCGAGGGTGCGTGCGGCTAGTTCGGCGCGCTGGCGATCGGAGGCTTCGCGTTGTTGAGCGAGGGCTTCGCGGCGGGCGGCGGCGGCTTGCTGCTGGCGTTGGGAGTCGTCGGCGGCGGAGGTGGCGGCTTGTTCCCTGGCGGCTTGCTGACGGGCTGAGGATTCGCGGCGGGAGCTTTCGAGCTGGGCCTGACGTTCGGTGGCGGCGGCGGTGGCGGCTTGTTCGTCGCGGGTGCGTGCGGCGAGATCGGCGCGCTGGCGATCTGCGGCTTCGCGTTGTTGTTCCGCGGCGCGCTGGAGTTCGGTGGTGGCTAGCTGCTGGCGATTGGGTGCGTCGGGGTTGCCTGCTGTTGAATCCTGACGGGGTTGCTGGTCGGCGAGGGTGTTAGGAGCGAATTGCGGAGATGGGGCGGTTGGGGAGACGGCTGCGGGATTGGCAGGGGAGCGGTCGGCGACGAGCGGGCGGGAGGCGGGGCGCTGAGGTTTGGTAGTGGGGGCGGGGGTGGAGTCGGGGGAATCGGATTCCGGGACGGGGATGGCGCGAGGGATGCGTTGAGGTGGTGGTGCGCTGGCGGTGGCTGGGGCGTCTGGTTTTGGGAGTTGGGCGAGGGATTCGCGGAGGGAGGCGATGCGAGTGAGGCGATCGGAGACGCGGCGGCCGGATGCGGATTCGGTGGCGAGGCGAGCGGTTTTGAGCTGGGCTTCGCGGTGGGTGCGGAATTGTGAGGCGAGTTTGGGGGAGAGACCGGACGGACCGCGGACGATGTCGCGTGAGGGGAGTGGTCCGGCGGAATGGGCGGGGCGCTGTGCGGCGTTCCATGGTGTGTGGACGGCGGGAGCGAAGCAGGTGAGTTTTTTGCCTTCGCGGTGCCAGCGGTGAGGGTTGCCGTCGTGGTTAGGGCGGAAAGGATCGCGGACGAGCGAGCAGACCTCGATGTCGCGTTTGAGGCGGGAGCGGAGCCACGAGCGGTCGGGGCCGCCGCATTGGACGCTGCCGCTGCGGATGACGAGGCGGGTGATGTCGCGGGAGTTGGAGCAGCGGAGGCGGTTGTGGATGGGGGCCTCGCACCATTGGAGGATGGGTTGATCGAAGGAGCGGGTGGGGACGAAGCACCATGATTCGGTGGGGAGGCCCCACGAGGAGGAACTGCTCCATGAGCCGTCGTTGAGGCAGAGGGTTTCCGGGGGGAGCGGGCACCAGCCGATGTGGGAATCGCTAGAGCGCCATGCGACCCATGCGGGAGCCCAGACATCGCCGGGGATCCAGACCCAGCCGCAGCCGCGGACGATGGCCCAGCGGCCGTAGTGATAGGTGGCCCAGCCGAAGGGTTCATCGGAGCACCATGTCCAGCCGAGGTCGGTGGAGGTCCATGAGCCGACGGAGTAGGGACGCCATGAGGAGGTGGAGGCGACCTGAGGTTGCCAGACGAAGCCGTAGTCGGGGCTTTCGAACCAGCGGCCGTGGGGTTCGAGGTCGTTATAGAAGAGATTGTAGTCGGCGCGTGGTGTGGTGGGTGCGCTGGGGGCGTCGGCGGTGTCTTTGGAAGGTTGGGAGGCTTTGGGGAGCGTGCGGGAGTTGGCGGCTTCGGATTCGCGGAGCCAGAGGGTGCGTTCGCGTTCGAGGAGTTTTTCTTCGGCGGCGAGTTCTGCTTCGGTGGCGGCGAGTTTGGCTTCGGCGGTTTCGCGCTGGAGGCGGGCCTCGGAGAGGGCGAGTTCGGCTTCGCGCTGGGCGAGGGCGTCGCGCTGGGCGGCGAGTTCTTCCTGGGAGGGGCCTTGAGGGGCGGCGGGTGGGGGAGCGGGAGGGGTTGGCTGGGAGGCGGAGGGAGTTGGGGATTTTTCGCAACTGGCGAGTGCGAGGGAGAGCGCGGCGAGTGCGGGCAGAGGGGATTTCATGGAAGGCGGCAGGGAGGTGCGAGCGGTGAGACGCGTGGTGCCTGCTGGATATTCAATGGGATGGGACAGAGTTGAGAGTTGAGGGCCATGGCGAGGATTTCCATGGTGTGGAGGGGTTTGGGGGCGTTGGGATGGGTGCCGAGGTGGAGGCGGATCTGGGAGAGACAGCCGATGTTGCCCATGGCGACGAAGTCGGCGGCGGTGGCGGCGATGTGGTTGGCCTTGAGGGCACCGAGGGCGGCGGCGGTTTCGGGTTCGTCGATGTTGTAGGTGCCGGCGCTGCCGCAGCAGGTGTCGCCGTCGGTGATTTCGCAGAGGGTGACGTTAGGGATCTGGCGGAGGAGGTTGCGAGGGGCGCTGCGGACGCCCTGGGCGTGGCTGAGGTGGCAGGCGTCGTGGTAGGCGATGCGGAGCGGGCGGGAGGGGGGCGGGATGGTGGGGAGGCCGAGGCGGAGGAGGAAGGAGGAGACGTCTTGGACTTTGGAGGCGAAGGCGGTGGCGGCGGCTTCTTCCGGGCAGCCTTTGAGGATGAGTGGGTATTCGTGGAGGCCGGAGCCGCAGCCTGCGGCGTTGGTGAGGATGGCGTCGACGTTGTCAGGGAAGGCCTTGAGATTGCGGCGAGCGGCGGTGCGGGCATCGTCGCCTGCGCCGACGTGCCATGCGAGGGCTCCGCAGCAGCCTTGGGATTCGGGGATGACGACCTCGATGCCGGAGCGAGTGAGGACGGCGATGGTGGCGGCGTTGATTTCCGGGGCGAGGACCTGCTGGGCGCAGCCTGCGAGGAGGGCGACGCGGCCGCGGCGCGGGGACTGGGCGTGGTGGAAGGGGGCGAGGGGTTGGGCGGGAGGGAGGGAGGCGGGGAGGAGCTGGAGCATGGGGCGGAACGCCTTAGGCACGAGCCCGTGGAGAGGTCTGGTGGCGATGCCGAGACGGGCGGCGAGGCGGAAGCGGCTAGGGAAGGGGAGCGTGGTGAGGAGCGTGAGGCGCCGGAGTTTTTCGGATAGGGAGCGGGAGCGGCGGTGATTGGACCATTCGCGGAACGGGCTGATGAGTTCGCGGTATCTGACGCCGCTGGGGCAGGCGGTTTCGCAGGCGAGACATCCGAGACAGCTGTCGGTGTGGGGGAGGGCCTGTTCGAGCGGGAGGGATCCTTCGAGGACGTCCTTGATGAGGAGGATGCGGCCGCGCGGGGATTCGGCTTCCTTTCCGTGGACTTGATAGGTGGGGCAGGCGGGGAGGCAGAAGCCGCAATGGACGCAAGTCTGGACGGCTTCGGCCATGGCCTGGCCGGCAGGTCCTGAGGAGAGGACGGGGATGGCTTGCTTCATGGGGTTGAGAGCGGGAGGAATTTGCGGAGAGGGTCGAGAGCGGAGGAGACGCGGGATTCCATGAGCGAGGCGTTAGGGATGCCGGGGCGGACGGGGCCGGGGCCGCGGAGGCGGAGGCCGGAGAGTGCGAGATTAGATAGGATGGCGTCGAGAGCGGCGGCGTCTGGTGAGGAGATGAGGGCGAGATTTCCGGCCATGCTGTAGTGGCGGATGGCTCCGATGGAGGTGAGGGCGGCGTCGAGGGCGGGGAGGCGGTGGAGAGTGGTGGGGACCTTGACGAGCGGGGAGAGGGAGTCGGTTCCGGTGAGGATGAGATCGTTGAGGGGATCCCAGAAGGCGGCGGCCTCGAGGTTTGAGAGGAGTTCGGCGTTAGGGCCGAAGGAGGCGGCGATGCGGTTGATGCGGGAGGCGAGGGCTGGGGCGTCGCCCATGAAGCGAGCGAGGATGCGGATGGGCGGGCCGGGGAAGATTTCGGCGGCTTCGACTTCCCATGACTGAGCGGAGAGATGGGCGATTTTTTCGAGTGCGTCGGGGAGAGAGGGGCAGGTGATGGCGATGGACTGGCGTGCTTCTGGGGCTGGGAAGACCTTGAAGGAGAGTTCTGTGAGGATGCCGAGGCGGCCGATGGAGCCGGTGAAGAGTTTGGGGAAGTCGAAGCCGGCGGCATTTTTGACGACCTTGCCGCCGCCGCGGACGATCTGGCCTGAGCCGTCGACCCAGCGGATGCCGAGGAGGAAGTCGCGGATGCCGCCGTAGCGGAGCCTGCCTGGGCCGCTCATGGCGGCGGCGACGGAGCCTGCGAGGGTGGCACCGGCGTTGGCTAGGGGAGGGTCGAAGGGGAGGTACTGGCCGTGGGCGGCGAGGAGGGAGGCGACGTCGCGGAGGGGGGTGGCGGCGCGGGCGGTGAAGGTGTATTCGGTGGGTTCGTATTCGACGATGCCTGAGAGTGCGCGGAGGTCGAGGAGCGTGACGCCTTCTGAGGGGGAGAGGGCGGGTTTGGTGCGGCCGGCGAAGGGGAGCACGCGGGTTTCGGCGCGGACGGCGTCGCAGAGTGCGGTTTCGTCGGGGGGATGGAGGATCATCAGCTCCTGAATGGGGCTGAGGGGAGGGGAAATCAAGACCTGCGTGGGCCGCAGGTGAGCGGGTGGGGGGCGTCGGCGCGTGAGAAGGGCCCGGGCCCCGACGGCTTGCTGGGAGGGAGTGGGGAAGCCAGGCGGCGCGGTGAATCCGTGACGGGCTGTGACGGCAAGCGTTTACTGGCGCTGAGGTTTGGCGGCGTTTTCTTTACGGATTTGTTCCTGTTCGATGGCGAGGCGCTGTTCGCGGAGTTTGGAGTACTGGGCGCGTTTGGGTTCGATGGATTTGCGGAGGGAGTCGGCTTTGGCGAAGAAGGCGCGGCGAGCGGCGGCGGCGGCGTCGCCGGTGAGGCCTTTATTGATGGCGGCGCGGAAGCCTTCCTGAGTGATGCGGTTGGCCTCCATCTGGAGTTCGCGGATTTGGGTGGCGAGTTTGACTTCCTGTTCGTAGATGGCGTCGACCTTGCCTTTGGCGGCGTCGGCGAGGTCGGCTGGGGAGAGGGGTTCCTCGGTTTTTTCTTTGACCTTGCCTGCGAGCGCTTCGTTGCCGCTATCGGGGACGTAGTCGAGCGAGTATTTTTTGACCCAGCCATCGGGGAGGTCATTGGCGAGGATGCGTTTGACGCCGCCGTCGTGCTGGATGCTGACGAAGCCCTCGCCGAATTTGCTGATGCTGGCGGCTTTGAGGATTTCGCCGGAGGGGAGAGTGATTTCCGGGAAGGTCTGCTGTTTGGCGTTGATGCGGACTTCTTCGACGGAGGCTTCGAAGGATTTGATAGCGGCTTCCCAGTCGGTGTTGAGGGTGGAGAGTTCGTCGCGGAGAGCGCCGATTTCCTGTTCGAGTTTGATGGCGTCTTTGACTTCGGCCTCTTTGGCGAGAGTGCGGAGGGGCTCGAGTTTTTTGGTGAGGAATTCGATATCACTTTTCCGCTGGACGAGATTGCCTTCGATGGTGCGGAGTTCGGTTTCGGTGCCGGAGTATTCTTCGGCGCGTTTGTTGCGGTCCCAGAGGTAGAAGGTGCCGCCGCCGAGGAGCAGCATGACGAGGAGAGTGCGGATGCCCGAGAAGTCCATGGTATTAGGTGGGGGCTGGAGGGTCAGTTGGGCTTGGTTTCCGCGAGGGTTTCGCGGTTGGCGGCTTCGCCTGTTTTGAGGGTGGCGATCTTTTCCTGAACCTGACGGCGGAGATCGACGAGGGAGTCGCGTTCTTCCATGAGGGTTTCCGCGGCTTTGCGGGCGTCGGCGGCGGTTTGGCCTTCGAATTTGCGGAGGCTGGCGGCTTCTTTTTCGAGGGCGGCGAACTGAGCGGAGAGGGTGACGAGTTCGGCTCTGGAGGTTTCGGTTTTGAGGGTGATTTCCTTGAGTTGGGCGTCATTGACTGCCGGGGAGCAGTTGGTGAGGCAGAGGCAAGGGACGAGGAGGAGGGCGGCCCTGAGGGGACGTGGTCTTGGGGAATCGGTGAGGCGCATGGGGTTGAAGGGAAACTGCCGTAATGATGGAAACCGGTCAGCATCCTGCAAGGCCGCAGATGCTGCCTTGCCATTAATCGTCCTGTCATTTTCCGCCGTTGGCCATGCGATCGAGGGTTCGGCGCATGATGGAGAGGGCGGTATTGATTTCGTCGGTGGAGACGTTGAGAGGAGGGAGCCAGCGGACGACGAGAGGGCCGGCGGCGACGGTGAGGAGGCCAGCGTTCATGAGGGCTTTGACGACGGCGAGGGAGGCCATGCCGTCATTGGGTTTCCATGAGCCTGAGGCTTCGAGGGCGTCGGGGTTGATTTCGAAGCCGATGAGGAGGCCGAGGCCTCTTGCTGAGGAGATGAGGGGGTGGTTCCATGCGGTGACGGCGCGGACGATGTCTGCGCCGAGGGAGGCGGAGGCGGCGCAGAGATTGAGGCGTTTGATTTCGGAGAGGACGGCGAGGGCGACTGCGCAGCCGAGGGGGTTGCCGCCGTAGGTGGTGCCATGGGAGCCGGGGCCGAGGACGTCGCAGAGGGCGAGATGGTCGGAGGAGGAGACTGGGCGGTCGCGGATCCAGACGGCACCGAGAGGGAAGCCGCCGGCGATGCCCTTGGCCCAGCTGACGGCGTCCGGGGTGAGGTTTGGGGCGATGGGTTTCCAGCCGCACCAATGGCCGGTGCGGCCGAGGCCTGACTGGACCTCGTCGAGGAGGAGGAGGGCGTTGTGGCGGGTGCAGAGTTGTTCGCAGGCGCGGAGGAATTCCGGGGAAGCGATGTGGATGCCGCCTTCGCCTTGAACGGGTTCGAGGAGGATGGCGACGGTGTCTTGGTTGAAGGCGGCTTCGAGGGCGGCGATGTCGTTAAAGGGGAGATGGGAGAAGCCTTCGAGGAGAGGGCCGAAGCCGGTTTTGACCTTTTCCTGTCCGGTGGCGGAGATGCCGCCGAAGGTTCTGCCGTGGAAGCTATTGTTGAAGGTGATGATGCCGCGGCGTGGGGAGCCGTCGGCTTTTGGGGTGAGGTGGCCGAATTTGCGAGCGAGTTTGAGGAGGGCCTCGTTGGCTTCTGCGCCGGAGTTGCAGAAGAGGCATTTGCCTTGGGAATCCATGACGGTTTCGACGAGGAAGCGGCCGAGTTCGCCCTGGCCGCGGATCTGGTACCAGTTGGAGCAGTGGATGAGGCGGTGGCCTTGCTCGGTGAGGGCGGTGGTGATGGCCGGGGGGCAGTGGCCGAGCGAGCAGACGGCGACGCCGCCGCCGAAGTCGAGGAACTGGCGGCCATTTTCGTCGTAGAGCCATGAGCCGTCGCCGCGTTGCGGGGCGAGGGGGAGGCGGCCGTAGTTCGGGACGGTGTATTTTGCGAGGAGGTGTGCTGTGGAGGCGGAGGAGGCCTCGGCGACCGCGGGGACGGGAACGTTCATGGGAAAGGGCGGCTGGAAGTGGGGAATCAGGGCACGATTTCGGTGCCGATGCCCTGATTGGTGAAGATTTCGAGGAGGAGGCTGTGGGGGATGCGGCCGTCGATCATGTGGACCTTCTGGACTCCGGCATCGAGGGCGGAAAGGGCGGAGCGGACCTTGGGGATCATGCCGCCGGTGATGACGCGTGCATTGACGAGCCGTTCGACGCCGGCGCGGTCGAGAGAGGGGATGAGGGAGGCTGGGTCGGCGGGGTTGTGCATGACGCCGAGGACGTCGGAGATGTAGACGAATTTGGAGGCGCGGAGTTTACCGGCGAGGGAGGCGGCGGCGATGTCGGCGTTGACGTTGAGGACGTGGTCGGTGCCTTCTTCGCTGGCGAGTGGGGAGATGACGGGTACTTCCTCGCGGTGGATGGCTGCGAGGACCTCGGCGTGGTTGAACCCGTGGACGGCTCCGACGAAGCCGAGGTCGACGGGTTGACCGTCTTCGCCCTTTACGGGAGGGGAACGGTGGCCGAGGAAGACGTCACGGCCGCGGAGGCCGACGGCGCGGCCGCCGAAGCGGCGGATGGTGTCGACGAGGTCGCGGTTGACGACGTTCTGGAGAGTGTCTTCGACGATGGAAATCGCTTGAGCGTCAGTGACTCGCAGGCCGCCGACGAAGCGAGCGGGGAGGCCTTTTTCGGCCATGGCTTTGGAGATGGCTTTACCGCCGCCGTGGACGACGACTGGATTGATGCCGGCGAGTTCCATGAAGACGATGTCGCGGAGGAGGCCCTGGACGAGGTCTGGGTCATCCATGGCGCTGCCGCCGAATTTGATGAGGAAGGTTTGGCCGCGGAAGCGCTGGAGCCATGGCATGGCCTCGATGAGGACACTGGCCTTTGCGATTTGTTCGGCAAAACGTTCGTTCGTCGTGTGGGTCATGGGAAAGGTGGTGAGGAGGGGCTTTTGTAGCACAAGTGCAAGGGAATGCGGGCTGAAAAATGGGGAGGAAGGGATGAGGGGCGGGGGCTGGAGCGGCGTGGGAGCCCCGATTCTGGGAGAATTTCCCGTTGCGCGGAGGCGGACTGTCTCTCAGGACACTGGGTACATTTTGCGACGAGCCTTGGAGGGTCGCCCCCCGCGAGCTGAGGAATCAGGGAGTTGCAAAGCGGCAAAATTTTCCGTCTTTCTGCTTGTGAAATTTTTCACAAGCTCATACGATCCGGTTCGCTTCTCCATTCACCCATGGCCAATATCTTTCCTCGCTGGACGAATACGCTGCCGCTGAAGCTGCTGATTGCCCTCGGATTTGTCGGCGCAGCAGTTGCGGCCGGGGTGACCTATTATTTCACCCAGGAGTATACGAACAAGGGCTACATGCCGTCGCAGCCGATTCCGTTTTCGCATGAGCTGCATGCGGGTCAGGTGGGATTGGACTGTCGGTATTGCCACAGTTTTGTGGAGCAATCGGGGCATGCGAATGTGCCATCGACTGGCACCTGCTGGAACTGTCACCAGCATGTGAAGACGAACAGCCCGCACATTGCGAAGATCAAGGAGAGTGTGGAGACTGGAAAGCCGATTGAGTGGGTGAAGGTGCACAAGGTGCCTGATTACGCGTATTTCAATCACAGTGTCCACGTGAACAGCGGGGTGTCGTGTGTGAGCTGCCACGGTAAGATTAACGAGATGCCGGTGGTGTTTCAGGACCAGAGCCAGAGCATGGGATGGTGTCTTGATTGTCACCGGGCTCCTGAGAACCACCTGCGGCCGCTGGATAAGATCACCAATCTGAACTGGACGGCGAAGGACGCTGGCCGAGAGCAGAAGGAGATGGGCGAGAAGCTCAAAGCCGCGTGGAAGATTAACCCGCCTGAGAATTGCGCCGGCTGTCACCGTTGATTTTCCCAACCCCTGCAACCTGCTGAAACTCAGCCCACGACCGCAGAAACTTTCCGGAACGCGATGAAACGCATTTGGCACCATCCTGAAGAACCAAAGACTGGCAAACGCTTCTGGCGCAGCCTTTCACAGCTTGCGAAGACCCCTGCTTCCCAGGAGTGGCTCGACCGCGAGTTTCCTGCTGGTGTGGCTGAGATGAAGGATGAGGCGGACGCGGAGACGAGTCGGCGCTCATTTATGAAGCTGATGGGGGCGAGTACGGCGATGGCTGGGATGGCGGCCTGTCGGCGGCCGGAGTTGCATCTGACGCCGTATGCGAAGTCGCCGGAGTGGGTAATTCCTGGGAAGATTCTGTTTTTTGCGACGGCGATGCCGCGCTCTGGCGGGGGAGTTCCGCTGGTGGCGCACACGCATGAGGGACGGCCGACACATTTGCAGGGGAACAAGCTGCATCCTGACAGCAATGGCGGGCTCGACAGCCAGACGCAGGCATCGATTCTCAATTTGTATGATCCTGAGCGGGCGAAGGAGATTCTGAATTTCGGGAAGCCGGTGAAGACCGAGGATTTTCTCGGGTTCATTGAGAAGAAGAAGGTGGAGTGGGCTGGTAAGGGAGGCGAGGGGTTGGCGATTCTGATTGATGAGACGGTGGCACCGACGCGTGAGCGACTGCTGGGTGAGGTGGTGAAGAAGTTCCCGAAGGCGAAGGTTTACCAGCACGAGGCGTTTGGGGCGGTGAATGTGAAGCAGGCGTACGGGGCGGCATTTGGGCCGGGGAGTGCTCCGCTGTATCATTTTGAGAAGGCGGACCGGGTTTTTGCGCTCGATTGTGATTTTCTCGGACTGGATCGGGTGGGCAACAAGTCGGTGGGTGAGTTCATGGCGCGGCGGAAGGCGGCGAGTCCAGAGGATGGGGCATCGATGAACCGGCTGTATGCGGTTGAAGGGCGGTACACGCTGACGGGCGGGATGGCGGATCACCGGTTGCGGGTTCCGGCGAGTCAGACGCTGAAGGTGGCTGTGGATCTGGCTAAGGCAGTGGCGACGGCGACTGGTCATGCTGGGCTTGGCACGGCGGCCGGGGCGGTCAAGGTGGTTGGAGAGTTCAAGTTCCGCGATGATTATGCGGCATGGATCAAGTGTGCTGCGGATGACTTGGTGGCAGCGAAGGGTAAGTCTGTGGTGGTGGCGGGGACGGCGCACAGTGCGGGGATGCATGCGCTGGTGGCGCTGATGAACGAGGCGCTTGGAGCGTATGGGGCGACGGTTGAGGTTGTGCAGACGGGTGCGCCGATGGCGGTGGGCGGAGTTGCCGAACTGGCGGCGGCGGCGACGGCGAAGCAGATTGAGACGCTCATGGTGATTGGGGAAAGCGACCCGGTGTTTGAAGCTTCTGCTGAGAAGCTGGGTGGGGCGTTGAAGGCGGTGCCGAACTTGGTGGTGCATGCATTGCGGCATCGGACCGAGACGGCGCGTGCGGCGACGTGGGTGGTGCCTGCGACGCATTATCTTGAGCAGTGGGGCGACACTCGTGGTTATGACGGGACGTATGCGGTGGTGCAGCCGATGGTGGCTCCGCTTTATGCTGCGGCGATGAGTGATGTGCAGTTGCTGCAGGCGCTGGTGACTGGTGAATCGCTGACGGCTCCGGCGGCCCCTGCGGCGGCTCCGGTTCCGGGGGCACCTGAGGATCCCGGAGCGGCGGCGAAGGCGGTGCGTGATACTTTTGGGGTGCTGGTGCAGGGGGCGGATGACGCCAAGTGGAACAACACGCTGCGCGACGGATTTGTTGCCGGGACGGTGTATGCGGCAGCTGGCGCGTTCAATGCGGCAGCGGCGGGACAGTTGGCGGCGGCGGCGGTTGATGTGGCGATGCCCCAGGGTGAATACGAGGTGGTGTTTGCGCCATGCGCGAAGATTCATGATGGCCGTTACGTCAACAATGGCTGGCTGCAGGAAGCGCCCGATCCGATTTCGAAGGTGACGTGGGACAATGCGGCGGTGATCAGTGTCAAGACGGCGAAAGAGCTGGGCATCAATCTGTTCAACGAGGATGCGGCGGACATGATTGAGGTGGAAGTGAACGGCGTGAAGCGCTGGTTCCCGGCCATCACGGTGCCTGGGCATGCTGACAACAGCATCCTGCTGACGGCGGGTTACGGGCAATCGGATCCAGGAGAGGTTGGGAATGGTGCGGGGTTTGATGTGTATGCGCTGCGTTCGTCGAAGTCGCCGTATTTTGTGGTGGGCGCGAAGGTTGCGAAGCTGAAGGCTGCGGTGACGGGTGATGCGCTGGCCGGGGTGGCGGGAAGGACTGAGATTCCGGCGGTTTATCCGGTCGGGGCGACGTCCGAGCACCACAGCATGTTTGGCCGCGCGCTGGTGCGGGAAGGCACTGTGGAGGACTGGAAGGGGAATGCTGACTTTGTGCTGGAGCAGGGCACGGACGGTCACCTCCACGGGAATCGGGAAGAGAAGTTTGCTGAGAACGCCTACAGCTTCTACAAGCCGGAAGGGGCGAAGGACGCGGATGGGAATCGGATTCCGCATCTGAGCGACATGACCCACCAGTGGGGCATGGTGATTGACTTGAACAAGTGCACTGGGTGCACCTCGTGTCTGGTGGCCTGCCAGTCGGAGAATAACATTCCGATCGTTGGGAAGGATCAGGTCCGGCGTGGACGGGAGATGCACTGGATCCGGATGGACCGGTATTTTGCGACGGATCTGGATTCGGACGCGGCGCTCAACAACCGTCGAGTCGAGCGGAATCCGTTTGATCCGCAGGACAACGAGTGGAACGAAGACGAGATGGACGATCCGGAGATGCTGATGCAACCGGTGGCGTGCCAGCATTGCGAGTCTGCGCCTTGCGAGACGGTTTGTCCGGTGAATGCGACGGTGCACAGCGAGGATGGGCTCAATGTAATGGTGTACAACCGTTGTATCGGGACCCGGTATTGCGCGAACAACTGTCCGTTCAAGGCCCGCCGATTCAACTTCTTCGATTACAACAAGCGGAACCCGCTGGTGACCAAGAAGATCGGCAGCCTTGAGTTCAACAACCTGTATGCTGGTCCGGCTGGTGAACGTGTGGACACGGAACTGAGCAAGCTTCAGAAGAATCCGAACGTATCTGTCCGGATGCGTGGGGTGATTGAGAAGTGCACTTATTGCCTGCAGCGGATTGAGAGTGCGCGGATTGAAACCCGGGCCTCGGCCCGCAAGCAGAAGTCGCGTGCGACCGGATCGGTGGATGAGACGATGGTTATTGAGGAGAAGGATCTCATGGTGGCGACTGACAGCATCAAGACTGCGTGTCAGGAAGCCTGCCCGGCCGAGGCGATTGCCTTCGGTAACCTGAAGGACGACAAGAGCACGGTAGTGGCGTGGAAGAATAATTCCCGGAACTATGAGTTGCTTGGGTATCTGTCTGTGAGAGCGCGGACGACTTACCTTGCGCGGATCAAGAATCCGAATCCGGCACTTGTGGCAGCTTCGCCGCGCGAGGCGCGGAAGGTCGGACAGGGTTCCAAGACCCGACACATTCATCTCGAGCACGGTGGTTCGCCGGGCTCTCACTGATTACTCTCCTCAATCTCTTCAACTTTTCAGATCCGCCAGCCTATGGCCACCGCCGAAGCCCATGATCACCCGCCTGCAGGCGCCCCTTCCCGAGCGAAGGTGCTCCTCCGCGAGCCGCTGGTTCTCAACAACCGCAACTACAGCTGGATCACGAACAAGATCGCCAGTGTCATTGAGGAGCCTCAGCCGCTGCTCTGGTGGATCCTGATTGTTCCCTGTTTCTTCCTGACGCTGATCATGGTTGGGTGCTTCACGTACCTGATTTCGACGGGAGTCGGGGTCTGGGGACCGAATCAGCCGGCAGCGTGGGGATGGGACATTACGAATTTCGTCTTCTGGATCGGGATCGGTCACGCGGGGACGCTGATTTCGGCGATTCTGTATCTGACGCGTCAGAAGTGGCGGACGGCGGTGAACCGATCTGCTGAGGCGATGACGATTTTCGCGGTAATGTGCGCGGGACTGTTCCCGGCGCTGCACGTCGGTCGGGTGTGGATGGCGTGGTTTCTTGCGCCGATTCCGAACAGCAATCAGATCTGGCAGAATTTCAAGTCACCGCTGCTGTGGGACGTTTTTGCGGTGTCCACGTACTTCACGGTGTCGGTGATCTTCTGGTTCCTTGGACTGGTGCCGGATCTTGCGACGATGCGTGACCGGACGAAGCATCCGGTGAAGCGGACGCTGTATGCGTTGTTTGCGCTTGGCTGGAGAGGTGGGAATCGTCAGTGGCGGCACTATGAGGTTGCCTATGGGTTGCTGGCGGCGCTTTCGACGCCGCTGGTGCTTTCGGTGCACACGGTCGTTTCGTTCGACTTTGCGACGTCGGTGGTTCCGGGATGGCACACGACGATCTTTCCTCCGTACTTTGTGGCGGGCGCGATTTTCGGCGGGTTTGCGATGGTGCTGACGCTGATGATTCCGGTTCGGAAGATTTATGGTCTGCAGGATCTTTTCACGATGAAGCACATCGACAACATGTCGAAGATCATCGTGCTGACTGGAACGATTGTTGGATACGCTTACCTGATGGAGCTGTTCATCGCGTGGTACTCGGGGAGCCTGTTTGAGTTCGATGCGTTCAAGTGGCGGATTCTGTATGGGCCGTACACGTGGGCGTACTACGGGATGTTCTTCTGCAACGTGATTGCGCCGCAGGCGTTCTGGTTCAAGAAGTGCCGTGAGAACCTGTGGGTGGTGATGGCTGTGTGCATGTGTGTGAACGCGGGGATGTGGTATGAGCGGTTTGTGATCATTGTGACGACGCTGACCCGTGATTTCCTTCCTGGAGCGTGGGACATGTATCATCCGACCTGGGTGGAGATCTGGTCGTTTATCGGGACGTTTGGATTCTTCACGATGTTGTTCCTGCTGTTCCTGAGGTACCTGCCGGTGATTGCGATCGGGGAAGTCAAGGCGGTGCTTCCGGAGGCTGACCCGCACTTCAATCCGCAGCTCAAGGAGCGGGAAGCGGTGGTGGCGGCACCGACTTATGATGGGGATTACGAGCACACTGGCGGCCGGGCGGCCGGAGGAGCTGTTTCCTGAAACCAATGCCTGCTGAACCTTTCACCGGATCACTGCTTTGAGCACACCACTGAAACGAGTCCACGGATACCTCGCTGAATTCACCAGCGTGCAGGACGTCTACCATGCCGCCGAGAAGGTGCGTGACGCTGGGTTTTCCAGCTGGGACGTTCACTCACCGTTTCCGATTCACGGTTTGGACGATGCGATGGGGCTTCCCCGGAGCATTCTGCCCAAGTTTGTGTTTGTCGGGGGCATTACAGGGACGATGACGGCGTTTGCGCTCCAGTATTTCACGCAGGTGATTGACTATCCGACAGTGGTGCAGGCGAAACCTGCGAACATCTATACGATCCCGGCATTCTTTCCGGTGATGTTCGAGTTGACGATTCTGTTTGCCGCCTTCACGGCGCTGTTTACGTGTCTGGTGATGATGAAGCTGCCCCGGTTGCATCATCCGCTGTTCAACTCTGCGGCATTTGCGCGGTTTTCGGATGACCGCTTTTTCCTGTGCATTGAGGCCCGCGATCCCCGGTTTTCGCTGGAGAAGACCAAGGCGTTCCTTGCCGAGGTTGGCGGACGAAACATCGAACTTGTGGAAGACGAAGTCTAAACGGCTGATCCTGACTGACTTATGCGTTACTTTTTCCTGGCTTTGCTCCTTGCTGGAGTGCTGGTGGTCGGCACCGCGGGATTCCGCGGAGACAAATCGACCCGCACGCCGATTGAGATTTTCAACGACATGGACCATCAGGCGAAGCTCAAGGCGCAGGCATCGAGCCGATTCCTTGGCAACGGCACGTCGGCGCGCAAGCCGGTGGCGGGGACGGTGCCGATGGGACTGAGGATTCCGGTGAAGTCGGCCGCGGATGGCGGGTATGCCGAGTATGGGTTCTCTCACGGAGGCGATTACTACAACACAGGGCGACTGGGTGATTTTTATGGTGAGGGCTATCCTGAGCAGGTGGTGGTGGACGAAGCGTTTCTGCGACTTGGGAGAGAGCGATATGACATCAATTGTGCGGTCTGCCATGGTCGGTCCGGCAATGGGATGGGGGTGACGAGCAAGTTCGGGGTTCCTAACATTGCGAATTTCCACACCCCGGCGTTTCTTGATCCGAAGGATTCTACGTACCGGGCGAATGGGTCGATTTTCGAGACCATTTCGAAGGGCAAGGGATTGATGGGACCCTATGGTGCGAACATTCCGGTGAAGGAGCGCTGGGCGATTGTGGCGTGGGTGCGCACGCTTCAGATGAGCCGCAGTGCACCCCTTGCCGACCCTGCTGTGAAGGCGGCATGGGATAAACTCAACCCAGCCCCGGTTACCGCGGCGAAGTAATCAACCATTTCCCTGACATGAGTCATCACGTTGAGGTTTCCGATCTCCCAGCCGACGGCGAGCAACTGCAGTCGAGCAAGTTTGCGCAGTGGAAGAGCATTTTGCTTGGGGCCGGCGGTGCCGGTCTGGCGGTATCGATTCTTCTGTTTCTCCTTGGAGGGGAGCGGGCGAGTGCTTTTGCCTTCAGTTATCTGTTTGCATTTGAGGTGTTTTTCACGGTGACGGCGGGAGCCCTTTTCTGGGTTCTGCTGCACAGTGCGTCGAATTCGTCGTGGGGAGTGGCGATCCGCCGCGTTCCCGAGACGGTTGCCCAGTCATTTGGGCTGCTGTTTCTGCTGGGATTGCCGTTGTTCACGCCGATGCTGCCGCTGGCTGCGAAACCGGAGTGGACCAAGCACCTGTGGGAATGGATCGGGCTGCATCAGGATGTACTGGCCCATCCGTCTCCGGAAGCGAAGGGGTTGTCACTCCACGATGCGCTGGGAGCGAATCATGAGACCCTGCTGCTGTATAAGAAGTTTCCGTACCTGCACATCGGGTGGAACCTCCTGCCGGGCTGGGACTATCGGTATCTGATCATTTTTGCGTCACTGATTCTTGCTGCGCGCAAGATGCTGGGACTGTCGGTTTCGCAGGATGGAACCGGTGACGTGGCACCGACGTATAAGGCGCGCCGATGGGCGAGCGGGCTGATGGTTGTTTTTGCTCTTTGTTCGACCTTTGCGTCGATCGACTGGGTGAAGAGCATGAACTACAAATGGTTCTCGACGATGTTTGGAGTCAACGTGTTTGCTGGATCGGCGCTGGCTTCGATGGCGGTGATCATTCTGGTGGTGGGAACGCTGGTGAAGACGGGGCACTTGAAGCACATTGTTTCTCCGGAGCATTTTCACCTCATGGGCAAGCTGATGTTCGCGTTCACGGTGTTCTGGGCGTACATTGCATTCAGCCAGTTTTTCCTGATCTGGTATGCGAACATCCCCGAGGAGACCCAGTTTTATGCCATCCGGAATACGAATGGGTGGTGGTATGCGAGTCTTGGGCTGGTCTTTCTGCATTTTGCGCTGCCGTTTGTGCTGCTCCTGCGTCGGAATGCGAAGCGGGAAGTCGGATACATCATGGCCTGTGCGGCCTTCATTCTCTGTGTGCACATTCTTGAGATCTACTGGATGGTGGTTCCCGAGCGCGGCCGGGCTCTCTACGACGCGTCATCTGCGACGAGTTCGGTGACGTGGATCCGCGATGTCGCCTTTGATGTGATTGCGCTGGTCACGTTCGCAGGGCTTTATGGTTTTGTGCTGCTGCGGAATCTGGCGAAGCACAGTATTTATCCGTGCGGTGACCCGCGACTCGAAGAGTCGGTCAACGTGATGAACTAATCCCAATGGCTGCTAATTCCATGCAAGAACATCCTGGAGACACCCTCGGCACCCGATTCCTCACGTTCTGGGGAGCGTTCGGGGCCATTGCAGCGGTGGCCGTGCTGCTGGCGGTTTACCGCTGGTTGGCGCTCCCTTCTGACGGAGCTGCGAGCGATGGTGGGGCTGGGGCTGCCCGGGCAGAAATTGCGAAATCGGTGGTGACGGACCAGAACAAGGAGTACAGCACGGCGGCTGAGGTGGAGGCGGGAACGACGGTGCGCCTGCCTGCGGATGTGATTGTGGGGTACGCGGCTGGAGTGCTGAAATCGCAAAAGCCCAGTCCGGGCCCACTGAAGACACCTGAAGCGACGGCCAAAGAGGCAGCCACGACACATGATCCCAACCTTTCCAAGTTCGAAGGCAAGTAACCCGCAACCCGGAGCGATTCGATTTTTCCGCCCATGAGTCAGGAAACTCCATCCCTGCCCCCCGGAGTCACCCCGGAGGATATTCTGCAGCGTGCTGCGATCGACAAGTCGACGCGCCTGCCGGTTCTATTCTTTTTCACCAGTGGTGCGGCATGGCTGCTGGTGGCGACGTTACTTGGCCTGCTTGCTTCTCTGAAGTTTGTGGTGACAGGTGCGTTCAAGTATGAAGTGCTGAATCTTGCGAGGGTGCAGCCGGCGTTTGTGAACGCATTGGTTTACGGCTGGGCCTATCAGGCTGGGTTTGGGGTAATGATCTGGATCATGGCGCGGCTGTGCCGCACCGAACTAAGGAATCCTGTCACGCTGATTGTGGCCGGCCATTTCTGGAATCTTGGGGTCACGCTCGGGGTGGCGGGCATTCTTGGTGGGCAGGGTAATCTGCACATGAAGCTGCTGGAGTTTCCGGCGATGGTGTGGCCGCTGCTGCTGGCGGCCTATCTGCTGATTGTGGTGTGGCTGGTGGTGATGTATTCTGCGCGGCGTCCGGGCAGCGGGTATATCTCGCAATGGTATATTCTTGCGGCGTGTTTCACGTGGCCGTGGATGTATCTGGTGGCGAACGTGCTGCTGAATGTGTTCAAGAAGGCCGGGGTAGCCGGGCCGGTGGTTGCTTCGTGGTATGCCAACGGGGTCACCTTCCTCTGGATGGTGCCGGTTGGGCTGGCGAGTGCGTACTTCGTCATTCCGAAGATCACCGGGAAGGCGATTCACAGTTATAATCTGAGTAGTTTTGCTTTCTGGTCGCTACTAGTGCTGGCTCCGTGGGCGGGAGCTCAGGAACTGATTGGCGGTCCGGTACCTGCGTGGATTCCTGCGGTGGCGGGGACAGCGCAGATTCTGCTGCTGATTCCGATGCTGGCGGTGTGTCTGAATCATTACCAGACGGTGCGGGGTGCACACGAACTGGTGAACGTGAGTCCGAGCCTTCGGTTCACGTTTTTCGCTGCGGTGGGTTATGTGTGCACGTGCGTGGCGTCCGCGGTGCTTGGATCAATGTCATTGAGTCGGTACACCTTCCTGAGTTTTGCGCAGGATGGGGTGATGATGATGGGTACGTACATGTTCTTCACGATGGCGATGTTCGGAGCGATTTATTTCATTGTCCCGCGGATCACGGCGTGCGAATGGGTGAGCGGGTCGCGGATCCGGCTGCATTTCTGGCTGAGTGCCTATGCGATCATCGGGCTATGTTCGCTGCTGCTGATTGCTGGGGTTTCGCATGGGTCGGCGATTGATGAGTGGGAATCGAGTTTCGAGACGGCGGTGATGTTCTCGAAGGGGTATCTGGTGGGACGGATTTTCCTCTGGGCATTCCTAGTTGCGGCGAACTTCATCTTCATTCATCAGCTTGTCCTTATGGTCATGAATCGAGGCCGCAAGGCCGGGACGCCGACGCTGATTCACCAACCCACGCCTTACGAGACGGCGGAACTTGTTATCACCACCGAAGGAGCAGAGGCATGAACAGTCTGAAATCATTCATCCTGACGATGGGCGCCTGCGTTGGCGTGCCGACGGTTGTCATGACCCTGCTGCCTTACGGCACGGAGCGAGGCCGTCATGCAGTGGCCTACCAATCGGTTCCTGATCCGGCGAATCCTGCGGCTCCTCCCAAGGATCCTGAGGAGATGAAGGGGTTGTACTATCCTGTGAATTATTCCGGGGATCGGAAGCGAGGGGAACTGGTGTACATTCAGGAAGGATGCGCGCAGTGTCACACTCAGGTCGTGCGTCCGGACTATGCTGGGATTGATCAGTTCAAGAAGGGATCCGGGCGGGAGCAGGAGTATGCGAAGGATCAACCGGTGGCGGTGCGGCAGACCCATCCGTGGGACTATATGCATGAGGATTTTGCGATGTTCGGGATCCGGCGGATCGGGCCAGACCTTGCGAACGCGGGTTACCGGTATCTGGACAAGGACGGGCGTCCTGATGCGGTGAAGGTGAACGCGCTGTACCAGCATTTTTATGCGCCGCGGTCGTTGCGGGGTTGGTCGACGAGTCCATCATTCAAGCATCTGTTCAAGGAGGTGAAGAAGGAGAAGCCTGAAGGCAGTGCGGACGCGCTGGTGATTCCTGCGAATCTGCTGCTGGAGGTGGGGATGGAGATCGTACCTACTGATGAGGCCAAGGCGCTGGTCGAGTACCTGCTTGGGCTGAAGAGAGACGCTCCGCTGCCGGCGGCGATTGCTGGAACCCCGCCACAAGCACCTGCGACCAAGTAAAGCACCCGCGAATTTCAAGCATATGGCTTCTTCCCCTGAGAACATTGACTACGCCCGGACCGCGAACGTTGCAACTATGCATGCGGCCGCGGCGCGCGAGCGCGAGGCGACGGCGGTTGGTGGTACGCCGGTTTCCCTTTGGGTCGTGGTGGCCACGGGGATTGTGACGATCATCGCAGGAGCGTATTTCGGGCAGAACACGGGTACTGATTCCTCGATCGCCAACATTAGAGGGTATCAGTATGCGCTGCAGTATCCGGAAGGCAGCAGTGGTGGTGGAGCGGCGATGAGCGACGAAGAGCTTCGGCAGGATGCGAACTGGCTTGCTGCGGGCAAGGCGGTGTACACTGGTGCGGGCAACTGCGTCGGGTGCCATCAGGCGAGTGGCGAAGGGGTGGCGGGGCAGTTTCCACCGCTCAAGGGCTCGGATTGGGTGACGGCGAGCGACAAGCGCCTGATTGCGATTCTGCTTTACGGGATTGGAGGACAATTCAGCGTTCTTGGGAAGACTTACAATGGCCAGATGCCCGCCCAAGGGACGGCGCTGAACAATAAACAAATCGCCCAGGTTGCGTCTTACATTCGTAATGAATGGGGTAACAAGGCCCCGTTGATCTACGATGACCAGGTGGCCTCCGTGAAGGTGGAGATCGTGCGTCAGGCATCGTGGACGGAGGGAGAACTGGAAGCGGCGATTGCTGCGGATGCGGCCTGTGTGCCGTCGGAGTGGCCGGCAAAAATAGCGAAGGCAGCGGGAGGAGCTGCGGAGGCTGCCCCTGCTGCCAAGAAGTAACCAATTTCACCATTAGACTGCCGCGCGTCAAACAACGCAAGAAACCCGAAATGTCACCTGCTATGGCTGCTACCGCCGAACAATCCCACACCCACGACGCTCACGGGCACGATCACGGACACGATCATCATGACCATCATGATCCTGGGTTTCTGAAGAAGTATGTATTTTCGACCGATCACAAAATGATCGGGGTGCAGTATGGTGTGAGCGGGCTGGTTTTTCTGGCGTTTGGCTTCATGCTGATGCTGGTGATGCGCTGGAGCATTGCGCATCCGGGCGAGCCGCTCCCGGGCGGGTTGAGTTGGATTCTGCAGCTTTTCGGAGATGATTTCGTGACTCGCTGGGCACCGGACGGGAAGGTTTCGGGGTCGTTGTACAATATGTTTGGTGCGATGCACGGAACGATCATGGTGTTCTTCGGGGTGGTGCCGCTTGGGTTTGCGGCGTTTGTGAATTTTGTGATGCCGTTGCAGATCGGGGCACCGGACATGGCGTTTCCGAGGCTGAACATGTGGAGTTACTGGTTATTCTTCATCAGCGGGGTATTCATGACGGCGAGCTTCCTGCTGCCGACTGGTGCGGCGCAGGCTGGCTGGACGAATTATTCGCCGCTGGCGGCGGTGGTTCAGCGGAACACGGATGCGCGGTTCTGGACGGGTCAGACACAATGGCTTTTTGCGATGGTGTTCAATATTTCCGCGTCGCTGCTTGGATCTGTGAACGTGCTGACGACGGTGATCAACCTGCGGGCCAAGGGGCTTACTTGGATGAGACTTCCGTTTTTCACGTGGGCGATGTTTGTGATCGCGTTTCTGCTGCTGCTGGCGTTCCCGCCGCTGGAGGTGGCGGCGCTGATGCAGTTGAGCGATCAGGTATTTCAGTCGAGCTTCTTCCTGCCGACGGGACTTTGGACGAGTGAGTCTGGGATTCTGAATGTGTCGGGTGGTGGTCATCCGGTGCTATTCCAGCACTTGTTCTGGTTTCTTGCGCACCCTGAGGTTTATGTGCTGCTGCTGCCGGGGATTGCGATTGTAGCGGAGATCATTCCTTGCAACACGCGGAAGCCGCTCTGGGGATACAAATCGATGGTGTATGCGGTGCTGACGCTGGCGTTCCTGAGTTTTATTGTCTGGGCGCACCACATGTATCTGACGGGGATGGGCACGGTGGTGGCGACATTTTTCCAGTTTACGACGGTGATGATTTCGGTGCCGTCGGTGATTCTGCTGACCTGTCTGATGATTTCGCTGTGGGGTGGTTCGATCCGGTTTCCGGTGCCGATGCTGTTTGCGACGGCGTTTCTGCCGATGTTCGGGATCGGGGGGCTGACTGGGCTGCCGCTGGCGTTCAGTTTCATCGACCTTTACCTGCACGACACCTACTATGTGATAGCGCACTTTCACTACATTGTGGCGCCCGGTGTGATTTTTGCCTTGTTTGCTGGGATTTACCATTGGTATCCGAAGGTGACGGGGCGGATGATGGGGACGGTGCTGGGGCACCTGCACTTCTGGCCGTCACTAATCATGATGAACGTGCTGTTTGCTCCGATGTTCATTCAGGGGATGGCTGGATTCCATCGTCGGTGGTATGATGGCGGCAAGGTGTTCGAGATCACGGCGCACAAGTATTTCTATCTGAACGAAATCATTTCGTGGGGTGCGTGGGGTCTTGGGCTAGCGCAGATTCCGTTCATCGTGAATTTCTTCCTGTCGATCAAGGGCGGGTAGAAGGTGACGTCGGACAATCCATGGAATGCGACCACGCTGGAGTGGAGTGCGCCGACTCCGCCGCCGCACGGCAACTTCCTTACGGAACCGGTGGTATACCGTGGCCCTTACGAATACAGCGTGCCTGGTGCGCTGAAAGACTACAGTCCTCAATGGGAACCGGTGACGGAAACCGAGGCTGCAGAGACCGCGAAAGTACCGGCATCCCACTGAGCGACCGCAACCCACTTTTCCCGCCCACTTCCGATGGAGATTCCGTACACTGTAAATGCCCGGCCTGACACTGGCCTGTACAATGCCAAGGTGGGCATCTGGCTCTTTCTTGCGTCCGAGGTGATGCTGTTCGGGGGGTTATTTTCCTCGTACGTGTTCTTGCGGATCGGGGCTGATTTTCCGTGGCCGTTTCATGAACTGAAGGTCAAGCCTGGATTCATCAACACGATGGTGCTGATTGCGTCGTCGGTTTCGGTGGTGGCGGCCTGGGCGGCGGTGAAGGCGCGGCGGTTCGGGTGGTTCCAGTTCAACATGATCTTCACGCTCTGCTGCGCGCTGGGTTTCATGGGGATCAAGGGGTATGAGTACTACCACAAATTCCAGCACTACTCTTTTGAGTTCACGGATGGGTCGGTGATCAACGGGCATCCGATTCATGCGGACGAGAAGAACCACGGGGACCGGATTGTGTTTGGAGAGGTGAAGTCGATTGTGATTGATCTGCGGAACAGCAATCTTGAGTTTCTTGATCAGCGGCGGGATAAGAAGGGCGAGTTGCCGTATGCGATGCCTGCGAACGGGGATTTGAAGTTCAAGTCGCCGTCGGGCAAGGAAGTGGTGCTGTCGAAAGACTGGCTGAAGGCGCAGAAGCGGAAGTGGCTTGATGCTGCTGGGGAACTGTCCCGGATGGTGACGGCGTATGAGATTGAGAAGGCGGCGAACAAGGGGAATGACGAGGCGCTGGCGGCGATCAACGCGAAACTGGACGAGGCGAACAAGGTGGCGATCGAGAAGGCCAAGGCTGAGGATCTGACGCAGTCGCTGAAACTGGACGTGGTGGGTGAACCGCTGTTGTTTCTTGCGAAGGAGAGCAGTGTGGCGAAGTATGGGCAGGCTGAGATGAGCTTCAAGGATTCGACGGTGCTTCAGGGCAAGCTGGAGACGGACGCGATTGAGTTCAATGCGGACCTGATTGATCTGCGGAAGAACAAGGATGCGGAGAAGGCGCTGGTGTGGAAGTACTATCCTGATCTGAAGGATGACTTTCTCCGTCACCGCGACGAGAAGTCGGAGGAGTTCAAGAAGAAGTATCCGAAGCGCGCGGGGACGGCTGATGCGGATCCGGACAATCTCCGGGAGTCCCTGCGGTTTGAGTTTGAAGAGGTGTTGCCAGAGGAACATGCGCACAAGCTGCTGCACGATCACAGCATGACGGTGAGTCTACCGAGGAGCGAGAAGCGGTTTTATTCCAATTTCACGCCGGCGCTGAGTCCATACTATGCGATTTACTTCCTGATGACGGGGTTGCATGGTCTGCACGTGATTGGCGGGGCAATTGTGCTGGGATGGTTTCTGATTACAGGGAAGAAGATGTACCGGGAGAACCCCGAGCATCTTGCGAACCGGGTGGAGGTCGGCGGCCTGTTCTGGCACTTTGTCGATCTGGTCTGGATCTTCCTCTTCCCTCTTTACTATCTGATGTAAGCCCCACATGGCCATGGATTCTTCACACGACGACCCTTCGGGGCACGATTCTCACGATCATCCGATTGATTTCGGGAAAGCGATCCGCACTTACCTGATGGTGGGCGGGGCACTGATTCTCGGCACGATCATCACTGTGTTTGTTGCCTACAAGGTGGACCTTGGGGACATTCACCTGAACATTGCGCTCGGGTTGCTGATTGCGACGGTGAAGGTGTCGCTGGTGGGGCTGATCTTCATGCACCTTAATCACGAGCGGGGGCTGATCTACAAGACGCTGCTGTTCACGATGATTTTCTTTGCGGCGATGATGTTTCTGTTCTGCCTGGCGTATCTGGATCCGATCAAGGATTCGTTCTTCAAACCCTGAGTTCTACTGTCATGTCCCTCAAGAGCTTCCATGTCTTCTTTCTTGTGATCGCGATTCTTTTCGATCTCGGGATACTGGCGTATGCGTTGATTGGGGACAACAGTGTGACTGAGGAGCTGCGTGGGTACGGGGTGGGTTTCGGGGTGATTGCAGCGGCGCTGATTGTGTACACGGTTTGGTTTGTGCGCCGGAAGGCGCCGCAGATCATTGTTTGAGAGCAGGGAACTGAAATGATAAAGCGATGAATACCATGATGTTTACTCCGGCGTGTGCCACCTGCATCGGGCAGAGTGGACAGGTGACGGTGCTTGCTGCGAACGGGGCGGTTTTTGTGATGCTTGGGGCGCTGATGGTGGTGTTTGGAGTGATTTTTGCGATTGTGGTGTCTTTCATCCGCCGAGCGCGGCGCCTTGAGGCGGAGGTGGCGCAGTCCTGAACAAGAGTTAAGAGTTCATCCTACGATTGCTATGGGTATTCTGAATAAACTTCTCGGCATTCCGCCTGTTGGTTCCGAGCATGGTCACTTGCTGGACCACATGCTTGAAATCGTGCACTGGTTCATGCTGTTTCTTGGCCTTGGCTGGGGGATCTTCATTGCTTACGCGCTGTTTCGGTTCCGGCGGAAGAATCACCCGAAGGCATCCTATTCGGGTGTGACTGGCAATGCGTCGAGCCACATTGAGATTGGGGTGATTGTGACGGAGGTGATCCTGCTGCTTGGGTTTGCGTTTCCGCTGTGGGCGACGCGGGTGGATGAGTTTCCTGATCCGGACGTGCGGGTGAATGCCTTTGCGGAGCAGTTCAAGTGGAGTTTCCAATATCCTGGTGCGGACGAGAAGTTCGGGATGACGAATCGGTTTCTGATGAGTTCGGCGAACCCGATCGGGATTGATCCTGAGGATCCGAATGGTTTGGACGACATTGTGGTTCCGGAGTTGTTTTTGCCGAAGGGGAAGAAGGTTGAGATAGCGGTGACAGCGAAGGATGTGATCCACAATCTGGCGCTGGTGAGGATGCGGATTGCGCAGGATGCCGATCCTGGGAAGGTGAGCCGGATGTGGTTTGTGCCGTCGGCGATTGGGGATTCTGAGATTATCTGCGGTCAGTTGTGCGGGGCGGCGCACGGGAATATGAAATCGCTGCTGCACGTGGTGGATCAGAAGTCCTTTGAGGGATGGGCGAAGGATGCGCCGAAGTTCAAGGATTCTCCGTTTGGAGCGGAGGCTGCGAAGAAGCTTGGGCTTGCGCCTGCGGCGGCGACATTGCCTGTGGCACCCGCACCTGCTGAAACGCCTGCCCCAGCCGGGGCTCCGGCCGCAACGCCTGCGCCTGCTGAGGCGGAGGTGAAGTAAGGGTGGTTGGATTCGTGCGGTAAGCGTAAATTGATTGCGAGGGCGGGCGCTGGGGGGATCTCAGCGTCCGTTTTCATTCCTGATTTTGAAGAGAGAGATGCGAGGGATAGCCGAAAGACTGCTGCCGCGAGCGGCATTGCTGACGCTGGTGCTGTTGTACCTTGTGGTGCTGGCTGGGGCGGTGGTGCGGGCGACGGGATCAGGGATGGGGTGTCCGGACTGGCCGCGTTGTTATGGGCGGCTGGTGCCGCCGCTGAAGGCTGAGGAGATTGATTTTGCGAGGCTTGATCTGGCGAAGTATCGGAAGTCGTGGGCGGGCCATGGACGGGCGGAGGTGGAGGTGACGGAGGCGAGTGTGCGGGAGAATTTCAGTGCGATGGAGACGTGGATCGAGTTTTTGAATCGGTGTCTTGGGGCGGTGAGTGGGTTGGCGGCGCTGGCGACGCTGGTGCTGGCGGTGGTGTCCGGGCGGCGGGATGGGTTATTGAAGGTGGTACTGGTTGGGCAGGTGGTATTGTTTGGGGTGGTGGCGTGGTTGGGGAAGGTGGTGGTGGACACGAATCTGCTGCCGTGGAAGATCACGCTGCACATGATGCTGGCGATGGGTCTGATCACGACGGGGCTATGGATTCGGCACAGGGTGGTGACGAGGCGTGGGATGGTGGTTTCGAAGTCGCTGAGGTGGCATCTGGTGGCGTGTGTGGTGGCGGTGGTGGCGCAGACGGTGGTAGGGACGCAGGTGCGGGAGATTGTGGATCAGGCGAAGCTGGCGGGATGCTGCGGAGACGGGGCACAGGTGAAACTTGAGGCGGTGCTTGGGGTGACGTTTGCGTGGCACCGGGTGGGGGCGGTGGTGGTGGTGACGCTGGTGGGGCTGGTGTTTTTCCGGCTGCGGGCGCGGGGAGAGTGTGTTGAGGCGGCACCGGTGCTGATTCCGGTGCTGGGGTTGCTGGTGGCGATGGAGTATGTGGCGGGGGTGGTGCTGATCCGGGCGAATCTGCCTGCGGTGGTGCAGCCGGTGCACCTGCTGCTGGCATTTCTGGTGCATGGGGTGGGTTTGTCGCTGCTGTTGCGCAGTCGGTTGCGTGGGTCCGAGACGTCCGCCATGGGGGAGGAAGCATGACAACTCCCGCCCCACAGACTTCCGATGATGCCGTCGGTGCCACGCTTCGGCCGGGATTCACGCGCGGGGATTTCATGCTGCTGACGAAGGCGCGATTGAGTGCGCTGGTGGTGGTGACGACGGCGGCTGGGTACTGGCTGCATTGCCTGCTGGTGGACTGGCCGGGAGCGTTGCCGTGGCGGCTGGTGCATACGATTGCGGGGACGGCGCTGACGGCGTTCGGAGCGTCGGTTTTCAATCAACTGATGGAGATGGATGCGGATGCGCGGATGCAGCGGACGGCGGACCGGCCGTTGGCGTCGCGGCGGCTGCAGCCCGAGGTGGCGTTTGTGATCGGGGCGTTGCTGGCTGGAGCGGGGATTATTCATCTTGGGGTGAAGGTGAACACGGAGGCGGCGGCGCTGGCCGGGCTGACCCTGCTGGTTTATTTGTTCATCTACACGCCGATGAAGCGGAAGTCGGTGTGGAACACGATTGTGGGGGCGGTATCGGGGGCGATTCCGCCGGTGATCGGGTGGGTGGCGGTGCCGGGAGGGCTGGAGTTCCGGAATTATCATCGGGTGCTGTTGAGGAGCGAGCTGATGACGGCACCTGGGGCGCTGTTTCTGTTCGGGCTGCTGTTTCTCTGGCAGCTGCCGCATTTTCTGGCGATCAACTGGATGTATCGTGAGGAGTATGTGCGTGGTGGTTTTGTGATGTGGAGCAATGACGATGAGAGCGGGGCTGCGACGGCGCGGCGAGCGTTGGGGTGGAGCCTGCTATTGCTGCCGCTGGGGGTGTGGCCGCCGCTGGCTGGGTTTGCGTCGTGGTGGTTTGCGCCGATGGGTTTGGTGCTGGGCGGGTGGCTGGTGTGGTTGAGTCTGAAGTTTTTGCGGGTGCCGGAGCGAGCGGCGGCGCGGCGGTTGTTCTTTGCGACGCTTCTTTATCTCCCGGCGATGCTGGCGGCCGTATTAATTTGTGCCCGGCGGTGAGGCGCTGGAACGTTCCATTACCATGTCTTCCCCTGAATTGGATCAAAGTCAGCTCCCTGCATCGCCCCCGCCGTCCCGCCGCACGGCGCTGGCTGTCTGTCTGGTGCTGATGGCGCTGGGGTCGGTGGTGTGGTTCAATTACTATCTGAAAGTGAAGCAGGATGTGATGAAGGGGCGGCTGCCGAAGAAGCAATCGGTGGAGAAGGATCCGGGGTTGTTTGTGGATGTGAATGGGAAGGAGCGGCGGCTTGAGGAGGTGAAGGGGAAGGTGATTGTGCTGTCGTATCTGTACACGACGTGTCCGCGGGGATGTGCGGGGGTGGCGGATGCGATGAAGCGGCTGCAGGATGAGTTCGGGAGTGACCCGAGGTTTCAGCTGATCTCGGTGAGTCTGTACCCGGAGCACGACCGGCCGGAGTTGTTGAAGTCGTGGACGGAGACGAAGGGGTTCAAGGGGGAGAACTGGTGGTTTCTGACGACGAAGAACGGGACGGAGGCTGAGGGGAACGAGGTGCGGAAGTGGATGATGAACACGTTCAAGATTTCGGTGCAGCGGAAGCCTGAGGAGCAGATCCGGGAGAATCCTGCGGATGTGTGGGATCATTCGCTGGTGATGGTGATGATTGACCATCATGGGTCGGTGCGGACGCCGACGGACAATGATTATTTCTGGCATCCGTTTCATGCGGCGTTTGACGATTCGTGGTATCCGCGGCCGATTGGGGAGGATGTGAAGAAAGTGCTGGAGGAAGCTGCGAAGGGAGAATGAGAGTTACCAGGGAGCAAAGATGACGAATTTGCCATTGATCAATGCGTGTCTGAACGGGCTGGCGACGGTGCTGCTGCTGGCTGGGTGGTTTGCGATTCGGAGCGGGAACCGAAAGGGGCATGCGGCCTTCATGATAGCGGCGCTGGCGGCGTCGGCGGCGTTTCTTGTGTGCTATCTGACGTGGCACGGGTGGCTGGTGCAGCATACGGGGAAGGGGCATGTGCCGTTCACGGCGGAGGGGACGGTGAGGGTGGTGTATTTCTCGATTCTGCTGACGCACCTTGTGGGGAGTTTCAGCATTGTGGTCCTTGTGCCGATGACGGTGTCGCGTGCGGCGCGGAGGAGGTTTGAGAGTCACCGGGCGATTGCGAGGTGGACGCTGCCGGTCTGGCTATATGTGTCGGTGACTGGGGTGGTGGTGTACCTGATGAACTACCGGTGGTATCCTTCGAGTGAGTGGGAGCGGATCCGGTGGCTGGAGGGTGTGCAGATGGGAGGAGCGGGGGAGAAGCCTGCGGCGGTGCCGGGTGCGGCGGCGGGTGTGAATTGAGGGGCTGGGGGCGCGTTGGTGATGGCGTGAAGAACGGTGCGGGGTCGCTTTACAAGAGGCGCGGGAGGTATTAGGGACGCTGGCTCTGCTTTTTTCCTTTTCCCGTACCGGAATGCCTGTTGCTACTCTTACCCGTAATTTCTCGATCATCGCCCACATCGACCATGGGAAGACCACGTTGTCCGACCGGTTGCTTGAAGCCACCCGCACGGTGACGCAGCGGGAGATGCAGGCGCAGTTGCTTGATGCCATGGATCTCGAGCGGGAGCGTGGGATCACGATCAAGTGCCATCCTGTGACGATGGCGTACAAGGCGAGGGATGGGAAGACGTACAAGCTGAACCTGATTGACACGCCTGGGCACGTGGATTTTGCGTATGAGGTGAGCCGGAGTCTGGGGGCGTGCGAGGGGGCGGTGCTGCTGGTGGATGCGGCGCAGGGGGTAGAGGCGCAGACGGTGGCGAATCTGCATCTGGCGCTGGGGCAGAAGCTGAAGATTGTGCCTGTGATCAACAAGATTGATCTGCCGTCGAGCAATCTGCCGGCGGTTTACAAGCAACTGGAGGACATTCTGGCGATTCCGCATGAGGAGGCGATCAAGGCGAGTGCGAAGATGGGGATTGGGATTGAGGACATTCTGGAGGCGGTGATTGAGCGGGTGCCGCCGCCGCAGATTCCGGAGGACGGGTTGCTGAGGGCGAGTGTGTTTGACAGTGTGTTTGACGCGTACCGGGGGGTGGTGATGTATGTGCGTGTGGTGAGCGGGACGCTGAAGCGGGGGACGAATGTGACGATGTATGCGACGAACAAGTCGTATGAGCTGAAGGAGGTGGGGATTTTCACGCCGAAGCAGGCGCGGTGCGAGTCGCTGGTGGCTGGGGATGTGGGGTATGTGGTGGCGAACATGAAGAGCACGTCGGAGGTGAAGATCGGGGACACGATCATGGAGACGACGCGGATGGCGCCGGAGCCGCTGCCTGGGTTCAAGGAGATTCAGCCGATGGTGTACAGCGGGATTTATCCTGTGAGTTCGGATGATTTCGAGCCATTGAAGCTGGCGATGGGGAAGCTGCAGATCAACGACAGTGCGTTCCGTTATCAGCAGGAGTCGTCGGCGGCGTTAGGGTTCGGGTTCCGGTGCGGGTTTCTGGGGTTGCTGCACATGGAGATTGTGGTGGAGCGGCTGCGGCGGGAGTACAACATGGACATCATTTCGACGTATCCGAGTGTGGTGTATGAGATCACGCTGACGAACGGGGAGGAGTTGAAGATTGATAATCCGACTTACATGCCTGATCCTGGGACGATGGAGGAGATCCGGGAGCCGATGGTGAGGGCGTTCATTCTGATACCGAACGAGTGCATCGGGGACATCATGAAGCTGATCGGTGAGAAGCGCGGGGCGCTGGAGAACACGGAGACGCTGGATGCGCACCGGGTGATGCTGACGTGCGTGCTGCCGCTGAATGAGATTCTGGTGGATTTCAACGACAAGCTGAAGAGCATCACGCGCGGGTACGGGAGCATGGACTATGAGTACTGCGGGTTCCGGGCGGACAAGCTGGTGAAGATGGAGATGCTGATCAACGGGGATCCTGTGGATGCGTTTGCGACGATTGTGCACCGTGACAAGGCGGAGACGCGGGGTCGGGCGCTGGCGAAGAAGCTAGCGGAGGTGATTCCGAAGCAGTTGTTCACGGTGGCGATTCAGGCGGCGATTGGCGGGAAGATTGTGGCGCGGGAGAGTCTGACGGCGATGCGGAAGAACGTGACGGCGAAGTGTTATGGTGGTGACATTTCGCGGAAGCGGAAGCTGCTGGAGAAGCAGAAGGAAGGGAAGAAGCGGATGAAGATGATCGGGAAGGTGAATATTCCGCAGGAAGCGTTTGTGGAGGTGCTGAAGACTGGGGATTGAGAGTGAGAGAGAGAGAGAGAGAGAACCGAGAACTGAGATTGAAGCTATGATACCGTTGCTGACACCGCCGTGGCTGAAGAAGTACCGCGACCTTGGGAAGGGGGTGGAGAAGTTTGTGGCGTATCAGCGGGATCTGATGCCTGCGGAGCGGCTTGAGGAGGTGAAGGAGATGCAGAGTGCGTTTGGGGCGGCGCTGAAGGCGCGGGACCGAGCGGCGCTGGGCGAGCTGGAGCCGAAGCTGGTGAAGTGCTGTGAGGCGGCGGTGCCTGGGTATCAGTCGTCGCCGTTGCGTGAGAATCTGGAGGTGATCATTGTGGCGGTGATTGTGGCGCTGGGGATCCGTGCGTATTATCTGCAGCCGTTCAAGATACCGACGGCGTCGATGCAGCCGACGCTGAATGGGATTACGGCGCAGCGGATGGAGGATGAGAAGGCGGTGCCGAATGTGGCGGTGAAGGGGTGGGAGTATGTGTGGCGCGGGAGGAACTATGTGGATAAGAAGATCCCTGCGGAGTGGGGCGAGGCGGAGTTTCTAGGGTACCGGCAGCGTTCGAAGGCGAATTTCTTCACGTTTACGGATCTGTATTTCGACAAGGGTCAGATCACGGTGTATGCGCCGGCGCGGCAGTTGCTAGGGGAGCTGTGCATGGATGCGACGGTACGGGCGCAGAGTGTGAACATCCGGGCGGATGACAGTCCGGGGAGCCAGATGGAGACCCTGCGCGGCGGGTTTGATGCGACGGGGCGGCCGCGGCGGGTGCGGTTCAAGGGAGGGGAAGTGTTTGCGCGTGGGTATGTGGATTCCGGGGACCAGCTGCTGGTGGACAAGATGTCCTATCATTTCCGGAAGCCGAGTCGCGGGGAGGTGTTTGTGTTCAGCACGGCTGGGATTACGGGGATTGTGCCGCCGCCGGGGACGAAGTCGCAGCATTACATCAAGCGATTGGTGGGGGTGCCTGGGGACCGGTTGCAGGTGCGGCCGCCGGAGTTGCTGGTGAATGGAGTGCCTGCGGTGGAGGAGGGGATGAAGAACGTGGCGGGACAGGGGCCGTCGGTGACGGGGTTTCCGTATCAGGGGTACCGGACGCCGTCGCCTCCGCAGCCGCCGTTGGTGGAGAACTACGTGGGATTTCTGAGTGTGGAGCAGACGGATGAGGTGACGCTGCCTGCGGAGCCTGGGAAGCGTGGGTATATGGCGATGGGGGACAACAGTCCGAACAGTTTTGACAGTCGGAACTGGGGGCCGGTGCCGGAGCGGAATCTGGTGGGGCCGGCGTTTGTGGTGTACTGGCCGTTCAGGCCGCACTGGGGGCTGATCCGCTGAGGCGGTGGCGTCGTGCGGATGAATGATCCGGCATGGCAGGAGTGGGTGTGGCTGGCTGGGGCGCTGGTCTGCTGGCTGGTGATGCTGGTGGTGAATCCGTGGCGTGGATTGGTGGGGGAGAGTTTCCGGGTGGTGGCGCGGGAGCCGTGGCTGGTGGTGGTGGCGGCGGTGATCGGGGTTGGGGATGAGTTGCTGGGTGCGGGGATGGGCGGAGTGTGGGGATGGGACGGGGTTTTCGGTGGGGCGGTGGAGACGGCATGTCATGCGTTGACGTGGGTGGTGAGCGGGAAGCTGGCGGGACTGATGTTGCTAGGAATGTGGTTGGTGGGATGGCCGGGGGTTCGGGCTGGGATGGGTGCGCTGGTGCCGGAGGGGCGTGAGGGATTGTGGATGGGGATGATGGTGGTGGGGGTGTTGGCGCTGGCGGGCGGGATGTGGTGGCAGGATGGAGGGGGTTGGGTGGGGATGGGGTTAGGGGTATTGAGTGCGCCGTGGCAGGGATTGGCGCTGGTGGTGGTGGCGGAGCGCTGGCGGGCGGAGTTTTTGGCGATGGTGCCTGTGGGTGGTGTGGCTGGGTGGCAGCCTGCGGTGGTTGGGGCGGGGCGTGACCGGGTGGCGTGGGTGACGGCGGCCGGGGTGGTGGTGGCGGAGGCGGTGCTGCCGTTGTGTTGGGTGGCGGTGGTGTGGGGATTGGCGGCGGTGGTGATGATGGTGCGGCGGTGGCCGGAGTTGCGGGCGGGCGGGGTCGGGGCGCTAGCGGGTCATCTGCTGGTGGTGGCGGGATCGGCGGTGATGCTGGAGGCGGTGGCGGCGATGGTGGGCGCGCGGGTGGAGGGTGAAGCTAATGCGGTGGGGCGGAGTTTGGGGGTGGTGGCGGCGGTGGGGCGAGCGGTGCTGGCGACGGTGATGTTTGGAGTGCTGGTGAGGGGGAAGCCGCGGGTGGGGCTGGGCGGGCGGCGGGGTGGGGTGGGGCGAGT
>QQNF01000036.1 GCA_003402705.1 Verrucomicrobiota bacterium | reverse complement strand
CCTTGCCGTGAGGGAAAATGGCTCGCCGCGCTCCCGCTCCGGGTTTTGCAGCGGGCTCCCTGTTTGTCACCAATTTGTCACCACGGGCGGTTGTTAGGGTGAAAAACGGGGCGTTGCGGGCCGGTTTTCTGCTGCATAACCCGTTTAGGGAGAGTGGGTTATTCAATGGTGCGCGGAGAGGGATTCGAACCCCCGACCAACTGTGTGTAAGACAGCTGTGCGGGTGGGGAGTGGGGTGTTGAGCGAGGGTGTGGCAGGCGCACTCGGTGAGCGGGGGACCCCCACGGGGTCCTGTGGTGTGGTGTTGGGAACCGGGGGTACCGCGAGTGGGTCGCGGTGCCCGCGGCTAGTCACCGGTCGTCCCTACGGGACGGGGTAGGGGAGACAGGGCGGATGGCTTGTTGTGGGGGTTCGGGGGACAGGAATGTCCCCCCTCCTTTGGCTTCTGGGGAGAGGGGCTTGTGGGGAGAGGGGCCGACCGGGAGGCCGGCGCGCCCGGGGGCGTGTGGGGAGGTAAGCGGCGGGATGTCTGTGTCACTTTGCTTGCTGCGGGGGCTTGTGGGGTGCAGGGTGGTGGGATGAGAAACAAGCGCATGAGAGAGGTGATGGGGATGGTGTTGATGGGTTTGCTGGCTGGGCCGGTGGGGGCGGCGGTGAGGATGCCTGCGGTGTTTGGGGATCATGTGGTGCTGCAGCGGGACCGGGTGTTGCCGGTGTGGGGGTGGGGAGAGCCGGGGGAGCGGGTGGTGGTGGAGTTTGGGAAGGAGAAGGGGGAGGCGGTGGCTGGTGGTGATGGGCGATGGGAGGTGAGGCTTGGGGCGCAGCCGGTGTCGAAGGTTGGGCAGACGATGCGGGTGAGCGGGAGCAGTGTGGTGGAGGTGAAGGATGTGCTGTTGGGGGATGTGTGGATGTGCAGCGGGCAGTCGAACATGGACTGGGGGCTGGGGGGATGCGGGGTGCCGGAGGAGATTCGGGCGGCGGATTTGCCGATGATCCGGCATTTTCGGACGGAGTATCAGTTTGCGAGTCGGCCGCAGCGGGATGTGAAGGGGAGCTGGAGTGTGTGCGGGCCGGGGACGGCGGGGAATTTCAGTGCGGTGGGGTTTTATTTTGCGCGTCGGGTGCAGGCGGAGACGGGGGTGCCGATCGGGTTGCTGACGAATGCGGTGGGGGGGACGAACATTGAGTTGTGGATGGCGGAGGAGACCCTGCTGAAGACCCCGGCGTTGGAGCCGTATGCGCGACTGATGAGGGAATCGCTGGGGGAGTACCGGAAGGAGTTAGGGGAAGCGATGGGGCCGCTGGAGGCGTGGCTGGCGGAGAGTCGGGCGGCTAAGGAGCGGGGAGTGGAGCTGCCGATGCCGCCGGAGTTTCCGGAGTATCCGTTTGGGGAGCGGAGGCACCGGCCGCGGTGTGTGACGCTGCATCACGGGCACATTGCGCCATTGGTGCCGATGGCGCTGCGGGGGGTGTTGTGGTATCAGGGGGAGAACAATGCGGATGGGAATCTGTATCTGGAGAAGAAGGCGGCGATGGTGGCGGACTGGCGGAAGTGGTTCGGGGATGCGGAGCTGCCGTTTTATTTTGTGCAGCTGGCGGCGTGGCAGAAGCCCGACATGAATCCTGCGGGAGGGGAGTGGGGGTATATCCGGGACGTGCAGCGGCGGTGCCTGACAATTCCGCACACGGGGATGGCTAGTGCGATTGATTTAGGGGATGCGGAGGACATTCATCCGAAGAACAAGGCGGATGTGGGGGAGCGATTGGCGTTGTGGGCGCTGGCTGGGGTGTATGGGAAGAGTGGGGTGACGGTGAGCGGGCCGTTGTTCCGGAAGCTGGAGGTGGAGGGCGGGAAGGCGCGGGTGTTCTTTGATTATCCCGGGGGTGGGCTGATGGCTGGGAAGAAGGAAGGTCGGGCGGCGGTGGTGGAGGAGGGCGGAGTGAAGCTGCGGCGGTTTGCGGTGGCTGGGGCGGATCGGAAGTGGGTGTGGGCGGATGCGGTGATTGAGGGGGAGACGGTGGTGGTGAGTGCGGCGGAGGTGGCGGCACCGGTGGCGGTGCGGTATGCGTTCTGCAGCAATCCGGAGGGGGCGAATCTGTATAACCGGGCTGGGTTGCCGGCGTCGCCGTTTCGGACGGATGACTGGTGAGCGGGGGAGAGCGAGGGCGGGACGGCCTGGCTTTGTGGGAAGGGCTGGCAGGCGCACTCCGTGCGCAGGGAGAGCTGTAATTCTGACAGCAGTCCAGAGCCTTCGGCTGCTTGAACGGAGGAGGGCTTGTGGGGTTGGGTGGCAAGAGCGATTGCGTGTGGCGGGGAGCGTGGCTGGATGGGGGATGATGGAACATCTTTTCAAACCTCTGCAGGCTGGCGCGGTGACGCTACCGAACCGAATTCTGATGGCACCGCTGACGCGATGCCGTGCGGAGCCTGGGCATGTGCCGGGTACGCTGATTGCGGAGCAGTATGCGCAGCGGGCGACGGCTGGGCTGCTGATTGCGGAGGCGACGATGGTGATGGAGGGGAATTCGTCGTTCTGGATGGAGCCGGGGATTTACAATGAGGCGCAGGTGGCGGGTTGGCGGCTGACGACGGAGGCGGTTCATGCGAAGGGCGGGCGGATTTTTCTGCAGTTGTGGCATGGGGGCCGGGCGTGTCATCCGCTGCTGAACGACGGGCAAGAGCCGGTGGCTCCGAGTGCGATTCCGATTGTGGGTGATGAGGTGCATACGCCGCAGGGGAAGCAGCCGTATGTGACGCCGCGGGAGTTAGGGGACGAGGAGATTCCGGGGATTGTGGAGGGGTTCCGGCTGGCGGCGGCGAATGCGAAGGCGGCGGGTTTTGACGGAGTGGAGGTTCACGGGGCGAACGGGTATCTGCTGGATGAGTTTCTGCGCGACGGGAGCAACCGTCGGAGCGGGCCGTACGGCGGGGTGGTGGAGAACCGGGCGCGGTTGCTGCTGGAGGTGACGGAGGCGGTGTCGTCGGTGTGGGGGAGCGGTCGGGTGGGGGTGCGGCTGTCGCCGTTGAACAGTTATAACAGCATGGTGGACAGCGATCCGATCGGGTTGAGCACGTGGCTGGCGAAGCGGTTGAGCGGGAGCGGGCTGGCGTATCTGCATCTGATGCGTGCGGATTTCTTCCAGGCGCAGCATGGGGATGTGGTGAGTGCGGTGCGTGAGAATTACACGGGGACGCTGGTGACGAACATGGGGTACACGGCGGAAGAGGCGGACAAGGCGATTGCGAGCGGGCAGGTGGATGCGGTGGCGTTCGGGACCGCGTTTCTGGCGAATCCTGATCTGCCGGAGCGGTTCCGGAAGGGAGCTGCGCTGAATGTTCCGGATGCGGCGACATTTTATTCGCCGGGGCCTGCGGGATACACGGACTATCCGTTTCTGGGGGAGGGTTGAGCGGTGCAGAGGCGGTGACGGAAGTGTCACTGCGCGGTACTATGCGGCTGGGGAGAGTTGTGCGATAAATTGAAAACAATTTTTCCCCGGTTAAATATATTACAAAACCGATCCGGGGTGTCCGCGAAGCGCGCAGCATCGCCCATGCTGCGCGCTTTCATTTTTTCGGGGAGAGATGTAGGAATGGGGATGCTGATGTCGTCGTTGATTGCAGGGGAACCGTTAGGGGACGGGGAGCGGCTGGCGGTGCATTATCCGTGGGATGGGTCGGTGACTGGGGAGGTGGTGATGTGTGGGGTGGAGGATGCGGAGCGGGCGGTGGAGATTGGGTTGAGGGGTGGGAAGCGGCTGACGCGGCATGAGCGGGCGGAGGTGTTGAGGCGAGCGGCGGATCTACTGGATGCGCGGGTGGAGGAGCATGCGCGGCTGATCCGGCTGGAGACGGGGTTGAGTGCGTTTGACTGTCGTGCGGAGGCGTCGCGGGCGGGGATGATCTTGAGGTTTGCGGCGATGGAGGCGTTGCGGGAGGAGGGGATGGTGTGGCCTGGGGATGTGACGCCTGCGGGGTTTGCGCGGAAGCTGTTCACGGTGCGGGAGCCGGTGCGGCTGGCGCTGGCGATCACGCCGTTCAATCATCCGCTGACGCAGTGTGCGCACAAGGTGGGGCCGGCGATTGCGGCGGGAGCGGCGCTGATTCTGAAGCCGTCTGAGAAGACCCCGCTGACGGCGCTGACGTTTGCGGCGCTGCTTTATGAGGCGGGATTGCCGGGGTGGATGCTGAGTTGTCTGGTAGGGCCGCTGGAGCCGGTGGTGGGCGGGCTGGTTAGGGATGGGAGGATCGAGGCGCTGACGTTCACGGGGAGTGCGGGGGCGGGGCGGGCGATTTCCGGGATGGCTGGATTGAAGAAGACGTGTTATGAGTTAGGAGGGAATGCGGAGATGATTGTGCTGGAGGATGCGGACATGGAGCTGGCGGTGCGGTTGGGTGCGGAGGGGAGTTATCGGAATTCGGGGCAGCGGTGCACGGCGGTGAAGCGGTTTCTGGTGGCGCGGCGATTGGCTGGGGAGTTTGCGGAGCGGCTGGCGGCGGAGACGGAGCGGGTGTTTCCGTGGGGTGATCCTGGGGAAGAGGCGACGCGGGTGGGGACGGTGATCAGCGAGGCGGCGGCGCGGCAGCTGGAGGGATATGTGAGGGAGGCGGTGGCGGGTGGTGCGGAGGTATTGTGCGGCGGGGAGCGGCGGGGGGCGCTGATGATGCCGACGGTATTGCGAGGGGTGGCGCGGACGGCGGCGCTGATGAGGGAGGAAGCGTTCGGGCCGCTGTCGCCGGTGGTGGCGGTGGATGGGTTAGATGAGGCGGTGGAGATCTGCAATGAGTCGCGGTACGGGTTGGCGACGTCGGTGATGACGCGGGATCTGGGGTCGGCGCTGGCGGTAGTGGAGCGGGTGCGGACGGGGATGGTGCAGGTGAATGAGGTGCCGGCGTGGCGATTGGAGCACACGCCGTTTGGAGGGATCAAGGAGAGTGGGCCGGGGGTGAAGGAGGGGGTGGCGGAGGCGGTGAAATTCTACGGGCAGGTGAAATCGTTCTCGCTCCCGTGGCCGGGTGGGATGTAGAAGGAGGGACTGTGAGAGACGTGATGAAGAGAGTACTGGTGCTGGTGGTGGCTGCTGCGGTTTCCGGCTGCGGGAATCTGATGAATTTGAACGAGAAGGCGAAGGCGAAGCGGCGGATGAAGGAGCTGGAGAAGCTGGCGTCGGCGTCGACGGCGGAGGCGAAGGGGAGGTTAGGGGAGAAGGCGGTGGGGGATGTGGTGTATGCGGATGCGGGGGCGGGATTTGTGCTGGTGCATGCGCTGACGGGGGTGAGTATTCCTGCGGGGACGGAGCTGGATTGCCGGAGGGGAGCGGAGGTGACAGGGAAGGTGAAGGTGACGCGGGAGCGGAAGGGGCATTTCAATGCGGCGGACGTGTTGAGCGGGAGTCCGGCGACTGGGGATGCGGTGATTCCGGTGGGCGGGGAGCTGCCGGCGGAGCCGGTGCCGGTGCTGGTGGCCGGGGCAGCCGGGGAGGCAGGGAAGGTGACGCCTGGGGCGGTGGTGGAGCCGCCGCTGCCTGAGGGATCGAGTGCGGGGAATCCGCTAGTGGTGGAGCCCGGGGTGATCCGGCCGGAGGATCTGCCGAACACGATTCCCGGGGATCTGGGGACCCCGCCGCCGCTGCCGGTGGATGTGCCGGGGTTGCCGGAGGGGGTGCCGCCGATGAGCGAGCGGTGAGAGGAGGGGGGAGTTAGGAGGAGTTGAGGTCACAGGCAGGATGCCTGTGCCGCTTTGAATGTTAGAGCGGGGTGGTAGGGAGTGGGGGAGGGGAGGAGACGGCCTGCTGGCCTTTTTCGATGCGGCCGAGCATGTCGATGAAGGCGTCTTCGAGATTGCGTTCTTCGCGATGGAAGTCGGTGACGGGGATGCCGTCGGTGACGAGTTTGCGGAGGACGCCGGCGATGACGTCGGGTTTGAGACTATCGATGCGGAGGCGGGCGCCGGAGCGGCGTTCTTCGTCGAGGGAGACCATGGGGGCGGTGAGGGCCCATTCGAAGAGAGTGGCTGGGTTGCCTGAGGTTTCGACGCCGATGAGGGTGAATTCGCGTTCGGCGCGAGTGAGGCTGTCGGCGCTGCCGTGGTGGACGATGCGGCCCTTGTCGATGAAGAGGAGGGTGTCGCACATTTCGCCGAGTTCGGAGAGGATGTGTGAGGAGATGAGGATGGTTTTGCCTTCGTCTGCGAGGATGCGGATGAGGCGTTTGAGTTCGACGCGGGCTCTTGGGTCGAGGCCTGCGGCGGGTTCGTCCATGATGAGGACCTTGGGGTCGTGGATGAGGGCGCGGCCGAGGCAGAGGCGCTGACTCTGGCCTTTGGAGAGCTTGCTGATGAGCCGGTCGGCGAGAGGGCCGAGGTCAGTGAAGGCGACGACGTCGTCGATGCGGGAGAGGCGGTCGGCTCCGCGGAAGCCGAGGGCGCGGGCGTAGAAGTCGAGGTACTCGAGCACCGTCATGTTTTCGTAGGTGCCGAAGCTGTCGGGGACCCAGCCGAGGAGCCTGCGGATGTCGGCTGGGTAGAGGACGACATTGTGACCCATGACGGAAGCCCTGCCAGCGGAGGGGTAGTCGAGGGTGGCGAGGATGCGCATGGTGGTGGTTTTGCCAGCGCCGTTGGCTCCGACGAAGCCGACGACGCGGCCCTGGTCGATGGAGAAGGAGACCCCGTCGACGGCGCGGAGCGGGCCGAAGTGGCGCTGGAGGTCTTCGACGAGGATGGCGGGAGCGGACATGATAGGGGAGAGTCAGGGGACCGGGCCGCAGAGGATGATGTCATTGCGTTCCCAGCGGATGGAGGGGAGCGTGTCGACGAGACCGGCGCGGGGGTCTGAGGTGGTGGCGAGGAACCAGCGGCCCTTGGGGGAAACGGCGCGGGCAACGATGAAGGTTGAGAGGTCTATGGCGGGGACCTTGGCTAGAAGGGTTGGGGTACCGGTGGTGACGGTGGAAGGGGCTTGCCACCATTGGTCGGCGGCGTCGCGCCAGAAGAGGGAGTCGAGCGGGAAGTCGAAGGAGGAGACGGCGGAGGGGGCGTCCGGGGTGCCGGAGATTTCGATGCGGCCGCGGGTAGCGGTGACGGTTTTGATGAAGTGGACTTGTTCGCTGCGGCTCTGGAACCAGTCGCCGGAGAGATCCGTGGGGGAATTGAAGGCGCAGCGGAGATTGGAATTGCTGGTGGAATTGGAGAAGGAGAGGGAGGGGTTGGAGGAGTCGAAGGCGGAGACGGCACCGACGGAGACGGCGGCGGGTTGGCTAGTGGAGAAGGAGCTGCCGAGGAGGACGCCGGTGCGGCAGATTTGTTCCTGGCGGATGCAGGCGGCGTGGTCGTCCGGGTTGATGTAGATGACGGCGGAGCGACGGCCGCGGCCGCCGGTGCCGTCTCTGGCTAGGATGAAGCCGAGGAGGACGAGGGAGGCACCGAGGGAGATGAGCGGGGTGGTGATGAAGAGCCGGTGGCGTCTGGTGGGGCCGGCGAATTTGAAGAGATTGAGCGGGCCGACGAGGATACCGAAGGCGAGGAGGATGAGGCCGACGGGGAGGGCGGAGGCGGCGCGGGGGCCGATGGTTTCGAGGAGGGAAGTGACGGTGACGCCGGAGTTATGGCGGACGCGTTCCGGGGTTGGTCTGTCGTTGCCAGCGGCGTAGGCGCGGAACGTGTCGGAACCGAGGGCGATGCCGTTCCATGGGGTGAGCCTGACGGAACCGAGGCCGCGTCTGGCGTCGCCGTCTGGCTGGGCGCCGCCGTCGAGGGCGAGGCCGAGGGAGTTGAGGTCCGTGGATGGGGCTGCGGAGCGGAGTTCGAGTTGGCCGCCGAGGGCGATCCAGTGGCGGACGGCGAGTTGGCGGGCGGGGTCGAGGTCGCGCCAGTCGTCGGTGGTCATGACGAGGACGTCGATGCCAGAGAGGCCGCGCCAGTCGGAGGGGAGTTGGGCTGGTTCGTAGCTGGAGGCGAAGGCGCGATTTTGATAGTGCCATGAGCTTGGGCCTGAGGAGGAGGCGCCGTTGTTGATGTCGTCGAGGTTTTTGCCGACGAGGGCGGTGCTGAAGGCGACGCAGGGGAGGTCGCCGAGGCCTGAGGAGACCATGCGGAAGGAGTTGGTGCTGCCTGCGGCGGAGGAGTCGATGTTGAAGGAGGATTGGTCGTAGCCGGAGGTGACTGGGGGAGAGAAGGCCGGGGCCATCAGTTCGGTGACTGTGGTTTCGCGGCGAGGGGCGTTGATGGAGAAGGAGGAGATGGCTGAGCTGCCGCTATTGGATTCGCTGGAGGTGTCGATGCGGACGGACTGGTCGGCTTCGGTGCTGTTGGTGACGGCGATGCGGAGGGGGACGAAGCCGGTGGGTGGAGGCGGGCTGAAGATGCTGGTGATTTCGACGCGGCTCTGGCCGTCGTTGGCGGTGGGGAAGGTGTGGGATTCCTGAGCGGCCAGGGGAGTTGCCGCGGAGAGGAGGAGGAGAGGGATGAGGGACGGCTTCATATTTGTCAGGCCGGGGATTCCTGGAGCGTGCGTGGGAGTGCGCCCTGGCGTGTGGGGATTTCCTTGAGGAGGTCGGCGACGATGTGGCGTGCGGAGCGGCCTTCGATGCGGGCGGAGTAGTCGAGGATGAGGCGGTGGCCGAGGACGGCGTGGGCGATGGCCTGGACGTCTTCGAAGCTGGCGTTGACGCGGTTGTGGAGGAGGGCGCGGGCTTTGACGGCGGAGGCCATGCTGAGGGCGGCGCGGGGGCTGGCACCGAATTTGACGCCTGAGGCGGCGGTGGACTGGCCTGGGTGGGTGGCGTCGACGAGGCGAGCGATGTAGTTAGCGACGACGTCGGGGAGGAAGATGCGGCGTGTTAGGGCGAGGAGGCTGGCGAGTTCCGCGGCTTCCATGACCTGGCTGACGGAGGGTTCGACGCCGAGTTCGCGGTCGCGGACGATGCGTTCGAGGGTGGCGGCGTCGTTGCGGAGGACCTCGAGTTTGAAGAGGAAGCGGTCGACCTGGGCTTCGGGGAGCGGGTAGGTGCCTTCGAGTTCGACGGGGTTCTGGGTGGCGAGGACGAAGAAGGGATCTGGGAGGTCGTGGCTGGTGCCGAGGACGGTGACGCGGCGTTCCTGCATGGCTTCGAGGAGGGCGCTCTGGGTTTTGGGGCTGGCGCGGTTGATTTCGTCAGCGAGGACGAGGTTGGCGAAGATCGGGCCTGGCTGGAAGACGAAGGAGCGGCCTTCGGGGGTTTCGCGGAGGACTGGGTTGCCGGTGATGTCGCCGGGGAGGAGGTCCGGGGTGAACTGGATGCGGCGGGTGGCGAGGCCGAGGGCTTTGGCGAGGCCTTTGACGAGTTCGGTTTTGCCGAGGCCTGGGAGGCCCTCGAGGAGAAGGTGGCCGCGGGCGAGGAGACCAGTTAGGGTGAGGCTGATCAGTTCTTCTTTGCCGAAGAGGACGGATTCGAGGGTGCGGCGCAGCCGCGCCAGTGGTTCTGCGGCGGCGGCGACATCGGCTTCGCTCGCATAGTCTGGACGGGAGGCGCTCATTAGACTGCATCATGGCCGGGAGCGGCGGTGCGGCAATGGGATTCGCGGCGCGGGGAGGACGGTTATTCGAGGTCGATGGCGCGGATGGCTTTTTTGAGGAAGGCGATGCGTGTGGTGATGTGGGGAGGGGTGTTGTCTTTGGAGGCGGAGGCGATGGATTCGTCTGCGGAGAGGAGTTGGGAGAGCCAGCCGCGGACCATGGAGTAGTGGCGGGAGTCGGTGCCGAGGTCGGTGATGGCTTTGAGGCTGGCGGGGAGGGTTGGGTGTTCGAGGGCGTGGTGGATGGCGAGGATCTGTCGGCCGAGGGCGAGGGCTTCGGCGGATTGATCGGAAGGGGAGGATGGTTTGGCGGGAGGTGAGGGAGTGGGTGGCGGGTTGGCGGCGAGGGAGACGAGGAGGGAGGCTAGGGTGGCGGCGAGGAGGGAGAGTTTCATGGGTGGTCGCCGAGGAAGGCGCGGAGGGCGGCGGCGAGGTTGGCGTTAGTGGGAGGCGGCGGCGCGGGCTTTGACGAAGGCGCTGACGGCGAGTTCGAGGTCCGGGCGGGTGAGGGCGCTGCTGACCTGGGTACGGATGCGGGCCTTGCCCTGAGGGACGACTGGGAAGAAGAAGCCGACGGCGTAGACGCCTGAGGTTAGGAGGTGGGTGGCCATGTTCTGGGCGAGGTTGGCGTCGCCTAGCATGATGGGGACGATGGGGTGTTCGCCGGCGGAGATTTCGAAGCCGGCGGCGCGCATGGCGTTGACGTACCATGTGGTGTTTTCCCAGAGGGTGAGACGGAGGGAGGGATCGCGCTGGAGGAGGTCGAGGACCTTGAGGGAGACGGCGGCGATGACCGGGGCGAGCGTGTTGGAGAAGAGATAGGGTCTGGAGCGCTGGCGGAGGAGATCGATGATTTCGCGGCGGCCGCTGGTGTAGCCGCCGCTGGCACCGCCGAGGGCTTTGCCGAGCGTGCCGGTGATGATGTCGACGCGGTCGAGGACGTTGAATTTCTCGTGAGTGCCGCGGCCGGAGGGGCCGACGAAGCCGACGGCGTGGGAGTCGTCCATCATGACGAGGGCGTCGTAGCGGTCGGCGAGGTTGCAGATTTCGTCCATGGGGGCGTAGGTGCCGTCCATGCTGAAGACCCCGTCGGTGGCGATCATGATGAAGCGGGCTCCGGCGGCGCGGGCTTCCTTGAGTTTGGCCTCGAGGTCGGCCATGTCGCGGTTCTGATAGCGGAAGCGCATGGCTTTGCAGAGCCTGATGCCGTCGATGATGCTGGCGTGGTTGAGGGCGTCCGAGATGACGGCGTCGGCGTCGGAGAGGAGGGTTTCGAAGAGACCGCCGTTGGCGTCGAAGCAGGAGGAGTAGAGGATGGTGTCTTCGGTGCCGAGAAAGGAGGAGAGTGCGGATTCGAGCTGGCGGTGAAGCGTCTGGGTGCCGCAGATGAAGCGGACGCTGCCCATACCGAAGCCCCACTGGTCAAGGGCTTCGTGGGCGGCGGCGACGACTTCGGGGTGGTTGCCGAGACCGAGGTAGTTGTTGGCGCACATGATGACGACCTCACGGCCGTCATCGAGGCGGACGCGACCGCCTTGAGGGGAGGCGATGAGCCGTTCGGATTTGAAGAGCCCGGCGTCGCGGATGGAGTCGAGCGTGGAGGCGAGGTGCTGCTGGAAGGAGCCGTACATGGGAGGAGAGAGTTAGGATTTACTCCGGGAGACCGGAGGGATGGGAGGGGGAGGCTGGGCGGGAGAAGGGGTCACCGAATTTGGAGAAGCCGTCGAGGAAGCCGCCGTGGCTGAGGAAGAAGCGGTTGGATTCGACGCCCATGAAGCGGTCGGTGCGGTCGGCGCGGCCGGTGCCGTCGTGGGAGAAGGAGGCAGAGGTGATTTCGAGCCATTGCTTGTCTTTGGTGAGGATCCACTGAGGGCCGAAGAGGGCTTTGCGCTGGAGGTGGCCGGTGGTGCCCCAGAAGTTTTCGCTGAAGGAGTGGAGACCGCGGAGGTATTTGCCGTCTTTGGGGGCGCGGAAGGAGGCGAGGCGAAACCATTCGTTTTTGTCAGGATGGAACCACCAGCCGGAGTAGTCGGTGTGGTTGCCTTCCGGGGAGCAGGTGAGCCAGAATTTCTGGGTGGCGCCTGTTTTCCATGGGTAGACGAGATGGCTGTGGCCGCCGGTGCCTTCGCCGCCGAAGACGGAGGCTTCGACGCCGTCGCCTTTGGCGAGGAGCTGGACGTGGTTTTCGGGGTTCACTTTTTCGCGGGAGTCGGCGTTGCTGCCTTCTGCGGCGTCCCAGACGGAGAAGATGATGCGGCGTTCGGTTTCCGAGTTGACCTGCATGCCGAAGTAGCCGCGTGCGAAGCCGCAGGCCATGTAGAAGGTGGTGACGGGGTCGGTGACGGCGGTGACCTCGTTGTAGAAGCCGGTGATGTCCGTGTCCTTTGGGGTTTGATAGGAGAGGTGGACGGAGGCGGCGTTGCGGCGGGGTTTGAGGTTGAAGTGGGCGTCGGTGGCGGGTGTGCCGTCGAGGATGAGGGCGAGGACATCGCCGGTGGGGGAACCTTTGGGGTTGAGGGAAGAGAGGGAGAAGCGGTGGTAGCCCTTGGAGGGGATGGAGAGCTTGCCGAGGGGGATGGTGAGCGGTTCGCCGGTGCCGGTGATGGAGGCGTCGAGGTGCTGATCGCCGAGGGAGAGGCGGAGTTTGGAGGGGGCGTCTTTGGGGGCTTTGACGGCGAGACTGGCGGTGATGTCGCCGGTTTGGAGGAACTGGCCGAACCAGAGTGCGTGCTGGGCGGGGTCGGACCAACTGCGGAGGACGTTTTCGCGTTCCGACATGCGGATGGCGTTGGGGTCCGGGTCGGAGTAGGCGGTGCCGCCGGGGATGCGGAGTTCGGCGGAGGCTGGGAGTGTGGAGAGGGCGGCGAGGGCGGGAAGGAGGGAGAGGAGGAGACGGAGATTCATGGCCACACGGTATGGTGGCGGGAGGGGCGGCTGTAAAGACGGAGGAGGCGGCGGGAAGTGCTACTTTTCGCACGCGGCGAGGAGTTCGTCTGGTGTGAGCGTGGCGGTGCCGACTTTGCCGACGACGATGCCGCTGGCGAGGTTGGAGATTTCGGCGGCTTCGCGTGGGTTGGCTCCGGCGGCGAGGGCGAGGGTGAAGAGGGCGATGGCGGTATCGCCTGCGCCGGAGACGTCGAAGACCTCGCGGGCGCGGGTGGGGGTGTGGTAGGCGGGCTGATTTTTTTCGAGGAGGGCCATGCCGTGTTCGCCGAGGGTGATGAGGAGGAGACGGGTGTCCCATTTGGCGAAGAGGGCGTCGCCGAGAGGGAGGAGAGCGGCCATGAGGTCGGCCTCGGAGACCTCGCCGGGGTCTGGGAGGTTAGCGGCGGCGAAGGCTTCGCGGCGGTTGGGTTTGATGACGGTGGCGCGGTGCCATGAGAGGGGATTGCCGGGGTTAGGGTCGATGGTGACGGGGATGCCTGCGGCGGCGGCTTCGCGGGTGAAGGCGTCGACGAGGTCCTGGGTGAGGAAGCCCTTGGCGTAGTCTTCGAGGATGACGGCGTCGGTTTCGGGGAGGCGGGAGCGGAACCATGCGAGGGCGCGTTCGCAGGTTTCCGGGGAAGGGGGTTTGATGGATTCGCGGTCGATGCGTGCCATCTGCTGATTGCGGGCGATGATGCGGGTTTTGACGATGGTTTCGTGATCCTGGCAGACGAGGATGCCTGAGGTGTCGATGCCTGCGGAGTGGAGGAGGCCGAGGAGCTGGGAGGTGAGGGGGCCCTGGCCGGTGATGCCGAGGACATCGACGCGGCGAGCGAAGGGTGCGAGGTTGCGAGCGACGTTGGCTGCGCCGCCTGGGTAGGCGTCTTCGCGGACGACGTGGACGACGGGGACGGGGGCTTCGGGGGAGATGCGGGTGACGTTGCCCCAGATGAAGCGGTCGAGCATGACGTCGCCGACGACCATGACTCTGAGGTCACGGAACTGTGCCAGCCTGTGGTTCAGAGCGTCGCGTTGCATGGGGGCTGCATAGGTGGCTGGGCGGGTGGATGCAAGGTGTGATGCGGAGGGGGAGAGGGGAGGGCAAAAAGAGACCGGCTCCTTTTTGGGGAGCCGGTCCTTGAGAGATGTGTCAGTTGTGGTGCTGATTAGAAGCCGAAGCGGACACCGGCGCGGACGATGGTGTAGTCCTGGGTGTCGGAAGCCCATGTGTAGCGGGCGTCGGCGAAGAGGCCCCAGCAGTTGGTGATGCGGTAGTCGAGACCGCCACCGGCGTGCCAGACGTCCTGGCTGGTGCCGTTGGTGTGGTAGCCGCCGCCTGCGAAGACGTAAGGGGCGAGGCAGATGCTGGTGATTGGGGCACGGAGCACGAGGCTTCCGGTGAAGAGGTGGGTGACGCTGTCCGTACCTGACCATGTGGCGTCGACCATGACACCGACGTTAGGGGTGAAGAAGTAGTCGTAAGCGAGACCACCGCCGAAGGCGTCGTCGAGTTCACCTGCGCCGCTGTCTGGGAGGAGACCGGAAGCGTAGACGCTGACGGAGGAAGATCCGGCGTTGAAGCAGTCGCAGACGGCTGGGACGTTGATTTGCGGGACTGGGCCTTTGGCTGGGGCTTTGCCGAGGGAAGGGGCTTCACCGGCTTGAGCGGAGATGAGGCTGCAAGCGGCCGCGAGGATGGAGATTGTGGATTTGTTCATAAGTTCTCGGTTTTTGGAGGCTTGATGTTTACTGGATGAGGGGAGCGTGTTCAAGGGAAATCCCTGTCATTTTTTTCGAGGTAGATGAGCGGGAGTTGGAGCGGATCACTCTCGGGATTTTATTTCGATGAGCATCTGGGCGTTGGAGGGGAACTTGTTCATGAAGTGGATGAGGCGTTCAGCGGCTTCGACTGGTTTGTGGCCTGCGAGGCCGCGGCGGATGAGGTGGACCTTTTCCATCTGGTGAGGAGGGAGGAGGAGTTCCTCGCGTCTGGTGCCGCTTTTGAAGATATCGACTGCTGGGTAGATGTACTGCTGGGCGATGCGGCGATCGAGGACGAGTTCCATGTTGCCGGTGCCTTTGAATTCCTGGAAGATGAGTTCGTCGGCGCGGCTGTTGGTTTCGATGAGGGCGGTGGCGACGATGGTGAGGGAGCCAGCTTCGCGGGTATTGCGAGCGGCTGCGAAGAGGCGGCGAGCGCCTTCGAGGGCGCGGGCGTCGACGCCGCCGGAGAGACTGCCTTTGCCGCCGCCTTGGCCGCGGATGGCGTTATTGAAGGCGCGGGCGAGTCTTGTGATGGAGTCGAGGAGCATGAAGACGTGTTCGCCGGCTTCGACGAGACGGCGAGCGCGTTCGATGGCGAGCTGGGCGACGCGGAGGTGTTCGCGTGGGTCGCGGTCGTTGTTGCTGGCCATGACCTCTGCGGAGGGGAGGGCTCGGGCGATTTCGGTGACTTCTTCCGGGCGTTCGTCGACGAGGAGGATGATGAGTTTGGTGTCCTCGTAATTTTCCTGAATGGCTTCGGCGATGTGCTGGAGGATGGTGGTTTTGCCGGCGCGTGGGGGGGCGACGATGAGACCGCGCTGACCTCTGCCGATGGGGGCGATGAAGTCGATGATGCGGGTGGTGTGTCTGTTGGAGATGGTTTCGAGGAGGTAGCGTTTGCTAGGGTTGATGGCGGTGAGTTCCTCGAAGAGCGGGAGGGTGCGGTAGATGTCGGGGGAGCGTCCGTTGACGGCGGTGATTTCTGTGATTTGGGGGCCGCGGGAGCCGCGGCGGAGGGAGCCGTCGATCCAGACCCCGTCGCGGAGGCCGAGTTGGCGGACGAGGTCCGGGCTGACGAAGGCGTCGGAGGAGAGCGGCTGGAAGCCACGGGCGCGGTCGCGGAGGAAGCCGAAGCCTTTGCCTGGGGTCATTTCGAGGAGACCGGAGACAGGTTCGGGCGGGCCGAGATTGGGGTCTGGGCGAGGGGAGCGATCGCCGTCGCGGTCGAAGCGATCGCGGTCTGGGGAGCGGTCGCGATTGGAGGAGCGGTCTGGGCCACGGCGGTCATTGGAGCGGCCGCGATCGCCCCTGCGGTCGAGGCGGCCGCGGTCGAGGCGGTCGTTGCGGTCTGAGCGATCGTTGCGATCGCCGCGGTCGAGGCGATTGAGTGGATCGAGGGGGTGTGGCGGGGGAGAGTCGGGGGGTGTGTCTGGGGGGGGGGAGGATGGGCCTTGGGTCTGGCGCTCGAGGTAGCGCTGTTGTTTGATGAGTTTGAATTTTTCCTTCCGTTGTTTCCAGCGTTCGAATTTGGAGAGCCGGCGGTTTTGGGAGTCGGCGCTGTCGGATTGAGGGAACTGGTGGCGTTGCTGGGAGTCGGGTTGGGAGTCGGGCGATGCGTCCTGGGGGGAAGGGGAGTGGGCAGCGGGGAGCGGGGCGGGAGTTGGTTCCGGGGCTGTTGGTGGTGGGGCTGTGGGAACTGGTTCCGGGGCTGGGGCGGTCTTGCGGCGGGTACGGGTTGGGGGAGCGGGTTCTGCTGCGGGGGTTTCCTTGAGGGTGAAGAGGTCTGGTTCCGGGGCTGGGGAGGCTTTTGGGGTGGATTTGCGGGCAGCGGCCTTTTTGCGAGGGGCTGGGGCGGCGGGTTCTGGGGGAGCGGGAGGAGGGGGGAGAGGGATGACGACTTCCGGGGCGGCGGCGGCGGTTTTTTTGCGGGCGGTCTTTTTCGGGGCTGGGGCGGGTTCCGGCGGAGGAGGGGCGAGAACTGCCTTGGGGGCGGTGGTGGCCTTTTTGGTGGCGGCTTTCTTGGTGGTGGCCTTTTTGGCTGGCGACTTGGCAGGCGATTTGGCAGCGGTGGCGGCGGCTTTTTTGACGGCCGTTTTTTTGGCGGCGGTGCGTTTGATGGCTGCGGCGGCCAGCGGCATGGAGTCCGGATCGGGATCGGTCATGAGAGAAAGGATGGGAGGGCGGAGGGAGGGACGAGGGATCAGGGATCGAGTTGATCGGCGATATCGTCGGAGATTTCGAAATTGGCGTAGACGTTCTGGGTGTCGTCGAGGTCGTCGAGGAGGTCGTAGAGTTTGAGGACCTGTTTAGCGGTTTGGAGGTCTGAGAGAGTGATGACGGTGCCTGGGAGGTAGTTGAGGCGGATGGCGGAGGCCTGGAGGCCTTTGGAGCGGAGGGCGCTGGCGACGGCGTAGAGCTGGTCTGGAGCGGTGAGGATGGTGTGTTCTTCTTCGTCGGACTGGATGTCATCTGCGCCGGCGTCCATGGCGGCTTCCATGATGGCATCTTCCGGGCCTGCGGAGGCTGGGAGTTTGATTTCGCCGACGCGCTGGAAGAGGTGGGCGACGCTGCCTGGTGCGCCCATGGTGCCGCTGCCTTTATTGAAGGCGGTGCGGAGGTCAGCGGAGGAGCGGTTTTTGTTGTCGGTGACGGCTTCGATGAGCATGGCGACGCCGCCGGGGGCGTAGCCTTCGTAGGTGATTTCTTCGGGGAGGGCTCCTTCGAGTTCGCCGACGCCTTTTTTGATGGCGCGGTCGACGTTGTCGTTGGGCATGTTGGCGGCGCGGCCTGCGAGGAGGGCGGTGCGGAGCCGGGGGTTCAATTCCGGGTCGCGGCCTCCGAGCCGAGCGGCGATGGTGATTTCGCGCGAGATCTTGGAGAAGACCTTGCCCTTTTTGGCATCGACGCGTTCTTTGATGTGTTTAACCTTCGACCACTTATTGTGTCCGGCCATGTTGGAAAGAGGGGGGAATCTGGAGGGATTGAGAAGAGAGCGAGGCGCGGGAGGCGGCAGCGAGCAGATGAGCGGCGGGAGCCGTGATCAGACCGTGCGGCTACGAAGCGGCTCGGAGGGGGTGGGTTTCCGGCGACTTTGCGGCGCGGGGATGAAGGAGCAGACCGGCTGGCAAAGGTACCCGGACAATCGCCGTGAAGGCATTGTCCGCTTAGGGAAACGTGAGTGACGATGCCGCCTTGGGGCGAGGTTGGCAACTTGTTTTTTTTCGGGCGGGAGAAACGGGGGTGCGGAGGGGTGAGGGAAGGGATTAGGGTGGAGGCTGGGTGAGTTGGGGGTTTTTGAGTTCGAAGGAGCCGGTGGAGTTGGGAGGGAGGGAGAAGCGGAGGGTGGGTTGGTCTTTGAAGTCGGAGGAGATGGGGAAGTCGAAGTGGTGGGACTGCCAGTCTGGGGAGAGAGGGAAGGATTGGATGGAGGTGATTTTCCGCCAGCCGTCGGCGAGGTCGAAGGAGATGGGTTTTGGGGAGGTGCCGCGGGCTTGGAAGGAGAATCGGTAGGTGCGGTGGGGGAGATCGGTGGGTTTGGTGAAGGAGTAGTTGAGGGAGGCTGAGGGGCCGAAGGGGCCGGAGAGGCGGATGATGCGGGTGGAGTCGGCGGGGTTGGCGAGGATTTTGATTTCCGGTGATGGGTTGGAGGCGTCGAGGTTCCATGAGCGCCATGGGTTGATGAGATTGGTGAGCGGGTCGGGGGACCACTGGGTGACTGGGGAGGGGTTTGGGGGAGGTGGAGGGGTGGAGGTGGTGCGGAGGTGAGGTGGGATGGCGTAGTGGAGGGAGTTGTCGAAGGCCGGGTTGTCGAAGGCGGCGGGAGGGAGGGCTGGGTTGGGAGGTGGGGTGCCGATGCCGAAGAGGCCGAGTGGGTGCCAGCCGCCGCGGAAGTAATTGGTGTTGGCGAAGCGGGCGCTGGGGAGGAGACCGCCCTGGCGGTCGAGGATGGCGAGGGCGATGATGTAGGAGCCGGGTTTGAGGTCTGGGGGGAGGGTGGCGTGGCCTTTCTGAGGGGATGGTGAGGCGGGGAGGCGATAGGAGAAGGAAGCGGAGTCCCAGTCTGAGCCGGGGGACCATTGGCGGATATCGATGTTTGAGAGCGGGGCGGACCAGACTGGGGATTTTGAGATAGGGTCGAGGAGGGCGACGGCGACGGGCCAGTCGAGGTAGAAGGGAGCGCTGCCGGAGTTGTGAGCGGTGAGGTCGAGGTTGATGGTGGTGCCGGGCTGGGCGGCGGCTGGGTAGGAAACGGAGTCGAGGACGAGACGATAGCCGAAGACTTTCTGGAGATCGGCGGCACCGGCGAGGACATCGGGGTTGGAAGGTGAGTAGTCGGCGATCCAGCCGAGGTAGCTGGCGTGGTAGCGGCGGATTTTGTCAGTGATGAAGCGGCGGAAGGCCGGGGATGTGAGGGTTTCGTCCGGGGTGCGGCCGAAGGTCTGGTCGGGGAGAGCGTTGGGGCGCTGCTGCTGCCAGTGGTATTCGACCTCGCCTTCGATGGGGGCGCGTTTCCAGATGTGGGGATGGACGTGGGTGGCCTGCCATGGGAACTGGTCGTGCGGGCCGAGTGGTGGTTCGCGGGTGATGTTAGCGAAGGTGTCGTAATAGATGCCGAAGCCTGCGGCGATGAATTCGGGGTCGGTGTGGCGGACGAGGACGGGTTTGTTTTTGAAGGCTTTCTGGAAGGCGTCGGCGAGGAGCTGGCGCTGGGCGGGGGTGGGGGCTGGGTGGTGGTGTTCGCCGAAGTGGCCGATGAGGCCCATCTGGACGGCGAAGATGCGGGGGTCGTGGTCCCATGCTTCGCCGAGTCTGGCGATGAGGGATTGGAGGCGGGACTGGAATGCCGGGCTGTCGTAGTCGAAAGTGTGGAGGTCGGCGGGCCAGTGCTGGTTAGGTTTTTCGGGAGTACCTTTGGTGCCGTCCCAGTCGAGGAAGACGCGGGGGATGAGTTTGATGTTAAGATTTTCGAAGGGGATGCCGGAGCTGGTGGTGGTGATGGAGTTGGTGTGGGCGATGATGCGGTCGACGGAGTCGTTGTTCGCGAGTTCGATGGCATTCCACGGGATGTACTGGCGGACGAGGAGGCCGAAGCCGCCGGGTTTGTGATTGCGGAAGCCCTTGAGGGGATTGTTGATGGCTCCGGGGAATTCGGTGAGGGTGACGGAGACGGTGCCGTTGGTGGAGGAGGTGGGGAGGGATGTCGGGAGGGAGGCGGGTGGATCGGCGGCGAGGAGGCAGGAAGAGAGGATGGAGAGTGAGAGGAAGAGGAGGCGCGGCATGGGGAGAGCGGGGTGGCGGGTGGTGGGGAGGCGCTGGACGGGCTCGAGCTGAGAGTGATGGGGCGGGGGAGGTGAGGTTCAAGGGGGGTTCCGGCTGGTCAGCGAGGCAGCGTTGATGAGGCGGAATGCAGTGGGGGCGCGCGAGACAGGACATGGGTCCGCGGTTTCGGGACAGTCGGAGAACGTTGCTTTGACGCCGCAGGTTGGCGGTGGTCTCATCGGAGAAGCAGTTTTTCTCGGATCGGCAGAACGGGGCCATGCCATCGGGGCAGAAGCCTGCCGAAAAACCGGGACTATTAGCGGAAGGAGAGATGTTGGTCTGGAAGCATGCGGCTGCGTTGGGGGTTGGGGACCGATTCCCCTCCGGGCGGCGGTCCTTTTTCCACATGGCAGCGTTGCGCCTCGCCGTGAGGGAGAATGGCTCGCCGCGCTAACGGTCCGGGTTTTTCAGCAGGCTCCCAGTGGAGCGGAAGTTGACGGGCAGGATTGACATTGTGGAGGAGGGATGATAGGATCCGGGAGATCTGAAGTTCGTAATGATCGCGAAGCTCAATACCGATGGTGCATTCCACAGCCGGAAGCGGTCGTGCGTGTGGCGTCCGGATGTGGGGACAAGTCTGTATGCCCGGAGAGACTGGATGCGTGGCGGTGGAGTTGGGGGCGTGGCATGGATGCAGACGGGGGCAGCGCAGAGTTACTCGTACGGCACTCGCAGCGCGGAAGTGCATGTGCCGCTCGCCGACCACATGGGGAATGTGCGGGCATTGAAGGGGTCGACATATGAATGACATCGCTAGAAAGCTAATTTATGTTTTTTTATTGGGGCTCCAGTCTTGTGGAGATCCCAAGCCTGTGAAGCCTGCGCCGGTCGTGCTCTCAGCGTTTGGGCTTGCATTTGCGAGTCAGCAGGAGTTCGAGGCAGAATGTCCCGCATCTGTTTATCGAAAACTGAGACAATCACTCATGGAGGAAAAGGAAAAAGGACCCCGAAGAACTGTGATAGAGTCTTTGCTGAATTACAAAAGCTACGGCGTGGCTTTTCTGGATTGCAAAGAGGAATCAGGAGATGTCTATCTGGATAAAGATGAGAAGTTGATATTGGAGGTGGTAAATGATCATGGCCAATTCAGACTATTAGTTAAGGATAACCTCGGCCAGTGGGAAGGAAAGTTTTATGCATGCAGCCCCGAACTGCGAGATGCACTGAAGCATGATGTTTCTCTCAAGCTAACGCCCAAAAAGCGGCGATTCGAGTAAATGGTAGTGCACTAGAAGGTGCGTTTTTGAATGCGGACGCTGATCGGGAAGATTGGAGGGCAATCCGGTGGTGTCGCGTTGCTCAACCACCGGTTATAAGCCGGCACCCCTTCCGGGGTGCGAATTTGGTTGGGTGTGGTTACCGGTGGTGTCGCTCGTGGACTCGCTCAACCACCGGCTAGGGGCCGTCATCCCTGCGGGATGAGGGGGTTATGCGATGCGATGGTGCGGGTAGAGGGAATGTTCGGGGAGGCTGCATTAGTGGTCACAGGCAGGATGCCTGTGGCACTTTTTGGGGGTTAGACTGGGCGGGCGCGTTGGCCTTCTTCGATGAGTTTCCAGAAGTTTTTGCTTTTGGAGAGGATTTCGTCTTCTGGGCCGGCGATTTTGCTGCCGTTGCGGAAGAGGAAGTCGGAGAGGGAATTTTTGTGGAGGACGCGGTGGATGCGGACGCCGGAGTCGACGACTTCGAAGTAGATGCGGTAGCCTTTGGCGCGGAAGCGGTGGAGTTTTTTGCCGCTGCGGGAGATGAGGCCGAAGCGTTCGCCGTCGGGTTTCTGGAGGTCGTCTGGGGAGACTTTGAATTCGGAGAGGAGGTCGAGTTGGAGCAGCGTGTCGAGCTGGCTCATTTCTGCGGCGCTGATTTCGTTGAAGATGACCTGGAACACGATGGGGAGGGGTGGGTGGGCGAGGCTGGGGTGGGGTGCGTCAGGCTTCGATGCGTTCTGAGGCGGAACGTTCTGCGAGGGCTTCGCGTTCGCGGGATTCGGAGTCGCGGGTGCGGCGGTCTTTGAGGAGATGGGCGAGGCGTTCGCGGAAGAGGGCTGGGGAGAGGGCCTGGTGGATTTCGCCGTCGGCGCAGAGGGAGATCTGGCCGGTTTCTTCGGAGACGACGACGCTGATGGCGTCGGTTTGTTCTGTGATACCCATGGCGGCGCGGTGGCGGAGGCCGATGGAGCGGTCTGAGAGTTCGCGCTGGCTGACTGGGAAGACGCAGCCTGCGGCGGCGATGCGGCCCTGACGGAGGATGATGCCGCCGTCGTGGAGGGAGGTTTTTGGGTTGAAGATGGTGAAGACGAGTTCGGGGGCGAATTTGCTATCGATTTCGACGCCTGTTTCGACGAACTGGTCGAGGTCCATGCCGCGTTCGAAGGCGAAGAGGGCTCCGAAGCGTTTGGCGGAGAGTTGTGAGGTGGATTCCTCGATGGCCTCGACGAGTTGGAGGTTTTCGCGGGAGGTGGAGAAGAAGCGGGTGCTGCCGAGGGAGACGAAGGCGCGGCGGACTTCTGGTTGGAAGACGACGACGAGGACGACGCCAGCGAAGAAGGCGACGCTGCGGATGAGTTCCATGCCGAGGAGGTGAGCGGCGATGAGGAGGGAGAGGACGAGGACGGTGATCTGGGCGGGGACCTGGGAGCTGTTGGAGCTGCGGAGGTAGCGCCAGAGGAGCAGGAGGAGGCCTCCCATGAGGAAAACCTCAAGGATGGGCCGCCAGTGCTGTGTGAAAAAGTCTCCCATGCGCGCGGCGTGCAGTTTACGGCGTGGTTGCGGATGCGCCAGAGCAACATGGCGCGTGGGGAGGATTTCCGGGAGGGGTCAGGCTGGGAGGACGCGCTGACGCCATGTTTCGGCCCAGCCGGAGGCGTTGTGGTGGGCGAGCTGGAGTTCGCCGCTGGCGAGGCGGATGACGAGGAAGCCTTTGGGGGTGCTGGGGGTGTCCGGGGATTTGGGGTCGCGGTCTTTCTGAGGGGAGGGGCACATGAAGACTGGGTAGGATTCCCATGTGTACTGGGCGAAGGCGTGTTCGTGGCCGTGGAGGATCAGGGCGATATGATAGGGTGCGAGGACGGTTTTGAGGGCGGCGAGGTCTGCGGGTTGCCACCATTTTTCGAGGCCCCAGCCGCGGAGGCCGTAGTGCCACATGAGGATGACGGGGCGGCCGGAGTTGCCGACGGAGGTGCGGAGGTCGTCGCGGAGGAAGTCGAGACTGCGGCGGGGGTTATTCCATGGGGCGGGGCGGTCGTAGACTGGGCGGGGTTCGTTGCCAGGGAAGAGGTTGAGATTGACGAGATGGAGGGGGCCCCAGTCCCATGAGTAGTGGTAGCCGTCGGTGTCGTAGTGGAATTTTTCGGGGCCGGAGCGGGATTTGGAGCGGGCGATGAAGGCCTCCTGGACATTGCTGAAGCCGGTGGCGGAGGCAGGGGAGAGGTCGTGATTGCCGATGCATTCGAAGGCCGGGAATTTGAGGAGGGCCTTGCCGTTGGGGTCGAAGAAGCGCCGATAGGTTTCCCAGTGGCGTGGGTCGTCGGTGACGTCGACGAGGTCACCGGCGACGAGGACGGCGCGTGGGTTGCCGACTTTGCCGCCGAGTGGGAAGTCCTTGTCTGGCAGGGAGTTGAGCGTGTGGATGGTGGCTTCGGTGCCTGCGGTGCCCCATTTATCGAGATGGATCTGGGGGTCGGCGACGACGAAGAACGTGAAGTTGGCGTCGTCGTTGGCTGGGGAGGCGAGAGAGGGGAGAGAGGCGGCGGCGACGGCGCCTGTGAGCTGGCGGCAGAGGGAGCGTCGGGAGGTTGAGAAAGGCGTCATGAGGAGGGGTGGTGCGGAGGGAGGAACGCGAGGGGAACGGTGGATCTTCCGGGGGTGCGGATGATGAAATCCGAGACTTTTGAAAAGACGCGTGGCGGAAAGGCAAAAATCGGCATAGGGTTCGTGTTCATGCAAAAAAGACTATTTTCAGAGCTCGGGCTGTCCGAGCCAATTCTTAAGGCCGTGGAGAAGCTCGGCTTTGAACAGACATCCCCGATTCAGTCGGCGGCGATCCCTGTGTTGATGGAGGGGAAGGATGTGGTGGGCCAGTCTGCGACTGGGAGTGGGAAGACGGCGGCGTTTGCGATTCCGGCGATTGAGCGGATTGATGATGCTGGGCGGCGGGTGGAGATTCTGGTGATGGTGCCGACGCGGGAGCTGGCGGTGCAGGTGGCTGAGGAGTTTGCGCGACTGGCGGCGTTTCGGCCGAAGGTGCACACGGTGCCGATTTTTGGCGGGGCGAGTTATGAGCGTCAGTTTTCGGAATTGAGGAAGGGGCCGCAGGTGGTGATCGGGACGCCTGGGCGGATTATTGATCACCTGCAGCGGAACACGTTGGATTTGTCGCACATCAAGATGGTGGTGCTGGACGAATGTGACCGGATGCTGGACATGGGTTTCCGCGAGGACATGGAGCGGATTCTGTCAGGGACGCCGAAGGAGCGCCAGACGGTATTTTTCAGTGCGACGCTGCCGCCGGCGATCCGGCGGTTGATTGATGATTTTTCGTCGAATCCGCAGCATATCCGGATTGAGGCGCAGACGATGACGGTGCCGACGGTGGAGCAGATTTATTATGATGTGCCGCCGCGTGCGAAGCTGGATGCGCTGACGCGATTGGTGGACATGCATGATGCGCGCCTGGGGATTATTTTCTGCAACACGCAGCGGACGGTGGATGACGTGGCGGATGCGCTGGTGGCGCGCGGGTATTCAGCGGACCGGCTGCATGGCGGGTTGAGTCAGGTGATGCGGACGCGGACCCTGGCGAAGTTCAAGAGCAGTGGGTTTGATCTGCTGGTGGCGACGGATGTGGCCGGGCGGGGGATTGACGTGGATGATCTGGATCTGGTGGTGAATTTTGACATGCCGTATGATCCTGAGGATTACGTGCACCGGATTGGGCGAACGGGGCGGGCCGGGAGGAAGGGCGTGGCGCTGACGCTGATCAGCGGGCGTGAGTTGTACCGGTTGCAGGGGGTGGAGCGGTTTACGAGGCAGCGGATGCAGCGTGGGAAGGTGCCGACGTGGGATCAGGTGGAAGAGAAGCGGTTGTCCGGGGTGCTAGACAAGGTGCGGGCGACGCTGGAGGCGGGGCGGCATACGGCGCACGCGTCGAGCATTGACCGACTGCTGGATGAAGGGCATGCGGGGACGGATCTGGCTGCGGCGCTGCTGTACGAGTTGCTAGCAGCTAGCGGGATCGAGACGGAAATGCCGGGTGGCGGTGATCCGTTTGCGCGGCGCGATGCGGCTCCGCAGGGTCGGGCGGCGGAGGTGCGTCCGGCGGCGAAGCCTGCGGTGCCTGCGGCGAAGCCTGCGGCGGTGCCTGCGAAGGCAGCGGAGCCGAAGTTTGTGAAGGCGGCGGCGGTGGTGGAGCCGGTGAAGGCTGTGGAGGTGCCGGTGGTTGAGGAAGCGGCGAAAGCTGTGGTTGAGGAAGTGGCGGCGGTGGTGCCGGTGAAGCCGAAGAAGGTGAAGGCGGTGGTGGCTCCTGTTGAGGAGAAGGAGGAAGTGGAAGAGAAGGAGGAGAAGGAAGCAGTGGCGGCTCCGGTATCGGAGGTGCGGGTGGTGGTGACGGCGAAGGCTGCGAAGGCGGCGAAAGCGGCTGCGGTGGTAGAACAGAAGGAGGAGAAGGAAGAGAAGGAGGAAGCGCCGGTGGTTGCGAAGGTGAAGGTGGCGGTGGTGGAGCCGGTTGAGGCCGTTGAAGAAGATGAGGAGGAGGACGACGCGGTGGCTGTGAAGGAGGAGGTGGTGCCTGAGGTGAAGGTGGCGAAGCCGAAGAAGGCGAAGCAGCCGCGGATTTCCGATGAGGAAGCCGAGGGATTGCTATTGGTTGAGGCGAAGGAAGCGGGGTCGGTTTCTGCGGCGCGTGAGAAGAAGGAGGATACGTCGAAGGGATTGCCTTCGGCTGCGCCGGGGTACAAGTGGATCACGTTCAACGTGGGGAAAGATCACGGGCTGACGCCGCGGGATATTCTGGATGTGGTGTCGTCGGGATCGGATTTTCCGGCGAAGGTGGTGGGGCTGATCAAGCTGCAGAATGCGGAGACGCATGCGCAGGTGCTAGGGCCGCATGCGAAGGAGATCATCGAGGCCTTGGACGGCGGTGATTTCAACGGTCACAAGGTGCGGGTGAAGGCGACGGTGCACGGGCGGAGCGAGGAGCGCGGTGAGGGTCGCGGTGAGGGCGGGGGCGGGTTCCGGTCGGGACCGCCGCCGTGGGAGCGCGGGCCGGCGAAGCCGCCGTATGGGCGTCCGAATGACAGCCGCGGGCCGGCGCGTTCTTACGGGCCGCCGCGGGGTCGTGAGGATTCGCGTGGTGGTGGTGGCGGTGGCTACGGCGGTGGCGGTGGTTATGGCGGCGGTGGTGCCGGTGGCGAGCGTCGCGGCGGTGGTGGTGGTAGCGGCGGCGGTGGTGGTGGGTATGGGAAGAGTTACGGGGCTGGTGGTGGCCGGGGTTATTCCGGTGGTGGGGGAGGCGCGGGCGGCGGGAAGAGCTACGGCAAGCCTAGCGGGCCGAAGCGTCCGCGGCCGTGAGGTGGTGAGGGACGGCAATTGAAACGAAAACGGAGCGGGTGAGAACCCGCTCCGTTTTTTGTGAGGGAGAGATGGAAGGGAAGCCGCGGGTCAGGCTGGATCTGCGGCGAGTTGGCGACGGTTTTGGCCCGTGGTGGCGAGATTGAGGCGGTGGAGAACGTGGTGGAGAGCTGACCATAAGGACCGACGCGTACCGCCATGAGGGCCCGCTTCAGTTCGCCGCGGCCAGCGAGTTCCGCGGTCAGTGTGGCTGGGGGTTTGGGTATCAGCCTTGTTGCTGATCAGTGGAGCGGATCTTCGTGTGAGCGGCGATGTAGTCGTCCGGACTCAGCGCTGGAATGGAGGATGCGGAGAAGTCTGCGGAGTTTCCTGTGATGATGCAGTCGGCGCGACAACGCTCGGCGGCGGCGGCCTGGAGGGCGTCTTCGTAGTCATTCCAGCGCCGGTCGAGGGCGCGCAGTGCATCGGATTCGTCTGTGGGGACGATACGCGCCTGCGACAGGATGCCGCGGAGGTGAAGTTCCCGGTCTGGCGCGGAAACCTTGGCCCGCTTAAGGATGTAATCCGTATTCGCGATGGTGTGCCATGCGATCCACAGATCGTCCTGACGGGCGGTACAGAGCCGCAGAAATGCGGCAGAGCCGGCGGCGGCCGCCCTGTTCAGGGCGACATCAAGCCAGATGTTGGTATCCACGAGGAGACGCACAGTTGAGAGCAGCCCGCCTTACAGATGGTATCTTCTGCTTTTGGGGGAAGGAAGGAGGATTCAGCCACTCTGCGGAGGAAGGGGACGGGTCTTTTTCCCGATTCCTGTGTTGCTCGTCGGTTGCGAATCCTGATTCGCGCCCTCCTCGCGCCGTGGACTCGGAAAAAATCCCTCGTCCATAAGACACCATCTGTAAGACGGACTACTCTAGAGCCGGAATTTGGCCTTTAGTTCCTCCCAGCGGAGATCGTCGCAGGCACTATCACTCAAGTCCGCGGGCGGGCGACTTGCGCTGTGTGCGAGCCATGCATCAAGCGCCTGTTCCCGGGATTCCGGTGCTGAGGCGACGGGCTCACGGGCGGTGATTTCGAGCAGGGAGCCGTGGCGCCGCACGGTGGCGGCCAGGCATGTTTCTTCAGGCAACTCCACGCCTGGTGGCAGATTGGCTGTGAATGTGGTGGTCATGGGGAGTGGGTTTGCTCTGACAGTATGCTATGGCAGCGGGGAGCCGTCAAAACCGTAAATCCCGTCCGCCTTACAGGTGTGGCGGGTGCGACGTGATCATGCAGCGGACAGATCGGCAGCGGCCTTGAGGAGGTGAGGGTCGGCAATTGAAACGAGAACGGAGCGGGTAAGAACCCGCTCCGTTTTTTGTGTGAGGGAGAGATGGTTGGGAAGCGGGAGCGAGGCCGCGGGTCAGGCGGGTTCCGGGGCGAGTTGGTCGCGGTAGCGGTAGCGTGCGGCGATGAGGCTGAAGAGGATGGCGACGACGGCGGTGATGGCGGCGTAGAGCATGAAGCGGCCGCTGGTGACGGATTCGTCGCCGTGGCCGCCGCCGAGGGCGGCGGTGATGAAGACGACGATGAGGTTACCGACGGCGACGGTGAGTTGCCAGTAGCCGGTGATGGTGGATTTCATGGCCTTGGGGGCCTGGGTGAAGGCGAATTCGAGGCCTGTGGTGCTGATGAGGACCTCTGCCATGGTGATGATGAGGTAGGGGAGGAGCTGCCAGAGGATGCTGAGGGATTCGCCGGCTTCGAGGCGCTGCTGGAGCCATGCGACGAAGACGAAGGAGAGGGCTGCGAGGACCATGCCGAAGGCCATGCGGCGGAGGGGCGTGGCGATTTTTCCGAGGAGCGGGTAGAGGACGAGGGTGGTGAAGGGGACCATCATGAGGACGAAGATGGGGTTGGCGGAGAGCATCTGTTCTGCGCCGATTTCGTAGGAGCCGAGAAGGTATTTCTTCATTTGGCCGCCCTGGAGGACCCATGTGGAGAACGTCTGGTCGAAGAGGGCCCAGAAGACCGGGACCATGGCGAAGACGGAGAGGATGCGGCCGTAGGAGAGGCCCTGATCGGCGGCGACGGGTGTGAATTTTTCGGTGATGGGTGCGGAGAAGTTGCGGAAGCCGCTGCCGAACCAGCGGAGGAGCCCGTACCACCAGACGGAGAAGGCGGAGAGATCGAGTGGGGAGGAGGCGGCGTTGACGGATTGGACGAGCTTAACGGACCAGAGGATGACGGCGACGGTGAAGGCGGTGAGGACGGCCCAGAGGGAGGTGTTGAAGGCTGCGGGGGCTTTGAGGCTGACGAGGACGAGGCCGGTGATGGAGAGGAGGAGGGCGGCGAGCCATGCGACTTTGGAGCGCCATGCGGGGTCGCCGGAGGGCGGGACGTGTTCGTAGCGCGGGGTGCCGAGGTAGAAGATGATGGTGGCGATGCCCATGGCGATGCCGGGGATGCCGAAGGCCCAGCTGTAGCCGTGGGTGTCGCGGACCCATGGGATGATGAGGAAGGCTAGGGTGCTGCCGAGATTGATCATCCAGTAGAAGGCGGCGTAGGCCTTGTTGAGGAGGTGGCGCTGGGAGGGGCCGAACTGGTCGCCCATGAAGGCGGAGACGCAGGGTTTGATGCCGCCGGAGCCGAAGGCGATGAGGCCGAGGCCCGCGTAGAGCAGCATGGTTTTGCCGTCCATGGAGTGGGTTAGGTCGGTGCAGGCGAGGACGGCGTGACCGAGACAGTAGGAGAGGGAGATCCAGAGGATGGTGCGGTAGCGGCCCCAGAAGCGGTCGGAGATCCATGCGCCGAGGACCGGCATGAAGTAGTTCACGAAGCCGAAGAGGTGGACGATGCTGGAGGCATGGTCCTTGGACATGAGGAGGACCGTCGTGAGGTAGACGGTGAGGATGCCCTTCATGCCGTAATAGCTGAAGCGTTCAGCGCCTTCGTTGCCGAGGATGAACTTGACCTGAGACGGCCAGCGGCCGGAGGGAGTGTGAGACTGGGGATCCGGAGAGGTCATGATAGGAGATGAGGAGAGGTTAGAAGCCTGAGCCGATGCGCCATTCGTCGATGGCGGTGCTGGGGATTTCGGAGAGGAACTGGGATGGCTGCTGCCATGGGTCGCCGGCGTAGGATTTGGGCCAGAAGCGCGGGTAGAGGAGGTGGAGCTGTTCGCGGGCGCGGGTGACGGCGACGTAGAAGAGACGGCGTTCCTCTTCGAGGCCGAGGTCGCCGCTTTCCTCGACGGCGCGGAGGTTAGGGAACATGCCCTGGGCGAGCCACACGATGAAGACGACCTTCCATTCGAGGCCCTTGGCCTGATGGACGGTGGAGAGCACGACGGATTCGCGGTCTTTGGATTTGGCGGAGTCTGCGGCTTCGGGGCCGCTGAGGAGGGAGAGATCGGAGAGGAGATCCTGGAGGGATTCGTAGCGATCGGCGAAGGCCATGAACTGGAGGACGTCTTCGGTGCGTGAGGAGGCGTTGTCGAAGGAGGCCTTGAGGTGTTTCTGGTAGACCCCTTCCCAGAGACTGCGCATGAGGGTGGCTGGAGGGTGGATGCCGCCGTTGCCGTCGAGGAATTCGTCGAGAGTGAAGCCTAACTGGGTCCAGTCGGCCTGGGCGCGGGCGGGGACCTTGATGGAGGCGAGGAGGTCGGAGAAGCTAGTGGGGAGAGTGCCTGAGGAGGCGAAGGGGGAGAGACGCCATGAGGCGAGCATTTTAGCGGCGGTGCCAGCGCCGATGCCTGGGAGCATCTGGGCGATGCGTTCGAAGGAGGCGTCGTCGCGCGGGTTGACGATGAGGCGGAGGTAGGCGGTGAAGTCCTTGAGGTGAGCGCTTTCGAAGAAGCGGAGGCCGCTGGTGACGACGAAGGGGATGGCGGCTCTGGTCAGGTGGAGCTGGACTTCCATGCTCTGGAAGTGGGCGCGGTAGAGGACGGCCATTTCGTTCCATGGGATGCCTTCCTCGTCGTGGAGTTCCTGCATGCGCTGGGCGACGAACATGGCCTGTTCCTCCGGGGTGTAGAGGGCGGCCATGACTGGCTTGTGCTGGAGGCTGGCGCAGGCTGGCTGGAGGGCTTTGGCGAACTGGCGGGTATTGAGGCCGATGGAGGCGTTGGCGACGGAGAGGATTTCCGGGGTGCTGCGGTAGTTGGTTTCGATTTTGAAGACCTGGGTACCGGAGTGGCGTTCGGGGAAGCCGATGATGTTAGCGAAGTCTGCGCCGCGCCATGAATAGATGCTCTGGGCGTCATCGCCGACGACCATGACATTGCCGTGAGTGCCGGCGAGTTTTTCGATGATTTCGCCCTGAACCGGGTTGGTGTCCTGGTATTCGTCGACGAGGATGAACTGGAACTGGAACTGGTACTCGGCGAGGATTCCGGGGTGGGAGGAGAAGAGGTCGAGCGTGCGGGTGAGGAGGTCGTCGAAGTCTGCGGAGTTGGCGTCGCGTTTACGCTGATCGTACTGGTCGGCGATTTTGCGGATGCCTTCGGAGACATCGTGGCCGGGGCTGAAGCGGTCGCGGACGACCTTGGCCAGGGGGGTGCGGGTATTGACGGCGAAGCTGAGGAGACTGAGGATGACGGGGGCTTTGGGGAATTTTTCGCCGGTGGCGCGTTCGATCTGTTTGACGGTTTCCGCGTTGTCCTTGATGACCTTGGACATGAGGGATTTGGAGTCGTCGGAGTCGAGGATGGAGAAGCCAGAGGTGAAGCCAGCGGCGGCGGCGTGGCGGCGGAGGATGCGGTTGCAGACCGAGTGGAAAGTACCGCTCCAGAGGCCGGCGGTGCGGCCTGGGAGGAGGTGGTCGACGCGCTCGAGCATTTCGCGCGCGGATTTGTTGGTAAATGTGAGGAGGAGGATGTTATGGGGCGCGATGGCGTTTTCGAGGAGATAGGCGACGCGGTAGGTGAGGGTGCGGGTTTTGCCGCTGCCTGCGCCTGCGAGGACGAGGGCTTTGCCGGGGGGAGAGGTGACTGCGGCGAACTGCTGGGGGTTGAGTTCTGCGGCGAAGTCGATGGAGGCGTGAGCGGAGGCCGGGTCTGGCGCGCCTGCCGGCTGACGTTTGAGCTGGTAGATGCGTGACATGCGGGGGAGCGCGGGCGGAGGGGCCTAACGTCTGGCGGCGCGGCGTTTGAAGAAGGCGTGGAGGGCGGGCTGGTAGTTGGCGTTGGTGCGGATGTCGATGCGGTCGATGGCGGCGGATTTGAAGGTGGCGTCGAGAGTGGCCTGCCATGCGGCGCGGTTGCGGTGGTACTGGTCGCGGACGGCGCGGGAGCTGGTATTGACGTCCATGAGTTCGCCGGATTCCGGGTCGAGGAGGCGGATCCAACCGACGTCGGGGAGGGATTCTTCAGCGGGGTCGGTGATCTGGACGGCGACGACGTCGTGGCGGACGGCGGCGACGCCGAGCTGGCGTGAGAAGTCAGGAGCGATGAAGTCGCTGAGGAGGATGACGAGACTGCGGCGTGGGAGGTGGCTGGTGAGTTTATCGAGAGCCATGCCGATGTCGGTGCCGCGGCCTGTGGGTTTGGCGTGGAGGATTTCGCGGATGATGCGGAGGCAGTGGGTGCTGCCTTTGCGAGGGGCGAGGAAGAGTTCGGGGACGTCGCTGAAGAGGAGGAGGCCGACTTTGTCCTGATTCTGGGAGGCGCTGAAGGCGAAGAGGGCGGCGATTTCTGCGGCGAGTTCGCGTTTGGAGACATCGACGCCGCCGAAGTTTTTGGAGGCGCTGATGTCGACGGCGAGGAAGACGGTGAGTTCGCGTTCTTCGACGAATTTTTTGATGAAGGGGAGGCCCATGCGGGCGGTGACGTTCCAGTCGATGCTGCGGACCTCGTCGCCTGGCTGGTATTCGCGGAAGTCGTCGAAGTCGATGCCCTGGCCTTTGAAGACCGAGTGGTATTCGCCGCCGACGGCGGCGCGCACGATGCCACGCGTGATCAGTTCGATCTTGCGGACTTTTTTGAGGATCTCGGAAAGCGAATCAGCCACCTTGAGTTGATGGGGGAGGGAAGGCGCTGGGGCAAGCGGGGTATTGTGCCGTGGTGGCCTGGAGGGAGAGGGGCTGGAAGCGGCGAGGGAGGCCGCCTCCAGCCCGGGTGAGGGTGTTGGGAAGGTCAGCGTTCGCCGCGGGATTCCTTGAGGGCGCGGACGGTTTCGCGGAGTTCGTTGAGTTCGCGGCGGAGGGCGTCGATGTCGCCGCCCGAGCGGCGGGGTTCGGGTGGTTGCTGGCGGAGCCGTTCGGTGGCGCGGGCGACTTCTTCGGCGAGATCCTTGAGACCGGCTTCGCGGAGGTGGTTGATGGCTTGTTCGGCGTGGTGGAGGCGGTTTTTGAGGTCCCTGGGTTGAGGGGCGTCGCCGCGGGGGATCGGGGCGTCGCCGCGGGTGAGGGCCTGCATTTTTTTCTGAGTGGCGGCCTGATGTTCTTTGATGGCGGCTTCGAGGTTTTGCTTGGCCTGGGCGCGGAGATCGTTGGCTTTGTCGAGTTTGCCGTCGGCTTCGAGGGCGGCGGCCTCTTTCATGATGGCCTCGGTTTTCTGCTGCATTTTTTCGCGGAAGGCCTGCTGTTCGCGTTCGAAGCGTTCGCGGAGAGCGGCGTCGGGCGGGCCGGGGGCGGGGCGATCGGGGGAAGGCGGTGCGGGAGGTTTGGGGTCCTGGGCGTTAGTGGAGACGCAGGAGGCGGCGGCGCAGAGGAGGGAGAGGAGGAGACGATTCATGAGGTCAGGGTATTGAGGTTAGGGGGATCAGGGTTTGGCACCGATGCAGAAGAGGTGGGAGGCGGTGCGGATGTAGAGACGACCGTCGGCGAGGGCGATGGAGGAGCGGACGTCTTTTTGTTCGGTGCCTTCGGACATGGGGCCGGAGAAGACGACCTTGGGTTGGTCGGCGGCGTCCATGATGGTGAGGTTGGCGCGCATGTCCTGGAAGTAGATGCGGCCAGCGCCGGCGACTGGTGAGGATTCGATTTTGGTGCCGCCCTCGACGCGGTGTTCCCAGAGGAGTTTTCCGGATTTGGGTTCGACGCAGCAGACGGATTTGCGGTCGCTGTTTACGACGTAGAAGCGGCCCTTGTAGAAGAGTGGGGTGCTAACGTCGCTGGAGACGTCTTCGGTGCCGTGGTCCTTGCTGGAGATCCATGCGGTGGCGTCGAGCGAGACGGTGCCGGTGGCACCGGCTTTGAAGGCGTAGACTGGGGCGCGTTTGGGGGCGCAGGCGAGGATGATGCCGTCGCCGGCGATGGGGCCTGGGACGAGACGCCAGTGGCCGATTTTTTCGGGGTTCCATGAGACGGAACGCCAGAGTTCGCGACCGGATTTGAGGTCGTGGCCGCTGATGCAGTCGCCGCCGGTGACGAGGAGTTCGCGGCGGCCTTCCGAGGACCATGGCATGGGAGTGCTGAAGGATTCGAGGCTTTCGGCGGCGGCGTCGCTGGGGCGGATGGATTTCCAGACTTCCTTGCCGGAGGCGGTGTCGAGGGCGAGGAGGTAGCTGTCGTTAGGGCCGTCGGGGTTGCCCTTCTGCTGACCGCCGAAGTCGAAGGCGGAGTTGCGTTGGAGGACCTGGAAGATGGCGAGGCCGTCGGTGATGACGGGGCTGGAGGCGGGGGTCCACTGGATGGCGTAGGTGCCGTAGTCCTTCTGCATGTTGCGTTTCCAGAGTTCCTTGCCGGAGAAGTCGAAGGCGGCGGTGTCGCCGGTGGCGAAGTGGAAGATGACGGTTTTGCCGTCGGTGGCTGGGGAGGGATTGGCGTAGTTGCTGCGTTCGTCGGCGCTGAAGCCTGAGCCGATGGTTTTGCGCCAGAGTTCCTTGCCGGAGACGGCGTCGAAGCAGATGCCGAGGAGGGATTTTTCCTTTTCGTCGGTGGTGGTGATGAAGACCTTGCCTGCGGCGACGATAGGGCTGGAGGCGGCGGGGCCTGGCATGGCGACTTTCCAGAGAGCGGAGGCCGGGTCGGCTTTGGTGGGGAGGGAGGCTTCGTCGCTGGAGCCGTCGAAGTGGGGGCCGCGCCAGTTAGACCAGTCGCCGGCGGAGGCGGTGGCGAGGGAGACGAGGAGGGAGAGGAGAACGGGTTTCATGAGGGCAGGGAAAGGGGGAAGGGAGGGATGGGATGAGGAGCGAAGGGATTGTTACTCGGGGAATTCGTCGGGTTTGAGTTCGTCTTGTTTGAGCGGGCGGATCTGGAGATTGCGGATGGCACCGGTGGTTTGATAGGAGGCGAAGCCGAGGGGCATGCAGCGCTGGATTTCGCTGGGGTGCATGGCGAGCTGCTTGTCTTTGAGGCCGACCTTGAACTGTTGTTTTCCGTTGATGGAGCAGAGGAGGCATTCGGGGGTGACCTTGAGGACGAAGCGGTACCAGCGGCCGGATTTGAATTCGAAGCTGGAAGAGGTTTCGTTTTCGTTGGCGAAGGCGTGGTTGAGGGTACTGACGCCGACGGTCCAGCCGCCCCAGCCGCCGGTGACGAGGGTGACGCATTTGTCAGGTTTTCCGACTGGGAAGGTGAGGGCGGAGAAGAAGTCGTTGCCGTCGACGCGCATGGCGTCCCATGCGATTTCGTAGCCTTCGAGGGGGATGCGGTCGATGGGGCCGTCGTATTTGACGGCGGAGAAGGGTTCGCCTGCGCCGAGGACGAGGACACCGGCTTTGGCGGCGGCTTCGGGGAGCGGGGCGGGAGCGGGGGCTTCTTTGTCAGGATTGGTTTCGGGGAGGTCTTTTCTGATTTCGACTTTGGCGGCGGGGCCGGTGTCCTGTTTTTTCCACTCGGACCAATCACTGACGATCCATGGGCCGGTGGGCTTGGCGGCGGTGGCGGCTGGGGATTTGGCGGCAGGTGGTGGATCGCCGCAGCTGGTGAGGGCTGGGATGAGGAGAGCGGAGAGGAGAGCGGATCGGAATTTCATGGAAGGCGTCTGGGGAGTTTCGTCGTGACGGGAGGGAGTGCCAGCACGGGATTGCGGGAGGCGGGTCAGTGGCCGACGGAACAGGGGAGCGGGCTGGAGGGGAACTGGTTGATGGGGATGGGTTGGCCGGAGCAGTCGATGCGGTTGCCGGGGAGGAGACGCGACATGGGGAGGGAGGATGGCATGGGAGGGTGGGGGACGCGATGGGGAAGAGAGGGGGCGGAAATCTTTGATGAGGCGATGAATAGGGGGAGGCGGCGGTGCGTCAGAGCATGCGGAATCCATGGTCAGGAGACCTGAGGGGTTCCGCAAATCAAACTAGCAAGATAACAATTCAGACAAATCTACTGACATGAAAACGATCCGCTTTTTTCTGATGGCCGTGCTGGGGTTCGCGGTGCTGGCTCCTGCGACAGCCGAGGCTGGGTGCCGCACGCGGGTGACGCGGGATTACTGCGGCAACGTGCTGTACTGGGAGTATGCGTTTGTGGGGCGCGGGTGGGACGGGTGTCCGCGGTATGACTGGGTGGTGGTGCGGCGCGAGTGTCCGCCACCGGTGTATCGTCCGTCGATCAGTTATGGGGGCGGGTATTATCACGGGCCGTTGTATGGCGGGGTGGCGCGGTGTGATGATGGCGGGTATGGGCGTGGTGGTTATGGCGGGGGCCGGAGCGGCGGGTCGTCGCGTTCGCGGCGCGGGCGTTGATTCGGGTAGGAGGACAGCAGAACGGCCGGGGGCGGTGAGCGCCTCCGGCCGTTTTGTGAGGTGGGAGAGAGGGGAGAGCGGTTATTTTTTGCGGATGAATTCAGCTTCCATGAGTTGATCGCCGATGGTGCCGGAGCTGTCGGTTTTGTAGACGACGACCTTCATGGTATCGGCGTCGACCTTGATGTGTTCGATGGCCATGGTGCGGGTTTCGCCTTCGGCGGTCATAGTGGTGGTTTTGAGGAGCGGGTTGCCGTTGTGCTCGGACCAGCCGCCGTGGGAGACGCTGCCTTTGGAGTCGACGGCCATGTATTTGGCTTCGGTGGAGCCTGGTTTGAGGGCGATCATGCCTTCGGATTCGCGTTCACCTGCGGAGAAGGCGACGGCGAGGACATTTTTTTCGACGCGCCATTCGTAGGCGAGGGAGGCTTCGCCGCCTGCGGTTTCCCATTTGCCGACCATCCATGAGAGACCGTGTTTTTCGACGAGGTCGGAGAGTGGGGAGGCGAGCGCTGATGAGAGGAGGGTGGCGAGAGCTGCGAGGGAGGCGAGGATAGAGGATTTCATGGGATGAGTGGGGGGTTGGAGGATGGGAAGGTGGCGTGGGTGGGTGTTGGCTGTCAAGGAGTGCGGGAGGAAGAATCCGCGGTGGCGGTGGAGACGGACCTTGTGGAGGGGCGTGGGAGCGGGCAGGGTGGAGAGAATATGGCTGACGAACCTGAGACGAATCCATTTCCGGTGCCGCCACCGATGCCTGAAGCTCCGCCGGTGATGCCGTATGTTCCGCCGGTGGATCCGTATGTGCCGCCTGCGGTGTCGGCGATGGATTTCGAGGAACCGGTTGGTGGGTTGCGAGCGGAGGAGCGGACGATGGGGATGCTGTGTCACTTGCTGGCGTTTTCCGGGTATCTGATTCCGTTCGGGCATTTGATCGGGCCGCTGGTGATGTGGCTGGTGAAGAAGGATGAGTCGGCGTTTGTTGATGCGAATGGGAAGGAGTCGCTGAATTTCCAGATCACGCTGACGATTGCGGGGGTGGTGTCGGGGATTTTGTGTCTGGTGCTGATTGGGTTTCTGCTGCTGCCGGTGGTGATTGTGGGCGGGATCGTTCTGACGATCATTGCGTCGATCAAGGCGAATGAGGGGACGGTGTACCGGTATCCGGTGTGTCTGCGGCTGATTCATTGAGTGAGGGCATGGGAGCGGAGCGACGCGGTGTTAGGGTGGCGGCGTGGCTGGAGCTGGCGCGGGTTTCGAATCTGCCGACGGTGTGGAGCAACGTGCTGGCGGCGTGGCTGGTGAGCGGGGCGGGGGTGTCGGCGGGGATGGTGCTGGTGATGGTGGGCGGGAGTTTTGTGTATGCGGGCGGGTGCACGCTGAATGATGCGTTTGATGAGCGGTGGGACCGGGAGCACCGGCCGGGGCGGTTGATTCCGTCGGGGCGGGTGACGGCGCGGTTTGTGTGGGTGAGCGGGTTGGTGGAGATGATGAGTGGGGTGGTGCTGATGGCGATGGGGAGCGGGTGGCCGGGGGTGTGGTATCCGGTGGCGCTGGCGGTGGCGGTTTTGGTTTATGATGCGAGGCACAAGGAGACGCCGTGGAGTGTGGTGGTGATGGGGTCGTGCCGGTGGTTGTTGTGGGTGAGCGCGGGGTCTGCGGCGCTGGGGGGGACGGCGGTGCCGGAGGCGGCGATGGTGTGGGGTGCGGTGGTGTGGGGGTATGTGGTGATTCTGAGTCTGGTGGCGCGTGGGGAGGCGACGAGAGGGGAGGAGGTGCCGGCGACGCGGAGGTTGCTGTGGTTGGTGCCGGCGGTGCTGATGGCGGTGGGTTGGGTGCGGGTGGGTGGGTGGGTTCCGGGGGTGTGCGGGGCGCTGGCGGCGCTGATGGGGGCGTGGCTGCTGCGGCCGCGTGCGGGGGTGGATGGGAGAAGGCCGGGGGTTGGGGAATGGGTGAGCCGGATGCTGGCGTTTCTGCCGGTGCTGGATCTTGGGATTGTGGTGGCGAGTGGGGGGAGTTGGGGGTGGGCGGGGGTTTTCGGGGTGCTGAGTGTGGTGGCGCTGGGGATGCAGCGTCGGTTTGCGGCGACGTGAGACTGGGCTGAAAGCACTCGACAAGGGGCGGGTGTCGTGTCAGAGAGGCGGCCCTACGAACCCCCTAAATTTTCAGAACGCCATGCACGCCCACGAAATGTTTTCCCGGATGTCCCCTGAGCTTGGCCATGCGATTACCGGCTGGCTGCGGGACGCGGAGCGCAATGTTTACAAGACGGCGATTGGATCGCTGGCGACGCAGAAGAAGCTGAGGCCGGTGTTTGTGACGCGGAAGCCTGCGACGGAGCAGTGCGGTTGGCTGGTGGAACAGCTGAAGCTGAGGGGGAACGAGGCGGTGGGTGAGAATCTGCTGCAGATCTGGCTGATGAAGGGTCGGAGCGAGATGCTGGCGACGTTTTTGAATGCGCTGGGGGTGCAGCATGACGGCAACGGGGGAGTGGACGGGGATCTGCCGACGGAATTTGATGCGGCGAAGGTGAAGGCGGGCACGGAGGCCCTGCTGGCGAAGTTTCCTGCGGAGGAATGCGCGGTGTATCTGAATCTTTTCCAACTGCAGCAGCACGGTGGGTGGCAGGCGATCACGGATGCGATTGCCGCCGAGCCGAAGCTCCAGCTGGGGGCTTGACGCGTTTTTCGAGACGAGAATCCGCCCCATGAATTTCCGTTGCATTCGCCGGGCGCGAGCCTACGAAGTGCCCGGATTTAACCCGGCCCCATCCATACCATGTCAGAAAAGTCCATCGAAGATAAAGTGCGTGACATCATCGTCGACCAGCTCGGCGTGAATGCTGAACAAGTCGTCAAGGAAGCCCGATTCATCGAAGACCTCGGTGCGGACTCACTCGACACCGTTGAACTCGTGATGGCGTTCGAGGAGGAATTCTCGATCGAAGTGCCTGACGAGGAAGCTGAGAAGCTGCAGACGGTGGGCGACGTGGTGACGTACGTTGAGGAGCACAGCCAAGCCTGAGCGGCGACTGAATTTCGGAGCGCAGCCGGACTGGAGCCGGCTGCGCTTTTTTGTGTCCGGGGGGAGGGCGGCGGGAAATTTAAAATTGAAAATAGTGAATAGTAAAAGTTGGCTGGTGGGGAGAGTGCTTGTGAACCACGGATTTCACGGATGGGCACGAATGGTTTCTGAGGTGGGAGGGGCGGGGGGGATTTGAGGTGGGTTTGCTGGGAGAGGGGGCCTCACGCGAAGGCGCGAAGGGGTTGGTCGGAGAGGGTGGGGTGGGCAGGATGGTGGAATTTGGGACCTGTAGACGGGTGGGGTTTTGAACCACGGATTTCACGAATGGGCACGAATGGTTTCTGAGGTGGGAGATGATAGAACGTATGAGGAAATGGGAGGAATGGGGTTTGGCGGGAGGTGGTTGAGTTGGGAGAGTGGGTCTCACGTGAGGGTGCGAGGGTTGGTGGGGAGAGGACGATGGAGGCTTTTTGGGAGAGGCAGTGGAGAGGTTGCATGCGAGGCGGTCGTGCCGCCGGGCGCGAATCGATGGCCGCATGGTGACGCGACGTACCTGCTGAATGCGACGGGAATCGGGACGAAGTATCCGCAGGAGCAACTGCATGTGAACGGGACGGCGCGGGTGGATGGGGCGCTTCAGTTGAGGGCCGCGGCGAACAGTCCGGTGCCGGCGACGATTGCGGCGGATGCGGCGGGCCGGGTGCTGCTGGCGGTGCCGACGCGTGGGGGGATCTCGATGGGGTCGTATGGGACGCCCTGAGGTTCTGGTGCGGGGACCGGCTTCGCGGCCGGGACTCAGCCGACACTAACTCAAAACGAACGGAGATTCTGTGAAAAGACTGTTTTCTGCCCGCGCGATTCCGGCAATTGTGCTATCTGTCGCCATGTGTGTTCGTGCCCAGACACAGACCAACGATGCTGCCTCGGCTGCTGAGCCGTTGTGGTGGAGCGGCATCTGGGCGGCGGGGCGTGTCAATGCGGACAACGACGCGCCGATCAATGTCGGGCAGCTCAAGCATGTGGCGAGCCGGGCGCTGGCGTGGCTTGAGACGGAATTTGCGGCGCGATCTATTACTGAAGCGG
>QQNF01000035.1 GCA_003402705.1 Verrucomicrobiota bacterium | reverse complement strand
TCCGGTGCCGCCGCTGCACAGGGTGGCATTTGAGCACGATGCCATGTCTCTGCCAATTGGATCCACGCCGTGGTGGCTGCCAGTGGTGCGCGCCCTGCTCATTCCGGAATCGGTGAGCCCGGTCGCGTCGAATCCGCAGGCGGCAGACGCTGATGGTGACGGATTCACGGCGGGGGAAGAGATGCGGATGGGGTCTAGTGACGGGGATGCGGCTGTGCCGGGCGGGGTGCGTCCGTTTCTGGCGTCGGCGCTGGCAGGGCTGGGGCCGCATGTGATTCATGATGAACGCGATGCGCCGAGGCCGGTGGGTAACGCGGCGTGGGGACATCACACCAAGGTATCTATACCCGTGAAGGCCGAGGCGACGAAGCGATATTTGTCGCTGGTGGTGACGCACCGGGGATTTCCGCGCGGGACGCGGAGTGCGGTCGGCGACACGCTTACGTGGTCGCTGGAGGGGGCCGGTGCATCGCTTGGGGGGACGGTGAAGGCGTCGGATGTGCACAATGTCTGGCTGAGCAGCATGGGAGGTGGGCGGACGCTTGGTGGGGCCCGTCCGTTCTGGGTGATTCCGCTGGGTTTTGTGGCGGACGGACCGGCAACCGCGGGAGTGACGGTAACGACGGCGTCGGCGCGGGGAGAATGGGTGGTGGCGGCGGTGCTGACGGATGACAGTCAGGCGCTGGCGGGTGTGGGCGGACGGTTTGTTGCGGCCAATGCGGGGGTGCCGGAGAACCACCTGAGAATCAATGACCGGCCAGCGGCGATTCCCTTCGATAGGAGACCGCAGATTTCCGGCGACAGCACGGCCTCGGGGGCGGGCGCTGGATTTGACAGTGACGGGGACTTTTCGCCGGACCTTGAGGAGCAGGCGGCAGGTACGGATCCACAGGATAAACATTCCGCACCGGTTGTGCTGTCGTCGCTGATTCTAACTCGGGAAACGAAACGATACCGCCCGAATCCTAATGGATGGAGCGGGTACACGGACCTGAACGTGAATGATGGGTGGGCTGTTTTCGCTCTGCCATCAGCGAGCGCCGTGGGGCAAGCTCAACTCGGGCGGACCTACCAGGCGTCCTTGATTCCTGGCACCCAGATCCGGACGGTAGATATTTCCGAGGCGGAGTATCGGGGCGATCCGTCTGGCATGGCGAATGATTTCGTCAGCCTGTGGAGGCATCTGAAAGATCCGACGGTGCCGCGTGGGCTGCCCGCGGACGACGGAGGATTCGGTAGAAGTGATGCTGCATGGTCCTTGTACGTGCCGGAACCCGAGCGTCGGGTTTCACCAACTACGGTCCCGTTCCGGGCCGAACTCATAACGACAACCGGCAAGCGCTATCGGCTGCGTGGCCCAGTGAGCAACGTCGACCAGAGCAGGACATTCCTGAGGGTTCGCTGGGAGAAGACGTGGCCGAGCTACGAAGCATACATGGGACATGTCCGGAATTTCGGATACGGATGGTACGAAATGACTGGTCCGAACACGGCGGCGTTGGGCGATCCGGTATCGGTGACGACAGAGACTCTGATCATTCCGAAGGGGGCGCACTACTCCGAGCCCATGGATATTGTTCCGAAGGTGGCGGCAGGTCAATTCTCGGATGGCATCACGAGGTTGGTTGTGGAGCGGCTTGTTCCGGTGGAGGTATTGCGTGGAAAACCAGGGACCGGCGAAATCGCTCATGCGGACCGTTTGATTGAAGAAGCTATTCCGATCCCGGAAGTAGAACTTCACCTCGGCAACGTGAGCATCAGTGGAAACACGATAACAGTGATAGTGTCGGGCACGGTCAAGGACCCTCTTTCTGGCCTATCCGGCAATCCATCCGATGCTCCCGGTGCCTTGGCATTCTCCGCTTTGGGAGCTTCGATTGGCAGTATTCCATTAACTTCGCAAGTGGCCACGGGGCAGGCTTTCAGCACCACGTTGAGTGTTCCCCTGACGCATGATGGGTCCTTTGTTTTGAGGGCAGAGACCTCTTCCAACAGTGCAGGCCTGAAAGGTTTTGACCAATCCGCAGTCAGTATCAGGTGGAATTCCTCCAACGTGCCGTTAGGAACGGTGGGATCATCGCTCAAATTGCTTTTCCCGCAAGCACCGTTGTCTACTGTCGTCAACGTGCTGCAAATTCAAGAAGGCACCGATCCCCTGCAAACACTAACGGAAACAGGATCAGACACGGGAATTTATACTGGCGCGATTACCTTGGGTGGAGCCTCGGCCACCTGTACTGTCCAGATGGTCAATACCCCTGTGCTGAATGGGACCGTGCCGGACACTCTTCCTGCAGAAATCAAGATCGTCCCCAACACAGGCGCACAAAGTGTTATTACGGGGATCTGGCGGGAAACCGGAGCCGACACACAACTTTTCGCCGATCCAAGTATTGTCACGCAGGGGATGGCTTCGGCCTCAGTGGGTGAAGTTCATGAGATGAGAGGCACCGCCAAGGAAGGCGCGATTCCCTTTACGGTCCGTTTACCCGGAGGGATTCTGAGTGACGATATCAAATTGATGGTTGGCGGCACCGAGTTCCCCATGAAGTCCTTCACCATAGACGGGAAAACGTCCTTCTATCCTTACGCAGACAGTCAAACTGGCAGCCCCAGACTTTTCCTCCCCTCCCGCCATCCTGTTCCCGCAAATCTTGCCGTTCCCGGATTTTCTTCCAGTGTCGAGGGGAGTGCGTTGCCAATTAAACTCATAACGGGATCCGGTCCGGCTACCCTCGTCAACACTCTTTTCACGGTGCCCAGCGAATCTCCGCCTGACCCTCTGGCGTTGGCGGGTAGCGCTGCCCCCGCCGAAGTTGCTCCTCAGCAAACCCCATTACCCCGCTGGCATGAACCGGGGGATGCGATCACGATGACGGATCTTCTCACTGCCTTTGGAATTCTATATCCAGATGATGAGGCTCAGGATCTTTTGGCGAAATTCTATGCCGCAGGAGGCGTAATCAAACTCGAGGATATATCGCCTGATTTGAAAGTTTCATGGTGGCATCCTGGTGCCAGTTGGGCACCCATCATCAAAATTGAAGCAGATGACGCTGAGGTTGGAGGTCAGAAATACACACCGGCAGGCGCCGCCAATCTGCTTTGGCGCGGCTTAATTCAAAGTCTCGGATCGCCCGCTATGGCGCAGCAGTTGGACACGGATGACCTTGATTGGTGGATCGCCCATCAACAGGAATACGCCAAATCCGCCGCCGAGATTACTGTGGGGGCTACCGAGATTTACCTCAGTGGCATAGGATTGCTCAGCGAGGGGGCGGATTTGATCCTCGTGATCAGCGAGGTATTGGATGGCAATGGAAAGGCCTTGGTTGCCGCCTTGCCGTTTGTCTCCGTTGGGATGTATAAATACCTTAAGAGGACAGATGGGATACTTAAGGTGGCCCACCCTCAGAATGGGTCTATCGCCCAGATGACGAACCAGCAATTGAGCGAGTTCTCTGAGATGTATTATCTCGGAAACAAACTGAATGGTGCCGCTGAAGTGGATTTTGCGTTGCTTGGGCCAAAGTTGAGGGAATGGCTGACCGCTCCCGGCGGGAAGATTGACCCTGACGAAATTGGAGTTCATGGAAAGCTAAGGCAGGAGTTTGAGAAAATTTCACCTGCCCCATCGACTAACCATCACTGCCACCATGATTTGCCTTGGGATTTGAGGCGAGAATTCGCGCAAATTGGGGTGAATGTGAATGATCCATTATTCGGTCGTTGGATGACCAAAGAACGCCATTCCCAAATCCATGGGAGCGAAGGCTACAACGAATGGTGGAAAACCTGGTTCAGTAACCTGAGGGGAAAAGTGCCCTCAAGGCCCGAAATCCTCCACCAAATCGCTTTGGCGCATGCGGCATTTCCCGATTGATATTGATTTCCGGTATTCATGAAAAGAACTAAGCTATATCAATTGGGCGACGAGAGTCTTTGGCGCGGACCTTACGCTAGAGCAAATGGGATGGGTTGGCTAGAAGGCAAAATGGACTTTTTGTCCGACTCAAGGCAAAAAGACTACAAAGAGTTCTGCGACATTCAAACAGGTGATAATTCCCCGGGTATTCATATTGACGATGTTGGACGTGAATGGCCCGATATTCTTGCCAGTGGGCATATAACATTAGTTCCATTTTTTGTTTCCGAACGGGTCATTCAGAGTTTGCGAGACGAGGAAATTCCCTTTCGACGGGCCATAGAAATTCCCGTGACCTCGATTGAAAGCTCCGCATTAAGAAGCATCGCGCCGCCTAAATACTATGTTCTTGAGGCCGACATTGGCATAGAATTAGGGGAAGAAATGAAAGACGTGCCCGTAGGCTACCTGCCGCCGGGAAAACTCGCCAGCATACCGGCAGGTGGAATTATCACACAGGAGCGACCCTGTCCTTGCCCGGCCTACAATAGTTGGAACGGCTCCCCGCTCTTTACCGAGAAAAGTCCCGATGTGGAGAATCAGCAATACACCCGTCTTTACTGCGACCACAGCGTCACTTTTCTAGCCATGAAAGAAAAGTGGACGAACTTCAAAGCCACCGAACTCCATGTGATTTGAACTTCGTTTGTAGAAGAGCAATGAAGATGTGGCTGGATCCGCATTTCTGGCAGTATGCCAAGTGCAGCAGGGAAGAGGTGGTGGCGGCGCAAACGCGGCATGGCGGCTTCCTTGCGGCGGCGTTTGCCCGGGGGCGGCTGCGGAGGGCGGGTGAAGGCGGAGAGTGTGGCAGGAAAGGTCTTTCCGTTGCATGGAAGTCGCGTATCGGGAATTTGCCTGAATGGGTAGCACCAAGCAAGGACAGGCACCATTTGGCTATCGCTGGCAGGGAGGGCAGCTCCGGCTCAATGAGCAGGAGGCGGCGACCCGCAGAACGGCCTTTGATTTGTTCATCTCGCTGAGATCCAAAAGTGCCGTAGCGCGCGCCCTGAATGATCAGAAGCAATTCACCCGCAGTGGCAAGGACTGGAGCGATGTCCAAATCGGACGAATCCTGGAATGCTCCTCAGCCATCGGTCGCTACGAGATCAACAGGACTGCGGTGGGGGATGACGGCAAGAGAATGGCCACGGGATCTGCCGCGCGCAGCGTTGTGGCGTGTGAGCCCATCGTCACACAGAAAGTCTGGAGTCGGACGGCCGACATTCTTCGAGCGAAGAGAACCGCACGAAAGGCTGATCCGGAGGTGACGCTCGCGGGACTTGTCCGGTGTCGGTGTGGCATTCAGATGAGCCATTCTGCTGAACGTGCGGAATTCCGCTGTTCCAAGTGCGCGACGACTCTGGGTCTGGATGACTTGGAGGCCATTTTTTCTGGGGATTTTGGGGAAACCCTGAAAGCCCATCCCCAACTGTCCCTTGGGCTTGTTGGGGACTCCGAAGCAGGTCAGATCATGGCTAGAATCGCACACCTTGAGGTGTCGCTGAGTGAATTCGAAACTGAGCGAGCGGCCGCGGAGAAGATGTTCGCCGTGGGGGCGGTGACGCGGCAGAGATTCGCGCAACTGCAACAGCCCGCCGAGGAGGGAATTGCCCGAACACAGAAAGAGCTGTCAGCCCTGAAGCGGGAGCTCGCGGGAACTCCGACGGCAAAAGACCCTCCGTCGTGGGAAGACTTTTGGAGAGGGCTGCCGCCGGAGCGCCGGATCCGAATCATCCGGGCGTTTGTGGATCAGTTCACGGTGGGGGAAGGGGAGATCGAGATCGCATACCTTATCCCGGACGCCGAGACGGCCGAGGACACCGTGGAACCCCGTACGATGCCAGTCGCCCCTCACAGCGTGAAAACGGATGGCCCCGTCTATATTCGCCTGCCCAAGCCGGGCGAACTCTGTGCCTACACCGGCCTGAGCCGGGCGAAGATGAACGAACTCATTCTGGCCAATGCGCGAAACAACTTCCGCCCACCAGTTGCGAGCAAAAGCCTCCGGCAGCCAGGACAGCAGCGCGGCGTCAGACTCATTCTTCTGGAAAGCTTGATGAGCTACCTGCACTCGACGGGTTGACCTCGCGAAACCCGGCTCGCATTCGCTCGCCGGAGCCTCCGGCTCCTTAAGGCCGCGGCATTCTCCGACAAATCAAAGCTCCGACAAATCAGGGTGGCGCTGAGCTTTTCCCTCGAAACTGCACCTGTGAAATCGGTGAAGGTCCCCACGAAACGATGGCTGAAAGTCCAACAAATCAGGTGGCTCCCGGTGGCACGTGTTGCCAGAATTGTAGCCAGTTTCATCAAATCAGGGCCGGGCCTGAAGGGAGTTGGCCTGATAATCGGGCGCTTGTGAAAGTGGCGGACAGAGAGGGATTCGAACCCTCGGTGCGGATTAGCGCACACACGCTTTCCAGGCGTGCGCATTAGACCACTCTGCCATCTGTCCGTGCTGTTGTCGGCGGTGGATACGCTGGAAACTGGGGTGTGCAAGGAAAAGAAGCGGGGGGAGGAGGAAATGTGGGGAGGGTGTGGGGTGTGATCAGGGGAGGGGGCGGCGGCCGAAGGAGGAGTCGAGGGCGAGGCAGTCGGCGAGGGGGCGCATGCCGCCGGAGGTGGTGGGGTCGGCGAGGCAAGCGGCGGCGGCGCAGATGGCGAAGTCGAGGCAGCGTGGGAGGGGGAGGTTTTCGTGGAGGCCGAGGAGCCAGCCGGCGGCGAAGGCGTCGCCGGCTCCGGTGGCGCCTTTGATCCAGCCGTCTGGGAGGAGGAGGGAGGCGGCGCGGTGGGAGGAGCCGTCGGGTGCGATGCAGACGGCTCCTTCGACGAAGTGGATGACGACCGAGCGGCGGACGCCTGCGTTGAGGAGGGATTGGGTGGCGGATTCTGCGGCGGACCAGTCGATGGTGCCGTCGGGGAGCCGGAGGTTGGAGCCGGTGATTTTGCCGGCTTCGATTTCGTTGAGGATGAAGTGGTCGACCCATGGGAGGGCGCTGAGGGCGCTGCGGGCGAAGTCCGGGTGTTCGCAACTGACGACATCGGCGGCGGTGATGAGACCGGCGTCGGAGGCGGCCTGGAGGACGTGGGAGGCACCGGAGCGGCCGTCGGGGCCGATGGCGTCGAGCCTATCGAGGAGCATGAAGTAGCCGAGGTAGAAGAGACGTGCGGAAGTGGAGGAGAAGTTGAAGTGTTCCGGGGAGAGGAGGGCGTTGGCACCGCGCTGGTGGAAGAACGTGCGGCGGCCGGAGCTTTCGACGGTGAAGGCGTCGGTGTAGCTGGTGCTGGCGAGGTTGGTGCGATGGAGTTGGGACGTGTCGATCTGGTCGGCGGCGAGGTCGTCGAGGATCCATGAGCCGGTGGCGTCGTTGCCGATGAGGCCGGCGGCGGCGAGGGGGAGCCCGTTTTGGAGTTTAGCGAAGTCCTTGAGGATATTGTAAGGGCCGCCGCCGTTGGCGGGGGTCTGGCGGAGGATGCTGGCGAGCATTTCCTCGTGGGGGTAGTAGTCGATGATTTTGACGTAATCGACGATGAAGTTGCCTGCGGCGAGGAGACCGAGGCGTTCGGAGTCGGGGAGTGGGGAGGAGACGGACATGGGGAGAGGAGTTAGGGGGATTCGATGCCGCGGTAGCGGAGCCGGTAGAAGCGGAGCTTATCGGAGACTGGGGGAATGACGCTGAAGGTGCGGAGATTGCCGGAGGTCCCGGGGGTACCGGTGGCGGCGGTCCATGGGTCAGCGGGATTGGAGCGGGTTTCGAGCGTGGTATTGAGGAGCCCGAGGCCCCATGTGAAGACGAGACTGGACTGGGAGCGGCTGATGCTGAGGGAGGTGGGATTGCCGAAGAGGGCTTCGACCCATGCGGGGCGGTCGACGAAGGGATTGCGGTTGCCCTGGCGCTGCTGGACGCGGTCGTTGCGACGGATTTCGTCAGGGCTGACGGGGTCGGCGAAGTGCCAGATGAGAAGCGTGGCGAGACGCCCGCAGTAGGGCTGACTGGAGCCGGTGAGGGCCATGTTATCGGTGAGCTGGAGATCTGCTTCGTCGGAGGTTTCGCCGTCGTAGCGGAGGTCCATGTAGAAGAGCGTGCGGGCGATGTCGCCTTTGACTTCGGGAGGCGGTTCCCATGAGTCGGCGTCGGCGGAGGTGAGGGGGGCTTCGGGGTCGCCGGGGATGCGGGTGCCTGAGCCGGAGAAAGTGGAGGTTTCGTCGAAGGGGAAGTTGGCGCGGGTGTTATTGACGGTGACGTCGGCGGGCCGGAGATTGATGATGTCGCTGTAGTCTGCGCCGGAGGAAGTGATGCCGCTGCTGTTAGGCCAGAGGTGTTCGCGGTTCCATTCGGTCTCGTTCTGGGGCGGGCTTTTGACGAAGTTGGTTTTCGGTTCCGAGCGACGGGAGTAGACGAGGATGACGCGGGAGGTGTTAGCGGGGTCTTCGTCGGTGAATTCGAGAGCGGCGCGGGAGGCGGAGTAGGAGAGAGGCGTGTGGCGGCTGCGGACGTTGTCGTGGAGGGCCTTGCGGAGGGCTGGGCCGGAAAGCCCTTCGGCGGCGGTGTAGTAGCCTGGGGGTTCTGCGGCCGCTGCCAGGGGGGCGAGGGAGGTGAGGGCGAAGAGAGAGACGAGACGGCGCATGCGGTGGAGAAGTCAGGAAGGAGAGAGAGCGGCGACCGCGGCGCGGAGTTCGGAGAGTTCGAGTTGGAAGCCGCCGCTGAGGATGGGGAAGCGGCACCATGTTTTGGGGTCGAGGTTGGCGTCGTCGACGTGGAAGCCTGGGGCGTAGCGTTCGCGTTTCCACTGATTGCGGCACCAGAGGGAGAAGAAGCGTTCGACCCATGCGGCGAGCTGGGTGGGGGAGTACTGGGGGAAGTGGAACTGCATGAGTTTCCAGACATCGAGCGGGGATTGTTTGTCGCGGATGGCGGCGCGTTCGATGGCGTCGAGGAGCGGGTAGGGCATGAGATCGTCCTCGTCGGTCTGGTGTGAGGAAGCGGGTCGGAGTTCTGCGGTGGGGGCCTGGGCGTTGACGGCGTGGAGGGCTGGGAAAGGTGAGTAGCCGGAAGGGCCTTGGGATTCCATCCAGCGGAGCCACGAGCGGAGCCATGCTTTGTCGATGCCTGAGATGGGGGCGAGCCCGCCGCTGGTGTCGCCGTCCATGGTGGCGTAGCCGACGGCGGCTTCGCTGCGGTTGCTAGTGGAGAGGAGGAGGGCGCCGGAGAGATTGGCGAGCATCCAGATGCCAGGGGAGCGGACGCGGGCCTGGATGTTCTGGAGGGCGATGTCGTCAGTTTCCCATGAGAGTGGACGGCCGATGCCGCGTTCGATGATGGCGTGGTAGCCGGCGATGAGGGGGGCGATATCGAATTCGAAGTGGGAGGCACCGGTGGCGGCGGCGACGGCGGCGGCGGCGAGGCGGGTGACTGGGCCGCTGTTGGCGCTGGCCTGGTAGGCGGTGGTGATGAGTGCGGCGGCGAAGTCGGCGGCGGAGGTGGCGGATTGGAGGTTGGGGATGTGGGAGAGCTTGCGGCGGAGACCGTCGGGGCCGAGGTGGGCGAGGGCGGCGTCGATCATGAGACGCGCGAGGATGGTGACGGCGGCGCTGTCGGCACCGCCGCTGAGACTGATGACGAAGCCGCGGGAGCGGCTCTTGCGGAGATAGTCGAAGAGGGCGAGGGGGACGGCGCGGGCGAATTCCTCTTCTTTGAGGTCCGGGCTGAGTTCCCATGCGGGCACGGGAAGGTTGTTAGGTTCAGGGGAGGCGTCGGGCCATGAGAACGGGAGGCGGATGCGGCCGAGATCGGCTTCGGCGACATTGGGCCGGTAGCTGGCCATGCGGGCGTGGTTGGTGCGGGTGAGGCTGATGTCGGCCTGGGCGCAGACGACGAGGTGGTCGTGATAGGAGAAGCGTTCGGTGGCGGCGAGGAGCTGGCCGCCGGAAGCGATCATGGCTTCTCCGTCGAAGATGGCGCGGCCGGATTCGTTGCCGAGGAGATTGGCGTAGACGTAGGAAGCGCCGAAGGCGCGGCTGCCTTCCATGACGAAGCGCTGACGGATTTGCTGTTTGGCGAAGGCGAAGTGGCTGGCGCTGGGGTTGAGGATGATGTCGACGCCGCGGGCGGCGAGACTGATGCCGGGGCGGTCGGCGACCCATGCGTCCTCACAGATTTCGAAGCCGAGGCGGACCCCGCCGATTTCGAAGAGGAGATCGCCGCAGGGGAACGAGCGGCCGTCGGGTCCGGTGATTTCCGCCTGGATGCGAGCGGGCCATGGTTTGAACCAGCGTGGTTCGTAGTGGATGCCGTCGCCTGCGAGGAAGCGTTTGGCGGAGAAGCCTGCGATCTGGCCATCGACGGCGAGACAGGCGGTATTGAAGAGACCTTTCTGAAAGAAGACGGGGAGGCCGAAGCTGACGACCATGCCGTGGGTGAGGGGGACGAGGTCGGCGAGGATTTGCCATGCGCGGTCGGCGACGTCCGGGGAGTGGAAGGCGTCTTCGCAGCCGTAGCCGGTGATGCAGAGTTCGGGGAGGCAGAGGACGGAGGCACCGGCGGTGCGGGCGTCGGCGATGGCGGCGGCGATCCGGTCGCGGTTTCCGGTCCAATCGAGCGGCGTCTGATTGAGGACGGCGGCTGCCAGTTTGATCAGTTTCATAGCGTGGAGGCGGGGAATGGCCGCTGGGGACAGAAAGGAGGGACGGGGGATGGGTGCAACCGTGCAGCGGGAGTGGGTTTACCAGCCTGCGGCGCTGCGGGGGAGGGCGCGGAGGAGGACATCCATGAGTTGGCGGCCGGCGAGCCAGCGGGACGGGGAGGTGGAGGAGTAGAGCGGGGCGACGGGGGTGCCGTTGGCGAAGTGGCCGTCGAGGAGGGCGTGGGAGCCGAAGACGCGGATGATCTGCTGAGGAGTGCGGGCCTGAGGCGGAAGGATCTGGGCGGCGGATTCGACGAGCCCGTCGCCTGGGCCGATGGACGGGTTGTTGCGGGAGGCGAGACGGCTGAGGAGCCGGAATTTGAGATCGGTGGAGGGGTGACCGTCGGGGCCGTCGGGGAGGACGGCGAAGCAGACTGCGCGGAGATTGGGGGCGACGCGGCGGAGGGAGAGGTGAGGGAGTTCGGCCCATGGGTCCGGGGCGAGCGAGCGGACTTCGGCGAGGATGGAGGCGGCTTCGTCGTGGTCGCGGAGACGCCATGAGAGTCGGAGGGCGCGAGCGGAGACTGAGTTGGCGTCGGCGGACCAACCGGCGACGGACGAGCCGCGGAGGGCACCGGCGAAGGAGATGAAGAGGGAGAGCTTCTGGCGCTGGCGGGGGTGGAGGGAGGAGGCTGGGCCTGAGAACCAGCGGATCCAGTCGCAGCCGCCTTTGCTGAAGCCGATGGCGATGGCGCGGTCGACGTTAGGGAGGTCGGCGGCGAGGGTTTTGTGGAGGGCGATGGCGTCGTCGCTGGTGGTGCCGTGAGTGGGGACGCTGATGACGGAGGCGCGCCAGCCGTTGAGACGCAGCCCATTGGCGACCTCGTTGATGACGCGTTCGGATTTAGCGATGCGCGGGCGGTAGCCGAGGACGAGGTAGATGCCGGTGCGGGCGCGGGAGTGGAGCGGGAGAGAGGCGAGGGCGTGCGGGACGGAGAAGTCGGGATTGGAGGCGGCGGCGATGACATGGTCTTCGAGACGGCCGTGGTGGCTGTCGAGGAGACGGAGGGCGGAGGAGAGACGGTCGCGTGCGGGGGCCATGCCGGAGGCGGCGCGCCATGAGCGGGCGGCGGAGACGAGGTCGCTAGTGGGGCGGGAGGACGAATGGGAGGTGGAGGTGGAGCGGCAGGCGGCGAGGGAGACGGCGGTGGAGCAGAGGGTGGAGAGGAAGGCCCGGCGCGGGGCGGGGACTGGTGCCGAATTCATGAAGGTGCAGGAAGGGGGAGCGGTGAAGCCGAGGAGAGCAGGTGGGGGAGCAGATGGGAAGGGGGAGTGGAGGTGGGTGGAAACTCTTGCAATCGCGGGGCCCCTGACTCAGGGTCGCGATCCTCCCTAAATTTTCCAGCGTTCCCATGCCCAAGAAGCCGACTACTGCGCCTGCCATCCGACCCATCCGCAAGCTGATGGTGGCGAACCGATCGGAGATTGCGATTCGAGTGATGCGAGCGGCGACGGAGCTGGGGATCAGCACGGTGGCGGTGTTTGCGCAGGAGGACAAGTTCTGTCCGCACCGGTTCAAGGCGGACGAGGCGTATCAGTTGAATGCGGAGAAGGGGCCGCTGGGGGCGTATCTGGACATTGAGGGGATTGTGGCGCTAGCGGTGGAGAAGGGGGTGGATGCGATTCATCCGGGGTATGGGTTTCTGAGTGAGAATCCTGATTTTGCGAGGGCGTGCGGGAAGGCTGGGATTATTTTTGTGGGGCCTGATGCGGAGGTGCTGGAGATGATGGGGGACAAGACGGCGGCGCGGACGGTGGCGCGGCGATTGGGGGTGCCGATTCTGGAGGGGACGGAGGAGGCGGTGAGTGACCGGCGCGAGGCGCTGGCGGTGGCGAAGCAGATTGGATTTCCGCTGATCATCAAGGCGGCGTTTGGCGGTGGCGGGCGGGGGATGCGGATTGTTAAGGAGGCTGGCGAGCTGGAGAAGCTCCTTGATGAGGCGCAGACGGAGGCGGCGCGGGCGTTCGGGAACGGGGCGGTGTTTCTGGAGAAGTTTGTGGGGAGTGCGAAGCACATCGAGGTGCAGATTCTAGCGGACAAGCACGGGCATGTGCTGCACCTGCATGAACGGGATTGTTCGGTGCAGCGGCGGCATCAGAAAGTGATCGAGCAGGCGCCGAGTTATGGGATTGATCCGTCGATCATCGATGGGTTGTGTGAGGCGTCGCTGGCGCTGGCGAAGGAAGTGAAGTACACGCATGCGGGGACGGTGGAGTTTCTGGTCGATACTGATTCCGGGGAGTGGTACTTCATCGAGATGAATCCGCGGATTCAGGTGGAGCACACGGTGACGGAGGAGATCACGAGCATTGACATTGTGAGGAGTCAGATCCTGATCGCGCAGGGGCATCAGCTGCATGAGGAGCCGCTGGCGCTGCCGCGGCAGGAGTCGGTGGAGAAGTACGGGTATGCGATTCAGTGCCGGATCACGACGGAGGATCCGGAGAACAATTTCACGCCTGATTTCGGGCGGATCCTGACATATCGGAGTGCGGGCGGGTTCGGGGTGCGGCTGGATGGGGCGTTGGGGACGAGCAATGCGGTGATCACGCCGTTTTATGATTCGATGCTGGTGAAGGTGACGGCGTATGCGCGGACCTATCATCAGTCGCTGGACCGGATGGACCGTGCGCTGCGGGAGTTTCGGATCCGTGGTGTGAAGACGAACATACCGTTTCTGATGAATGTGATTCATCATCCGGTGTTCCGTGAGGCGAAGGCGACGACGCGGTTTATTGACAGCCATCCTGGGTTGCTGAAGTTTGCGGCGAGGCAGGATCGTGCGACTCGGTTGCTGGGGTATCTGGCGGATGTGATGGTGAATGGGAATCCGTTTGCGAAGGGTCACCAGCCTGGGCGGGTGATGCCGGCTGCGCCGGTGCCGCGGGCGTGTCCGCCGGATGTGCGGGGGATATCGTGTGTGGTGCCGCCGGGGACGAAGCAACTGCTGGAGGAGATGGGGCCTGAGAAGTTCTGTGGTGAGTGGGTGGCGAAGCAGAAGCGGTTGCTGATGACGGACACGACGATGCGGGATGCGCATCAATCGCTGCTGGCGACGCGGATGAGGTCGTTCGACATGCTGGCGGTGGCGGATGCGGTGGCGCGGCGGACACCGGATCTGTTCAGTCTGGAGATGTGGGGCGGGGCGACGTTTGATGTGACGATGCGGTTTCTGCGGGAGGATCCGTGGGAGCGGTTGAGGATGATCCGGGCGAAGGTGCCGAACATTCTGCTGCAGATGCTGTTCCGGGGGAGCAATGCGGTGGGATACAGCAATTATCCTGACAATGTGGTGAAGGGGTTTGTGAAGCATTCGGCGGAAGCCGGGATGGATATCTTCCGGATTTTCGACAGTTTGAATTATCTGCCGAATCTGAAGGTGGCGATGGACGCGGTGCGGACGCAGACGAAGAGCATCTGCGAAGGGACGATTTGCTATACGGGGGATATTCTTGATCCGAAGCGGGACAAGTATGATCTGGCGTATTATGTGCGGCTGGCGAAGGAGCTGGAGAAGATGGGGGCGCATATTCTGTGCATCAAGGACATGGCTGGGTTGTGCCGGCCGTTTGCGGCGCGGAAGCTGGTGAAGGCGCTGAAGGAAGAGATCGGGATTCCGATTCATTTTCACACGCATGACACGAGCGGGTTGAATGCGGCGAGCATCATTGAAGCGGCCAGTGCGGGCGTGGACATTGCGGACGCGGCGATTTCGAGTTTGTCAGGAGGGACGAGTCAGCCGAATCTGAACAGCGTGGTGGCGGCGTTGCAGCATACCCCGCGGGACACCCGGCTGGATCCGGAAGCGCTGCAGGAGTTCAGTGATTACTGGGCGGCGGTGCGGGCGTTCTACAAGCCATTCGACACGAGCGAGCCGTATGGGACGGCGGAGGTGTACCTGCATGAGATGCCGGGCGGGCAGTATACGAACCTGAAGGAACAGGCGTCGGGGATGGGGATGGGGAGCCGGTGGCCGGAGATTGCGCGGGCCTATGCGGAGGTGAACCAGCTGTGCGGTGACATTGTGAAGGTGACGCCGTCGTCGAAGGTGGTGGGTGATCTGGCGATTGAGTGTGTGGCGCGCGGGGTGAAGCCAGCGGACATTTTCAATCTGAAGGCGGCGAAGTGGAGCAAGGATGTGACGGGGATGTTTGCGGGGTGGTTAGGCGAGCCGTTTTACGGGATGGAGAAGGCGAAGGCTACGGATTCGCGGCGGAAGTGGGATGCGCTGGCGGACGCGATTGTGGGCAAGGACGGGGTGAGGATCAAGGGTCGGCCGGGGTTGCATGCGGCGAAGATCGAGCTGGATGCGGTGAGGGAGGAGTTAGGAGCGAAGCTGGGTGCGCCGCCGGCGGAGGATGATGTGTGGAGTTATCTGATGTATCCGGAGGTGTTCCTGAAGTTTGCGGAGTTCCGGAAGACGTATGGGAAGGTTAGTGCGCTGCCGACCCCTGCGTATTATTACGGACTGCAGGAGAAGGAGGAGATTTCGGTGCAGCTGGAGGAAGGGAAGACCTTGTTTGTGAGGCTACTGAATCTGACGGAAGCGGATGCGGCGGGGCAGCGGACGGCGATCTTTGAATTGAACGGGTATCCGCGGCACATTCAGGTGGTGGACCGGTTGCTGGCGAAGGATGCGGTGCAGCGTGCGAAGGCAGATCCTGCGAATCCGGCGCAGGTGGGTGCGCCGATGCCGGGGATGGTGTCGAGCATTGCGGTGACGGTGGGTCACAAGGTGAAGGAGGGGGAGACTCTGCTGACGCTGGAGGCGATGAAGATGTTTGCGGCGGTGGCGGCTCCGGCGTCGGGGACGGTGGAGGAGATTTTTGTGAAGGTCGGGGAGAGTGTGGAGAGCAAGGATCTGCTGGTGCGGCTGGCGAAGTGAAGGGAGGGTGGCGGTGGCGATGGCATGGTTTCCGCGGATTCCAGCGGTTGCCCGGTGTGGATGGGGTGCGTGGGAATGCGGGGGTGGCGCAGTCGAGGGATTCGGTGAATTGGCAGGGGATTGGGAGGCAGGGGAATGCGGGTAATGAGAGGGTGCGAGGTTGCGGATGACAACGCTGGGGCTGGTGGGCATGGTGCTGGGATGCGCTGCTGGGTGCTGAGTAAGCATCTCGCCACTGACCGAGGCTCACGGAACTCATTCCACGCCGCCTGCAGAATTCCGCCGCGCTGATCCCGTTGCGCTCAAAATCCTTCACTGCCTGCCGTCGTTCACTTTCGGTAGATCGTCTCATGCCGCCACATTCCGCCTGCTTCGCAGGCATGAACAGACGCGGTTGCTGTCATGCTTACGGTCGTTGGGTATTGGTCTGTTCCGCTGTGGTCATGGAATGAACTGCTTGATGAGACCTGTGGAAATCTCGCTGACAGCGTATCTCCAATGACTAACTGCGCTTGGGAGTGGCTGCCGTGCCGAGTCAGTCAAAACTATGGTCTCTGGGGTCCCTGTAGCGTCCACTGCCACAACCTCCGTTGGAAAGCCATAGAAGCCATCACGAATCCACCTGGCCTTGTTCCGGCCCACCCGCAATCCGACCGAAGCGACGGAGATCGTCGCCAAGGCAAGTAGTGTTGCGGGCAAGAGCACTTTCATTGGTGAATCACGGGGAACGTGTTGCGTTGGGCGAACGTCGCAGTGTTGGACCGGCTACCGGGAGCGCCACTCCGAAACAGGGTTAGGAGTTGTAGTCAAGAGGGTCGTTTCGACTCGGGGAGGGTAGCCGGTCGTCCACCACCGTCTTGTTCGCCGCCGGGGGTCTTGAACCGGGAATCTCCGATCTCGCGTCGCTGCAAAGAACGCCCGAGGGCCATGACATCGCAACCGAACGCCTCCGCGATCTCACTCTTGTGGCGGCGGAGTTCAGCGATGACTGGATCAACCACGGTCTTGGAGGAATCAATCGTCTTCATCTTCGTTCTGTAGTAATTCATCTGGGCTGCACATGACCGGAAGCTCAAATCCCGCGTCCGCGACAGCGAAGCGCAGGCGGTCGCGAATGAAGGGGTTGGCAATATGCTTGAAATTCAATGTGACAAGATAGTCGATGCGGTGAACAGCCCTTATCCCACCACCTCCGGGTGGCTGCTTGCTTGGCGGCATGCAAAAGGCTATCCGAGGTCCTTGCGACGTAGTAGCTGGGAACGGTGGTCTCGATGTACGCTGTCGCCATCGTGGTGGGCTTTCTTTTTCAGGGCGAACGTCTAAGCTGCGACGACCGCCGGGGCGGGGCTGAGCGTGGAGACGAGAGGGCGGGTTAAAGTTACGGAAAGCATGGGCGAGAGAGCAGCTTTGGTGATTGGCATCAGAGCATTGTTGAACAAAGCCGCTACGCGGCAAGGTCGGTCGGGGGCGCGTGGAGTTGATGGATACGTGAGCATTTTCGGTGACCTTGATCGCCTCTGACTTAGCGGGTTCCGGGTCTATGTTCAACGCTCATTCTTCCCGTCGCCGGTTGCGTGCAGCCGTGCCTTCAACTTCCACAGCTGCGGCTTTGTGCGCTGATTTTGCTGGGATTCAGCCTCCGCCGGCGAAGGCTCTCTCGCGAGCTGCTTCAGCGGCGCCGGTGCGCAGCGATCATCGCAGCCCCGTCGCGCGCCGACCCGTCAAGAGCCCGCGAAACGCCTGAAATTACCGGTCAACGGACAGTCAGGGCACGCGCGCCAAACACAACGCGCATAGATCGTCCCGCGTGCTATTGCCGGGCTTGTTCAACCACAGGGGCATTGGCTGGCTTGTTCCTCGTAGCCATGCGCTCTGGAGTGTTAGGCGTGGTCCAGACATACATATTTGCGTAGTAATGGACCCAGCTGTTCACTGTTGACTGAGAGCATTTTCAAGGTTATCCAATGGCTTCAAGTGCCAACTGTTCTCCTCTATGCTTGCACTAGAAGTGTCGTTCTCGTCTGTTCGGAAGTCCAATCGGCGATAGAGTTCGCACCACTGTCGTAGGCTGCGCCCTAACAGATGTAAAAAAACCTTGTCGGCTAAGAGTTCAGCTTTAAGCATGGCGTCAACATCTGCGATAAAGTGGGAGATGCTACCCACCGAGTAGTACAATCTGCGATCGCTTCTATCGTGGCTCAGTCGAAAGCCGCCAATAAAGACGAGCTTTGCGCCCACCTGCCCAGTAGGTTCAGATGGCGGTTCATTTGGGCTTGATGGAGGTTCGGAGGGCGAAGCACTGCCTGGGCAATTTACCGGCTCAGATTGGTCTGCATTCCGGACAGTGGTTGTAAGAAACTCCCAGACATCCGTCCGTAGAGCGTGCATCTCGGGGGATATCCATGTTTGATGCAACTGGAACGTCCGCTGCTCTCTCGCCGCTTGAATCTCCCTTGCCATGCGGGCCTTTTGCTCATCGATCTCATGGGTGAAGTGTTCTTGCGCGATCTGTGCTTGCTTTCTAGCCGCGTCGACCGCATCGACCGAGAGCAGGATAGCTCTGACCGTGTACCTGAGGTTTAAGGCGATGACGATCAGGCTTACCCACGCAATTAATGGGTTCAACACCCCGCCAACGAAGTCCCCGAACTGCCCCCACAACTCCTGTTTTGGGGCGAACGGTTCGGGAAACTGCTGTCCGTAGAAGTAGAGAAGTACAACTCCCAGCACTGCCGGGAGTGCGAGCAGCGGCCCGAGTTGCCACCACGACGGGTTTCGGGTGGAGTGGCTTGACTGGGGCTGCGAGATCTGCTGATCTGTTGATGAACAGTTTGGATCCCGATCTTCGTTCGAATCGATCTCTGGTGTTTCGCTGTCTCGGGATTTTTTCATTGCATATACGCTGAACGTTTATTGCTCCACCGTATTTGGTAGAGTATCCATTTGCAATCGGGGCGTGCGGCCGGGTGTCGGTTTCTTCCAACCGCCTGAAATTCAATGGATATGAATGCCTTTTGTTCACGATATCCGAGCCAACAGAATTGACAATGGCTTCCCATAGTGTTTTGGCATTTGTGATGATCGAGGTGGAACCGAGGTCGGGGTCAACAAGATTTCTGGAGACTTGCCGCCGTCCATGCGGCAATCGGGGATTCACGGTTCACGGTGAGAGGCCGGCGGGAGCTCTCGAAGAGGTCTTGGCAGGAATGGGGGTGCTCGGGGCGGTGGCTGACGAGTGTGGGGCGGTTCGTCGGACCGTTGGGATTTTTCCGGGTACCTGATCTGCTGGTATGTCCACGAGAATAGTGTTGGACGCCTTCTCGGCGAGTCGGCCGGCGTTGTGGCGTCTTGCGCTGGGCCGCAACGACGTGAGCGCCGCCATGGTCTGTACGCATGCGATGAACCGGCCGGGTGTAGGGATGCGGCGTTCCTACAGAACGCTGGGTTTGGGTGGGGTGGTACCCAGCGCGTTGCGCTGGGCTGGGATGCGGTGTCCCGATGGGACACGGGTTGGCGCAAAGAGGGGAGAGGTCGTTGGGTGAGATTGCCTGACTTATCTTAGGGGCCATTCGGGTTTGGGGTCACAGGCAGGATGCCCGTGCCACTTTGGTTCAGAGCGATGGTCTGGTAGACGGAGCCCCGCGGTCCCGGGCATGGTCGGAGAGGGCGTGTTGGGGGGGCGCGCAGGCGCACTCCGTGCGCGGAGAGAGCTGTGATTCTCCCAGCAGTCCAGAGCCTGCGGCGCTCTTGTGGGGAGAGGGCGCGTAGGCGCACTCCGTGCGCGGAGAGAGCTGTAATTCTGACAGCAGTCCAGAGCCTGCGGCTGCTTGTTCGGAGAGGGCGTGGTCGGAGGGGGCGTGGTGGGAGAGGGCGAGTACAGAGCCTCGCGGTCCCGGGCTTGGTCGGAGAGGGCGTGTTGGGGGGGCGCGCAGGCGCACTCCGTGCGCAGGGAGAGCTGTGATTCTCCCAGCAGTCCAGAGCCTGCGGCTGCTTGTTCGGAGGAGGGGCTGGTCGGAGAGGGCTTGGTCGGAGAGGGCGCGAGTAGGCGCACTCCGTGCGCGGAGAGAGCTGTGATTCTCCCAGCAGTCCAGAGCCTGCGGCTGCTAGAACGGAGGGGGCATGGTCGGAGAGGGCTTGTTGAGAGGGCGCGCGTAGGCGCACTCCGTGCGCGGAGAGAGCTGTGATTCTCCCAGCAGTCCAGAGCCTGCGGCTGCTTGTTCGGAGAGGGGGGCATCATTGGAGAGACCTCCGGGTCACAGGCAGGATGCCCGTGCCACTTTGGTTCAGAGGGATGCTCTGGGTGGAATCCGAATCTTTTTGACAATTGCTTGGGTTTGTGGGAAATTTCATAAACCCTAAATGCTTATGAACATTATGAATCTTCGAGTGCTTGGAATGAGTGTGGTGGTGGGGATGGGGATGATGGGGAATGTGGAGGCAGGGTTGCAGATTGGGTTGGGGGCTGGGGCGTATAAGGGGACGGAGTTTGATGAGGAGGTGAAGATGGGGGTGGTGGGTGAGGTTGGGTGGTTGTTTGATGCGGCGCCGATTGATTTGTTTCTGGGTGGGAAGTTTGGGTATGTGAATGCGTTGTCGCTGGATCGGAGTGCGAGTGCTGGGTTTGCGAGTGCTGGGGCGACGGCGGATTTGGATTTGTTTGAGGGGGTGATTGCGGGGCGGGTGTTGTTTCCGCTGGGGGCGGATCTGATTAAGTTGTATGTGGAGGGCGGGGCCGGGACGGCGAATGTGAGGGTATCGGGGGAGACGTCGGCGAGGGCGCGGATTGGGGGTCGGGATTTTTCGTTCAACCGTCGGTTTGAGAGTGATGCGTGGGTGTTTGCGTGGACGGTGGGGGCTGGGGTGCAGTTTGATTTCAGCAGTAATTTCGGGTTGAGGGCTGGGTATGAGTTTCACGGGCTGGGGGATGCGGACATGTTTGATTTGCGGTCGAGCACGGGGAACATGCAGGGGATTTCGGCGGCGTTGCTGCTGAAGTTCTGAGGGGAGATGGTGCGGTGGGGTGGGTGACGGGGGAGAATTGGTGTGGGGAATGAAGCGGATGCAACTTGCGTGGCGGCTCGGAATGGCGAATGCTGGCAGGAGAGAGACGAAGTTATGTCATCCGAGCCACCGACCTCCAGCCTGCCGCCGAAAGGAAGCGGATCGTTAGAGCAATTGCCGAATGCGTGGGGACGGACAGGGGAGGAAGCGGAGGCGATCGTGGCGCGTGGCGAGGGATTTCCGAGGCCGAAGCGAGTGGGGGTGGCGGCGGACGGGGAGGATGAGGAGCGGGTGAAGGCTCCGTTTCCGTGGGTGGCGGCCGGGGTGGTGGTGGCGTTGGCGGCTGGGGTGGGCGTGTGGGCGGGGACTCGTGGTGGTGGCGGTGGTGGAGAGGCCGTGGTTGCGGCGGGAGGTGGGCCGGAGCGGGTGGAGGAACCGGTGGCGGTGGTGCCTGCGGTGGAGGTGCCGGTGAATGATCCTGCGGCGATGGTTTACGTGCAGCCGGGAGGCGAGCGGCCGGTGGTTTCGGGCGAGGCTGGTGAGGGTGCGGGGGCGGAGAAGCCGGAGGTGAAGGTGGAGGCGCGGGTTCCGGAGGTGGCGGCGTTGGATGACGAGCCGTTTCGGAAGGAAGACGCGGGGATTTTTGAGATGGAGGATGCGGAGGAGGTGAAGCCTGAGGTGGAGAAGCCCTCGAAAGAGGAGCCTGTGGAGGTGAAGCCGAAGGTGGAGGTGGCGGAGGAGGATGGGGAGAAGGAGGGAGCGGAGGTGGAGTTGACGGCATTGGACCGGCAGTATGTGGCGGCGCTGGAGCGGGAGGCGGCGAAGGCGGGGGACAAGGGACCGTGGCTGGAGGAAGTGAAGCGGGTGAAGACGGATGATTTGCTGAATGTGGATGTGGCGGCATTGCCGGCGACGCTGCAGAAGATGCGTGGGATTTACATGGAGAAGCGGGGAGCGGCGGCGGTGGGTGGTGGTGGGGAAGCGGGAGCGGCGGGGGCGGGGGATCGATCCGGGGCGCGGGCCTTTGAGATGCATGTGCTGGCGGATGACGCGGTGACGGTGTATTTGAATGGTGAGGAAATGAGCGGGACGTATCTGGTGGGTGGGAAGACGACGCCTGGGGCGATCATCAAGTTTGCGGTGACGGCAGCGCCGGGAGATGTGCTAGGATTTCAGGTGAAGAATGAGGAAGGGCAGGCGTATTTTGCGGCGACGGCGAGCAGTGGGGTGCAGTGGTTGTTTGGGTCGAGTGCGCGGTGGGAGAGCATGGCGGGGGAGGCGGAGATGGGGTGGTTGAAGGGAGAGGGGAAGACGGGCGGGTGGTCACGGGAGATGCGGCCGGGGATTGATTATGCGGGCGGGGTGGCGGAGTTGTTTGAGAAGCGTGCGGGGGTGCGGTCGACGGCGTATCGGATCATCTGGCCGGGGGGGAATGCGGCGGCGTTCCGATACAAGCTGAGGCCTAACGATCTGCCGAAGAAGGCGAACCCGACGCGCTGATGACGATGAGCGCGGCACAGAAGGCTGGGGAGATGGGCAAGCCGCTGGACACCCTGCAGCGGATCGAGCTGGCGGAGGGGGTGGACATTGAGCTGAGGCCGGCCGGGGTGATGGTTAGGGCGTGTGCGTTTTCGATCGATCTGGGGATTTTCATTGTGGTAGTGATTCTGATGTCGGTGGCGGGGAATCTGATGGCGGCGGTGACGGGGGAAGGCTTTGCGGCGGGGACGATGAGTATCGTGGGTTTTGGGGTGTACTGGGGGTATCATGTGTTTTACGAGGCGGGGGTGCGCGGGGCGACGCCGGGGAAGCGTCGGATGGGTTTGCGGGTGGTGGCTGATGGGGGAGGGCCGGCGGGATTGGGAGCGGTGATGCTGAGGAATGTGGTGCGGGTGGCGGATTTTCTGCCGTGGTGTTACCTGGGCGGACTGTTGAGTTGCCTGTTTACGCGGCGGTTTCAGCGGTTGGGGGATCTGGTGGCGCACACGCTAGTGGTCTATGAGACGCGTCGGGAGGCGGTGGTGGAGCCGGTGGCGGGGATGCCGCCGCCGCTGCCGGTGGAACCGGAGCCGCCGCCGGTGACGCTGAGCCGTGAGGAAAGGGGGGCGGTGGTGCGTTTTCTGGAGCGGAGCGGGATGTGGTCGGGCCCGCGGCGTCGTGAGGTGGCGGATCATGCGTCCGGGCTGACGGGGACGGGTGGTGAGGATGGAGTGGTGCGGTTGCGCGCGATGGGGAGGTGGCTGAGGGATTCCTGACAATTGAGCCGACGATGACACAGCAGGCATTTACAGAGCAGAACCAGAAGCGGTGGGCGGAGACCGAGGCGCTGGCAGCGGCGCTGGAGAAGGGCGGGAAGACGGCGGAGGCGGTGCGGCTGCCGATGCTGTATCGGCAGTTGTGTGCGGATTCGGCGCTGGCGCAGCATCGGATCTACGGGGAGAAGCTGTGCGGGGAGCTAAATGCGTTAGTGATCCGGTGCCGGAATCTGCTGGCGCGGGAGGAGGGAGCGGCGGCGTGGCGGGTGGCGACCCTGCTGCTGAGGGATTTTCCGGTGGCGTTGCGGCGGGAGTGGCGGTTGTTCGCGCTGGCGATGCTGTTGTTTTTCGGGCCGATGGCGGGGATGGTGGCGGCGGCGAAGTATGATCCGCGGTGGATATTTTCGGTGTTAGGGCCGGAGCAGATGCGGATGCTGGACGGGATGTACGGGCCGGGGGACGAGAAGGAGTTTCTGCGCGGGGAGTTCGGGTCGGACTTCGGGATGTTCGGGCATTACATTGAGAACAACGTGTCGATCGGGTTGCGGATGGCGGGGGCGGGGGTGCTGGCGATGGTGGGGGCGCTGTTTGCGCTGGCGTATCAGGGCGTGGTGATCGGAGCGATGCAGGGGTATGTGCACTATGCGGGAGACACGGAGAAGTTCTATCGGTTTGTGTCAGGGCATGCGGCGTTCGAGCTGGTGGGGATAGTGATCTGCGGGACGGCGGGGTTGAGGTTAGGACAGGCGGTGCTGAAGCCTGGGAGGATGAGTCGGGGGGATGCGCTGGCGGAGGCAGGGAGGCAGGCATTGCCGCTGATTTACGGAGGGTGTCTGCTGGTGTTTTTTGCGGCGTTCATTGAGGGATTCTGGTCGGCGTCGCCGGGGTCTACGCGGGTGAAGTATGCGGTTGGGGCGATGAACTGGCTGCTGCTGGCGGTGTATTTGTGCGGGTGTGGGCGTGGTGGGAAGGAGGGTAGTGGTGCGGCTTGAGGAAGCGACAGCGGTGCTGCGGCCGAGGCGGTCGTGGGAGGCGGTGGATCTCGGGTGTGCGCTGGCGCGGCGGTACTGGGGGCGGATGATGCGTGGGTGGCTGATGGTGGCGGTGCCGTGCTGGGTGATGGTGTTCGGGTTGTTGTGGGATTATCCGGTGTGGACGGCGGTGGTGTTGTGGTGGATGAAGCCTGTGCTGACGCGGCAGCCGGTGTATTATCTGAGCCGGGCGTTGTTCGGGAGCGAGCCGAGGCGGGGGGATTTCTGGAAGGACCGGAGGACCTCGTTGTGGCGGGGACTGGCGGCGTCGCTGACGTGGCTGAGGTTTTCGCCGGAGCGGTCGTTCCGGTTGCCGGTGGCGATGCTGGAAGGGTTGCGGGGCGGGCTGTACCGGACGCGGGGGAATGCGCTGGGGTTTCATGGTGGGGGGAGTGCGTTTGCGCTGACGTATGTGGCGGCGAAGCTGGAGCTGGCGGCTAGTCTGGGGTTGTTTCTGTTTGTGAACAGTTTTCTGGTGGAGAGTCCGATTGATGAGGCGCTGGAGACGGCGATGGAGGGGAGTACGGCGTTTGGGGAATTGCCGGTGTGGGCGCTGCAGATGGGGAATTTGTGTTATGTGGCGGCGGTGGCGCTGATGGAGCCGTTTTATGCGGCGTCTGGATTTGCGTTGTACATCAACAGCCGGACGCATCTGGAGGGGTGGGACATTGAGGTGGCGTTCCGGAGGATGAGTGAGCGGCTGCGGGGGATGGGAGGGGCGGTGGTGGCGGTGATGGTGGCGATGTTTGTAATGGGGAGTGAGGGCGCGATGGCGCAGGAGACGGGACGAGCGGAGCGGTATCGGGAAGTGCCTGCGGAGGAAGTTGGTGAGGAGATGGAAGAGATGGAGGAGATGGAGGAAGCGAGGGAGCGGATGGTGGAGGATATGGTGGAGGCTGGTGTTGTTAGAGAGATTGAGAGTGGTGAGGGATCGGTGGCGGATGGTGATGGGATGCGTCCGGTGGGGGAGCGGGTGGAGGAGATCTTGAAGGGGCCGGAATTTGAGAGGGAGGTGAGGCGGCAGCGGGTGAAGGAAGTGGATCTGGATACTGGGCGGAGCTGGGGTGGTGGCGGGTGGGGAGCGGGGTTGGGGTGGTTGGGGTATGTGATCATTGCGGTGGCGGTGGTGGTGCTGGTGGTGGTGCTGAGCCGTGGGAGGTTTGCGATGGCTGGGCCGATGCGGCGTGAGGAGAAGGTAGAGGGGCCGCGGGTGGTGATGGGGATGGAAGTGACGCCGGAGTCGTTGCCGGCGGATGTGGCTGGGGAGGCGCGGCGTTTGTGGGAGGCAGGGGAGGGGAGAGAGGCGATGCGGCTGCTGTATCGCGGGGCACTGGTGTGGATGGTGAGGGAGGCGAAGCTGCCGGTGGTGTCGAGTGATACGGAGGGGGATTGTGTGCGGCATGTGCGGGGAACGGGCGAGGCGGGGGTGATTGGTTATTTCGAGCGGTTGAGCGGGGCGTGGATGGGGGCGGCGTATGCGGATGTGCTGCCTGGGGAGGAAGTGGCGGAGAGGTTGTTTGGGGAGTGGCCGTTCGGGGTGGGGAGGCGCGTGGAGAGTCGCGGGGTGGTGCCGGGGTTGGCGGTGGTGGCGGTGCTGGGGTTGGTGGTGCTGGTCGGGGGGTGCAACCGGGGTGAGACGAAGTACGAGGATGTGACGTTAGGGTACAAGGCGGAGGCGCGGTTTCAGCCATGGCTGGCGGCATCGAAGCTGCTGGAGGAGAGTTATGCGGTGGAGGTGCGGAGTGCGGCCGGGGCGATTCCCGAGGAGATGACGATGCTGGTGATTCCGTTGGGCGGGGCGAGTTCGGTGGGGGAAGCGCGGAGCATGCTGCGGTGGGCGCGGCAGGGGAATCATCTGGTGATTCTGGGGACGGCGACGGACCGGTTTCGGAATGACTGGTTGAGCAGTGCGGTGTCGGCTCCGGGGTCGGGCGAACCGTTTTTGAAGGAGCTTGGGGTGGTGATCCGGGAGGGTGAGCTGAAGGAGATGGATACGGAGTGTTTGATACGCGGAGAGAAGTACATTATGACGACGGTGGATGAGATGGTGGCGGATGTGAGTTCGATGGGAGCGGATGTGGTGGCGGGGGATGAGGAGGCGGCGGTGCTGGCGAGTGTGCGGCGTGGGTCTGGGCGGGTGACGCTGGTGACGAGTGCGCGGCCGTGGCGGAACCGGTGGATTGGGGATCTTGACCATGCGGGACTGCTGGAGGCGGTGGCTGGGTTGGTGCCGGTGACGCAGGTGATTTTTGTGAACAGCGGGCGGGTGACCTTCTGGCAACTGCTGTGGCAGTACGGGTGGATGCCGGTGAGTGCGCTGGGGGTGCTGATGGTGCTGTGGCTGTGGCGACACCTGACGAGGTTCGGGCCGGTGGTGCCGCGGGAGACGGGGGCGCTGCGGCGGATGGCGGCGCAGTTAGGGGATCAGGGAGGGTTTCTGTGGATGCGGCTGCCGGACCATGGCGCGCTGGTGGAGTCGATGCGGCATCGGGTGCGGCGGGCGGCTGGGGCGCGCGGGTTGAGTGAGGACGGTGCGGGGATGCATGCGGCGCTGGCGGAGCGGAGCGGGTTGCCAGAGGAGCGGGTGGCGGCGGCGATGGGAGGGGGCGGGCTGGCGAAGCCAGAGGATTTCAGGGTGGTGGTGGCGGATCTTCAGGTGATCCTTGGGGCGTGCGGCGGTCGGTTTTGAGATTTCAACCATTCACCAATGACAATCATGAGCGACGAGAACACAGACGAGTTGAGAGTGGCCGGGGAACCGGAGGCAGCGGTGTCGGGAGCGAGTGCCGAGGCGGCGGGATTGCTGCAGCGGATTCGCGAGACGGTGGGGGCGGTATTTTTCGGTCAGGCGGAGGTGGTGGATCAGGTGCTGGCGGCATTTGTGTCTGGCGGGCATGTGCTGCTGGAGGGTAAGCCTGGGTTAGGGAAGACCCATCTGGTGCTGGCGCTGGCGCGGACGTTTGGCGGGGTGTTCCGGCGGATTCAGTTCACGCCGGATCTGCTGCCTGGGGATGTGACTGGGCATACGCTTTATGATATGGGGCGTCAGGAATTCCGGCTGAGGAAAGGACCGGTGTTTACGAATCTGCTGCTGGCGGATGAGATCAACCGAGCGCCGGCGAAGACGCAGGCGGCGCTGCTGGAGGTGATGCAGGAGACGCAGGTGACGATTGACGGGGAGACCCTGCCATTGCCGCCGCCGTTCATGACGTTAGCGACGCAGAATCCGATTGAGCAGGAAGGGACGTATGCGTTGCCGGAGGCGCAACTGGACCGGTTTCTGATGAAGGTGCTGGTGGATTATCCCGAGCAGGCGGATGAGGAGCGGATTGTGGCGGCGGTGACGGCTGGGCAGGGGAGCGGGATGCTGGATACTGGGGAGGTGCGGCAGTTGTGCGGGGTGGAGGAAGTGATCCGGCTGCAGGCGGTGGCGGCGGCGGTGGTGTGCAAGGCGGATGTGGTGGAGTATGCGGTGAGGATTGTGAGGGCGACGCGGGCGTGGCAGGGGTTGAGCCTTGGGGCGGGGACGCGCGGGGCGATCAGTCTGGTGCGGGTGGCGCGGGCGTTTGCGCTGCTGGATGGGCGGGGCTATGCGGTGCCTGACGATGTGAAGCGGGCGGCGATACCGGTGCTGCGGCACCGGGTGGCGCTGTCGCCGGAGCTGCAGATCAGCGGACAGGATGTGGATGGCGTGCTGGCGGCGCTGCTGCGGGCGATTCCGGCTCCGCGTTAGGATTGAACGAGGATTTATCGCATGGTACCCGGGCCCCGATTGCTGGTGATGGTGGCGGTTCTGCTGATGGCGGGGCTGGCGGCTTCGTTTGCGAAGGGGATGGAGAAGTGGTGGGTGGGGAGTTGTGTGGTGGTGGGGTTGGTGGCGGCGGTGGATGCGGTGTTGTTGGTGCTGGGCAGGCGGGTGACGGCGGAGCGCGGGGAGGCGGGGCGGATGGCGCTGGGGGTGGAGCATGAGGTTCCGGTGACCTTGAGGAATGGGGGGCGGCGTGGGGTGCGGGTGCGGGTGATTGATGGATTGCCGGTGGGATTGCCGAGTGGGGATTGGCCGTGGAGCGGGGAAGTTCCGGGGCGCGGGCATGTGACGGTGGCGGCGCGGGTGCGGCCGGTGGAGCGCGGGAGGGTGGTGGTGGGGCGGACGAGGATAGAGGAGGAATCGGTGATGGGGTTGTGGCGGCGGCGATATGAGGGTGGTGGGGAAGTGGAGGTGAAAGTGTTTCCGAATTACGAGCCGGTGCTGCGGTTTGCGCTGCTGGCGATGCAGCATCGGGAGTCGCAGATGGGAATTGTGAGGAGGAATCGGCCGGGGCAGAGCCGGGAGTTCCGGCAGTTGCGGGATTATGCGGAGGGGGATGCGATGAATGCGGTGGATTGGAAGGCGACGGCGCGGCGCGGGGTGATGACGAGTCGGGAGTATGAGGAGCAGCGGAATCAGACGGTGATCATGATGGCGGATTGCGGGCGGCGGTTGCGGTCGCTGGACGGGGAGTTGTCGCAGTTTGATCACACCTTGAATGCGATGCTGTTGTTGAGCAGTATTGCGTTGCGGCAGGGTGACCGGGTGGGGGTGATGACGTTCGGGGGGGATGACCGTTGGTTGCCGCCGGTGAGCGGATTGCATGGGATGCCGGTGATTCTGGATCATCTGAGCGAGTGCCGGAGCACGGGTGCGCCGGGGGATTTCAGTGAGGCGGTGGAGCGGTTGATGCAGCGGCAGCGGAGGCGGTCGCTGGCGGTATTCTGCACGAATCTGAGGAGTGAGGATCTGGAGGGAGTGCTGAGACCGTTGCGGCTGCTGCGGCAGCGGCATCTGGTGGTGGTGGCGAGCCTGACGGAATCGGAGGTGCTGGAGCAGGCGGGGCGGGCGGTGGAGACCTTCGGGGATGCGCTGACGTGTGCGGCGACGGTGCAGTATCTGGAGGAGCGGCGATTGGTGACGGCGGCGCTGCACCGGGAAGGGATCCTGACAATTGATGCTCCGGCGGCGGAGTTGCCGGTGGCGCTGGGGAATCTTTATCTGGACATCAAGAAGGCGGGGACCCTGTGAGGGGAGTTGTGAGGATCTGGTGAGTTGTCAGGGAACGCGGCCGGGGCGGAGGTCGAGACCGGCGCGGAGGTAGGCTTCGTAGAAGCGGTTTTCGAACGAGCTGTCGATGCCGAGGAAGTCGCGTTGCCAGCGGAGGATGAGGGTGGCGAGGCCGGAGCCGTTGCGCGGGTGGGTGGTGGCATTGCGGAGGGACGCGCGGAGGAGACGGGCGGTGGCGTCGTCCGGGACGTCCTGTGGCTTCTGGCCTGGAGGGATCCATGAGAGGAGCGGGCTGAAGCCGCCGTCGTCGACGAGGGCGAGGTCGCCGCCTTTGGGGAGGTCGGGGATGGCGGCGTAGGCTGGAGCGGGAGGCGGGCCGCCGTGTGGGGTGGCTGGGGAGCCTTGTTTTTTGAGGAGTGGGGGGAGACGGTTCCAGTGACGGGCGAGGGCGATGTAGACTGAGGAGAGGTGGCCGTTGAGCCGGACGAAGCGGTTGCGGTGGAATTCGGCTTCGTCGCGGAGACGGCGGGTGGCGGAGAGGAAGCGGAGGAATTTGGAGCGGTCGCGTTCCAGTTCCAGGAAGTAGGCGGTGACGAGGAGCGAGGAACGGTAGCAGAAGACGGTGCGGAGACCATCGTTAGGGGCGTTGGCGGAGCCGCCGACGGGCCACCATGGCGTGCCGAGGATGGAGTCGAGGGCGGCGTGGGAGAACGGGTGGATGGCGAGGTTGGGTCCGGCTTCGGTGCGGAGGTCGATGGTGCGGCGGAGCCGTTCGGGGCCCATGGGGAGCTGGAAGTGGCCGCGGCGGAAGTCGAGCGAGCCGACGTATTCGGCGGTGCCTTCGGCGACCCAGAGCGGGAGGAAGGTCAGGATTTCCTGCATGCACTGGTGGGTGCCCTCGTGGTGGAGCGTGCTTTCGACCTTGCCGCCGAGGGCGAGACTGCTGAAGGGGACGAGGAATTCGCGATGGGACATCATGAAGACGCCTGCGGAGCCTTTGGGGCCGCCGGCGGCGTGGTAGGCGTTCATGGTGTCGAAGATGCGGACCCGGTGGCGGCCGTTGACGGGGACTGGCCATGGGTGGCTCCAGTCGAGGACGGACATGAGTTTCCATGTGGCTTCGAAGGACATGCCGACGGCCTGGAGGTTCGCGCCTGACAAGTCGCGGGACGACCAGAAGTCGTAGTGCGGGGTCGAGTAGGCGTGCATGTCGCGGTAGTCGCCGCGGTCGTCTTTCTCGCGGGCGACGCGTTGGTTGCCGGCGGCTTCAGCCAGGGAGACCCCGACGGAGCGCGGGGGAAGAGGCGGGGTGAAGTCGTGGGATTCGAGCCAGCGGCGGACCATGATGGATTCGCGGAGGCCGAGGCGATTGAGGGGGATGGTGAATCGGTTGGAGGAATTGGGGCGCTGGAAGACGGCTTCGCGGGGATTGGCGGAGACGAGCGTGGCGCGGAACGATTGGAGTCCTGAGGCGTCGAGCCAGAGCGTGTCGGTGCCGGGAGCGGCGGGGATGGGAGGGGGTGCTGGGGCGAGCCATGAGGACGGGCCGGAGGAGGCGGGTTCCCATGGGGGTGGAGGGGAGGCGTCGGTGACGCGGCGCTGGCGGAGGGGATCCGGGGTGCCGGGGAGGGGCAGGAGGATTTCGAGAGTGGAGGGGCCAGTGGGAGCGACTAGACGGACGATGGTGCCGGGAGGGGTGCCTTTTTCCGGGGAGGCGGCGGTGCGGGTGAACTGGCGGGTGCGAAGGAGTGCGTCCTGTTCGGTCCATGTGATGCCGTCGTTGGAGGACCAGATGGTTGGCGGGACCGGGTTGGGAGGAGGGGTGGCGATTTGAGCGGGGAGGGCGGCCGTGAGGGCGGCGAGGGCGGGTTCGGAGAAATCGCCGGAAATGAATTGCTGGAAAGCGGGGGGGGCGGCGCGGGAGGTGGCGACGAGAGTTGCGGAGAACCCAGCGAGGAGGAAGGCCTTGAGTAGCGGCGGAGGAGGCATGAGCGACGGCGGCGTGTCGAAGATGCCAGAGGTCGCGGTGGGGAGCAAAGGAAAAGGGAGGTGAGAAGTGAGAAGTGAGAAGTGAGAATGGTGAAGGTGGGCCCAGGCTGAGGGATGGGGGATTTGAGATTTGAGATTAGAAATTTGAGATGGGGCTGGTTTGGAGGGCGAAAACGGAGAGGGGGGCCCAGGCTGAGGCCGAGGGGATGGCGAGGAAGAGGGGAGGTGAAGGGGTTTTGAACCACGGATTTAGCGGATGGGCACGGATGGGCTAGGCGGGTGGGGAAGTGAGAATGGCTGGTTCGGAGGGGCGTGTGGGGTGGCGCGAGTACGGAGCCTCGCGATCCCGGGGCTGGTTCGGAGAGGCTGGTGCGGAGGCGGGCCGCGCGCACTCCGTGCGCCCTGAGAGCTGTGATTCTCACAGGTGGTGAGGAGTCGCTGGATCTGCTGCGGATTGCAGACCCGGCTGTGCCTGACTTTCTTGGGGACTGGATCCGGGGCTTTTCCCTTGCCGAGGCAGTGCTGCTGGGGATGATTCTCACATAGATGAAACAGCGAATAATGGATGTATTCCCTGATGACGACAAGTATCTTCAGGCTTGTTACCCAGAGGGTGAAAACCATCCGAACTGGGAACCGGTTGATGCGTTGATTGGAAAAGTGGAATCTATTGCAGATCGTTGGACGAGTATCGACATTTGCTCGTTCGGAAAAAGCAGGCTCACTGCCGATTTCTTCTATTTCAGGATTGTTGGGAACATCTGTGTTTACACCATTGATAGCGGCCCGGGGAGCTTTTATGACATTTATCACGATGAAGGCATGACGGGGCTTGAGTTTCCCGAGCGCAGATTCGCACCATGATGTTGAAGATGGTGCTAGCCGCAGAGATGCAACTCTGAGGGTAGCCGCCCAAGGAGCAGCCTTTGGCCGGGGACGGTATGGGGGACGAAACCCCCTTGGGGTTGGGGATTTGTTGGGGAGTGGACCCAGGGTAGGCCTGCGTGGTGCAGGCCAACCCTGGGCTTTGGGACGCAATCCCGTTGGGATTGGGGGGAGGCTGGCTAAGGTGGAGGCAAGGCCGGGACGGTCTTGTTACGGAGGTAGCTGGTGGGGACGGTATCGGGGACGCAATTCCGATTGGGGTTGGTGATTTTTTTGGGTGGACCCAGGGTAGGCCTGCGCTTTGCTTGGCGTTCTCGCGCCCCGTTGGAGCGCATGGATTTACAATCGCGTCATACCCAGGGCCTTCGCTTTGCTTCGTCCCTGGGCTTGATTCTTGGGGCCCGTTGGGCCGGAAGGGGTGGGAGCGTGAGGGGGGACGAGGGCGGGACGGGCCTTGTCACGGTTGGAATCCGGTAGTGGCGGGGATTTCCCGCATCATGGGGGTCATAGCTGGAAAGCTATGGCCTCTGTGAGGATGAATTGAATTTGATAAGCAGCAGAACGCCGTTCCCCGGGGGAGCGGGGAACGGCGTTGGAGGGTTGGTCAGGCTTTTGGGGCGCTGACCGTGGGAGGGAGGCGGCGGAGCGCCTCCGTGTCAGTTACTTCTTTTCTGCGTCGGCTGGGGCGGCTGGGGCCGGGGCAGCTGGTGCGGCTGGGGCGTCGGCTTTGGGGCCGCCGGGTTTTTTGTCACCGCCTTTGCGAGGGCCGCGGGTTTTGAATTCTTCGAGGGTGAGTTTGCCGTCGGAGTCCTTGTCGAGTTTTTTGAAGAGTTCTTCGGCTTTGGCTGGGTCTTTTTTGCCCATGGGGCCGGCCTTGAATTCGTCGAGGGAGACGGCGCTGTCGGTGTTGGTGTCGAGCTTCTTGTATTGGGCTTCCGGGTCGGGGCGTTTGCCGCCTGGTTTGCCGGGTTTGGCTGGCTTACCTGGTTTGGCGGCGTCCTGGGCGAAGGCGAGGACTGGGGTGAGGAGGAGGGAGAGAACGAGTGTTTTCATGGGTGTTGATTCTTTGTTATTAAGGGGAGGTGAGGTTGGCGCGAGGCCTTTCGGCCCTCCATGGTACATGGCGACGGGAGAGGGCGTGGAGTTACACGTGAATGCGGCGACGGATGATTTTTCCCTGGAGAGGACGGGATTCAGGATTCGGGGGAATCGCGGAGCGTGCCTGAGGTGACGCCGAGTTGGGAGAGGGCTTTGAGGTCGCGCCAGAGGGATGAGCCGTCGGCGAGGCCCGAGAGGAGATGGGAGTAGGCGTTGAGGATGTGGAGGGATTCGTCGGGGGATTCGTCGAGGAGATCGATGCGGAAGTTGGCGAGGCCTGCGGCGCGGAGATCGGAGAAATGGCGGGCACCGGTTTGGGCGACGGCGTTGAAGAGCGTGTTGCGGCAGCCGGCGTCGGCTTTGAGCGGGTGTTCCATGCCGACGCGGTCGCGGAGGGAGACCTTATGGTGATCGCAGGGGCGGCCGCAGTCGAGGAAGGAGGAGCCTGAGGACATGAAGGCGGCGAAGACACAGTGCTCCATATGGAACATGGGCATGTGCTGGTGGAGGATGAGTTCAAACCATGAGGGAGGAGCGGCGAGGAGGAGATCGGTGACCTGGGGGGCGCTGAGGTCGCAGGAGATGGTGAGGCGGTTGAGGCCGAGTTGGTGGTACCACTGGGCGGTGAGGGGGTTGGCGACATTGAGGGAGAAGTCGCCGACGGTTTCGAAGCCTGCGGAGGAGAAGTGGTCGACTGCGCCTGGGTTGCGGGCGAGGATGCCGTGAGGGTTGGCGCGTTCGATGAGTTTGAAGAATCCCTGTTCGCCGGCTTTCTGGATGCGCGGGGTGGCGAGGAAGAGCCGGAGATTGGATTCCGAGCGGGCCCATGCGACGGCGTCGGCGTAGCCGCGGATGTCTTCGAGGTCGAGGTAGGCGGTGGAGATGCCGGCGTTGGCGGCGGCGACGAGCTGGGCGCGGTTGCGGCAGAGGACGCGGAGATCGGGTGTTAGGGCCGGGTCGGCGGTGCGGGCGGTGGTGATGGGGAGGAGGAGATCGGTGAGGGACGGTCGCGGGGTGGCGGGGGCGGCGGAGATTGGGTTAGAGGGTGTGGCGGTTTCGAGGGAGGCGACGAGGGCGCGGCGGAGCCGATTGAGTTCGCTGACGGGGAGCATGACGCCGTCCGGGAGGTGGGAGACGAGGTCGGCTAGGTGCCAGCGCGTGCCGCCGAGACGGCCGAATTGTTCTGTGAGGGTGGCTGGGGAGAGCGGGCGTTTTTCGGCGGGCTGGAGCGGGATGGCGGAGGTGGCGTGGATGGGGGAATTGGCGACCGAGACGACGAGTGGTTCGCCGGGTTGGCCGGAGACCACGAGCGAGAGGGGGATGGTGCGCTGGGGTTTGATATCGCCCTGCCATGACGAGCGGAGCCGCCGTTCCATGGCTGGGTCGCTGGTTTTCCAGACCCGGGAGCCGGGAGGGACGAGGGAGAAGTTGATTTTGCCGCGCTGGAAGGAGAGACGGCGGTGGTCGACGGAGAAGACGAAGCCGCCTTGTTCGCGATTGGTGTCGCCGCCGGTGTCGAAGACGACCCCGTCGCCGGGTTTGAGGGCGGCTCCGACGCGGTCGAGTTCGACCCAGTCTGAGCCTGAGGCGGAGACGTGGCCGACGATGGGGCCTCGTTTTTTGGCGTAGCGACCGTCGACGAGCCGCTGGTGATCGACCCCGTGCATCCAGCCGCTGAAGAGCCCTCGGCTGAAGGTCATCTGGAGATCGTACCAATCGCTGCGGGTGATGGTTTCTGAGTGGTCGCGGCCATCGATGGCGGCGTCGATGGCCTTGCGGTAGACGCGGGTGACGCCGGCGACGTATTCGGGGGATTTGAGGCGGCCTTCGATTTTGAAGCTGCGGATGCCGAGTTGGACGAGGTTAGGGATTTCGTCGACGGCGGCGAGGTCCTGAGGGGAGAGGAGATAGGAACGACCGCCGGTGTCGCGGGTCTGGCCGTCGACGACGAGTTGATAGGGCATGCGGCAGGCCTGGGCGCATTCGCCGCGATTGGCGCTGCGGTGGCCGAGGCTTTCGCTAGTGAGGCACTGGCCGGAGTAGGCGACGCAGAGGGCTCCGTGGACGAAGACCTCGAGGGGGACGCCGGAGTCCTTGAAGCGTTCGAGTTCGCGGAGGGAGAGTTCGCGGGCGAGGACGGCGCGGTCGAGCCCGAGACGGTTCATGAGGGCGAGACTTTCCGGAGACGTGATGGTCATCTGGGTGCTCGCGTGGAGTTCGAGGTTAGGGGCGACGGCGCGGGCGAGGAGGGCGAGGCCGATGTCCTGGACGATGATGGCGTCGACGCCGGAGGCTTCGAGGAGACGGAGTTGGTCGGCGGCGGCGGGGAGTTCGCTGGTGAAGATGAGCGTGTTCATGGTCACGAAGCCGCGGACCCCGCGGTCGTGGAGGAACTGCATGACTGAGGGGAGGTCGGCTTCGGTGAAGTTGTCGGCGCGGAGACGGGCGTTGAAGCGGGGGAGGCCGAAGTAGACGGCGTCGGCGCCGTTGGCGACGGCGGCCCGGACGCATTCGAAGTTGCCGGCTGGGGCGAGCAGTTCGGGGAGGGCGGGAGCGGTGGAAGCCATGATGGGGTTCATGGATGCCGCTGGGGAGGAGTGCAAGCCGATGGGGCGGGCGGATTGCCAGATCGGAGACAAGGCCGGGACGGCCTTGCTACGTTGGCGGGTGGGGAGTCAGGGTTCGGACCAGCGTTCGGAGACGCGGATGATGCTGAGGGCGCGGCCGGTGGTGGTATCGACGTCGATGCAGGCGCCGGAGACGCGGACGGGGCCCTGGGCGACGAAGAATCGGGCGGGCATGCTGGTGCGGAAGCGTTGGAGGACGGGTTCGACGCGGGAGCCGATGACACTGTCTTCTGGGCCGCACATGCCTGCGTCGGTGAGGTGAGCGGTGCCGTTGGGGAGGATGCGTTCGTCGGCGGTCTGGACGTGGGTGTGGGTGCCGACGACGGCGGAGACGACGCCATCGAGGTGCCAGCCCATGGCGATTTTTTCGCTAGTGGCTTCGGCGTGGAAGTCGAGGAAGATGACAGGGGTTTCCTCGCGGAGACGGGCGGCTTCGGCGGCGGTGGCGAGGAAGGGATTTTCGAGGGGCGGGTTGGTGAAGGTGCGGCCCTGGGCGTTCATGACGGCGACCTTGCCTTTGGCGGTTTCGAGGATGACGCTGCCCTGGCCAGGGGTGCCGGGCGGGTAGTTGAGCGGGCGGAGCATGCGGGGTTCACCGGCCATGTAGTCGATGATTTCGGATTGGTCCCAGATGTGGTCGCCGCTGGTGATGACGGCTGCGCCTGCGCGCATGAGGGCGATGGCGATTTTCGGGGTGACGCCGCGGCCGCCGGCGGAGTTTTCGGCATTGACGATGACGAAGTCGATGGCGGCGGATTCCTTGAGTTTCGGGATGAGATCGATGACGGCGCGGCGGCCTGGATCGCCGAAGATATCGCCGAGGAAGAGGAGGCGGATGACGCCGGGGGGTGGAGGAGAGAGCTTCACGTGGAGGTCGTTTGCGCAGGGCGCGGGGGTTGTCCACGGGATTCCGGGGGAAGCGGAGGAGTGGAGTCAGCGATTACGGAAGCGGCCGACCGAGGCGAGGCGGAGGGCGATGGCTTTGAGGTAGGCGGCTTCGGGGAAGGCGGCGGGGTGGTCTGGGGCGTGGGTGGAAGTCCAGAGTTCGCGGGCGTCGGGGAGGGCGCGGCGGACGGCGTTGAAGAATTCGTCTGCGGAGACGTGAGCGGAGCAGGACGAGCAGAGGAGGAGACCGCCGCCGCGGACGTGGCGGGAGGCGGTGATGGCGAGTTTGTGATAGGCGGCGATGGCGCTGGCGCGGTCGGATTCGCGGCGGGCGAGGGATGGGGGGTCGATGACGGCGGCGTCGAACGAGTGCTGGGGGTTGGCGAGCCACTGGAAGGCGTCGGCCTGGATGGAGTGGCGCTGGGTATTTGCGACGGTGCGGTTGTCCTGATTGAGAGCGAAGTTGCGGTCGCCGGCGGCGAGGGCGTGGCGGCTGATGTCGATGTCGGTGACGGAGCGTGCGCCGCCGCGGGCGGCCTGGAGGGAGAAGCCGCCGGAGAAGCTGAAGGCGTTGAGGACGTCAGCGCCGGTGGTGAAGCCAGCGAAGCGGCGGCGGTTTTCGCGCTGGTCGAGGTAGAAGCCGGTTTTCTGGCCTTTGAGGACCTCGGCTTCGAGGCGGAGATTGTCTTCGAGGAAGACGACGACGTCTGGGCATTGACCGTGGCGGATGCCTTCGGTGATGTCAGCGGCGGCGAAGGCTGGGGCGGCGTTGCGGCTGAGGCGGAGGACGAGGGCGTCAGGGTTGAGGGAGTCGACGATGAGGGCCTGGATCATGTCGAGGTGGGGGAGCCAGACCTCGGAGTAGAGTTTGAGGACGAGTGTGTTGTGATAGCGGTCGAGGACGAGGGCTGGGAAGCCGTCGCTTTCGCCGTTGATGAGGCGGATGCCGGTGGTGGCTGGGGAGACGAGGGAGGCGCGGGCGGCGACGGCGGTGTTGAGGCGGGCCTGCCACCAATCGGTGTTGATGGTGGTTTGCTGGGTGGAGGCGAGCATGCGGACGCGCATGGGGGAATTGGCGTCGTAGAAGCCGGTGCCGAGGTAGCGGTTGGATTCGCGCGTGTAGATGACGGCGAGTTCGCCTGATTGGCCGTCGCGGTTTTGTTCGCGGATGCTTTCGGCGAAGATCCATGGGTGGCCGGAGCGGACGGCGCGTTCACCGGCTGGGGTGAGCCTGAGTTTGAGCCGGGGAGTGGGAGAGGGAAGGGAAGAAGAGGACACGAAATGGGGAGGGAAGGGGAGGAAGCGAGCGGGTGCAATGGCGGTTCGGAGGGGCAATGGGAGACAGTCCGCGTTTGACACTGCTGGCGTGGCGCGAGTAAGCCCGTTTGGGTATAAGGCAGTTCATCCCGCTGCTGGATTTCAAGCAATGAATGACGCGATACCTCTCGGCCTGAGTTTTGATGACGTGCTGCTGGTGCCGCAACTCAGCGAGGTGCTGCCGAGCGAGACGGACATCGGGACGACGCTGGCGAGCGGGTTGCGGTTGAACATACCGGTGATTTCGTCGGCGATGGATACGGTGACGGAGGCGGAGCTGGCGATTGCGCTGGCGCGGGAGGGCGGGCTTGGGGTGGTGCACCGGAATCTGTCGATTGCGAAGCAGGCCGAGCATGTGGCGCGGGTGAAGCGGTCGGAGAACACGGTGATTGAGAATCCGTTCACGGTGCGGCCGGACGTGGCGTTGCGGGAGTTGCTGAGGATCATGGATGAGCGCGGGGTGGCGGGATTTCCGGTGGTGGGCGAGGACGGGAGTCTGGCGGGAATGGTGACGTCGCGGGACGTTTGGCACATTGAGAATCCGGATGGGACGGTGGCGGACGTGATGACGCCGCGGGAGCGATTGATCACGGCGCCGGAGACGACGTCATTGGAGGAAGCGCGGGCGATACTTTACCGGCACCGGATTGAGAAGCTGCCGCTGGTGAATGCGGCGGGCAAGCTGACGGGAATGATCACGACGCAGGACATCAAGAAGCGGGCGATGTTCACGAATGCGGCGAAGGATGCGCGGGGTCGGTTGCGGTGCGGCGGGGCGGTGGGGGTGGGCGAGGATTGTGCGGAGCGGGCGGCGGCGCTGGTGGAATCGGGCGCGGACGCGATTTTCATTGATGCGGCGACTGGGCATACGTCGCGGGTGATGGCGGTGATTGCGATGCTGCGGTCGAAGTTTCCGCAGGTGCCGGTGGTGGCTGGGAATGTGGTGACGGCGCAGGGGGCGAAGGATTTGATCGATGCGGGGGCGAGTGCGTTGAAGGTGGGAGTGGGGCCGGGGAGTATCTGTACGACGCGGGTGATCAGCGGGGTGGGCGTGCCGCAGTTTACGGCGATTCAGCAAGTGGCGTCGCATGCGCGGGAGCGCGGCGTGGCGGTGATTGCGGACGGGGGGATCCGGTACAGCGGGGATGTGGTGAAGGCGCTGGCGGCGGGGGCGGATTGTGTGATGCTGGGGAGTATTCTGGCGGGGACGAGTGAGAGTCCGGGGAACATGGTGAATTACCAGGGGCGGACGTTCAAAGAGTACCGGGGGATGGGGAGCCTGCGGGCGATGCGGCAGGGGAGCAGTGATCGGTACGGGCAGAATGCGAGTGGCAAGCTGGTGGCGGAGGGGGTGGAGGCGCGGGTCCCGTATAAAGGGCATCTGCGGGATGTGGTGTTTCAGCTGACGGGCGGGTTGCGGAGCGGGATGGGGTATCTTGGGGCGCGGACGCTGGAGGACTTGCGGACGCGGGCTGGGTTTGTGCGGATTACGGCTGGCGGGTTGAGGGAAAGCCATGCGCACGATGTGGTTGTCACGGAGGAACCCGTGAATTATCAGACACTTTAACAACCGGGGTGATCCCGGCCGGCTCTCGGGTGACGGGGGCCGGTTTTTCTTTTTTCCCGTTATGCTTTCCAGACAGATTGCCATCATAGATTTCGGTTCGCAGTACACACAGCTGATTGTGAGGCGGATTCGCGAGCTGGGGTATTACTCCCGTTTGTTTCAGCCTGAGGAATTGAAGGAGACCGGGCATCCGGCGGCGGTGATCTTGTCAGGCGGGCCGCGGTCGACGCGGGAGGAAGGCGCGCCGGATATTGACTGGGCGTGGCTGAATTCGTTAGGGGTGCCGGTGCTCGGGGTGTGTTACGGGATGCAACTGCTGAATCTGAAGCATGGCGGGCAGGTGAGTCCGGGGACGAAGCGGGAGTACGGGCCGGCGCTGATGACGCCGGAGGGCGGGAGTGCGTTGTTTGAGGGGGTGAGTGCGAGTCAGGTGTGGATGAGTCACAGTGACACGTGCACGGCGCTGGCGGAGGAGACAAAGGTGATTGCGCGGAATGCGGATGGGGTGCCGGTGGCATTGCAGTTCGGGCCGCGGGTATTCGGGATTCAGTTTCATCCGGAGGTGAGTCACAGCCATGAAGGATCGCAGATGCTGGCGAATTTTATTGCGCTGGCGGACGATCCGCCGCGGTTTGAGATGGCGTCGTTCAAGGATCACCTGATCGGGGAGATCCGGAAGCAGGTGGGGAACCGGAAAGTGGTGTGCGGGGTGAGTGGCGGGGTGGACAGCACGGTGTTAGCGGTGCTGCTGCACGAGGCGAAGGTGCCGCTGCGGGCGGTGTTTGTGGATCACGGGCTGCTGCGGAAGGACGAGGCGGTGGAGGTGCAGGCGAATTTTGCGCGATTGGGGGTTCCGATTGAGACGGTGTATTGTGCGGATCGTTTTCTGGGGGCGCTGGCTGGTGAGACGGATCCTGAGAAGAAGCGGAAGATCATCGGGAACCTGTTCCTTGATGTGTTCTGGGATGCGATTGGTGAGGAAGTGGAGTTGTTTGCGCAGGGGACGCTGTATCCTGACGTGATTGAGAGTGCGAGCAGCGGGAGCATTGCGAGCAAGATCAAGACGCATCACAACCGGGTGGACCGGATTCTTGATCTGCAGAAGGAGGGTCGGGTGCTGGAGCCGCTAGCGGATTTGTTCAAGGACGAGGTGCGGGCGCTGGGGGCGGTGCTGGGGATTGATCATGACATTCTGTGGCGGCATCCGTTTCCGGGGCCTGGGCTGGCGGTGCGGTGTCCGGGGGAGGTGACGGAGGAGAAGCTGAGGATTATCCGGGAGTGCGATGCGATTTACATGGAGCGGCTGCGGGCGACGGGCTGGTATGAGAAAGTGTGGCAGGCGTATGCGGCGCTGAT
>QQNF01000034.1 GCA_003402705.1 Verrucomicrobiota bacterium | reverse complement strand
GGTGAACTGCCTCTGCTTTTCTGCTCGCCAACGATGGAATTGGGAGTCGATATTGCCCAACTGAATCTGGTGAATCTCCGGAATGTTCCGCCCACGCCGGCGAATTATGCCCAGAGAAGCGGCCGTGCAGGCCGCGGTGGTCAGCCCGCGCTGGTCTACACCTACTGTGCCGGACGAAGCCCCCACGACCAGTTTTACTTCCGGGAACCCAATAAAATGGTCGCGGGTTCGGTGTCCCCTCCGCGCATTGACCTCCGAAACCGTGACCTTGTGCGCTCTCATATCTACGCACTTTGGATGGAGGTGGTGAAGCCCGACCTCGGGAAGACCCTCACGGCTGTGGTAGATCTGGCAGTCAGGGACGGCAAGCTTCCGTTGACCGTGAACGAGTCGCTGGTAGCGGACTTGAAGAATCCCGTTCACCGGGCTGCAGCCCTTTCCAAGGCCAATCAGCTTATTGCGAGTATTCGAGCGGTTCTCGACACTTCTTCATGGTTTCATCCTGATTGGGCGAAAGAGGTTCTGGACCAGATTGAGCGCGCCTTTGACCTTGCCTGCGACCGCTGGCGTTCTCTCTACCGCTCAGCGGTGCGCCAGCGGGAACTTCATCACAGGATCATTGGCGATCATTCGCGGCCCGAGGTCGAGCGCAACCATTCCCGGCGGTTGCGTGCGCAGGCCGAGAGTCAAATCCGCCTGCTGACAGAGGCGGCTGGTATCTATGAAGGGGACTTCTATTCCTACCGCTACTTTGCTTCCGAGGGATTCCTTCCTGGCTACAACTTCCCGCGCCTGCCTCTCTCGGCCTTTATTCCCGGAAGGCGTCAGCGGCGCGGCCGCGATGAGTATATCTCCCGCCCGAGGTTCCTCGCCATTTCGGAGTTCGGGCCACGTGCCCTGATTTATCATGAGGGGGCGCGGTTTCGGGTCTATAAGGTAAACCTTGATTTCGGATCTGATGAGATCGAAGCCACCCACGAGCTTACGACCTCCACCATGAAGCGCTGCCCGAAGTGTGGCTATGCCCACCTCGAACAGGGCAGCAATCTCTCGGAGCTCTGTGACCGCTGCGGCGAGGCGCTGGATGGGCCGGCGAAAATCGAGAATCTAGTCCACCTTCAAAACGTCAGTCTGAAACTGGCACAGCGCATTACCTGCGATGAAGAGGAGAGGCAGCGGTTCGGCTATAAACTGGTAACTTCCTACCGTTTCCCGGAGGTGGGAGCCAAGCTCGATCGGAAAGACGCTGAAGTTTACGTGGACGGCATCCTCAGCATGAAGCTGAGCTACGGAGACGCCACGGATCTTTACCGCATCAATCTCGGCTGGGCAAACCAGAAGGGAACCCAAGCTGCCGGTTTCAATCTTGATTTGGAGCGGGGTTACTGGTCCCGGAATCAGGCCGATGAAAGTGATCAGGATGACGCCACAGTCGCTGGCCGGATTCAACGGGTCGTTCCTTATGTGAAGGACACAAAGAACTCATTGGTGATGCGCTTTGAGGCTGCGCCGCATACTCCGGTTATGGCCGGCCTTCAGGCCGCTTTCAAGGAAGCCATCCAGAAACACTTCCAACTCGAACCCCGCGAGCTTTCCTGTGAACCGATGCCGACCCCGGGGGACCGCAAGGAGGTCCTTTTTTATGAGGCCTCAGAGGGTGGCGCGGGTGTATTGCGGCAAATAGCAGAGGACCCGGCCGTGTTGCCGGCTTTCGCGGCGGTGGCGCTGGAAATCTGTCACTTCGACCCCGTGACCCTTGATGACAAAGCTGCTCAAAGTTGCGGGAAGGCCTGCTACGAATGCCTGCTCGACTACGGTAATCAGGCCGACCACAAATACCTCGACCCGCGGTTGATTCGCGATGTGCTCGCTGGACTGTCCCGCGCCGAATGCAGACCGTCTGGCGGCACCGGATCGCGAGCAGAGCGAATGCTGGCACTGCGCAAACGCTGCGACAGCATGCTTGAGAAGAGGTGGCTCGACATGGTGGATGACCTCATGCTGCGGCCACCAGGAGAGGCTCAGTTCCTGATCGAATCGTGTTCCACACGTCCGGATTTCTATTATCCGGAATATCATGCGGCGATCTACATAGATGGCCCACCGCATGACGAAGCCGACCAGATCAAAACCGACGATGGGATCACCCAGAGCCTAATGGAGGCAGGCTACATCGTCGTTCGCTTTCACCACAAGGCAGACTGGTTGACCATATTCAAGCACCACCCGGATATTTTCGGCACCCCGAAAGCATGACCACTCCCATATTGTCAAAACCAGGCACCCTGATTCATGCCCGTGGACGCGAGTGGGTTGTGCTCCCTGATTCCACTCCCGATGTGCTGATGGCCAGACCGGTCGGAGGGTTGGATGAGGAAGTCACCGGTATCCTTCCTGCCGTGGAGTCGGTCACCTCCACGACCTTTGCCCTGCCGACAAAAGACGATCTTGGCGACTTCTCCTCGGGCACACTCCTGCGGGAGGCGGCCCGCCTTTCCACCCGCGCCGCATCGGGTCCGTTTCGCTGCTTCGGACGCATCGCCGCTGAGCCCCGCCCCTATCAGCTTGTGCCCCTGATGATGGCTCTCAAACTTGATCCGGTGCGGCTGCTTATCGCTGACGACGTGGGGATCGGAAAGACCATTGAAGCCGCTGTAATTGCCAGGGAACTGCTCGATCGTGGGGAAATCCGCCGGATGGCAGTGCTGTGCCCTCCTCACCTTGCAGAACAATGGCAAAGGGAATTGCTCCAGAAATTTCACATTGAGGCGGAATTGGTGCTCAGCAGCACTATCCAGCGGCTTGAGCGCGACCTGCCGCTGGGGGTTTCTGTTTTCGATCGTCACCGCGTCACGATTGTCTCGACCGATTTCATTAAGTCTTCCCGCCGCGCCGAGGATTTCATTCTGAAATGCCCGGAGTTTGTCATCGTGGACGAAGCCCACGGCTGCACGCTGGCGGGCGGGGCTGGGCGGGGGCGACAGCAGCGTTTTGAACTTCTCCATAAAATTGCAGCCGATCCCTCCCGGCACATTCTTCTGATCACCGCGACCCCTCATAGCGGCAACGAAGATGCCTTCCGGTCCCTGCTCAGTCTTCTCGACGCTGAGTTCGCAGACTTGCCCCCGGATATTGACAAAAACGAGCGGGAGGGCATTCGCAGGAAACTCGCCCGGCACCTTGTGCAGCGCCGCCGGGCCGACATCCGCCACTACCTTGATACCGATACAGCTTTTCCGGAGCGGCTTGATAAGGAATCCACTTACACTTTCAGCAAGGACTACCGGGCTCTCTTTGATGAAATACTGGAATTTGCCAGAGACTACGTAGCCGGCGAGGACGGCGCACGCCGCCGCCGTGTTCGCTACTGGTCGGCGCTGGCGCTCCTCCGCTGCGTCTCGTCCAGTCCTGCCGCTGCCGCAGCCACGCTGCGCAGCCGTGCCGCAGTGGATCAGGTCGAGGCGGAAGACGTGGATGAAGTGGGTCGCCGCACCGTGCTGGATCAGGGGGATGACGAGGATACAGTCTCCCTCGATTTCAGCCCCGGCTCTGATAATGGTGACAGCGCAGACGGCACCCGACGGAAATTGCTGGAATTTGCCCGTCGCGCCGAGGCTGTTTCCCCTGCGGCTGACCACAAACTCGCAGGTGCGCTCGTGGAGATCAAGAAACTCATCAAAGATGACTTTCAGCCCGTAGTCTTTTGCCGATTTGTGGACACCGCGGAATATGTCGCCCGCCAGTTGCGGGAACAACTGCCACCCAAAGTCCGCGTGGAATCGGTCACCGGGCTGCTGCCTGCCGCCGAACGCGAGAGTCGCATTTCGGCATTGGTAGCCGATGGCGGCAGCTACGTTCTTGTCTGCACGGACTGCCTGTCGGAGGGCATTAATCTCCAACAGCACTTCAATGCGGTCGTGCACTACGATCTCGCGTGGAATCCCACGCGTCATGAGCAGCGCGAGGGCCGGGTGGACCGCTTCGGACAGGAGAAGGCTGAAGTTCGGGTCCTCACCTACTACGGCACGGACAATCCCATCGACGGGGTCATTCTCGACGTGCTCATCCGGAAGCACAAAAAGATCAAAGGAGACCTTGGGGTTACTGTTTCCGTCCCGGGTTCGAGTGAGCAGATTGCGGAGGCGCTCTTCGAGGCCGCGCTATTCCGGGAGAAGACCGGTGATCATCCCCAGCAAATGCTGCTGGACTTCATCGATGGTTTGGCTCCGAGAAAGAAGGCCCTTCACGACCAGTGGGACAATGCCCGCGACCGCGAGAAAGCCAGCCGTTCCCGTTTTGCTCAGCATACACTCAGCCCGGAATCCGTAATGGCCGAACTGCAGAATGTTCGAAACGCCATTGGGCGCAGTGAAGAGGTGACCCGGTTTTTCCATGAAGTACTGCAATCGGCCAGCGTTCCCGTTCAGGTTAAAGGCAAGGCTGTGTCGGTTCACATCAGCGCGGAATCCCCGCGGGCGCTCAGGCAGGCGATTGGACAGGATGATCCATTTACCGGGCGTTTCGATCTTCCGCTTCAGGAAGGAGAGATCTATCTTGGGCGCACAAGCCCTGTAATTGAAGGCCTGGCCTCATGGACTCTGGACCAGGCGTTGGATCCGGTGGCCCGGGACACCCGTCCTGTTGCTTCCCGTAGCGGGGTCATCTCCACCTCCGCGGTGAGCCTCCGCACCAACCTGCTGATAGCACGCTTCCGGTATCATCTTCACATTGGCGGCGCGGATGCCGAGACGCTGCTTTGCGAGGAGATCGTCCCTGTAGCCTGCACCGGTCCGGCAGACTCCCCCCTATGGCTGCCACCGGCTGAAAGCGAGCGTCTCCTCGCTGCCCGACCGGAGCGGAATCTGATCTCCACTGCCATTGAGCAGCAGCTGGGCCTGCTGCTGCCCTCGCTGCCGAGGTTGCAATCCTCAATGGAGCCGATGGCTCAGGAACGCGCCGCAGTTCAACTCGCTGCGCATGAGCGCGTTCGGGAAGCATCGCGCACCAGAGGCAGGGTCACCATCCAGCCCGTGCTGCCCGTGGATATCCTTGGAGCTTATGTGTTGCTCCCAGTTCCCGCATAGCCGTCATGAATCCGGAATCTGTAAAGATTGGAATGCGGGTGAGGGTGATCGGCGCGCCTGAGCGTCAGGGGACCATTGCTAGTGCGCCCCGAACGAATGACGGGCGGTGTTTTGTCAAAGTGGACTTTGATGGAGGTGTTCGAAACAATACTCCGGTAGAGAATCTGGAACCGCTCCCCAGCCACTGGGATGTCATCGAGGAAGTTGCCGCGGGACGCTTTCAGCCGCCGGAAGGCTTGCGGCGTAATCTGCTTCACGAGAAGCTCAACGGCCGCCTCACGGAGATCATCTATTCCATGGATGCCTCCAAGACCAACTTTCTTGCTTATCAGTTCAAACCAGTACTGCGGCTGCTGGAATCCCCCACCAACAGCCTGCTTATCGCGGATGAGGTTGGCCTCGGCAAAACGATTGAGGCGGGCCTCATTTGGACTGAGTTGCGGGCACGGGAGGCAGCGCAGACACTGCTTGTGGTCTGTCCTCCGCATTTGGTTACCAAATGGCGTGTGGAACTTAAAAACCGCTTTGGTGTCGATTCCGTGCACGCCAACGCTTCCATGGTTCTGGAAAAGCTCGCAGAGGCCGAGAGGCATGAAGGGCCTGGATTTGCCCTGGTGGCCAGTTACCACGGCCTGCGACCTCCGTCCGATTTGGATGAATCCACTCCCGGGCCGGCTGCTGAACTGGCACGCAGGCTGGATGCATGGGCTGATGCGGACGAACCGTTCCTTGATCTCCTCATCATGGATGAGGCGGCGATCATGCGGAATGATAACAGTCAAATCTCAAAGCTTGGCGGTCTGCTCGCCCCGGTGGCGAAACACAAGGTCTACCTGTCAGCGACCCCACTGCATACCCGTTCCGCCAACCTGCATACTCTCCTGCGCAGACTCGACCCGGATACGTTTGGAGACCGTCACAATTTTGAAGCAATTCTCCAGGCGAATGAGCCGTTAGTGAATCTGCGTCGCGTCATTCTCTCCGGACGGTCTACAAAGGCTGAACTGCTGGCTGGTATTGATACTGCACAGCGGTCGCCTCTCCTGACGGGCAACAACACCCTTGCTGCGCTCCGCACCCGTGTCGCCGGCGAGGAGAACCTCTCTGATCCCAAGATCCGGGCGGAACTCGCGCATCAAAGTGAACGTGCCAACCTGCTTTCATACATTGTCACAAGGTCGCGAAAGCGGGACGTGGAGCAGCATCCGGTTGTTCGTGAAGTGAACACCGTGAGTGTTAATTTAAGACCGGAGGAACAGGCATTCTATGACGACGTCACGAAGCTGGTTCATCGGTATACTGACGAGCGCGGTCTCTCTGCCGGGTTCCTCACCGTAATGCCTCAGCGACAGGTTGCCAGTTCCATGGCCGCCGCCTGCCGGCGTCTTCAAGCTGTTGAAGCCGCCAACCGGGATGACGATCTCTCTCCGGACTCGTGGAATAGCAATACCACTCCCGCTGGGCCGCTCATCCAGTCGCTTCAGGAATGGCTGGCCGGGCGGCACAGTGCCCGTTGGCTGAGAGACCACGATTCCAAGTACACCTGTTTCCGGAATGCCATCGTGCAATACTGGGCAGATCACCCGAATCATAAAGTTGTCCTGTTCGCCTACTTCAAGCCTACGCTCTACTACCTGGCGGAGCGCCTCCGGGAGGAGGGTATTGCCTCACTCATGCTCACGGGTGATGAAGCCGGCGACACGCAGGCCATCGTGGACGAATTCGCGAAACCGGAGTCTGCTCGCATTCTTCTTTCCTCTGAAGTTGGAGGTGAGGGATTAGACCTCCAGTTCGCCAGCGTGCTCGTGAACTACGACCTCCCGTGGAATCCCATGGTGGTGGAGCAGCGGATTGGGCGGATTCACCGGATTGGCCAGAAGGCGGACCGCATCGTTGTGATCAACATGATCTGCGCCGGCACGGTGGACGAGCGGATTTATGACAGGCTCTACTCGCGTCTCGACCTCTTTCGGCGCACGCTGGGGGACCTTGAAGCCGTCATAGGTCCCGTCATCAACGAACTCACGCGCGATCTGCTTTCCCACCGCTTGGACCCGCAGCAGCAAAGCAAACGCATTGATTCGACTGCGGTCGCACTCGAAGGCAATCTTCTACTGGAGGAGGAACTGGAGAAGAATGCGTCCGTCCTCGCAGCCTATGGTGATTTTGTGATCAATCAGATCGCCGCCGCCCATCAGCGGGGCGAGTGGATCAAAGCCGAGGACCTTGAGACGTATGTTCTCGGGTTCTTCCGAAATAGCTTTCCAGCCACCCGGATCCAGGGACTCGACCCGCATCTCCGCCTGTTCGAATTTGAACTGGATACGCTCGCCCTGCATGAATTTGATGCCTACCTCGGGCTTCACCGGCTTCGGTCGCAGAGCCGGATCGCTACCCCCGGCCGCCGGCGTGTAGTTTTCGATCACCGCATTTTTATCAAGCCACCTCCTCACACGGAATTGGTGCATCAGGCTCATCCGCTGATTCGGTTCATCAGTTATTATCTGCGGATGCGGCGTGCTGTGCAGCCAGTGGCGGTTGCTGCGGAGATCGCGCGGGAGCTTGCTCCCGCCGGTATTCCATCCGGTCTCTATGCGTTTGTTTCTCAGCGATGGTCAGTGGAGGGGATGCGCAGCTACGACCGGCTGCACCACGAGGTCATCAATTTGGAAACAATGCGGCCGTTTGAGGAGGATGCGCACGCAGCCGCGCTGGTGGAAATCGCCGCCGCGCTCGGTTATCCCGCCGCGGCGGCACCCATGCCGGGGGAAGAGCTGTTGTCCATCCTGACGCAAGTCGTCCAGGACCTCGAAGATGCCGCCACTTCCGCCTTCAATCGGTTCTATACCCGCTGCGAGGATGAAAATGAAGACCGGCAGCAGATTCAGCTGCGCGGCGTCGACGGATTCATGGCCCGCCGCGAGGAACTCCTTCGGGCGGTGCAATTAAAACACATCAACGCCGGCCGCAGGAATCTTGTCGCTGCCACCGAGGGAAAGTTGGAAGCCCTCCGCCAGAAGTGCGCTCAGCAACGGCACAAGATAATGCAAAACCGCACCCGCAGCGACGGTCCATCAACCATCGCGGCGGGTTTCATTCTCGTTCGCTGAATGTCACAGAAACCGTCAATCTGGGACCGCCTCAAAAAGCTGTTCGGCAAGAGTCCGGCAGCCCCCCCCGCACTGCCGCCCGCTGCCCCTCTTGGCGGCATTAAGCCAGCGCCGTCTCCCCCCGTCTCCAGTCCGCCCCCGAACAAGACTCTTGTTGGCAGCATAAAGCCACACCCGGCTCCCGCCGTCTCCAGTCCGCCCCCGAACGAGACTCCTCTTGGCGGCATTAAGCCAGCCCCGGCTCCCCGCGTCTCCAGTCCGCCTCCGAACAAGACTCCTGTTGGCGGCATAAAGCCAAGCCCGGCTCCCGCCGTCTCCAGTCCGCCCCCGAACAAGGTTCCTGTTGGCCGCATAAAGCCAGCGCCGCCTCCCGCCGTCTTCAGTCGGCCCCCGAACGAGACTCCTGCTTCTACTTCCACGGGGGCGGTGGCTGAATTCCTCCGCCGCACCGCCCGGCCGGAGTCGCAGTTCACCCCTCCGAGACCGGCGGCACCGGCGGTCAGCAAAGGGCCGCAGATTGACCTCATCCTCGGAATCGACTTTGGCACCAGTTGCACAAAAGTCGTTATTGGTGACCCAGGATGGAGGGACCAGGCTTTTCCGGTGCCTTTTGGGGAACCCCTTTCAGACCTGCGTTCATGGCTTCATGCCACCAAACTGGGGACCGAGGCCAATTTGAAGATGCGCCTCATGGACGATCCAGCATCCCCCATCGTCCGGGACCTGGCGGCCCGTTACCTCGCGACGGTCATTCGGCATGCAAAGTCCTGGTTCGAGCAGCACGCGCCAGCCGAATACAAGCGTGGCCAGTGGAGTTGGAGCCTCAACCTTGGATTCCCTGAAAAGTCCGTGCGCGATGGTGATCCCGTTACAGATGCCTACCGCGCCGTAGCCCACGCGGCGCTGCAGATGATTCCGTCTATGCCCGGGGCCGAAGTCGCAACGGAGTCCGCCGCCGTAGGCCTGAACATCAATTCCTTTATTCCCGCGTCCCGGGTGCACCTCTACCCCGAGATCGCCGCTCAACTCGCAGGATACATCCGGTCTCCCTATCGTCAGTTTGGCAATCTCCTGCTCGTGGACGTTGGAGCCGGAACTCTCGATGTCTCCACCCTGATCATCCACCCCGCCGGTGACGAGGATGTTGTTTCTTTCCACCTCTGTGACGTAAAGCCACTGGGTGTCCTGCGCCTCTATCAGGCTAGGGCAGACGCCCTGAATGGAATCCGTGGAAGCCGCACCGCCCGATCCCTTGAAGCTTTTCAAGATGGCTGCACCGCCATTCCTGATACCACAGGTGAAATGCTTGACCCCTCGCTCGGTTTACCCACCCCAACGCTAAAGCGGGCCTTCGATCAAGCCACGGAGGATTTTGCAGATAAAGTTCTCGGCACCGTCCTCCCTTGTCTTACCCGGTTTCGTGCGCTCCAGCGCAAAGCGCACGACAACACCGGCTTTGATCCGTGGCCTCGCCATCTGCGCTTCTTTCTTACGGGCGGCGGCGGCAGGGCCGATTTCTACCGCGAGCAACTCCTCAAAGGGCCCCTGGAGAATCAACTCGTCCGCTTCACTCGATGGCATCCCGATCCAGCTCAACGCCGTGCTAATGGTCAAGGCCTTCGCCTTGAATCCATGCCTCCCCCCAGGAACCTCGTGGGTTTTCCCGCATCTCTCACCGAACACTTCGACCGCCTCAGCGTGGCCTACGGCCTCGCCCAGGGCGCTGAGAACCTCATGCGCCTCACCAGCGCGGAGGAAGCTGCCACCTCCTGATCTTCTCACATGTCCCGACGCCCCCAGGAATTCCAAACCATCCGCTCCGAAGGCGGACTCCTTCCTCCCGACCTTCTCCGCCGCGTCATCGACCCGAAGGCGAAGCTCGAAGGCACTCGCCCCGAAGACTACGGGCTCCCAAAGGGCGAGCGACTCAATGAGGTCATCACCCAGTCATGGAACCGACTCCGCAAGCACTGGGGCGAATTCCGCGCTGCCGCGGCCCTGCTCCCGGAAGGTGAATCCGCCACCGGCCTCACCAACGACAAATGGAACCTCCCGCTCTTCCGCGAGCTGGGCTTCGGTCTTCTCCAAACCTCTGCCGGGCCGGAAATCGGAGGCCGCACCTACGCCATCAATCGCTTCTTCGGCCCTGTCCCGATTCACCTCATCGGCTGCGCTCTCAGTCTGGACCGCCGCACTGCCGGTGCCCGCGGTGCCGCTGCGGTGAATCCCCACGGGCTTGTTCAGGAATTCCTCAACCGCAGCCCGGGCCACCTCTGGGCCATCCTGTCCAATGGCCCGCGGCTCCGCTTTCTGCGAGACAATCAGGCCCTCTCCCGCCAGTCCTATCTTGAGTTCGATCTTGAGGCGATGTTCTCCGGCGAGGTCTATTCCGACTTCGTCCTCCTTTGGCTCACCGCCCATGCCACCCGTTTCGCTCCCCGGGATGGCAACCGCCCGGAATCCTGCTGGCTGGAACAGTGGACGAAGGTCGCCGAAGAGGAAGGCACCCGGGCGCTGGCGGCCCTGAGCGGCGGCGTTGAGCGTGCCCTCCAAGTCCTCGGGCAGGGACTTGTTGGTCATCCGAAAAATACCGCTCTCCGCGAAGCTCTGCGGTCGGGCACCCTCACCCTTAAGGACTTCCACGGCCAGCTTCTCCGCATTGTTTACCGGTTCATCTTCCTCTTCGTCGCCGAAGACCGCACCCTTGAGGGCCACCCCCTCATTCACCCTATCGACGAATCCGAAGCCGCCCGCCTCGCCCGCGAGCGGTATGCTGCCCACTACAGCACCGCGCGTCTGCGCGACCTTGCCTCCCGCATCAAAGGCAGCCGCCACGGCGACCTCTGGCAGCAGTTTCAGCTCACCGTCGGTGCCCTCTCCGGCGACGAACGCTTCGCTCCCATGCGCGAAGCCCTCGCCCTGCCCATCCTTGGCAGCCAGTTGTGGAATCCTGAGTCGACGGCGCACCTCAATGGCCCTGGCCTCGCCACTCCCGGCGCGGAACTCACCAACTTCGACTTCCTCGAAGCCCTCCGCCATCTCGCCTTCACCAGACAGGGGAAAGTCCTCCGCCCGGTGGATTACAAGAACCTCGGCTCCGAAGAGTTCGGTGGTGTCTATGAAGGCCTGCTCGAACTCACCCCGCAGATGAGCAGCGATGGAGCGCGCTTTTTCTTCGTCGAACTCGCCGGCAACGAGCGCAAGACCTCCGGCAGCTACTACACTCCCGACAGCCTTGTGCAGTGTCTCCTCGATTCCGCTCTCGATCCCGTGGTCGAGGACCGCATCAAAGGGAAGTCCGCCGCCGAGGCTGCAGAGGCCATTCTTTCACTTAAGGTCTGCGATCCCTCCGTCGGCTCCGGACACTTTCTCGTAGGTGCTGCGCACCGTCTAGCCCGCCACCTCTCGCGGGCCCGTGCGCTCGCTCAAGGAGAGAGTGAACCATCGCCGCTCCTTTACCAGACAGCCCTGCGCGACGTCATCGGCCAGTGCCTCTATGGCGTGGACCTGAACCCCATGGCCGTCGAGTTGTGTAAAGTCACCCTTTGGCTCGAAGCCACCGAACCCGGGAAGCCACTCTCGTTCCTCGACCACCAGATCCAATGCGGTAACAGCCTGCTCGGCGCCACCCCGCGCGTCCTCCGCGACGGTCTACCCGACGATGCCTTCAAGCCCATTGAAGGAGATGACAAGGCGGTTTGCGCGAACGCAAAGAAACAGAATAAGCTGGAGCGAAAGATCGAAGGCCACGGGGAACTGTTTGATCGAGAAGAGCTCGCATGGTCGGCCAACGAACTCCCCGCTGCAATGCTTGCCCTTCGCACCATGAGCGACGACACCGCCGCCGCGCTCAATGCCAAAGAGCAGCGCTACTCCGAACTCGTCCGCTCCACCGGCTACCTAGGCAGCCGGTTCCTCGCCGACGCATGGTGCGCCGCCTTCGTCTGGAAAAAAACGCGCGACCTCCCGTATCCCATCACCAACGAAGCGCTCCGCAAAATTGAGCGCAACCCGCACGACTGCGCCCCGTGGATGCGCGCGGAAATCGAGCGCCTGCGCAACCTCTACCAATTCTTCCATTGGCACCTTGCCTTCCCCGAAGTCTTCCCCGTGCCGGGGAAAGGCGAACGCCCCGGGAACGAGCACGGCGGCTGGAATGGCGGCTTCGACGTGATGCTCGGCAACCCGCCGTGGGAGCGCGTGAAATTGCAGGAAAAGGAATGGTTTTCGGGCAAGGAAAAGAGCATTGCTGAAGCAAAGAATGCTGAAGCGAGACGAAAGCGAATTGATGCTCTCCAAATTTCTCATCCGAGTCTCTTCGCAGATTTTCAAGATGCGAAGCGGCAGGCTGACGGTGAAGGCGCAATTGTGCGCAGCTCGGGCAGATTCCCACTGTGCGGGACGGGCGATCTCAATACATATGCCGTGTTCGCAGAACTCTGCTATTCGACGATTAGCAGAAGCGGTCGGGTCGGGCTGATTTTACCCACTGCGTTAATTACCGGAACAACGACCAGGTTCTTCTTCGAGGAACTCATGCGCCACAAGAGATTGGCGTCATTCGTGGGGTTCGACAACGAGGAGAAGACTCTATTCCCAGATATCGATAACAATCTAACATTCGCGGCAGTTACAATGGCCGGAGAAGAACAGGCATATCCGGTGTTTTGTTTCAACATTCGCCGATTCGATCAGATTAATAACCGATCGCGATATGTTCCAATCACGGAGGAAGATCTCGCCCTGTTCAATCCAAATACCCGCACATGCCCGGTATTTCGGAATCCGCACGACGCTGAAATTGTTCGGTCTCTTTACAACCGTCTGCCAGTGATTTGGCGAGATGGAGGCCCACAAGGAAACGCTTGGGGACTGACGTTCTCAACGATGTTTCACGCTAAGGGATCCGCGCACCTCTTCCGAGATGAGGCGTCCCTGTTGTCTCAAGGCGCAGTTCGATCAGGGAATAAATTCACAGTGGGCTCCAAGGTTTATTTACCGCTCTTCGAGGCCAAAATGATCGGACAGTTTGAACACCGATGGGCGTCATTCTACGGGAAAGAGATGTCCGGACGCCCTTCGCGCAAGTATGTGGGGTGGTATGGATCCGATTACGCCGATCCCCTCGACTTCGGATACGGCAAACAATGGGTCGCAGAAGGCGACGTCGATGATAATCGACCAAACGACGCACTCTGGTTCATTGCGTTTCGTAATATGACGAACCGCGACGCAGTCAGGACGTCAGTTTTCTGCGTGCTGCCGAAGGTCGCAGTTGTCGATTCGGCTCCACTGATTGCCCTTCCGGGCAGCAACCCTTCGGGAGCTCTGTGTTTCGTAGCGGAACGCAATTCTTTTGTCGGCGACTTTGTAACGCGAAACAAGCTCGACGGAAGCCATCTGACATACGCAGTGCTGAAACAAATCGCAGCGCTCCCGCCCGCGGCCTACGCCGAGCCGTGCGCGTGGGCGGGCGGAGCGGGCGCGAGGCTGCGTGACTGGCTGCTGCCGCGGGTGCTTGAACTGACCTACACCGCGTGGGACCTGGAGCCCTTCGCGCGGGACTGCGGCTGGTTCGGCCCACCCTTCGTATGGGACGAATCGCGCCGCCTCCAGCTCCGTTGCGAACTCGACGCCGCCTTCCTCCACCTCTACGGCCTGAGCCGCGAAGACGCCGCCTATATCCTCGACACCTTCCCCATCGTCCGCCGCAAAGACGAAGCCGCACACGGCACCTACCGCACCAAAGACACAATCCTCGCCCTCTACGACCGCCTCACCGACGCCCTGCGAACCGGACAGCCCTTCACCAGCCCCCTCGACCCACCCCCCGGCGACCAACGCGCCTGCCACCCGAAGCGGAAGGTCGCCATCCTCGCCTTCGGCTCCCTGCGCGGCGACCCCGGCAAAATCGGCGACCACATCGCCTTCCGCATCAAGACCGAGACCCCATTCCCGGTCGAATACGGCCGCCTCAGCAGTTCACGCGGCGGTGCCCCCACCCTCGTCCCGGACGACAAGGGATCGAAAGTCGAAGCCGAGCTACTCATCCTCCCCGACGGAATGCCCGTCACCCAAGCCCGCGACCTCCTCTGGCTCCGGGAGCGCCGCAAGGAAGACAGCGGGGAGACCTACTCCAGCGGCACCGGCCCCAACCACGTCCTCGTCCGCGAGTGGACTGAATGCCCGTGGGTAGAGACAGTGCTCTACACCGATTTCAACGCCTCCGGCAAGCAAACCCTCCCCGCCGAAGCCCTCGCCAAAGCCGCTATCGACAGCGTGAACAAGGCCGACAAAGGCAAAGACGGCATCACCTACCTCCAGGAGGCAGAAGCCGCCGGCATCAACACCCCGCTAACCGACGCCTACCTCAAGGCCATCCTCCGCCTGACTGGAACCGATTCCCTCTCAGCGGCGCGCGACCAGCTAGGCAAGGACCAAACCATTTCACCACCATGACTCCCTTGCCTTCTCCACGGCCAAACCTGCGAGTTCTGGACGACGCGAATCTGTCCCGAGAACTCGATTTGGTGACTGAACTGTTCCACCGCATCAACCGGATCATACCGGAGAATCAGAAGCTGTTGACGATCCCACCTGAAATGCCTGCCCGTGAGGCAATCGCGATTCTTCGGCAGCGGGGTTATTCTCAGTTACCTGTGGTGATTGGAGGGGAGGTTCTCGGCGTCTTTTCCTTCCGTTCCTTCGCGCAGAAAGCAGCGGATGCCAGTTGGCAGGAATTGTCTCAGGAGAAGTGTGCTCCCGGTGATATTGCCGTCGAAGAATGCCTGGAGCGTTTCGAATTTGCGAGGGTTACCGATGAAATGCGGCAGGTATTCGACGCCATGGACCACGACGGAGGTGTATTGATTGGGTCCCCCGAACAACTACATGGTATACTGACCCCAATGGATTTCCTGCGCTATCTCTACAAAGTGGCCAGTCCGTTCGTGATGATCTCGGAAATTGAATTGACCCTTCGGGCACTGATCCGACTCGCGGTGAATCAGGAGGAACTGACGGAGTGCGCTCAGCGCGCACTGGCTCAACTTTACGGCGTGGAAAAAGTCCCGAATACATTGGAGGCGATGACGTTCGATAACTACAAAGCCATCATTTCGCACGGTCTGAACTGGTCGAAATTTGAACCCATCCTCGGAAGCAATCGCATGAGAATCACGGCCAAGCTAAAGCAACTCTGCGAACTCCGAAACGATCTTTTTCACTTTAAGCGAGAGTTCACCATGCAAGACCACGAGACGATAACAGATCACCGGGACTGGCTCCTGTTGAGAGCGAGACAGGCTGAATTGCGTCACAGAACAGGAGGGCAGCCATGAGCCAAAACAACGGAATATCCACGGTGCTTCTGCCTCACCAGCAAGCCCTGCTTGATACATTCTTCGATGCAAGGTCGAGCCCCTGCCATGTCGCCCGTTGGGATGTCGGACTTGGCTCGATGTGGACAATGGCGTTCCTTATCAAGCGGTTTCTCGCCGCCAATGGGATAAGCCGCATCCTGGTGCTGTGCCCAAAGGCATTAACCCATCAAGCCGCGTATCACTTTAAGTCGATAGATCTGCCTGCCGTCCTGGTGGATCGATTTTGCTTCCGTGCAATGCAGGGGGAGGCATTATCCGGAGGGGCCATGTGGCGTGAGGGGACCGTATTCATCCTCGGAATCGAATTTGCCAAACAGACCGACATTGCTGCAAGTCTCTGCTCCGTCCCGTGGACACTCCTAACCGTGCCGAAGGCGCACCAGCTCCGGGGAAAAAGTGAGAATATTGTCCGGGAATTGCTCACTGCGTCCCCTCACCTGCGTATGCTTTTGTTGACCACGCCAGGCGCGGTGGATCTCCCGCGGTTCGGCATTGAAGAGTGGACTGAATCAACAGTGAGGCAGCGTGACGTCGTCGATGCCAGCGGGCGACGTATGTTTGATATTCCTCAGCCAATAGTAAGATCTGTCGAGTGCCCTCAGAATTCTTCTGAGATGCATATTTGGCAAAGCGTTTGTGAGATTGTGCCGTTGTTGGGCTCAATCGGCGGAGCGCGAGGCCTGCTGGTCTCCATTCTCCAATCATCAATGAACTCCAGTGTCTCTGCGTTAGAGGAAGTCTTGCGCCGTCTCAGAAGTCGCCTTGCTCATGGAAACCCTTTAACAGTTCGATCAGTCGATGAAAATGATGCCGAAACCGACGCTGACGACTTGCCGCCCCTGCCCGGCGTTGAGAACTTGGCAGCGTTGGAAGCCGTGAACAAGTGCTTGACAGAACTGGACGACTTTACGGAATGGGACACGAAGCTCCAATGGCTAGCGAAATATTTCGAGGACTTGACACCCGACACAGGAGTCCCTCAGTCAATTTGTATCCTGACTCAATACCGGGCGACGCTGTTTTACATCCAAGCCGCGCTCGAAGAGTGGGGACATTCGACCATCGTCCTGCATGGTGAACTTTCTTATGAAGAACGGCACCGGGCGAAGCAGATCTTCAAGCAAGATGGGGGAATTTTGCTCGCCACCTTGGCGGTGACGGAGGGGGCGAGTTTGTCCTCAGTACAGTCGCTCATCCTTTATGACCCCCCACGCCATCGCCTGGCAGCGGAACAGATTCTTGACCGCTTCCAGAGGATTGGAAGGACTGAGCAGCTCATTATTGATGTGGTGAACGGCGGAGAGATTACAGAGGTCCTCGCTGAGATACTGTCCGCGAGATGATGTCCATCGCCTTTACACAACTCGTTATTGAGAAAGTTGATAAAGGCCTCAATCGCTGGCCCTCGGTCCTGCTCCTCCGCATGCTCCACAAGATTGGATCCGTTGAGCCTGATGGGAAGCTGTGGACACCAAACACCAAAACTACAAGTCCATCTGATCTTGGCCCGAACTCCGTAACCTTGAACCTATAGCCATGGGAATATTGCCATGAACTTTGCCCTCGAACAACTCTACTCAGCCTATCGCAAAGCCAAGAAGGAGGCATTTTGCGACACCAACTGTGCGCACGGGCTTAAGTTTGCCATGTTTGAGCAAAGCCTCGCAGGCAATCTTTCCCGGCTGCTCAGGCAGATCAATCGACCCACGCCCACCTGGCATACCGACATCGACTTTCTCGGGACAGTCACATGCATCCCAAAATCCGTCGAACCACCTGAGCAACAACGCCCGCCTATTCACTGTCAATCGAGCGATCCCCTTGAGCAGTGGAGGCGACAGTGCAGTGAGGAAAACCGAGCAGAAGCTGATTTCCGCCCGGTGATCAATGCCTCAGTGGAATTCATGATCATTTCGGCTCTTTGGGTGCTGGAGGTAGGGCACCTGTATGACGAAAAGCTCGATACCCGCTACGCAGTTGGCAATCGCCTCCGCCGTTGGCGGCCAGAACCGGATGCACCTGCTGGCACTCCTGGAGGGCTCAACACACTCTCACCAGATCTCTTTCAGCCTTACTTCTCCGCCTATGGCAAGTGGCGCACGGCTGGTCTAAGAGCCATGCGTCGGGAGTTGGAGGAAGGACATCGTGTCGTGGCTGTGACGATGGACCTCAAGAGGTTCTACCATCAGGTCGATGCGCAATTTCTCCTGCACGAGGACTACCTGGAAGAAGTGAGCCTCACACTGACTGCGGATCAACGTGCCTTCACCCAGCATATGATTGATGCCTTTACCCTCTGGAATCAGACCGCTCATGAACAGTTCGGGTGCGAGCCTCGCGGCCTTCCTGTTGGCCTCACTGCCTCTGGCTTGATTGCCAACGTGCTCCTTTGCCAGTTCGACCGGCACGTCGTCTCACGTCTCGACCCGAGTTATTATGCCCGGTATGTGGACGATGTTTTCCTAGTCCTGCGACACTCCGATCCATTCGCTGATGGGGGTGCTTTTCTCCGTTGGCTTGGAGAACGATTGAACCCAATCGCAACTGCCGCCTTTCAGCAAGAGGGGGAGGACCGTGACGACCGGCCTGCGCTGCGAGTGGAACTGACTTATGGCGATGGTTCTGAACTGCTTTTTGTGGGGAAGAAGCAGAAGATCTTTCAACTCGAAGGTCCACACGGCATAGACCTGATTGGTCCCATCGAGGAGCAGATTCGCCAGCAGACCAGCGAGCACCGTGATCTGCCGCACCTCCCAGACACCGAGAGCCGAATGGCTCACCGTGCATTGCTCGTGACATCCGACGCAACGTTGAATGCGGATGCCCTCCGCAAAGCTGACGCTGTCACACTTCGACGATCTGGTTTCGCTCTGCTGCTTGGTGATGTGGAAGCTCATGTTCGGGACCTTGATCCAGGCTCCTGGATAGCCCTCCGCCACCAGTTTTATGAACTAGCACATCGCCACCTCCTGACCCCCAGCGCCTTTTTCGACTACCTGCGATACTTTCCCCGCGTGGTAGGCATTATGGCTTGCTGTGGCGACTGGGAGCACGCCAGCCGATTCGTTTTCGGCTTCAGATCCCTTTTAGTTTGCCTGCGGCAAACGTGTGAGAGCGAAAACGAACGCTTTGAGGAGTGCCTGCAAGAAGCCTGCGACAACTTGGCAGCAAGGATGATCGAAGAAGTATTGCGATCGCTCCGAAGAGGCACCATTCAGTCGCGGGAACTACTCAGGCAAATCAGGACCACACTCTCACCTGCCTGCGCAGGGCCGACTGCTGTGGCCACCATCACAACTGCCTGTGACCAGTTGCTGCGCCTCGATTGGTCTCGACGTTCCTATGCCTCACACTGGCTCGAAGCAACTCACGCTGAGACGCCTCCGGCGCGTCCACGTCAGAATGCCGTTCGGGAGCTTCTGCCATTTCGGGCCATTGATGGTTTCAGGGAGGCGGCAAACTTAGTTAATCCCCACTGGCCCGCACTGGCCTTTCCGACGCGCCCGATCCCAATGCGTGAAATCACTGCTCGTGCCCCATCGCTGCTGCATGATGGGGAACTGTTTGCGACAGTGGTGCGTGGACTTCGAGGAACATGGATACCTGAACAAACGAGCCTATCACTCACTCCTGGTACCGGTGACGGCCCCCAAGAGTTGGTCATTCCGAATGCGACGAACATTGCCAACTGGAGGCCCCGGATCGCGATCACGAGCATCGAAGTCTCCGACGAAGAATGGGCTGGAGCCGCCGATGGGACTCCGCGGCTTACACTAGCCCGCTATCGCAGACTCAATGCAATCTTGGATGCAGTGGCAGCAAGTCGGCAGCGCCCTGATTACGTGATCTTGCCTGAATGCTCGCTCCCGAGACGATGGGCTATGCAAATGGTTGGGAGAATGCTGCCGAGAGGCGTCTCGGTTGTTGCTGGCCTGGAATACCGTCCCGACACCAGCAACGCAAACGCATTGCACAACGAGGCGCTCGTAGCTCTGAGAACCAACTTTCTCGGCTACCCCGCAGGACTTTTCCTCCTTCAACCAAAACGCCAGCCAGCATGGCACGAACGCCAACTCTTGGCTGAGAGCTTCGGGAAGTCCTTAGCTCCACCACCACCTGAAAGCCTTAATCATCCCGTTTACCATCACCAGAGTTTTTGCTTCGGTGTGCTGATTTGCAGCGAACTGACGGACATCGCTAATCGACAGCGCTTCCAGGGTCAGGTTGATGCCTTGTTTATCCCTGAATGGAATCAAGACATCGAATCCTTCGCCACGCTTGTTGAAGCCTCGGCCATTGATGTCCACGCATACATCGTGCAGGCCAATAATCGCCGCTACGGAGATAGCCGAATGCGCGGTCCGCTCAGAGTGCACTATCTGCGCGATCTTATTCGAGTGAAGGGTGGACTGAATGACTACTTCGTCATCGGCGAGATCGAACACGTAACCCTTCGCCAGTTCCAGTCGCATGCGGTGCCGCCATCTGGCGAAGGCGTGAGGTTCAAACCATTTCCCATCGGGTTTCCCTCACGTCTTTCAGCGGCCCGCAGGACAACGCCGCTGTGAGCAGAGGAAGCTTCATGAACACCCTCGAACGCACCCTCATCGAAAAAGCCGGCTACGCCGACGGTTGGGTGAACGTGGGGGAGAGCCTGCCGGAGCGGGTGGTGATGTATTCCGCCCGCCACATGGCCGAAGCCCACATCACACCGACGGAAAAGCCTATAATCTGGCAGGTGATCTTCCCCAAAGGCCCACCGACTAGTGAACTCGCCCGCAGTGTGCCGGAGCAGCACACCGGCGGTGACTCCTTCCAAGCCGCCTGCGAAGGCTCGCTGTGGTGCGCAGCACGCCATTCCATCGGCTACACAACCCTGCCCGATTGGTTCGTGGCCTTCGATGTATATGATCCAAAAGCCGGACGGTTCTGGAGCACAACACGCCGCAATGCTCTGGTCGGAGAACTCGGCATAAAGTCAATGCCCGCGTTATTCGCCGGAAGTGCCTCTCTTATCAGCCTGAAAAGACTACTTTCTAGTCAATCCAGCGCCTTCACAGCCAGTCCAATGGAGGGGATCATCATCCGTCGTGAAAACCATGACTGGCTCCTCGGCCGCGCCAAGCTCATCGCATCAGAGTTCACGCAGGCCATCGATGAAGACTGGAGCAGGCGGGAAGTCGAATGGAACCGGCTTTCCGCCTCGATAGCACAATCCCAAACGGGAATCGCAAGAATGGAACAAGACCCACATTACCATGATTGACTATTTCAGCCCACCCTCCAATGCCGATGAAGCCGTACTCCGCGGCATAAAGGGCAACTTTCGTCGACTATTTGTCGGTCAAGCGATCCGCACCGACGGTCTCGGCTCCATTCCGGCTGCTTGGACGGCGCACGACATATCTGAGATTCTCAAGGGCATGCTGCAGGCGCAGCATCCAACAGCCCGAGGCGGCGAGGACTTGCCCGACCTCGAAGATGATGAGGTCGAGATCGCACGAATGACGCTCGCGAACAGCGTGCACGGGGAAGTCACCAGCCTGCGCGCGGCACCCGGAGCAACGCCAGGCGAGATCGTTTTCCGGATGGTCGATGAATACGAGACCGAAATTGAAGTGCCGATCATCTCGGCCACAGCCCCTCTTACGGCGGAGGAAGTCATCCGCATGTTCAGGGAATCCGACCCCAGTCCGACCGAAACCGAATGCGAGATCGAGTTTCAGTCCTATTTCTACCCGGACCTCAATGCCGTGTTCTCATCCCTTCAGAACGCGGACGATGATTCAGAGGACTGAATTCACCTGACTTTGCCGGGCTGGGGGGATTTGAGATTTGAAATTTGAGATTTGAGATGGGCTGGTTCTGAGGGGGGGCGAAGTGAGAAGTGAGAAGTGAGAAGTGAGAAAGAGGCGGGTTGGGAGAGGGGCGAAGTGAGAAGTGAGAAGTGTGAAGTGAGAAGTGGGAAGTGAAAAGTGAGAGGTGAGAAAGGGGCGGGTTGGGAGAGGGGGCTTGTGGGGTCACAGGCGGGACGCCCGTGCCACTTTTGGGGCTTGTTCGGAGAGGGGCGGGTAGGCGCACTCCGTGCGCCAGAGAGAGCTGTGATGCTCACAGCAGTCCAGAGCCTGCGGCGCGCTGGCGCGGAAGTGAGAAGTGAGAAGTGAGAAAGGGGCGGGTTGGGAGAGGGGCGGGTTCGGAGAGGGCGGCTGGTGGGGTGTTAGTGGGGATTTTGGGATTGGATGGAGTTGATGATGGCGGTGGCGGCGTTGAGGTAGGCGTTTTGGCCGTCGAGCTGGTTGACGATGGTGGTTAGGCTGTTGACGAGGGACGAGCGGGTGTCGGGGTTGAGGAGGAGTCGGGAGAGTTCGGTGGCGATGGCTGGGCCGGAGCAGTGGTGCTGGATGAGTTCGCGGACGAGTTCGCGGTTGGCGAGGATATTGACGATGCCGAGGAAGGGGACGCGGATGAGGAGTTTGCCTGCGGCGTAGGTGGCGGGGCTGACCTTGTAGATGAGCGTGTGGGGGAGTCCGTGGATGGCGGCTTCGAGGGTGGCGGTGCCGCTGGCGACGGCACCGCAGACGGCGCGCTGCATGAGGGTGTGGACGGTGCCGGTTTCGATGGTGAGGTTAGGGACCGGGTGGCGACTGGCGAATTCCTGCATGAGGGCGGCGAGGGCCGGGGAGGCGGCGGAGGCGGCGAAACGGAGGGAGGGGTTTTCGCGGGCGAGGATGGAAGCGGCTTCGAGGAGTGGGGGGAAGTGTTTGGTGATTTCGCGGCGGCGGCTGCCGGGGAAGAGACCGACGAGGAGAGGGTCGCGGCCTTCGGGGAGACGGCGGGCGCGGTGCCATGCGACGAGCGGGTGGCCGGTGAAGATGGTGGGGAGCCCGCAGCCTTCGTAGAGGGCTTTTTCGAAGGGGAAGATGCAGAGCATGAGGTCGAGGAGACGCGCCATTTTGGGGATGCGGCTGCGGTGCCATGCCCAGACCTGGGGGCTGATGTAGTAGATGATGCGGCCGGAGAAGCCGGATTTGCGGAGGGCGGCGGCGAGGCGGAGATTGAAGCCCGGGTAGTCGATGAGGACGACGGCGTCGGGTTTGAGGGAGTTGATGGATTGGAGCGTTTCGGAGAACCGGCGGCGGAACCACGGGTATTTGCGGAGGACCTCGACGAGGCCGACGACCCCGGCTTCCTCGATCCAGTCGGTGACGGAGGGAGTTAGGGTGTGCATTTCCGGGCCGCCGAGCCCGTGGATGGCGACGTTAGGGACGAGCGAGCGGAGTTCGGCGATGAGACTGGCGCCGTGGCGGTCGCCGCTGCGTTCGCCGGCGACGAGGAAGCAGGTCATGAGGGGCGGGGGGAGGATTCGATGAGTTTGGTGATTTCGAGGGCGAGGGCGAGTGCGGCGGTGGCTTCCTGGCCGCCGACCTTGGGTTGGAGCCCGTTGCGGGCGCAGTTGGCGAAGGCGGCGAGTTCGAGTTTGAGGGGTTCGTCTTTTTCGATGACGACCTCCTCGGTGGAGATGCCTGCGGGGGAGAGTCGGTGGATGCGGCCTTCCTGAGCCTGGTAGTCGAGGGAGAGGTAGGCGTCGTTCTGGAAGACGCGGAGTTTGCGGAGTTTTTCGGGGCTGATGCGACTGGCGGTGACGTTGGCGACGCAGCCGCCTTCGAAGCGGATGCGGGCGTTGGCGATGTCTTCGCGTCTGGTGAGGACGGGGACCCCGACGGCGTCGATGCTTTCGACGGGGCGTTTGACGAGATGGAGGATGATTTCGAGGTCGTGGATCATGAGATCGAGGACGACGCCGATGTCGATGGAGCGGTTAGGGAAGGGCGAGAGCCGGTGGGCTTCGATGAAGACCGGGCGGGAGAGACTGGATTCGAGGAGACTGAGGACCGGGTTGAAGCGTTCGATGTGGCCGACCTGGAGGACGAGGCCTCGGTCGCGGGCGAGGTCGGCGAGGGCCTGGGCTTGTTCGGTGTTATCGGTGATGGGTTTTTCGACGAGGATGTGTTTGCCGAGAGAGAGGAGGTGGCGGCCGATGTCGAAGTGGGAGACGGTGGGGGTGGCGATGGTGACGGCACCGGTGCAGGCGGCGAGGTCGTCGAGGGAGGAGACGGCGCGGGTATTGAATTCGGCGGCGACCTCGGCGGCGCGGGCGGGGTCGGAGTCGAAGATGGCGGCGAGGTGGACGCCTGGGAGGGAGGCGAGGACGCGGGCGTGGTTGCGTCCGATGGCACCGGTGCCGGCGACGCCCATGGGGAAGTCAGTCATGGGAGGCGTTTAGGCGCGGGGAGGGGAGAAGACAACGGGCAAGGGGAGGGATGCGCAGGAAGAGAAGCGCGGGGTGGGAAGCGAAAAACCCTGCCGTAGCCGACAGGGTTTGGTGCTCGGAGGGGGACTCGAACCCCCACGGTTACCCATACGCCCCTCAAACGTACGCGTCTACCAATTCCGCCATCCGAGCATGTCCAAAGGACCCACGTGAGACGGGAGGGCCGTCTCATGTGTGGGGAGAGTGGCACTGTCCCTGAGGCTTGCAAGTGGTTTTCCGATGTCGTGGTAAGGTTTTTGAGGAGAGGGGATGGGGTATGGGAGCACGAAATAGTTGACTAGTCATCTACCATGGGTAGATGGGGGAGGATGGGACGAACGAGTGATGCGCGGGAGCGACTGATGAGCGCCATGATGGAGCTGATCTGGGCGGGGTCGTATGGGGCGACGTCGGTGGAGGGGATTTGTGAGCGGGCTGGGGTGAGGAAGGGGAGTTTCTATTATTTTTTCGAGTCGAAGACGGCGTTGGCGGCGGCGGCGTTGGAGGCTGGTTGGGAGGAGCGGAGGGGAGAGTTGGGGAAGGTATTTGGTGAGGGGGTGGGGCCGGTGGAGCGGTTGCGGCGGTGGAGTGTTGGGATGGTGGCGGAGCAGCGGGAGATGTGGGAGCGGACTGGGAGGGTGCTGGGGTGTCCGCTGCATGTGCTGGGGGCGGAGATCAGCACGCAGGAGGAAGGGTTGCGGCGGAGCATTGAGAAGATTCTGGGGGAGTATCAGGGGTATGTGGCGGCGGCGATTCTGGCCGCGTGGGGAGGCGGGGAGGAACGGGCGATGGAGGCGGCGGCGCGGGCGCGTCGGGTGTTTGCTTATGGGGAGGGATTGCTGACGCAGGCGCGGATTGCGAATGATCCGGGGTTGCTGGATGAGATGGAGGAAGGCGTGCTGGCGATTGCGCTAGTGGTAGGAGCGGTGGGGGCGGTGGCGGCGTGATAAGAATTTCCTGAAAATGACCATGAAGAGAACCAATGAAAGCAGCAGGTGCGGGTGGCGGGATGCCGTGATGGTGGCGGCGGTGGTGGTGGGGATGAGTTCGTGCAAGAAGCCGCCGCAGGGGGCGCCGATGGCGATGGGGCCGGTGCCGGTGACCCTCGAGGCGGCGGACGAGCGGACCCTGACGGATTGGACCGCGTTGAACGGACGGGTGGAGGCAGTGGAGACGGTGGAGGTTAGACCGCGGGTGTCCGGGGAGCTGGTGTCGGTGAGCGTTACGCCAGGGGCGTTCGTGAAGGCGGGGGACGAATTGTTCCGGATTGATGATCGGGTTTATGAGGCGAAGCTGGCGCAGGCGAAGGCGGAGTTGCAGCGTGCGGAGGCAGGGGCGGTGACGGCGCAGCGGGAGTTTGGCAGGGCGGCGGATCTGCTGAAAGGGAAGGCGTTGTCGCCGGAGCAGGCGGAGGCGCGGGAGACGGTGCATTTGCAGGCGCAGGCGGCGGTGGCGGCGGCGCGGGCGGCGGTGACGGCGGCGGCATTGGATGTGGAGTTTTGTGGGGTGAAGGCGGCGATTGCGGGTCGGGTGGGACGGGCGCTGGTGACTGAGGGGAATGTGGTGAGCGGGATGGCCGGGGGGGCGACCTTGCTGACGACGATTGTGAGTGTGGATCCTGTGTATGTGTATGCGGATGTGGATGAGAACACCTTGTTGAAGATGGGTGAGGCGCGGCGGGCGGGTGCGGCGAAGATTCCGGTGGAGCTGCAGTTGAGCGGGGAGAACGGGTTTCCGCACAAAGGTGAGGTGGAGTCGTTTGATAACCGGGTGGATGCGGGGACTGGGAGCATGGTGTTGAGGGCGGTGTTCAAGGATCCGGAGGGCATGCTGACGCCGGGGTTGTTTGCGAGATTGCGGCTGCCGGTGACGGGGACGTGGAAAGGCGTGACGACGTCGGACAGTGCGATTCAGACCGATCTGGCGCGGAAGTTTGTGTATGTGGTGGATGCGGCGGGGCTGGCGCAGTATCGGCCGGTGGTGTTAGGTGATGTGATTGACGGGAGGCGGGTGATTCGTGAGGGGTTGAAGGCCGGGGAGCAGGTGGTGGTGCGGGGGCACGCGCGGATTTTCATGCCGGGGATGCCGGTGGTGGCGGCTCCGGCGGAAGCGGAGAAGAGCGAGCCGAAAGAGAGGGAGAAACCCTGAGCGGGACTGGAAGCCATGAATTTTTCAGGATTTTTCATTACGAGGCCGGTATTTGCCGGGGTGTTGTCGCTGCTGGTGTTCATTGTGGGGGCGATCTCACTTTGGAAACTGCCGGTGAGCGAGTATCCGGAGGTGGTGCCGCCGACGGTGGTGGTGACGGCGACGTATCCCGGGGCGAATCCGAAGACGATTGCGGAGACCGTGGCGTCGCCATTGGAGCAGGGGATCAATGGGGTGGAGAACATGCTGTACATGTCGTCGCAGAGCACGGCGAACGGCGTGATGACGTTAGCGGTGACGTTCAAGCTGGGGACGGACATCGACAAGGCGCAGATGCAGGTGCAGAACCGGGTTTCGCAGGTGCTGCCGAAATTGCCGGAGGAAGTGAGACGGTTCGGGGTATCGACGATCAAGTCGTCGCCTGACTTGACGCTGGTGGTGAATCTGTATTCGCCGGACGGGAGGTATGACGAGTTGTACCTGCGGAATTTTGCGACCTTGCAGGTGAAGGATGAACTGGCGCGGCTGCCGGGGGTGGGGCAGGTGCAGATTTTCGGGTCGGGGGATTATGCGATGCGGATCTGGATTGACCCTGACAAGGCGGCGGCGCGGGGATTGACGGCGAGTGATGTGGTGGCGGCGGTGCGGGAGCAGAACGTGCAGGTGGCGGCCGGGGCGATCGGGCAGCAGCCGGTGGCTGGGCCGGTGCCGTTCGAGCTGGTGATCAATGCGGCGGGGCGGTTGGTGAGTGAGGATGAGTTCCGGGAGATCATTGTGAAGACCGGGGAGCATGGCGAGCGGACGCGATTGAAGGATGTGGCGCGGGTGGAGCTGGGGTCTGGGGAGTATGCGTTGCGGAGCCTGCTGGACGGGAAGCCTGCGGTGGCGGTGCCGGTGTTTCAGCTGCCGGGGTCGAATGCGATCGAGTTATCGGACAATGTGAGGAAGCGGATGGATGAATTGAAGCTGAAGTTTCCGCAGGGGATTGAATACAAAGTGGTGTATGATCCGACGGTTTTTGTGAAGAAGTCGATCAGTGCGGTGATCACGACATTGCTGGAGGCGGTGCTGCTGGTGGTGCTGGTGGTGGTGGTGTTCCTGCAGACGTGGCGTGCGTCGGTGATTCCGCTGGCGGCGGTGCCGGTGTCGCTGGTGGGGACGTTTGCGGTGATGCACGCGCTGGGATTTTCGATCAACAACCTGTCATTGTTCGGGCTGGTGCTGGCGATTGGGATTGTGGTGGATGATGCGATTGTGGTGGTGGAGAACGTGGAGCGGAACATTGCGAATGGATTGGAGCCGGTGGAGGCGACGCGGCGGGCGATGAAGGAAGTGACCGGGCCGATTGTGGCGACGGCGCTGGTGTTGTGTGCGGTGTTTGTGCCGACGGCGTTCATCAGCGGGCTGACGGGGCAGTTTTACCGGCAGTTTGCGATTACGATTGCGATCTCGACGGTGATTTCGGCGTTCAATTCGCTGACCTTGAGTCCGGCGCTGTCGGCGTTGCTGCTGCGTGGGCACGGGGCGAAGCCGGATCTGCTGACGCAGGTGATCAACGGGATGCTAGGGTGGTTCTTCCGGCCGTTTAACCGTTTCTTTGCGTGGAGTGCGGAGAAGTATACGGGGGCGGTGCGGCGGATGATCCGGTTCAGTGCGGTGGCGGTGCTGATTTATGTGGGGCTGGTGGTGCTGACGTGGAAGGGGTTTGAGGCGGTGCCTGCGGGTTTTGTTCCGGCGCAGGACAAGCAGTATCTGGTGGCGTTTGCGAAGCTGCCGGAGGGGGCGTCGCTGGACCGGACGGAGGCGGTGATGCGGGAGATGTCGGAGATTGCGCTGAAGCATCCGGGGGTGTCGGCGGCGATTGCGTTTCCGGGGTTGTCGATTCAGGGGTTCACGATTGCGCCGAATGAGGGGATTGTGTTTGTGGGGTTGAAGCCGTTTGAGGAGAGGCGGACGCCGGAGTTGAGCGGGATGGCGATTGTGGGGGCATTGAACATGCAGATGGCGACGATTCAGGATGCGTACCTTGCGGTGTTTCCGCCGCCGGCGGTGAACGGGTTGGGGGCGATCGGGGGTTTCAAGCTGATGGTGACGGACCGTGGGAATCTCGGGTATGATGCGCTGTACGGGGCGACGCAGGCCTTGCTAGGGAGTGCGATGCAGAGCGGGGCGTTTGAGATGCCGTTCAGCGGGTACACGGTGAAAGTGCCGCAATTGGAGGCGGATGTGGACCGGGAGAAGGCGAAGGCGCAGGGTGTGCCGCTGGGGAATCTGTTCGAGACCCTGCAGATCAACCTCGGGTCGTTGTATGTGAATGATTTCAACCGGTTTGGGCGGACGTATCAGGTGGTGGCGCAGGCGGATGCGCCGTTTCGTGATGAGGCGTCCGACATTGGGAGATTGCGGACGCGGAATGGGGCTGGGGAGATGGTGCCGGTGGGGTCGCTGGTGCGGGTGCGTGAGGGTTTCGGGCCGTCGCGGGTGACGCATTACAACGGGTATCTGGCGGCGGATTTCAGTGCGGGACCGGCGGCTGGGGTGAGTTCGGGGGAGGCGGAGCAGAGGATTGCGGCGATTGCGAAGCAGGCGCTGCCTGGAGGGTTCGAGCTGGACTGGACGGAGATTGTGTATCAGAAGATCATCGCGGGGAACACGGCGGTGTATATTTATCCGTTGTGTGTGCTGCTGGTGTTCATGGTGCTGGCGGCGCAGTACGAGAGTTTGCGGCTGCCGCTGGCGATTATCCTGATTGTGCCGTTGTGTCTGCTGTTTGCGCTGGTGGGGGTGATGCTGACGGGAGGGGATAACAATATTTTCACGCAGATCGGGTTTATTGTGCTGATTGGTCTGGCGTGTAAGAATTCGATCCTGATTGTGGAGTTTGCGCGGGAGAAGCAGGGTGAGGGGATGGGAGTGGTGGAGGCGTCGCTGGAGGCGTGCCGGTTGAGATTGCGGCCGATTCTGATGACATCGATTGCGTTCATTGCGGGGGTGTATCCGCTGGTGACGTCGACTGGTGCGGGGTCGGAGATGCGGCGGGCGATGGGGTCGGCGGTGTTTGCGGGGATGATCGGGGTGACGTTGCTGGGGTTGTTTCTGACGCCGGTGTTTTATGTGCTGATCATGAAGCCGCGGGGGAAGCGAGCGGCGGCGGGCGCGGTGGTTGCTGAACAATCCTAACATGAAGAGACGATGAAACGAACGAGTGTACTGATGATGGTGCTGATGCTGCCGGTGGCTGGGGTGCGGGCGGAGCGCGGGAGTGGTTATAAGAAGCCGGAGACGGCGGTGCCTGGGGGGTGGAAGGATCCGGTGGCGTGGAGGCGGGTGCAGCCGCTGGAGGGATTGCCGCGGGGCGAGTGGTGGCGGGTGTACAAGGATGCGGAGTTGAACCGGCTGATGGGAGCGGCGGTGGCTGGGAATCAGGAATTGCGCGGGGCGGTGGCGAGGTTTGACAGTGCGCGGGCGGGGGCGCGGGTGGCGAGGAGCCGGTTTTTTCCTGACATCAATGCGGTGCCGTCGGCGCTGCATCAGCGGACGTCGGAGAACATGGCGTCGCCGTTTCCGCTGAGGGGATTGAGTTACGAGGGATGGAATCTGAATGCGCCGGTGGATTTGAGTTATGAGGTGGACTTGTGGGGACGGGTGCGGAAGGCGTTTGAGGGGGCGCAGGCGGAGGCGGCGGGAGCGGCGGCGGCGATGGAGTCGGTGCGACTGGCGATGCAGGCGGAGCTGGCGCAGAATTACTTCCGGTTGCGGGCGATTGAGGGGGAGCAGGCGGTGCTGGATGCGGTGGTGGGGTTGTGGCGTGAGGAGCTGGAGATTGTGAAGACGAGGATTCGGGCGGGGAGCGGGAGCGAGCAGGATGAGGAGGCGGCGCTGGCGGAACTGGAGTCGGCGGCGAGTCAGGCGAGCGGGCTGGCGGCGGACCGGGTGCAGCTGGAGAATGCGATAGCGGTGCTGGCGGGGGTGGCGGCTCCGGAGTTCCGGGTGGCGGCTAGGGCGGGGATGCCTGCGGTGCCGGTGATTCCTGCGGGGATGCCGAGTGATCTGCTGGAGCGGCGGCCGGATATTGCGCAGGCGGAGCGGGCGCTGGAGGCGGCGACGGCGAAGTTCGGGGTGGCGTCGCTGGCGTTGTATCCGAGCCTGCGGATTGCGGGGAATGGCGGGTTCATGGGGAGTGATTTCGGGAACTTGTTTGAGACGATCAGTCGGCAGTGGTCGATCGGGCCGACGGTGAGCCTGCCGTTGTTTGCGGGCGGGAGGAATCGGGCGGTGCAGGAAGCGGCGCGGGCGGCGCATGAGGGTGCGCTGGCGGCGTACCGGCAGAGTGTGCTGACGGCGTTTGCGGATGTGGAGACACAGTTGGGGCAGGCGAAGTTGCTGGCGGAGCAGGAGGCGTCGCAGAGTCGGGCGGTGAAGCATGCGGAGCGGGCGGCGGAGATTGCGGCGGCGCGGCATCGTGCGGGGACGGTGGCGTATGTGGAGGTGCTGATTGCGAATCGGACGGCGCTGGTGGTGAAGCGGGCGCAGCAGGTGCTGGCGGGGAGAAGGTTGATAGCGAGTGTGGCGCTGGTGAAGGCTCTGGGTGGGGGTTGGCAGCAGACGATGCCTGTGGTGGTGCCGGAGCAGACGGCGGATCCGGCGTCGTTGCCTCCGGCGAAGGTGCCATTGCTGAAGCGTGTGTTCGGGCGGAAGGGGGAGGTGGCGAGGTGAGGAGGAGAAGGCGAGTGGCTGCGCTTGCGGTTGGTGGGCAAAGGCACCACGGCGGAGGGCGATGGAAAATTCCTCTGACAATCCGCGTGTGGTAGCCTTCCGAGTCCTGAGTTCGTGGACGCCGGGAGGAGTGTATGCGGAGGATCTGGTGGATCGGGCGGCGCAGCGGGCGGGGCTGTCGGGGCCGAACCGGGGGTTGGTGTTTGCTTTGGTGATGGCGGTGCTGCGGCATGAGACCCTGCTGGATTACTGGATCGGGCATTTGAGGGACGGGAAGCTGGATGACGGGGCGCGGGTGTGGCTGAGGATTGGGCTGGCGCAGTTGTTTGTGATGGGGATGGCTCCGCATGCGGCGGTGAATGAGACGGTGGAGCAGGCTGGGCGGGCGAGGGGACTGGTGAATGCGGTGCTCAGGCGGGCATTGCGTGAGGAGGCGGGGTTGAAGGCGATGCGGGAGCATGCGCCGGCGTCTGTGAGGCATTCGCTGCCGGAGTTTCTGGCGGCGAAGTGGGAGCAGCGGTGGGGAGCGGAGGCGCTGGAGAAGCTAGGGGAATGGAACAACACGCCGGCGCCGGTATTTGTGAGGGTGAATGGACTGCATGCGAAGGCGGGGGCGGCGGTGGCGGCGCTGTCCGGGGCGGAGCCAGTGGAGGGATATCCCGGGTGGTATCTGGTGCCGGAGCCGCCGGTGCGGGAGCTGCAGGCTGGGAATTGTTATGCGCAGGATCCTTCGACGGGGATTGCGCCGCTGCTGCTGCGGCCGCAGCCTGGGGATGTGGTGCTGGATGCGTGTGCTGCGCCTGGGGGGAAGACGGCGATGCTGGGAGAGATGATGGGGAACCGGGGGACGCTGGTGGCGACGGACAATGCGGCGAAGCGACTGGAGAGATTGAAGGACAACATGACGAGGATGGGGGTGACGGTGGAGACGATGGTGCATGACTGGGAGCACCGGGACGCGCCGGCGAGCCTGCGGGCGCGGTTTCCGGAGGGATTTGACCGGATACTGCTTGATGTGCCGTGTTCGAATACGGGCGTGCTGAGGCGGCGGGTGGATGCGAGGTGGCGGCTGACGCCGGATTACACGGTGATTGTGAACCGGACGCAGACGGCGATGCTGGCGAGATTGCTAGGATTGCTGAAGCCGGGCGGGAGATTGGTGTATTCGACGTGCAGCATTGAGCCGGACGAGAATGCGCTGCTGGTGAAGGGCGTGCTGCGGGGGATGCCGGGGTATCAGAAGCTGGAGGAGCGGTTGCTGTTGCCGCATCGTGACGGGACGGACGGGGCGTATGCGGCATTGATTGAGCGGAGTGCATGAAGGCGCTGCTGGAGATAGAAGGATTGACGGTGCGGCGTGGAGGGACCGTGGTGCTGCGCGGGCTGACGTGGCGGGTGATGCCTGGGGAAGTGTGGACGATTCTGGGGCCGAACGGGTCCGGGAAGACCTCGCTGCTGAGTTGTCTGACGGGATTGCTGACCCCGAGCAGTGGGGTGGTTCGGGTGTTAGGGGAGCGGTACGGGGAGACTGACTGGATTGGGTTGCGGCGGAGGATCGGGATGGTGAGCAGCAGCTTGCGGCAGCGGGTGGATGATGATGAGACCGCGTTGTCGGTGATTGGGAGCGGGATGAGCGGGCAGATCAATTACTGGGGGCGGCTGGATGCGGAGGAGGAGGCGGCGGCGCGGCGGATGGCTGGGCGGATGAGGTGTACGGCGTTGCTGGGGCGGCGGTGGGAGGTATTGAGTCAGGGCGAGCGTCAGAGGGTGCTGATGGCGCGGGCGCTGGTGGGGGAACCGGCGCTGCTGATTCTGGATGAGCCGTGTGCGGGGTTGGATCCTGCGGCGCGGGAGCGGTTTCTGGGATTGATGGGGAGGATGGCGGGGCGGGGTAAGCCTGGGTTGGTGCTGGTGACGCATCATGTGGAGGAGATTCCGGCGGCGTGCACGCATGTGCTGGCGCTGCGGGGCGGGCGGGTGGCGGCGGCGGGGCCGGTGGGGGAAGTGCTGAGGAGCGGGGAGATGTCGCGGGTGTTCGGGTGCCGGGCGGAGGTGGGAGGCGGGCCGGGGCGGTGGTGGCTGCGGGTGGGGGGATGAAGAGTGCCTCTGCTGCTGAGACGAACTGGTGCACAGCGTGCTGGCGTCGGCGGGGAAACGGGGTAAGGTGACGGAAATCAGTATGCATCCGTTACCTGCATTTGTGCTAGGATTTGCGACGGCGGCGGCGGTGGCGTGGATTTTCCGGCGCCGCGGTCTCCGGCGGATCCGCGGGCTTGAGCAAGAGAAGGAGGAGCTGCTGACGGAGGAGAGCCGGGTGTTTACGTTTCTGCATGAGATTGGCGGCGGGCTGGGGTCGGAGCGCGCGGGGAGGCGGCTGCATGAGGACATTGTGCATGGGCTGGCGCGGGTGGTGGGAGCGGATGGGGCGGCGCTGTATCTGGTGGATCCGAGGACTGGGACGATGCTGGTGCCTGCGGCGGTGACGAAGGATTGTCTGCCGCTGGTTGAGGTGCCGGAGGCGCGGCGGGGGCAGGCGGTGGGGGCGTTGAGCAGTTGGCTGCAGCTGACGGCGGTGCCTGCGAGCGGGGGGTTGCTGGGGAGTTGTCATGTGAGTCAGGTGCCGGTGAATGGTGGGCCGTTGCATGGGTCCGGGCCGTGGGCGATGCCGGTGGCGGAGGTGCAGGATGGGATGACGATGATGATGGCTCCGGTGACGTCCGGGGGGAGGCGGATGGGAGTGGTGGCGGTGGTGCAGCGGGCGGGGAAGGCGGCGTTTTCGGCGCATGCGTTCGAGGTGTTCCGGTCGGCGGCGGAGCAGAGTGCGTTTGCTTTGGCTAGTGCGATGGTGCAGCAGGAGGCGATGGAGAAGCGGAGGATCGAGGAGGAATTGAGGTCGGCGAGCGAGGTGCAGAGGATTCTGCTGCCGCGGAGTGCGCCGCAGTTAGGGGATTACGAGATCGAGGCGGCGAACACGCCGGCGCGGGTGATGAGCGGGGATTATTATGATTACATCCGGCTGGATGACGATCACATGGGGCTGGTGATTGCGGATGTGTCAGGGAAGGGGTTTCCGGCGAGCCTGGTGATGGCGACGTGCCGGGCGCTGCTGCGGGGGGTGTCGGCGGGGGAGTTGTCGCCGTCGGCGGCGCTGGGGGCGGTGAACCGGAGGTTGTGGGGGGATGTGAGGGAGGACACGTTCATCAGCATGGCGTATTGTGTGCTGGACCGGAACAGTCCGCGGATTGTGATGGCGCGGGCGGGGCATGATGCGCCGCTGCTTTATTCGAGCCGGACGGGTGAGGTGACGGCGTTGAAGCCGCCGGGGCTGGCGCTGGGGGTGGACAGCGGGAAGGTCTTTGACCGGGTGACGCGGGATTTCACGTTTGAGATGGAGAGCGGGGATTGTCTGCTGCTGTACACGGACGGGGTGAATGAGGCGGTGAACGGGGAGGGGGATGAGTTTGGGATGGATCGGCTGATTGAGACCTTCCGGGTGTCGGCTGGGAAGGGGGTGAAGGCGGTGGTGGAGGCGTTTCAGCGGGATGTGCGGGCGTTTGCGGGGGCGCAGCCGCAGTCGGATGACATCACGATCATTGCGGTGCGGAAGCGATGATATTGGGGATGGAGCGGCGGGTGAGTCGGGCGCGGGAGCTGCTGAGACGGCGGCTGGAGGGCGTCTGAGGATTGCGTGGGGAGGGATGCGAGCGCGCTTGCGCGGCGGTGGTGCGGGTTCAATCTGCGGGATTATGTCCGACATCTGGAGCTATGCGAATCCGCAACTGAAAGACCTTGTTGCCTACGAGCCGGGGAAACCGATCGATGAGGTGGCGCGGGAGCTTGGGCTTGAGCCTGGGGAGATTGTGAAGCTGGCGTCGAATGAGAATCCGCTGGGGCCGTCGCCGAAGGCGGTGGAGGCGATGCGTGCGGCGCTGGAGCATGCGGAGATTTATCCGGATGGCGGGGGTTACCGTTTGCGGCAGGCGATTGCGGCGAAGTTCGGGATGGAGATGGGGAATGTGGTGCTGGGGAACGGGTCGAATGAGATCATTGAGTTTGTGGGGCACGCGTTTCTGAAGCCTGGTGATGAAGTGATCACGGCGCAGCATGCGTTTGTGGTGTACAAGCTGATGGCGACCCTGTTCGGGGCGACGACGGTGGAGGTCGCGGATCCGGGGTTCAAGCATGACCTTGAGGCGATGGCGGCGGCGGTGACGCCGAGGACGAGGGAGATCTTCATTGCGAATCCGAACAATCCGACGGGGACCCTGTGCGGGCAGGAGGAGATTGACCGGTTCATGGCGAAGGTGCCGGATCATGTGATCGTGATTTTTGATGAGGCGTACTATGAGTTTCTGGACGAGCCGCTGGACACGCTGAAATATGTGAGGGAGGGCAGGAATGTGGTGGTGATGCGGACGTTTTCGAAGATTCAGGGGCTTGCTGGGCTGCGGATCGGTTATGGTCTGGCTCCGAAGCACCTGGCGGAAGTGCTGCAGAAGACGCGGCAGCCGTTCAATGCGAATTCTCTGGCGCAGGCCGGGGCGCTGGCTGGGTTGGGGGATGACGAGCACATTGAGCGGACGAAGGCTGTGAACCGGGAGGGTCGGGATTATCTGCAGCGGACGTTCGGGGAGCTGGGGCTGGAGTACATTCCGAGCCATGCGAATTTTGTGCTAGTGAAGACCGGGGATGGGGATGATCTGTTTCAGTATGCGTTGCGTCGCGGGGTGATTCTGCGGGCGATGCGGTCGTATCAGCTGCCGGAGTGGACGCGGGTGAGTGTGGGGACGATGGTGCAGAACGAGAAGTTTGTGAGGGTGCTGCGGGATTGGCTGGGGGGGCGGGCGGCCTGAGGGGGGCTGGTGATGGCGATGGCATATGAAAAGGACACGATTGCTGCGGTGGCGACGCCGGCGGGGACGGGTGCGGTTGCGCTGGTGCGGTTGAGCGGGGCGGGGTCGTGGGGTGTGGCGGAGGCGGTGTTCCGGGGGAAGGGGCGGCTGGCGGCGCGGCGGGTGGTTTACGGGAATCTAGTGGACGAAGAGGGGAGGATCATTGATGACGTGCTGGTGACGGCGTTTCGCGGGCCGGGGAGTTATACTGGTGAGGACACGGTGGAGATTGCGTGTCATGGGGGGATGCTGGTGACGCGGCGGGTGCTGGAGCTAGTGCTGCGGAATGGGGCGCGGGCGGCGGAGGCCGGGGAGTTCACGCGGCGGGCGTTTCTGAACGGGAAGCTGGATCTGACGCAGGCGGAGGCGGTGATGGATGTGATCGGGGCGCAGAGTGATCTGGCGCTGCGGGCGGCGCACCGGCAGCTGGAGGGACGGCTGGGGAATGTGCTGGTGGGACTGCGTGATGAGTTAGTGGAGGTGCTGGCGCATGTGGAGGCGTGGATTGATTTTCCGGAGGAGGACATTGATCCTGACACTGGGGTGGTGCTGCGGGAGAAGACGGTGCGGGTGGCGGAGGGGGTGGAGCGGTTGATGGCGACGGCGGAGCAGGGGCGGTTGCTGCGGGAGGGGGTGCGGACGGTGATTGCGGGGGCTCCGAATGCGGGGAAGAGCAGTTTGTTGAACCGGATGCTGGGGTTCGAGCGGGCGTTGGTTAGTGAGCAGGCGGGGACGACGAGGGACAGCATTGAGGAGACGATCAATCTGGGCGGGATTCCGGTGCGGCTGGTGGATACGGCGGGGTTGCGGAGCGAGACGGCGGATCCGCTGGAGGCGGCGGGGATGGCGCGGACGCGGAGGGAGTTAGGGACGGCGGATCTGCTGCTGGAGGTGGTGGATGCGAGTCAGCCGCCGGCGGGGGAGCTGGAGGGTGGGGAGAGCCTGCCGGTGAGGCGGTTGCTGTTGTTGAACAAGGCCGATCTGGGGGTGGATTCCGGTTGGGAGGGACGCGGCGGGTTGCGGGTATCGTGCCGGACGGGCGAGGGGATGGATGAGGTGGTGAAGGCGGTGGTGGAATTGATAGCGGGGGTGCCGGGGGAGGGCGGGGATGTGGATGCGGCGGTGAATGCGCGGCATGCGGGGTGTCTGCGTCGGGCGGCGGCGGCGTTGCGGGCGGCGGAGGGGCAACTGGCGGCGGAGGCGGCTCCGGAGTTTACGGCGCTGGATTTGAGGGAAGCGCTGGAGGCGATGGGCGAGGTTACGGGGCGGACGGATGTGGAGGATTTGCTGGGGGTGATTTTCGCGCGGTTCTGTATCGGGAAGTGAGGGGGGAAGGGGGATTTGAGATTTGAAATTTGAGAGGAGGCTTGTTGGGAGAGTGGGTTTGGTTAGTTGAGGTGGGCGTGGGAGCGGAGGATGCGGCGGATTTCTGTGGTGACGTCTGGTCTGGCGGTGCAGGAGTGCCATGCTGGGACGGGGAGTTCGGAGACGGCGCCGTCGAGGTGTGCGCTGGAGTAGGGGACGACGCCGTCGCTGGTTTCGGGGAGGGGTTTGCCTTGTTTGCGGATGCCGATGATGGAGTGGTAGGGGACGGCGACGGGGCGCTGGTCCATGGCTTTGAGGACTGGGTGGCGAGGGGAGAGGTTCTGGACGGAGCGGCCGCCGAGGTCTTTGAAGGAGAGGAGTTCGGGGTTGAGGACATTGCCGGCGGTGCGGGCGATGTCGGTGATGAACTGGTCGACGCGGACGGCGCGCTGGATGAGGCCGGTGAGGGCGGCGACGATGCGCATGTCGGCGATTTTGCTGCCGCGGTGGGGGACGGCGACGAAGACGACGCGGGAGACGTGGGGTGCGGGTTTGAAGAAGAGGTTTTCCTGGACGGAGCGTTTGGTGGAGGAGGAGGCGAGGAGTTTTTCGGGTGGGGAGGAGAAGTAGGCGCGGTAGAAGTTGTCGCCGGAGTCGGTGACCTGGAGACGGGAGATGATGCCGCCCATGCTGTGGCCGACGAGGACCATCTGGTGGAGGGTGGGGGATTTGCCGTCAGGGTCGTAGTGCTCGAGGGCGTGGGTGAGGGCGCGGCGGAGTTTAGCGGCGGAGCCGTGGATGGGGAGGCCTGTTGGGTAGAGGAAGTACCAAGGCTGGTAGCGTGAGCGGAGGTCGGGGTCGGAGGCGATTTCGCGCATGGCGTTTTCCCAGATGTGGGGATCGCTGTTGAGGCCGTGGACGAAGACGACGGGGATTTTGTCGGGGTGGCAGGGGAAGGGGAGGTAGAGGCCGGCGTCTTCGAGGGTATCTTCGGGGTGGAGGAGGCCTTTGAGGGAGAATGCGCCGAGGAATTTGGGATCCATGCTGTGGTGGATGGCGGCGGCGTAGTCGGCGGCGAGGGTGCGGGAGGCGTTGCGGAGGGAGGTTTGGTTCTGGTTCCATGTGTTGTGGAACGAGACGGTGAGGGAGCGGGGGCCGGTGAAGTTGGCGGTCATGGTGGCCGGGAGGTGGCGGCCGTTGAGAGGGAAGAGCTTGTGGCTGGCGGCGCGGGAAGCTTGGTAGGGTTGTTTCATGACCACGGGGAGGCCGAGGCCGGTGGTGTGGGCTGGTGGGGCGTCCTTGGTGGAGGGGGCGGGGTCGGGGACGGGAGCGACGGTGGCGCAGACGGCTGGGGCGATGGTGGCGAGGGAGTCGGAGGGGGCGTCGAAGGTGACCTGCCATGAGCCGATGGATTGGGTGCCGGACCATGAGGCTGGGGACTGCCATGTCTTGAAGGCATTGAGGAGACCGGCCATGGCGGAGTTGTAGGCGAGTTGTTGCTCAGGGGATTCCCTGCGGCCGGTGGGGAGGGCGTCCCATGCGGCGCGAGCGGAGGAGAAGGCGGCGTCCTGGGCGGCGGCGGACTGGATGGGGAGTTTATCCGGGAGGGAGCGGCAGGATGGGAGGGAGGCGGAGGCGAGGGCCGCGATGGAGAGGACCAGGGGCAGACGGGACATGGTTTTGGTTGGGAGGATGGGGTGGTCCGTGGGGTGTGACAAGGTCGGGATGAGGGAGTGATGAGGGCAAAAAAGAAGACGGTCGTTATCGACCGTCTTCTGTGAGAAGTTGCTGAGGGTGGCGGGATTATTCCGCGGTTTTGGCTGGAGCGTCGGCGGCTGGCGCGGCGGCTTGTGGGGTGGAGACTTGGTCGACCCATTCGATGTACGCCATTTCGGCGGAGTCGGTGTGACGCTGGCCGAGTTTGGTGATGCGGGTGTAACCGCCTTGGCGGGTGGCCGCGGCTGGGGCGATTTTTTCGAACAGTTCCTTCACGACCGGCTTCTGGTGCAGGTAGGAGAGGGCGGTCCGGCGGGCGTGGAGGTCACCGCGCTTGCCGAGAGTGACCATTTTTTCCGCGAAGGGGCGGACGGCTTTGGCCTTGGCGAGGGTGGTTTTGATCTGCTTGTGCTCGATGAGTGAGCAGACGAGGTTGGAGAGCAACGCGTTGCGGTGGTCCTGGCGGCGCTGCAGCTTAATGGTTTTACGACCGTGTCTCATGGGTCAGAGTTGGAGTAGGTGAATGGATAAGGGAAGGAGGAATTTTATTCTTCGTCGTCCTCGTCGCCGAGGTTCTGAGTGATGAGGGAGTCGAGGCCGCCGCCGCGTTCGTCTTCTTTGAAGTAGGAGAATGCGGAGCCGCCGCGGCCGGAGCCGTCGAAGAGGGCTGGGTCGAGCTTCATGCCGAGGCCGAGGCCGAGTTCGGAGAGTTTGTCCTTGATTTCGTTGAGGGATTTTTTGCCGAAGTTGCGGTATTTGAGCATTTCGGCTTCGGTCTTCATGGCGAGCTGGCCGACGCTGGTGATATTGGCGTTATTGAGGCAATTGGCGGCGCGGACGGAGAGTTCGATCTCGTTGACGCTCATGTTGAGGAGCTTGCGGAGTTCGCTGTTTTCCTCGGTCTGGGTTTCCGGGGCGGCTTCGAATTCGACGAGGCTGTCATCGTAGTTGACGAAGACGTCGAGGTGTTTGCGGAGGATGGCGCTGGCCTGGGTGAGGGCGGAGTGGGGGGAGATGCGGCCGTCGGTCCAGAGTTCGAGGACGAGTTTATCGTAGTCGGTTTTCTGGCCGACGCGGCTATTTTCGACGCCGTAGCGGACGCGTGTGACTGGGGAGAAGATGGAGTCCATGGGGATCACGCCGATGGGCATGTCCGGGCGTTTATTGTCTTCGCCGCTGGCGAAGCCGCGGCCGACGCGGACTTCCATTTCGAGTTCGAATTTGACTTTGCGGTCGAGGGTGCAGATGACGAGGTCCTTATTGAGGACGCTGTAGTGCTGGTCCTCGCGGATGTCGCCGGCGGTGACGACTCCGTCGCGATCGACGCTGATGCTGAGGAGGCGAGGTTCTTTGAATTCTGTGTGGGAGAAGCGGACTTTTTTGAGGTTGAGGACGATGTCGGTGACATCTTCGACGAGGCCTGGGAGGCTGCAGAATTCGTGTTGGGCGCCTTTGATTTTGACGCTGGTGATGGCTGCGCCTTCGAGGCTGCTGAGGAGGACGCGGCGGAGGCCGTTACCGATGGTGTAGCCGTAGCCGCCTTCGAAGGGTTCGGCGATGTATTTGGCGTAGGTGTCGGTGGCTGTGGCCTCCTCTTTGGTGAGGCGGCTGGGCATTTCAAACCTGGCTAGTCTGACGGGCATGGATTTTTGATGGTGTACCGGGTTACCTCTGGCGAGCGGACGGCACCGGATCGTGAGATTGGGCCGAAGCAGAGACCGACGGTATTTCGCAGTGGCTCGCGGAAGGGCGGGGAAGGTGGTGTGGAGCGACCGGTGTGCAAGGGATAATTTTACTGATTTTGTGAGTCAGATGGATTTTGTGGAGAGGAGTCTGGGCCTGCGATGATGCGGCGTGGTTTTGGGGAGTGTGCGGGTGTGGGAGTGGTGAGGGGAGTGGGGGACGGGTTTGGGGAGGGCGTTGGGGAAGGAGCTGGGGATGGGGTTGGGGAAGCTGGCG
>QQNF01000033.1 GCA_003402705.1 Verrucomicrobiota bacterium | reverse complement strand
GCCATCGCCCGCGCGGACTGGCCAGCATTTATCTAGACGTCAGTGGCTCCATGAATCCGGAACTCGAGTTGCTGACCGGTCTGCTCTGGCGGCTGCGCCGGTGCATCCAGTCGCCCTTCCATGCCTCTTCCAACCAAGTGACCCCGCCAATCTTGTCAGCGGAAAAATGGTCACCAAAACCACCGGGGGCACCCGCTTCAATGTCGTCCTTGAGCACATCCTCAAACACCGGCCTCAAAAGTCGCTCATCGTCACGGACGGCTATATCGAAAAGCCGATCCGCCCGCCTGCTCGTGAATCCTAACGGGCCCTTCTTCGATGGCGGCTCCAACAGTGACAACGGCCAAACCGGCCGGAAACTCGTGGCGGATTATTGTGGCCCCGCGTTTCCATCGGCGGAGGAGCCCTCAGCGGCAAGGACCTGACGCACATCGACCGCGCGGCTGCCTGCGCCGCCCGCCAGGCCTGCGTCGAGGCCGTGCATCAGGGCGCCCAGGATGCCCATGTCCGCCTCACCTACGCGCCGGGCCTCCCGGAGCCGCTCGATGTCGCATGGTCGTTCTCCGATGGAGGGCGACCGCCCCAGGGAGTCCGGTTTGACTTTTCAAGCATCACCGAAGTCACCCGGGGCGCATCGCGCAGCCTGCGCGAATCCGGTCGGGGCGATCACTTCTTTGACCTCCACCACCACTGGAACAATCCGATCCATTGCCCCGGCACTCAATGAACCGGCAGCAGCACGCAGTTGCGCTGGCCGAATACCGGAACCGGCGTTTCGCTTTTCGCGGGCCGCGTCATTGGCGGGACGGGGAACGGGGAGAGAGGGGGTCTGATTGGGCAACTTCTCTTCCATCTGCCATTCTGTGTGCCGCCACGAAGAATCATTTCTCAATGCGTCGGGATTTCGATAAAGAGAATCGAACCGCCGGATGAGATGTCCCGCGATTTCATGGCCTTCCTGAAATCGGCTTCGCTGACTTTTGTTTCGACTCTGAGAATGCGCTCAGGAGCCATTTGAACAAGTGTCACTTCATCCTTTTTAGCGCCTAGTGCCGTCTGCATTGCTCCACCGAACTTTAACGCCATTGTGCCGCCCGGCCAATCCGTCACTACAATCAGGACGGGTCGCCGGCTCTTTCCAGCAGGAATCTTTTTTGCGGCGGGTGTGTCACCGGAGATGGGTGCCGCAAGCGGACTTAATGGAGTGAGTGGTGCTTCGGAGTCGTCGGTATCGATGTCGGCGTCAAGTCGACTTAGTTTACACGTGGCGTGCAAATCCATGAACACTCTCTCAACCTTGTGAATCACATGCTTCGGATTCTCCGCATAGAGAAGAGTCAGGGCTGAACTCTGGCCCGGACCTCCTTCCTCGACGATATATCCCGGTGGTTCTTCCGCCCCAGCATCAATCAATGCCTAGACGAGCCATTCAAGAAACATCCCCTCATCAATGTAGATGTCATCCGGATGCGCTGGATCGTAGTTCTCAATTGCCTCGCGAAAGATCGCAGCAAGTTCATAATTAACCCTATCACCGTCGGGATCTTCTGCTTTTTCGATCATTCCCAGGAGGGTGTCCGAGAGAAGCCCCCTGATTGTGGCGATGGCTTTGTAAAGCTCACCACCATTGCATTCTGCAAATGTTCTGTCGATTACTGCAACGAGGTGAGGGCAATCGTCACTCGAATTGCAGAACATGCACGTGGATTCCTGCCCTGTCTCTTCATCAATTACATTTCCCATACGCGGTTACTTTGTTCATGTGTAGGAGCCTGTTGATAAACCCGAATTGGTAGCGCGGCGAGGCATTTTTCCACAAGGCAAGGCGCCACAAGGGAGAAGGTCGAGACCTTCGGCGGCGGTGCAACGAAGCCTTCTGGATAAAGGCCGCCGCCCGCAGGGGATCCCTGCACCACACAACGTCGCAGCCGCTCTTCAAAACCACCACCACACCCTGATCCGCTGCCAGTCCGGTTTTTCAACAGGCTCAAAACCAACCCCCGCCCCCTGTCAGCCGATTTCCTCCGCATTCCTGGCTCCCCCTTACTCCCCCGCCCCCTTCGTCTCGCTACACTCCCGAACCCGTCTCGCGATAAAATCCCGCCCCGCCGGCAGCGACGCCAGCGCCCCCGCCTGCCGGAAGTGAATCAGGGCCGCCGCCTGATTACCCATCTCGGCCGCAAAGGTCCCGCGGAGCACGTGAAACAAATGATAGGCCTCCAGCGTGCTGTGGTCAGTGATCGCATCGAGCGCGGCCACCCCAGCCTGCGGACCATGCACCCGGGACACCGCCACCGCCCGATTCATCGCCCCGATCGGTGACGACGTGATCGTCAGAAGCTGATCGTACAGCCCGAGGATGCGCGGCCAGTTCGTGCTCGCCTCATCAGCCGCCGTGCTGTGGCAGGCCGCAATCCCTGCCTCCAAATGATAGGCACTGATCTGCTCACCCTGTGCGGCCCGACTCAGACACGCCATCCCTCGCTGGATCATCGATTAATCCCATGCCGCGCGATTCTGTTCGTGCAGCCTCAGGAGATTGCCCGCATCATCGGTGCGCGCCGCAAGCCGTGCGCCATTGAGAAACATCAGCGACAGCAGCGCAAACGTGCGCGGCCCATCGGTCGCTGGATGCGCCGCCAGAAGCGTCGCAATGCGGATCGCTTCGTGACAGAGGTCTTCCCTCACCAGCCGCTCGCCGCTGCTCGCCTTGTAGCCCTCGTTGAAAAGCAAATAGAGCGCCCCCAGCACGCCATCAAGTCGCCCGGGAAGTTCGCTCGGCCCCGGCACCGCGAATGGCAGCGCCAGATCCCGGATCAGTTGTCGCGCCCGCACCAAACGCTTGGCAATCGCCGCCTCACTCGTGAGGAATGCCGTCCCGATCTCCGCCGGGCTCAATCCGCACACCGTGCGCAACGCGAGCGCTAACTGCGCCTCGACCGACAGCTGCGGGTGAAAGCAGACAAACAGCATGCGCAGCGTGTCGTCCGTAAAATCAGATTCGTCTTCCGGCTCGGCCCTCGTGAGCCATCGTTCCTGCTCCACAGTGATTTGAGCCTCCTTGCGCTGCCACGTCTGCTCGCGCCGCAGCGCATCCAGCGCAACGTTCTTCGCCGCCTGCGTCAGCCATGCCGCGGGATTCTCCGGAATGCCGCGGTACGGCCACGTTTGCAGCGCACGCACCAGTGCCTCCTGCACCGCGTCCTCGGCCAGTAGCAGCCGATGCGTCCCGAGATGTGCTGCCAGCGACGCCACAATCCGCGCCCCCTAGCGACGAAACAAATCATCCGCCACCAGACTGGGAGTGCGCGCCCCCGACCCGTTCATGCCGGTCCTTGTTCCGCCGGTGGTCCGCCTTCCACCAGCCGCGCCAGGTGCCGCAGCGAATCCTGCCAGCCAAGATAGCACGCTTCTTCCGGAATTACCGCGGGCACCCCCGCCTGCGTGACACTCAGATCCGTGCCGCAGGAAACCGCCTTCAGCTTCACCGTCACCTCAATGACTCCGGACAGATTCGGATCGTCGAAGACATCCGTGTAACGCAGCAGTTCATTCGGCACGAGTTCCACATACTCCCCGCCAAAAGCATGACTGTGGCCGTTGTTGAACTGCGTGAAAGCCATCTTGAACGAACCCCCGACCCTGGCATCAAGGTGGAAGACTTTGCAGAGATAGCCGTCCGGCGGCAGCCAGCGGGAGAGTGCGTCAGGATCAAGGAAGGCCTTGTAAACCAGCTCAGGCGTCGCCTTGAGCACGCGGTGCAGTCGAACCGTATGAGTTTCCATTGGTGCTGGCAATTTACTCCATCGAGTGAAGCCCGATCATATTCCCTTCGGTGTCGATGAACAACGCGATGAAGCCATACGGCGCGATCGAGAACTTCTCCCGAAACAACTGACCTCCAGCCGCCGCCACACGCGAGGCCTCCACGGCGCAGTCCGTGCTCGTGAAATAGATCAACGTACCCCCCGCCCCGGGCGTGAATCCTTCCATCCGGCAAAGCGAACCGCCACAGCCCGGCGCAGCGTTCTCCATGTCGGACGGAAACATCAGCATCTCAAAGCCACCCTCCATTCCGTCGGGGCTCGGCAGCGGCTGCATTTGAATGCTCAGAACCGTTTCGTAAAAGGCGCGGGCACGGGCCATGTCAGTGACATAGATCTCGAACCAGCCGACGGGATTGCGTGTCATGCTCATAAAATTGCTAACTGATGGGTGGATTGACGATTTGATTGCCGACTTGCGGGATGGAGGAAGCGAACCATCTACTCATTCACGAGGGCCTTGAACCCCCCGAACGCCATGCGCTGGCTGTCGAAGATGGCGTTGCTCGCGGGGCAAATCACCTTCAGCCGCTCATCCTCCATGATCTTCGCATTGGCCGCATCCCGAGCGGCCCGGTCCGCGAAAATCGCGAAGGCAAAAACCACCGTCTCATCTTCCTTCGCCTCGGCAGCCGCCGCTAACGAGCGGCAAAAGTCCGTGCTGAGATCATCCCCCACCGCTTCCATGTAATGCAGCGCTCCATGCTCAATCCAGACGGCAGCTGCTTGTTGCGCGAGCTGGCAATACTCTTCAAGCTTAGACGTGGGCACGGGAAGCAGGAAGCCATCAAGGTATGTTCCGGGTAGTTTCATGGGTTTCTTGTGTCGCAGGTTATCTTATGTTATAATTGATTCGCCTTCACATCCGCTATCGGGCGACAGAGGTCGGCAATCGGGCGCACCTCAATCTGCGCACCGTGCGCAAGGATCGGACACGCATGGGCAAGTCTCACCGCCTCATCCGTCGACGCCACCGCCAGCAGGAAATAACCCGCGATCGCTTCCTTCGACTCGGCAAAGACCCCATCCGTCACCACCCCCTGCGGTCCCGTCACCAGTCGCCCTTCCTCCATCAGAGGCTGCGCCCCGCGCAGAATGCCCGCGCTCTGCAGGCCCTCCACCCAGCTGTAGAAGTCAGTCATGATCCGCTGCAGCTCCGCCGGCGAAAGCCCGCAGTTCCAGTGCGTGCCGCGAATCAGCAGCAGGTGCTCACAGGTCGTTTGCTGAGTGTTCGGATTCATGGGCAAGGCGGCTCGTTCATGCCAGCAATCTCACGTCTTCGCGACCAGCTGGGCGACATCGGCGAGGCCTTTCTCAAACTCAGGCCCGCACATCCGTTCGGCACTCATGAACAGACTCATCACTTTCGCCATGACGCCCTCGTTCTTCCCATACATCACCCACGTCACCTTCGTCTTGTCGCCGTCCGGCTTGAACGCGAACTCCACCGTGCTGCTGCCTTCCATCGGTTCCTTCCAGTCCATGCGTTCCACGATGCGCTCGTTGATCTTCCAGTCGGTGATCGTCGCGGAACCTTTGCCCACCTTCTTGCCATCCCAGCTTGCCACCGCACCAACCCCGGATTCCGGCCCGGTGTACGTGTTCTTCGCCTCAGGATCCATCTTTGCCCACGGACTCCATTCGTTGAATTTCTTGTGATTGTCGAAGTACGGAAAAAGCTTCTCCGCAGGTGCCGCAATCACAAGGCTGCGCTCGACCCGGAAATCAGGCGATTGCAGCAGCGCGACCGCGATCACGCCGACGACGGTCAGCGCGAGACCGATCAGGATTTTCTTGAGCATAATGGTTGTTGTGTTAGTGTCTGCAGGCTTGGATTACTGGCGCGTGAAGATGACCGGAGGGCCGCACGGCGCACTCTTCCCATTCTCCCACGAAACCCCCTCCAGCTTGAAGTGATTCGCATCCACAAACGTGTAGGTCGCTCCATGCATGTGCTTGTCTTTCGCCACATTCAACCCCGGCGTCGGAGCCAGATCAAACGTCAGCGAATCCCCGCTGCTCTTCGCGAGCTTCATCCGCGGCTGATTCCGCAGCATGCAGAAATGCGTCATCGTCAGCTCGCCATTCACGTCATGGTAAACACTCAGCATCTCCATCGGAGTCCCGCCCGCAAACCGCTCCTCAATCACCGAATCCCCGGCAATCAGCCGGAACTCCGTGTTCATCCGCCCCATCATCGGCGAATCCGCCGACCACTTGCCCACCAGCGTCTTCATGCGCTCAAACGCAGCCGAACCCCGATACGGCGGCATCTCCGCCTGGCCCCCATGTTTGGTCTGGATAGTCTGACAGGAAGTCAGCGACACAAGAGCGACGCCGATCAGAAGAAGCGATGGTTTGTTCATGGAAATATTGATGGACGGATGTTCAAGCGTCAGAAATCGCAGCAAAATGAAATAATTGGGCGCTCACAGGCATGGTCTGAAAAATCTGAACTCGCGAAACGCTCCCGCGCTTCATAAGACCGACGAACGAACTGCCCGCCAAAGGACACTCAGGACAATTTTGTTTCGCAAATCTTCGCCCCACCCGCCCATCCCCCCTCCCGCGAACGGCTGGAACAACCCGGCAGCCGCTCTCGTTTCTTCCCTTCGACCCCATGAAGCCCGCTTCCCACGCCATCTGCCTCACTTCCGCCCTCCTCGCCTTCGTCCCGCCATCCTTCAGCGCCAAACCCCCGGCATTCTCTGCTCCCATCCTCTTCAACACACCAGCCGCCGACGCCATCCTCGCCGAATTGCAGATCTTTCCCCCAGACAATCCATGGCACCAGCCAGTCAGCGACTGGCCCCTGCATCCCGATTCCGCCAGAATCGTCGCCTCAGTCGGCAACGACAAACCGCTCCGCTACAATCAGGACATGGCCTTCGTCATCGTCCCCCCAAACCAACCGCGCGTCGCCGTAAAGATCACAGACTACGCCGACGAAAGCGATCCCGGTCCGTATCCCGTCCCCACTAACACTCCCATCGAGGGCTGGCCCGCCTTCTTCAAACGCGGCGAGGAACATCCCACCGCCACCCTCGACAGCGTCCAGCGCGACCTCCAGAAACTCGGCGGCGACCGCTACGCCATCGTCGTCGATCCCGCCGCAGGCCTGCTCTACGAATTATATGCCCTGCTCAAAACCGACACGGGATGGGAAGCAAAACAAGCCTCCATCTTCGACCTCAAATCCAACCGCTCGCGCCCCGATGGCTGGACCTCCAGCGACGCAGCCGGCCTCCCACTCTTCCTCGCTGTCGTGCGCTGGGACGAACTCCAGCGCGGTCGCATCGACCACGCACTCCGTGTCACCGTCAAACGCACCCGCAGAGCCTACGTCGCTCCCGCCACCCACTTCGCCAGTACCCTCACCGATCCCGACCTTCCACGCATGGGCGAACGCTTCCGCCTCCGCGCTGACTTCGACACCAGCCGCTTCTCGCCAGAAGCGCGCACCATCCTCACCGCACTCCAGCGCTACGGCATGATCGTCGCCGACAACGGCATCGAATGGGCCATCTCCGTCACCCCCGACGAACGCATCCCCGTCCTCCACGACGAACTCCGCCGCATCAAAGGCTCCGACTTCGAGGTCGTCACCGCCCCTCACTAACAGGACACCAACCCGCCGCCACCACCCGTCAGAATCACCTCACGCGACGAGCATGGGCGAACCACGCCGGGACGATCAATCGGCACGGCCCCCACGCTCATTCGTGAGGCGATGGAGAAACCAATGCCACCCGGCAATCAGCGGAAAAAGCGCCAGCGCCCAGACAAATGTCAACGGCGAGACCGCCATTCCCCCAGGCCAGCGGGAAAGCATAGACAACCCAAGCCAATGCGCCCCAAAAAGGAACGCGGCCGTCGACACAAACCCGACCGCGATCAGCCACATCTGGCGGATATGCTGGCTCACTCTGTCGCCCGACTTCCATAGCACCAATGCGGCAGCGACTACGATCCCGACTGTCGCGGCGCACAAAGCAATACCAGCCCCACCCCAGCCCGAGAGTACCGCAGTCACAACCATCCAACCGGTCATGCCCAACGCGGAGCCAACGATCCCCCAGCCCTGACTCGGTGATTGCGTTGCCCTCGCTGGCGCGGCGGATACCGGAGGTGCCTGCCGCCGAATCCACCAGTGGAAACCCAATGGCATCAGCAATAGAATCATAGCCGTTCCGATCAGCATCTGCTGCTTCGTAAAGCCGACGGGTACAGGCCCCACCATCATGACCAAGAGCAACGTGGTCACAAAGACCGGAAGCAAAACAAGGAGGAGGTGCGGCCAGCTCGAACCCTGAGAAATCCTCAGTTCATTCGCAGGCGTGGATCCCGGCTCTTTCCCTGTGGCTCCCAGAACCGCCGACTTGATCGCTGCATGCCATTCGGCAGCATAGGCATTGCGGCTGGAGGGCAACCCAATCCAGCCCTCCATCGGAGAGATCAGCACCTGCCTGGCTTCCCCCCCATCGACATAAGTCAAGCTGATGAGGTCACAACTGACCGGCGACACGGACCGGGGATACTGTCCAATGCTGAGATCCCGGATCGATGCCAGCGGAATGGTCGTATCCACACCCCCACGCGAAAAAGCTAGCATTTTATGGTCCAGAATCAATTGCCCACGCTGGCGATAGGCGAAAAACCGCCCGCCTGCCGTCGCAAACTGAGTCGGCTCGAAAAGAAAACCCTGCGTCGATTTGGGAAGCCGCCCCGATTGCCTGCCCACCGGAGGCGAGCCAACCGCCTCCACCTGCGCTCGAAACTCCACCGCCGTCTGAAATCGCATCTCCGGCGTCCTCTCCAGCGCCCGCAGCACCACTTCATCAATCCGAATGTCCACCTGCACACACTTCGACGGCGGCGTAATCGTCTCCTTCGGCCGCTCTCCCGTTAGCATCTCATAAAGCACCACTCCAAGGCTGTAAATGTCCGCCCGGTGGTCCGTGGCGACCGCATGGTCCTGCTGCTCCGGCGCGGCATACGCAGGCGTTCCCTGCCCCATCGTCCCATCAGTCGCTGCAATCCCTCCCGATTCCTCGGAATCCCCCACCATCATCGCGATGCCGAAGTCCGCTATCTTCACCGTGCCCGCCTTATCAATGAGAAGATTCTCCGGCTTGATATCGCGATGCACGATCCCGTGATCATGCGCACACTGCAGCGCATCACAGACAGGCGGCACAATACTCAGGGCCTCTTTCGGCGTCAGGCGTTTGGCGTTCAGCAGTTGCCTCAGGTTCATCCCGTCCACAAACTCCATGAGCAGGAAGTAGTACCCACCCGCTTGCCCGAAGTCATACACTCCCACGATATTCGGATGACTCAATGCCGCCAGCGCATGCGCCTCCTTCTCAAACCGCGCCGCAAACCTCGGTTCGCCCGCCCGCTCCGGAGCAAGCAGCTTCAGCGCCACCAACCGATTCAGCGACTTCTGCCGCGCTTTGTAAACCACACCCATCCCGCCCCGTCCAAGACACTCGATGATCTCAAGCTGCGGGAAATAAGGCTGTAATTCCTCAGGCGTCAGCGGCGGCATCGCCCCAATCGCTCCCGCTATCTCCGTGGGAGCAATGATTTGCGCCATGAGACAACGCGGACACTGTCCCGCCGATCTTCCTGACGGAACTTCGGAACCACAGTGAGGACAGGTCATGGGTGGAGATGAGGCGCTCATGCTGAAGTACTGACTCTTCCAAAGTCCAAACCGAACAAAAGTTTCAGCCGCCCAGCGCCGCAAACAACGCGTCCATCTCATCCTGGACCGCAGCAGGGTCATCCAGCGTGCCGGCAACTTCGGCTTTCACACAGTCGCGCAGTCGTTTCCGCAGCCGGGAAACTGCCATGCGGAAGGCATCGAAGGTCATCCCCAACGCCCCGGCCAGCTCCGTTTGCTCACCATGGCTGGCATTGCCATTCAGGATGTTCTGGACCGAATCAAAAAAGGCCCCCCGCCCTTCGGCGACACACTGCACACGCAAGGCATCCATGCTTCGCGCGAGAACCGTCATCGCCCACTGACGGTCAAACTCCACGTCGGGCGGCAGTTGCCGGACGTCCAGAACCTCAACGGCTTCATCCGCTTCCAACGAAACATGGACGGTGCCTCCCCCGCGTTTGAGACGCCGCGCCGCTTCCCGTCGGTGACCGACAAAATGCTTCGCCGCTCCCAGCAGATAGGAACGGAAACGCCCTTTGCCCTCGTCAGCCATGCGGATCGCCCCACCGCCCAGCATTTCCTCAAAAAACGCATGGCTCATCTCCCTCGCCGCATCCCCATCCCGAAACACGCTGCCAAGATATGCCACCACCGGCTCATAATAGTGATCGCAAAGCTCCGCCAGCGCCCGTCGGCCGTCCTCCGAATCCGCCTTCGCAAGGCACACCCGCGTCCACCGCGTCGTGTGAAACGGGGCTGCCTGAATCATGAGTGCTGGTACCGTAGTCATCGTCGGGTGTTATCCTGCCACAGCTCCATGACATTTTGGAGGGAAAACGTGACGCCGATTTCCGCCACCCATTATCCCCAATCCTCTCCCCGCACGTCTCCCCAGCCCCCGCCATGCCAAGTATTACTTCGCTTTTTCAGCAAATGCCGCATCCAACTTATCAAGTAGCGCGAGGCCATTCTCGGCAGAGCCTCGGGCGGCGAGGGATCGGAAGCGGGTTTCGGCGTCGAACTCGGTGATACTGATGGTGGCGAGTTCCTCCATGAGCTTATTGATGCTCATCGAGCGGCGGCGGGCCAATTCGCGCAGGCGCTGGTGTTTGTCGTCGGGCAGTCGGATGGTCAGTGTGCTCATGGCGCGTTGATGGTTTTGAGAAATCGTGCGGGCGTCAGAACTTGGAGTTGCGGGAAGGAAAGTTCGCCGCCTCGCAGGTCGCTTGTATTGTTAGTTACGATGGCTTCCGCGCCACCGGCGATGGCGAGTTCGACGATGTGATTGTCGGCCTCGTCGGGCAGATTGGGACGCCACAGAAAGTAGATGCGCACCCATTCGCAAACCGATAGAAACGCCTCGAAGAGCTCTTGGCGCTCGGGAGCGGTCAGCGGGCTTTTCGACATCAGGGCTTCGCGTCCGAGCAAGTCCTCGTACTCAGAGAAAAGCGCCGCCCCCATGAGCGGCCGGGCTTGACCTAGAAGGCAGGCTCGAAGCACGCGCCGGTTCGCTCCAGAGGCGCTGAGCAGCGCAGCGGTGAAGACGTTCGTATCGATAACGACTCGAGGCGGCATTCATCGATGATAGCGCATGTGCTGTCATAAAGACAACCGCTGCTTCGCCTATTTTATGCCACGCCGCCGATCAAAACGCGGCGTGACCGCATGGCAAGACTCGCCTGCCGCTACAGCGGCCGCGTTTTCCGTCTCACCGACAACCTCGGCCACATCGTCTCCGGCATCATCGCCTTCTACCGCCCCCCCCAAGCACCCCTTCACTCCACCACCATCTCCCCCTGCATCAGCCGCCAGTGCCCAGGAAACGTGCACAAATAAGGATAACGCCCCGCCTGCTCCGGCGCATTGAAGTGAATCACCCCGCTCGTCCCCGCCGCCACCAATCCCGTATGCACCAGCATCGGCGCGTCCGGCGGCACAAAATGCCTCGCCACCGCATCCGCCGCCGTCACCATCGCATCCGCCAGCGCCCCCGTCCGCTCCACGCCCCCCGCCGCCACCAGCACCCAGTTGTGCGGCATAATGTCAGGATTCTCCAATGTCAGGCTGATCCGCTCGCCCCGCTTCACCCGCAATTCCTTCACCCCGAATTGCAATCCCGCCGCCACCGGCACCCTCAGCGCCCTCCCCGGCTCACCCTTCTCCCACGGCACCGGCATCACCGCCACTTCCCCTCCCGCCCGACCTCCCGGCAGCCGCTTCTCCACCGGCTTCCATCCCGGAACATCCGTCAGCGGCGGCCCTAACCGGTGCACCGTGAAATAAAAATCCCGACCCGCCAGCTGCGGCAGCGGCAGATGCACATGCACCTGATCCGCCGGAATCAGCTGCGGTATCTCCACAAACAACGCCCGCCCACCTTCACGCAGCAGACACCTCGTCACCTCCAGTCGGTCATGCCCCACCTGCCCCGGATGCAGCACCGAATACTCCTCGCTCCCGTACGACGCACTCCGCCGGTAATTCCATTGCTGCGCCCCAGCCCGAAACCCCTCCGGCAGCGTCACCTCTCCACTGAACCCTATCAAAATCCCATTTTCCCTCACCTCCACCCGCTCCGGCAGCACCTGTATCCCGCCCGTCCACCGCACCGCCTGCAACGATCCCTCCGCCGCCCCATACGTCCCCCAGCCAGTCATCCCCGCCACACACATCGCCCCGTCCGACGGACGCACCGCCGCCCGATGCGGCCCCGCAGCAAACTCAATCGGAAGCGGCACCCCGCATCCCTGCCACATCCCTCCGCTTTCGTCGCGCAGCAGCAGCACCGCCTGCGCACTCCCCCACGCCAGATGCACCAGCGGATCCCGCACCGGCCAGCTCAATCCCCTCAACTGCACCGGCGCTCCCGCCGCATGATCCACTCCGCGCGGCAGCCACATCAATGGCGGCAAATCCCCCAGCGCCCCGTCCCGCGGCCCGCCCGCCCCGTAGTGCCCACCCTCCTCCACCTGCACAATCCCCGTCGCCGGCACCCAGTCGCCTTCCTGCGACGCCGTCAGCAGTCTCCCTGACAAATCAGCCGTCAGTCCGTTCGGATTCCGCAATCCCGTCGCCACCGTCTCCGCCTTCCCCTCCGCCCCGATCCGGCACACGCCCAGAACCCCGGACGCAAAGCACCACCTTCCCTCCCCATCCCCCGCCAGCCCGCTCACATAATCATGCCCGCCTGTCGGACACACCCAGCCCCGCGCCGCACTCTCATACCAGTCCGCCTCGCCATCCCCGTTCAAATCGTGTAGCCGCGTCAGCTGATCCCTCCCTAGCACCACGAATTTCCCCGCTTCCTCCGCAATCCCCATCGGCTGATGCAACCCGCCCGCAACCTTCCGCCACGTCGCTTCCTCCGCATCCGGCCCCATCCCGTCCACCACCCACACATCCCCCGCAAACGTCGCCACCGCCGCCCGACCATCCGCCAGAAACGTCAGCGCACTCACATGAAACACTGTCCGCCATGGATCGCCCTTCGGCAATTCCAGCGTGTCCACCGCAAACGGCTCGCCGCACCCCCTAACCCAACGCGTCGTGAAAACATCCGGCCATTGCTGCGGACCACCCCGCGTCAGCGCCTCCAGCACACTCCCCGCCGCCGGTCCCCGCACCCGTCGCAACCCTTCCCCCTCCACCAGCATCGCCTCAATCCACCGCACCCCGTCCACATCATACGCCAGCACCGTCGCCCCACCATAACGATGCCACCCCCTGAAAACCACTGAACCGCCAGGCGGCGGTTCAGGCGGATCAGGATGCATCGGAAAAACCGGAGGCTGTAACCCCTCCAGAAACCCGAATCGTCTCGTCCCCACTTTCGCCGGATCACCACGCCAGAACGCCACCCACGTCATCGTCACAGGATCAAACACGCCCTGCCAACGCCCCGCCGTCACACAAATCGCCCCCGACACCATCACCGCCCCATCACTGAACACCCCGCACCGCACACTCCCAGTCTCCATCTCACGCCACCGCGCATCGTCCCACATTTCCTCACTCTGCACCCCGAAGTGCCCCGACCCGCCACCATCCAGCCCCGGAAACGCCGGCAGCAATCCCGGATCGTCCCCACTAGCAAACCGCAGCACCTCCTTCGCATAAAAATCAAACACTCTCCTCCCCTGCTTCATCTCCCGCGCCCCCGGATGCTCCCGCGGCCGCAACGGCCCGAACTCCGGAAAAAATGCCGCCGTCTTCACCCGCTCAGGCCCACTCGGCAACGCATCCAGCGACCACCTTCCAATCGTGTCCGCATCGTCCGCCGCCGCCTTCTCCGGCACCGCCAGCGGCACATGCACCCCCCGTCTCACTAACACCTCATCAATCAACCCCGCAGCCGGCAACCCGCCTTCATCCAGTTGCCCGATGCAAAACCGTCCCTCCGCCTCCCCTCCCGGCCCCGCCGGAGCACTCCGGTCCAGCACCGCCACCGCATCCGCAAACAACCGCACCCGCCCGCTCTCCAGCACCACCGCCACATGATGCCACTTCCCATCCGTCACCTTCACCTCCGACGCATACACCCCGCCACGCCCCGGCATGTAAAGACTCAAAACCCCGCTCCCCGCATGCGCATACACTTCCCAATGCGCCCCCGACGACTTCGGCCCATTCGCCAGAATGATCCGGTAATCACCCGCATCCCCGATCCTAACCCACGCCTCCGCCGTCAGCGGCAGAACCCCGTAATCCGCCGCCTTCCCCACCGCCAGCCCCGCCGTCGCCGCATCCAGCGCCTTCCCAAACTTCCCCTCCCCAACCTTCGGCCCAGCCTCCACCGGCAACGCAAATGGCCGCTCCCCGCCACTCCCCGCCCGCTGCAATTCCTTCCTCAACCACTCCATCCCACGCAGATTCTCCCGCAAGGTCTCCTCACTGTCCGTCTCCGGGCGATGATCAATAATCCCCACCGGCCCTCGCCAGCCCGACGCCCGCAACACCCGCATCATCTCCAGTTCCTGATCCCCTCCCCCTAGCGGCAAGATCTTCAACCCGCGCCGCTCCCCATCCCGCACCATCCCGTTCAGATTCACCGCCAGCAGCCACGGCTTCATCAGCCTCACCAATTCCCCGAACCGCCCCAGATGCTCATGCCCGTGGTGAAAATTGTACACCATCCCCGCATTTGTCAGGCCCTCCCGCTTCAATCGCTCAAGAATCGCCACCTGATTCTCCGGCTCGCCGAACCACCCGCCATGATTGTACAGCGCCACCTTGCACCCTATCAACTGCGCCGCCGCCACCACCGGCTTCAGCCTCGCCGCCGCCGCCTCAACCGCCGCCACCTGCTCCCGCTCGTTCGCCACCGGCCCGCCCGACCCCATCACCCACAACTGCGGCCGGATCCCGTGCCGCTTGATCACCTCAAGGATCTTCCGCGCCGTCTCGTCCAGCACCGACGGAAACCACCACGCCGCCACCTCGATTCCACGCGCCTTCATCGCCTCCACCTCCGCATCAAACTGCACAATGTGCTCGTCCCGCCAGTCATACGCCAGTTTCCGGATCCCTAACCCCTCCAGCATCGCCGCACGCTCCACCGGCCCACGCTTCTTCGCGTCAAACGGCACAATGCACCACGCCACCAGATTCTCCGGCGCATAAATGTCAGGATCCGCCGCGCGCAGCGGCATCCCCAGCATCAGCACCAGCAGCAACCGGCACCACCTAACCCATCCCGTGATCCCCGCGCTCATGGCGTTCCTCCCCGCGCTCACGCCGGACGAACCCCGTCCCACTCCGCACGCCACGACGCCGGACGCGCCAGCGCCGTCGCCGCCTCATGCCCCGTAAACTGCATCGCCCCCGCATCCCACACCAGTCTCTCGCCCGGAAAACGCGTCGCCACCACACCCAGCAATCCAATCTCGCTCAACGCCCCGCCGTACTCAAACGGCGAACCCGCCGGCCGCCCCGCCCGCACCGCATCCAGCCAGTCCTGCTGGTGATTCCCATCCTTCACCCGCGGAATCGTCTCGTCAGGCTTCGGAATCTCCCGCGCCTTCTGCACCGGAATGATCCGCCACCCGCCCGCTCCGTGCGACCCATGCATGATCTTCCCCTTGTCCCCGATCAGCACCGCCCCAGTCCCCACCACTTTCCGTCCCTGGCCTTCTTCCTCCAGTTCCTTCGGTGCCGGAATGCTGAACTCGCCATCATGCCAGATCAGCTTCACCGGCCCGCGCGCGCCCTTCGCCGGAAACTCAAACGTGATCCGCGTCCCCCGAGGATAAAACATCGCGTGCAACTTCGGATCATAATCCTTCGTCACCTCCGCCGTCACCGCCGTCGGCATGTCCAGATCCAGCGCCCAGAACGACGGATCGACCACATGGCAAATCCAGTCACCCAGACACCCGCCGCCGTAAGCCATGTGCCCGCGCCACGAAAATGGCAGGAATCCAGGATGATAGGATCGCTCCGCCACCGGCCCCTGCCACAAATTCCAGTCCAGCTCGTTCGGCACTTCCGCGTGCTGCGCCAGTTCCGCCATCCGACCCTGCTGCGCATACACATCCTTGAACGCATCACACCCCGCATGAATCTCCGTCACATTCCCGATCGCCCCCGACCGCACCATCTCCACCAACCCGCGGATGCTCGCCGACGAATGCCCCTGGTTCCCCACCTGCGTCACCACTTTCTTCTCCAGCGCCGTCTTCCTCAGGGTCCGCAACTCCGCCACGCTGTGCGCCAGCGGCTTCTCGCAATACACATGCTTCCCGGCCCGCATCGCCGTCATCGCCGCCGTGAAATGCGTGTGGTCCGGCGTCGCCACCAGCACCGCATCAATCCCGTCCGCCATCTCAGCAAACATCTTCCGGAAATCCTTATATCGCTTCGCCTGCGGATGCTTCCCGAAACTGTCCGCCGCACGCCGGTCATCCACATCGCACAACGCCACCACCGCCTCATGCGCCATCCCCCCGAGATCCGCCCCGCCCTGACCACCACACCCGATCACCGCCAGCCGGATCTTCTCGTTAGGCGTCTTCTCCGCGCCCTGCGCCCGCAGCACTCCGGGCCTCACAATCTGAAATCCAAAGGCAGCAGCGGCAGCAGGTACAAAAGATCGGCGTTTCATCATCCTCCCCCATAACCCGCGTCAACCCTCCTCGGCAACTCCGCGTCCCCGTCACCACTGGCCCGCTCAGAACCCCGCCACCGTCACCCCCCGCAACCCACACAACCTCTCAACCTCACCCCGCTCAAGGATCAGCGTCTTCCCAGCCTCCACCCCGATCAGCTGCACCCCCGCCTCCGCCGCCGTCTCAATCGTCTGCGGCCCGATCACCGGCACGTCAAACCTCAAATCCTGCCCGGGCTTGCTCACCTTCACCATCGCCGCCTTCCCCCGACCCATCGCCCCGCCCCGCCGGATGCACTCGTTCGTCCCCTCAAACGCCTCCACCGCCAGCACCGTCCCACGCCGCACCACCACCGTCTGCCCGATGTCCAACCGGCTCGTCTCCCGCGCCATCCGCGCCCCGAACTCAATGTCCTCCATCTCCCGCGCCTTCCGCACCGGCCCGCAAATGTGCCCCAGCGGAGCCATCTCTTCCTCCAGATAGGAAATCGCCGGCAGCAACGTGATCCCATCCCGCTCCAACTCCGCCGCCACCGCCCCGAACAGGCTCTCCGCATTCCGCTCCTTCACCTTCGCCAGCATCATCAGGGTCCTCAAATCCGGCCGCAGATCAAAAAGATTCCGCGGCGCAATCTGACCCACCATCACCGCATGCCCCACTCCCTCACCCCGGAAAAACTTGATCATCCGGCTCAACTGCCCCACCCGCAGCCACGTCATCGCCGCCACTTCCCCCGCCAGCTCCACCCGCGTCTCATTCTCAAACGCCGCCGCCACCAGCCGCCCCACCCCCGCACGCCGCGCCGCACGCGCCATCGCGAACGGATACTCTCCGTTGCCCGCAATCAATCCTAACGTCTCTGGAACCGGTGCACTCACACCCCATCCATCCTCAGCCCTCCCGCTTTTGCAACCATCCCGCGCAACCCCTCACTCCGCCTTCGCTCCCTTCACCCCTTCCTTCGCCGCCGTCTCCGCAGCCTTCCGCCCAGCCGCCGTCACCGGCCACCGCCACCGCCCCGCAAACAATTCCCCAAGATCCGTCTTCGCCGCCGCACTCGCCGCCACCACAAAATGATCCACCGCCTCCTCCGTCGTCTTCGCCTCCGGCAACTTCCCAGCCGCCTGCCACACCGCCTTCACCCACTTCTGCCCGCCATGATCCCGCGCCAATCGCAGGCAGAACGACGAAAACAAATCCGTCCCGTTCAATCCTAGCGAATTCTCCGGAGCCGCATCCACCTTCAGCGTATTCTCCCACCGGAACTTCGCGTCCGCCTCATACAAATCCACCAACCCCTCCATCACCGCTCGAAACTCCGCACCCGTCTTGTCCCGAAACGGCCCCAGCTTCGCACCCGCCGCATCCAGCGCCATCAGCCTCATGAACACCGCATACCCAGTCACCACCGACCGGTCACTCACCGGCTTCCGGTACGCCAGCTGCGGACTGTAAAACCAGAAGTTCCGCCCGAACTCATACGGCAGCGCCTGATCCACCAACTCCCCTTTCACCCACCCGCCGCACAACTCCGTAAACACCCCCGGCGTCAGCTCAATCCCCGTCGCCCCCAGATAACCACACGCCGCCCCGCAGGTCTCATCCACCTCCGCCACCGTGATCTTCCCATCCAGATGCTTCAACTGCTGCGGATCCCTCCCCGTCGCCTCCCGATAGAAATCCCGCACTTTGTCAAACACACCGCACAACCCGCCCATCACCTTCTCATCCAATCCCTCCGACTTCGTCAGAAACGCCACATGCTTCCCAACCCACGGCCGCAACTTCACCCGCTTACCCTCAAAGGTCGTGTACTCCACCAACCCGTCAGCCGCATTCGCAGCCATCCCAGTCAGCGGCAATGCCATCACACTCTCAACAAATCGGCGTCTTTTCATGCCCCCTTCTACGTCGCCTCGCGTCATTTCTCTACCCGTTTCTCCAAGTTCTTCACCATCCCCTCACCCCAGAATCTCCCGCACCACCCGACCCCTCACATCCGTCAGCCGGAAATCCCGTCCCCCACTCCGGTACGTCAACCGCTCGTGATCCAATCCCAGCTGGTGCAGCACCGTCGCATGCAGATCATGCATCTCCAGCGGATCCTCCACCGCCTTGTAACCCCACTCGTCCGTCGCTCCGTAACTCATCCCTCCCCTCACACCTCCCCCCGCTAGCCACACCGAATACCCGTACTCGTTGTGATCCCGCCCATCCGAACCCTGCGCAAACGGGGTCCGCCCGAACTCACCCGCAAACACCACCAGCGTCTCATCCAGCAACCCACGCGCCTTCAAATCCTTCAGCAATCCCGCAATCGGCTGATCCACCGCCCGCGCATTGTCCCCGTGATTCCTGACAATCCCGCCATGCGCATCCCATCGCTGATACCCATCCACCATCGGAATCGTCAGCTCCACAAACCTCACGCCGCGCTCCACCATCCGCCGCGCCAGCAGGCACTGTCTCCCGTACGTCCTCGTGTGCGGATCCATCGCCTCCATCCCGTACATCCGCTGCACCGCCGCACTCTCCCCGCTCAAATCCAGCAACCCGGGCACCGCCCCCTGCATCCTCGCCGCCAGCTCCGCATTCCGAATCGCACTCTCCAATGCATCCGCCCCATCCGACACCTCCAACCCTAACTGGTTCAACCGCCCCGCCAGCCGCATCCTCGCCGCCTGCCGCCCCGCCGACTTGTCCAGCGGGGTCAGATTCGCCAGCGGCTCGCCAATCGCATTGAACAGCGATCCCTGATGACTCGCCGGCAGAAACCCGCTCCCGAAACAATCCAGCCCGCCCGACGGGATCTGCCCGCCATTCAGCACCACAAACGCCGGCAGATCCTCACTCTCGCTCCCTAACCCATACGACACCCACGCCCCCATGCTCGGCCTCCCCTGCAACCCAAGCCCGCTGTGCAGAAAATAATTCGCACTCGTGTGCTCCGGAAACGCCGAGGTCATCGACCGCACCACACACAGATCATCCGCACACCCCGCAATGTGCGGAAACAACTCGCTCACCCACATCCCGCTCTCCCCACGCTGCCGGAACTCCCACGGCGACTTCATCACCGTCCCGATACTCTCAAACTGGGTCTTCTCCAGCTTCCCGATCGCACTCCGCGGATTCTTCCCATGGTGCTTCTCTAACATCGGCTTGTAATCAAACGAATCCACCTGCGACACCGCTCCCTCCATAAACAGAAAAATCACACTCCGCGCCTTCGCCCCATGGTGCCCGGCCCTCACCCCGCCCCTCGCCGTCCCACCCAGCAGCGCCGGCAGCAGCATCCCCCCAATCCCGCTCGCCGCACGACCCAGCATCGCCCGCCGCGACAACCCCGGCATCGGTAGAAAATCTCGCTCAACTCTCTTCATCGCCTCCCCATACGCGCTCCACATGCCTTTCATTCCACCGGACCAGCGGGCCGTCTCCACGCCTTGCACACCCGCTCCCGTCGCCTAAATTCATCAAATGCTCAGGTTCTCCCTCCCGGCTCTGCTGCTGCTGTCGCTCCACGCCTCCGCCGCCCCGCTCCGCTATAACCGCGACGTCCGCCCCATCCTCTCCGACAACTGCTTCCACTGCCACGGACCCGACGCCAATCACCGCAAAGGCGGTCTCCGCCTCGACATCCGCGACGCCGCCCTCAAACCCGCCAAATCCGGTAAATCCGCCATCGTCCCCGGCGACCCCACCGCCAGCGAACTCGTCGCCCGGCTCTCCCACGCCGACCCGGACGAACTCATGCCACCCCCGGATTCCCACAAATCCCTCTCCCCAGCCCAGAAATCCCTCCTCACCCAATGGATCGCCGAAGGTGCTCCCTACGAAGCCCACTGGGCCTACACGCCCATCGCACGCCCACCCGTCCCCGCCCTCAACGACCCACGCGCTTCCATCCGCAATCCCATCGACGCCTTCATCCAGGCACCGCTCCTCGCCAGAAACATCGCCCCTTCCCCGGAAGCCGCTCCTAACGTCCTCGCCCGCAGGCTCTCTCTCGACCTCACCGGTCTTCCCGCCCCCGTCCCCACCCCAGCCTCCCTCGAAACCTTCACCGACAAGCTCCTCGCCAGCCCCCAGTACGGCGAACGCATGGCCCAGCACTGGCTCGATGTCGTCCGCTACGCCGATACCGTCGGCTTCCACGGCGACCAGAACCACAACGCATGGCCCTACCGCGACTGGGTCATCAATGCCTTCAATCAGAATCTCCCCTTCGACCAGTTCACCCGCGCCCAGCTCGCCGGCGATCTCCTCCCTAACCCAGGCGACCTCGAATGGACCGCCTCCTGCTTCAACCGCCTAACCATGATGACCCGCGAGGGCGGCGCTCAACCCAGGGAATATCTCGCCAAATACACCGCCGACCGCGTCCGCACCGTCAGCATGGCATGGCTCGGTGCCACCGTCGGCTGCGCCGAATGCCACGACCACAAATTCGACCCGTGGACCCAGAAGGACTTCTATTCGCTAGGTGCCTTCTTCGCAGACGTCAGACAATGGGGGGTCTACAACGACTACGCCTACACTCCCAACCCAGACCTCCGCGGCTGGAGCAATGACCACCCGTTCCCACCCGAACGCACCGTCCTCAGCCCTGCCCTGGTCGCCCGACGCGACCAACTCATCGCCGCCCGCGCCGCCCTCGCCACCCAATTGCTAGCCGCGCATCAGAAACCGGCCTTCGCCGCATGGCAGGCCAGCGCCACCCAGTTCCTTGCCGCTCACCCCAACGGCTGGTCTTCCACTCCTCCATCCGTCTCCCCAGCCAAATCCGCTGCTCCCTCCATCCAGCCCGACGGCCGCATCGTCTTCCCTAGATCCAAACCAGCCCCCACCGAGATCTCCCTCCCCGCCACCAACCCCACCGAAATCTCCGCCATCCGCATCGAAATCCTCCCGGACGCCTCCCACGGCAGGTCCATCTCCCGCGGCGGCCCAGTCACCCTCAAACCTTCCTTCGCCCGTATCGACGCCACCGGCAAAGCCTCCCCGCTAGCCATCCGCGCCGCCGAAGCCAACCGCAGAAAACCTCGCTACGCCAACGGCTTCGATATCACCAGCATCACCTCCGGCTGGACCAGCGACCCCGCCGCGGCCTCGCTCGCCCACTCCAGCACATGGCTCCTCGCCAATCCAATCTCCCTCCAACCAGGCGAATCCCTCCGCGTCTCGCTCCCGGATCACTCCGCGGCCGCCCTCCGCGTCTCCACTTCCCCGGTCATCTCCAACTTCCACCAGTCCCCGCCAACCGCCGACGCCGCCGCATTCCTCGTCCTCCACCAACCCGCCCTCGCCAAACCCATCCTCGCACTCGACGACCAGATCACCGCCACCCGCAACGGGCTCACTCAGGTCATGGTCACGGAACGCGCCCCCACTCCCCTAACGATCCGCGTCCTCGCCCGCGGCAACTGGCAGGACGAATCCGGCACCATCGCCCCTCCCCTCACCCCGGGCTTCCTCCCCCAACCCGAAAAACAAGGCCCGCTCTCCCGCCTCGACCTCGCCAACTGGATCACTTCCCCTCAAAACCCACTCACCGCTCGCGTCGTCATGAACCGGCTCTGGCGTCAGTTCTTCGGCACCGGCCTCAGCGCACAGACCGACGACCTCGGCGCTCAAGGCGAAGCCCCCACCCACCCGGAACTCCTCGACTGGCTCGCCGCAGAATTCATGTCCGACTGGGACTTCCGCAAAATGGTCCGTCTCATCGTCTCCAGTCACTCCTACCGCCAATCCTCGCTCCCTAACCCCGCCTCGCGCGACGCCGACCCGCTCAACCGCTGGCTCGCCTCCCAGAACCCGCGGCGTCTCGAAGCCGAAGCCGTCCGCGACAACGCTCTCGCCATCGCCGGCCTCCTCGACCTCTCCCCGGGCGGCCCTCCCGTCAAACCCTATCAACCCGCAGACTACTACGCCGGTCTCCAGTTCCCCGACCGCGACTACACCCCTGACAAGGGCCCGGACCAATACCGCCGCGGCATCTACTCGCACTGGCAACGCACGTTCCTCCACCCCATGCTCGCGAACTTCGACGCACCCTCCCGCGAGGACTGCGTCGCCCTCCGCACCGCCTCCAACACGCCGCAGCAGGCCCTCACGCTCCTCAACGCCCCTTCGTTCGTCGAAGCCGCACGCGTCTGGGCCTCCCGTCTCCTCCCCGCCGCTAACAACGACGCCGACCGCATCCGCCTCGCCTTCTCCGAATCCCTCACCCGTCCGCCCACCCCGGAAGAACTCCGCGGGCTCCTCGACTTCCTCAACGCCGCCCGCAAGGCCTACACGGAACGCCCCGATGACATCCCTCGTCTCCTCGCCATCGGCAACTCCTCGCCCCCCAAAGACGCCTCCCCGGAACTCGCCGCATGGACTTCCCTCTGCCGCGTCATCCTCAATCTCCACGAAACCATCACCCGGTACTGAACCGCTCAGACCCATGTTCCTCCCTCCCATCTCCCCCGAATCCATCGCCCGCCGCTCGTTCCTCCGCCAAAGCGGTCTCGGCCTCGGCGCCCTCGCCCTCAATCTCCTCGACTCCCCCGCCCGCGCCGCCACCCTCCCGCACTATCAGCCGAAAATCCGCCGCGTCATCCACCTCTGCATGGCCGGCGGTCCCTCACAATTCGAAAGCTTCGACTGGAAACCGGAACTCAAACGTCTCCACGGCCAGCCATTCCCCGAAAGCTTCACCAAGGGCCAGCAGCTCGCCCAGCTCCAGAACACGGTCCTCAAAGCCCGCGGCGCTTTCACCGACTTCAAAAAATACGGCCAGAGCGGTCAGGAAATCTCCTCGCTCTTCCCCCACACCGCAGGCATCGCCGACGACCTCTGCATCATCCGCAGCATGGTCACCGAACAGATCAATCACGACCCAGCTCAGGCCTTCATGAACAGCGGCTCCATCCTCAAGGGCCGCCCTAGCATGGGCTCATGGCTCCTCTACGGGCTCGGCTCGGAATCCCAGAATCTCCCCGGCTTCATCGTCCTCATGTCTCAGGCCAAGGGCTACAACGGAGCCCAGCCAGTCTCCGCCCGACAATGGAGCGCAGGCTTCCTTCCTAGCAAGTACCAGGGAATCCTCTTCCAGTCCCGCGGCGACGCCGTCCACTACGTCGGCAACCCGGACGGGGTCTGCCAAAGCACCCAACGACTCGTCGTCGACGAAATCAACCGGCTCAACCGTCTCACCGCCGACGAACACCTCGACCCGGAAGCCGCCACCCGCATCGCTCAGTACGAACTCGCCTTCCGCATGCAGTCCAGTGTCCCGGAACTCACCGACTTCCGCGACGAACCTCAGCACGTCCTCGATCTCTACGGCCTCAAGGAACCCGGCGACGGCTCCTTCGCTGGCAATTGCCTCCTCGCACGCCGTCTCGCCGAACGCGGAGTCCGCTTCATCCAGCTCTACCACCGCGCATGGGACCATCACGGCAATATCGAGGAATCCATGCCCAAAGCCGCCCGCGATACCGACCAAGCCTGCGCCGCTCTCGTCAAAGACCTCAAGGAACGCGGCATGCTCGACGACACGCTCGTCATCTGGGGCGGCGAATTCGGCCGCACCCCCATGGGCCAGGGCTCCGGCCGCGACCACCACATCAATTCCTTCTCCATGTGGCTCGCCGGCGGCGGCATCAAACCAGGCATCACATGGGGCGCCACCGACGAACTCGGCTACCGCTCAGTCCTCGACGTCGTCTCCATGCACGACCTCCACGCCACCATGCTCCACCTCTCCGGCATCGACCACGCCCGCTTCTCCGTCAAATTCCAGGGCCTCGACGCACGCCTCACCGGGGTCGACCCCTGCAAACCCATCAAAGGCATCCTCGCCTGACCCAACTCCCTCCCCTCCCCACCACTTTTCCGCATTTCTGTCTGTGACCAACTCCCCAGCCCTGCGTCTCCAGTCCCAAATGCCCTCATGCTGCACCCAGATGCCTCTCCCCCTGCGGACTGGGACCGCCTCGTCGCCCTCGTCCGCAACGGGAGCGAATCCGCAGCACGCTCTCTCGTCGAGGCCCTCTACCCGCACGTCATCCGCATCGTCCGCTCCCATCTCCCCCGCGCCACCGACGAACAGGACGTCACTCAGGATGTTTTCCTCAAGGTCTTCACCCGCATCGACTCGTTCCGCGCCGACCAACCTTTCCCCCACTGGGTCGCCCGCATCACCGTCAATACCTGCGTCGATCGTCTCCGGCGTCAGAAAATCCGCCCCGAAATCCGCTTCGCCGACCTCTCCGAAGACGAAGCCGAATTCCTCGAAAACTCCATCGCCCACCCGGAACATTCCTCGGATCCCGCAGACTCAGACGGCCGCGAGGTCGTCGATAAGCTCCTCGACACGCTCAATCCCACCGAACAAACTGTCCTCCGTCTCCTCGACCTCGAACAGAAATCCGTCCGCGAAATCTCCGACCTCACCGGCTGGGGCCTCAGCAAGGTCAAAGTAACCGCCATGCGCGCCCGCCGTAAACTCAACGAAACCCTCCAGCGCCTCGAATCCGGCCTCAAATCATGAACGCTCCCCTTCCTCCCTCCCCATGGGACCACCTCGCCGCCGCTCGCCGCCGCGTCGATGCCACCTCCCCCATCTCCCTCGACGAACCACTCCCACCCGGCTTCGCCACCCGCACAGTCGCACGCTGGGCCGCCCTCCGCCGCGAAGACCCCGTCCGCTTCTGGTCCATCTGGTCCCTCCGCGCCGCCCTCACCTCCCTCGCCGCCGTCGCCCTCTTCCTCCTCTTCTCCCCCAGCGAATCCGCCGATTCCCAGCCGCTCCTCAACGCCCCCTCCCTCGGCATCCCTTCCCTCTAATCCCCATGCTCTCCCCGGCGGTCCAGCGCTCGCTCTCGCTCGTCCTCAGCCTCGGCACGCTCTTCGCCGCTGGCCTAGCCCTCGGCTACCGCCTCGGCTCGTCGCGCCAACCCGCCCCAGCCACCACCCGCCAGGAATCCTCCCACTCCGCAGACGAATGGGCCTCCCACGCCAGTCTCGCCCTCGAACGCGATCTCTCCCTCTCCCCCTCCCAATCCTCTCTCGTCCGCTCCCACCTCACCACGGTCTCCCGCGGCATCTTCCTCGAACGCGACCGCGCCCTCTTCCAGATTCATCTTCGCTTACTGGAAGCCCATGATATACTCTCCAAGGATCTCACGCTCGCCGACGCCCAACGCTCCCGCCTGAAGGCCAGCCGGGAAAAACTCCGCACCCTCATCACCGAAAAATTCGCCCCGCTCCTCAAGGACCTCCCAGACGCCTCGCCCCTCCTCAAATCAGACAACGTCTGAACAACCCCTCCCCGCCGTGTCCTCTACCCACCTCTTCGCCGCTGGCAGTCTCGTCGCCGCCCTCGCCGCCGCCGCCGCATGGTACGCCATGGGCCCCTCAAACCCGGCCAAACCCGACACCGCCTCCCAACCCGCCAAACCCCAGCGCCCGCTCCGCTCGCGCACCCCTTCCTCCCAACCCATCACCGCCCCGCCCCTCGCAGACACCACGGCCACCGCGACGACCGCCGCCCCCAACCGCTCTTCCTCCTCTCTCCTCCCCACCCACCAAGGCAACCCCTCCCCCGCCGCGCCCTCCCCCACCGCCGCCCCAGCCCTCTCCCACGACGAACTCGTCGCCCGCGCCGCCCGCATCGAACAGGAAACCAATCACGACCTCCGCCGTCTCGTCTCCCTCCTCAATCTCACCGACGCCCAGCAGGACCAGGTCTTCAACGCCCTCGCCTCCCGCTCCCCTCACTGGGTCCCCGGCATGGCCACCGCAGGTGCCGTCTCCTCCCCGACCGCAGGTTCCTCCTCACCGTCCTCCGATCCCGCCCAATCCCCGGCCCCCTCCGCCAACACAAGTTCTCCCTCCGCCTCCACCGCGGACTCCCCCACCACCGACTCCGCCCCCTCCCCAGCCCCAGCGGAATCCGACGCCCTCTCCTCCATCCTCCCCTTCCTCACCCCGGAACAACAGGAAGCCCTCCTCGCCGACGAAATGGACAAATCCGCATGGTGGGAAGAAATCATCCCCCAACTCCTCCCGGACGAATCCCTCCCCACCATCGAAGGCTCCACCCCCACCACCCCGGATTCCCCGGAAACCAAAGAATTCTCCGGCCCCGATACCCTCGACTGACCCTAGCGGAACTCGGCAGACACCTGCCAAACGGCTGGCGCTTCACTCCATCTCAAAGCCATGGCTCTTGAACTTAAGGGTCCGGGCGTTTTCGGTAACCGTGCGCACTACGTTGTCGGGCACCCCCGACGGAATAAGAGCTTCAATATCAAGGCGAACCGTAACATCGGCCCCGACCAGGCTGGAAATGTGGGCGATCACCTCTTCCGCAATCTTTGCTGCATCACGCCCCACTCGTTGGGGATCAAGCGTCACCGTACCATGAAAACGCTTGGGCTTGGCAACATCCTCCGGCTTTCCTTGCCCCGCCGGTGATACCGGACCCAATGGCGGCTGCGCCGACGCATCGCCAGCAGTGGCATCTCCAACCTTGGAAATCTCGGGACCCGGCCGGTCCGCCTCAACTTGCCTTAGCGCTGCCTCCGGTTTCACCAGCACGCCAAACACGCTGTCCTCGGACACACTCACGTTTTGACCATACCGCAATCCAAGGTATCGGCCTTTGGTCTCATCAAAGATCTCAGCATACGCGAAGCTCTCTTGAGCCCACATCAGCAATCCCAAGCCTTCCCGTACCGCGTCAATCAGCACGCGTGAATCGCGTAGTCGAGGCAAATAGGTGTACCGGCCAAAATCCTCGATCAGTTGCTTGATCATGACGTGGTTCCCACGCCAGAGTGGCACATTATCGAGCTCAAGGCGCAATCGCGTGCCCGCCAATCCAGTGACCAGCATCTCGTCGTTGCGGAGCTTCTTACTCGCACGCGGAGCCAGTGCCTCCTGCCCGCTGAGTCGGAACGGAGTCCATTCCATCGGGCTCTGTGGCGTGCCCTGAGCAGGCACCAGCAGCCACTGGTAGGCCTCCGGAATCCTCGAATCCGCCACGCTGCTGGCGGCCTGTCTTTGGGTCACCGCCTGCTTGGCCTGGTGAGCCGAAAGATCAAGGTCACCAGTCTCGACGACAATTGAATCCCAGGCAAGATAGCGCCGAATCGACTCATCAAGGTCCTGGAGCTTAGCCTTGTCCACCGCGAGGAACACAAGGGCATTGCGATAAAGCCGCGGAGAACTGCCCTTCGACTCCAGAATGAGCTTTGCAGCGTTCAACGCAGCACTTTCACCTTCTTTGGAGTACGGAGACTCAAGTCCCAGCACCACCAGTCTCGCGTGAGGATCGTCCGCTACGTCATTGCCGGACTTTGGCATCGGATGGGTGCCCGCAAAGTCGCCTCGATTTGTCAGGTCACGTCGGATGCGCCGCTCCAGTTCCTTCACCACGGCCTCAGGATCCGCCTTCAGTTGCTCCGCTCGATCCTCCGCCAGCTTCGTCACTGTTGGCTGCGTGGAATACCAGTACCGGCTGCTGTCGTGATACAAATAAGTCGCTGCTCCGGTAAGGCGGCGCAGGGCGTCACCGAATGTCGAGCAGGCTTCACCCGGCATCACGCAGCCAAGTTTCACCGACTGGTCTTCCAGACCGACATGCGCAGCCTTGGCTGTCGGCGCCGATCCCATGTAGATCGTGCGGGCCACTCGCCGATGCGCAGAGAATTTTCCCAGATTCGGAACTTCGCCATCCATACGAAGTGGCAGGGAGTTTGGACCATCCACGTCTTTCTCGATCACCGGCACCCAGTTGTCGGAAAGGTAGCGGGTCAGTTCAAACTGCACGCGCGGATCATCAATCGGCACATGGCATGGCAGGATCATCGGGCTCTGGTCGCCCTTCTCCCACAAGCTGTGAATCACCGCAGCCATCAGGCGCAGCACGCCACGGGTCCGCTGGAACTTCACCAGCGTGGACCAGTCGGAATACAGGCGATTGAAGAGTTCCGGATGGATCGGGTAGGCCGCCTTCATCCGCTTCTCGTAGTCACCGCCGGAACATTCCGACGGGAACTCCGCCTTCTGCGTGCGGTACGTGTTAAAGAAGGCCTGAGCCACGGTGTCACGCCCCACAAACTGCTCCCTCGTCACCAAGGGCTCAAAAAGACGCCGCCGCACAATCTCAAAGCCCTCATCCACACTCGCTGGACGCCACGAGGCCTCCACGCGCCCAATCGCATTCCGCAGGCGATCCAGCGCGGCGCGTCCACGCTCTCCTCCCACCTCGAGATCATCGCTCTGCGTATGCGGTGATCCCGTCGTGTCGGACGCTGGTAGGCTCACCACCAGCAGGCATTGCCTCGCCAGCTTCGCAGATTCAGTCAGCGCCTGAGCAAACGAAAAATGCGTCTCGAAGTCGCCGCCCGGCAAGTCCTTCGTTTCATGGTGAAGCTGTCGCGCGTAAGCCACCCACTCATCCACAAGAATCAGGCACGGGCCGTATTCATTGAAAAGCTCCCGCAGCACATCGCCCGGGCTCGTGGCCTTCTCATCGTCAGCAGCAATGCGGCCATACGCAACCTTGCCACCAAGCTGCCAGGCCAGTTCACCCCAGAGCGTTCGCACCACCGTACCATCCTTCTTCACCGATGGATTCCCTGGAGAAATCTTGTTCCCCACCAGCACGACGCGTCTCACCTCCGGAACGGACGTCACACCCGCCTCGTCAGCCAGTGTCTCCACATCCAGCAGCTCGCTCAATGGCGTACCCGAGAACAAGTGATAAAGCGCCAGCATCGAGTGCGTCTTGCCCCCGCCGAAATTCGTCTGGAGCTGCACCACAGGGTCACCACCCGCTCCGCAGAGGCGTTGCAGGGCTCCGACGAGCAGGCCTTTAAGGCTCTCCGTCAGAAAGGTGCGCCGAAAGAACTCCGCCGGATTCCGGTACTCGTCCGAGCCTTCGCCGATATGCACTTGCCAGAGGTCAGCAGCAAACTCCGCCTGCTGGTACTTCCCGCTCGCCACATCCTTGTGCGGATTCACCACCTCTCGCCACGGCTTCAGCGCACCCGCCACCGGCGTCTCCAGACCAATGCTGGAGCTGCGCCGCCGCTCCCGCCGGGCTTGCTCATCAAATCTCACCCTCAGCAGTTCCATCTTCGCACGCTCTACCTCGTCTGCCTGCGGCGCACTGATCGAGGTCAGCACTCGCGCCGCCGTATCCAGCGCACGGTAAGTGTTGTCACCGCTGAAGGGCTTCTGGTGCGCCCACTCATTCCGCACCGCAAGCAGTTCATTGATCATGCTGCGCTCCGCTTTGCCCAAGGTCATCGCAAACACCTCCTTCCACACCCGATCCATAATCACCAGCAAACCCGCGGCATCAGCCGTCGGCTCCGACGCCAGTCCCGCCAGCCGGGTATCGCTCAGGACACTCTTCACCTCCTGCGGCCACCTCTCACCCCAGCACGTTCTCAATTCCCGCTCCACAAAGGGTCGCAGTCCATCCCTCAAAAGCTCAAGTGCCTTGCCAACGCGTTCGTGATTCGTGAGTGCCATGATGTGGGAAATTTAAAAATTAAAACAACTCGCCGGTCGTTGCTCCAGGCGATGTGGATTCCGTCGGCGTTTCGCGTGCCAGTCGCACGAGTTCAGGCCACCCCATCACAAGTGCATTGTACGCCTGAGCCTCACGGCTCCATTTCCGGTTCTCGCACACCGTAAACAGCTTGTAGGCCAGATCACGCGCCACATCCGCCTTGGTCCCGAGCTTGCGCAACAGCGCCGCTGTCGCTGCATCGCCCCTGCGCTCGTGATAGTACACCCGCAGCAGGTGGTGCGTCATCTCCCACACCGTGAGTCGTTTGTCGGTCTCGGGGTCCCAATCGACGGGCAGCACTTCGGGGGCAATCAACCGAACCTTGCTGCCTTTGACTTCAAGAATGCCGACGGCCACAAGACCATCCATCGACGTAGCCTGAGCATTGGCAAGCAGGTTAGCTTTGCCTGATTCTCCCCATTCAAAGCCATCTTCACCAAACCATTGCACCGCCCAGCGAGTGTCCTTGTCCAGTTCTTCGACGGACTCACCAAGCAGTTCATCTTTCATGCCATTGATGATTCCGAGCACGGTGCGCACACTCATGGGCTTGCCGCTGCTTTCGAGCACGGCTTCATAACGGGAAAATACCGCCATGCCCGGTCCGATGGCTGCCTGAGCAAAGTCCACGGGAGCCACGTTTCCCTGCTGGAGGTGATGAAGTGCGGGAGGAAGCTCACGCTTCAGCTCGGCAACGAACGCATTTCGTCCGACCCGTGGAGCGTCCGAACGGCGCAATCGGCAAGCCAGTAGAATGTAGGACGCCAGAGTATTCGCTCCTTGTGCCACCATTCGCCAGGATTGCGACGCACGCATAGGCCACGTAGCCGTTATCGTGAAGCCGCTTGAAATCAAAGCCTCCAACAATGTTTCCCAGCCGGTTGTAAGGTCCACAGCCCCGGCCTCTTCACCATCTTCGCCGCCAGTGCTGTCCTCATCGTCGGATTGTTTGAAGGCGTAATAGACCGTGAGGGGAAAGTCCGCACTGAGGCGCGGAATCAACCCTGTGAAAGCGGAGCGAAAGCCAGCTTCAAAGTGCTGCTTTGCCTTCTCCCTATCGCCATCGAACCGGGCAGGTGTCGCCGTCAGTTCGGGGTCTTTCGGCGCAAGCATGGTCGTAAAAAGCTCGGGATGCAGGGACCCAATGGAGCGCCGAAGCCAGACATAGAAGAAATCGCTGAGGGCAGCGTAACCAATATTGTCATAATATGGAGGGTCGGTGCTTACCAGAAGCCCGCTCACGCTACGTGCTGCATTCGCAGCATCAGCTTGCACGGCGTGACCTGTTTCTCCGCTTGATAAGGTCAGAATACATTTTGCCGTTCGATCAATGCATGTTGTCCAACTTCCGACAACATCTGCTAGGAAATTAGCTTCTGCGAAGTCCCAAACCATTGGCAGCGCTTGCCTTTTGAACAGGTTTCTGAGCACTTCATCACTTGAGTTCCATGTGCAGAGCGCGTTGTTCAAGTCCGCGCACCTATCGAGATTGAGCGCAAGGAAGGTGGTCACTGACGAGGCATAGGCCTCAGCGACATCTCCACCCAGACCTGCCAGCTCAGCGTCACGCTTGATTTCACTTGGCAAGGCTCTCAATAGGTCGCTCGCGGTCAAGAGAGCGAATATCTGCCTTGAGGTAAATAGTTCCCCCCAAGTATCCAGACCGTAGGCAGAACATACGCCTCCGGTAATACCTGCTCTATTCGGGAGTGAACCAGCGAGAAATGTTGAACGTGAATCCTCGACGATGTCTTTATCTGGACCTTTGATAGCGAGGTCTTCTTGTATGTGGTCAGGTGAAACATAGACACGTTTCCGCTCACCATCGGCAACAACTGCCATTAGCGCTTGCCCCAACCTGCGGGCCTTCCCTTCTTCCTGAATATAACTCCGAGGGATAGGGGTTCCGGTGATGAAGCAGAGAAAATCTTGAGCCTTACCAGCACGAGTTCCAAATTTTGCCTTCAATACTTGTTCTTTAGTCAGGCTTCCATTCTTCACTTCAAATCTCCAGCCCTGAGGGATACTATCGTCTTTAATTAGCTCGGCCCAAGCTTGCCTGCCGACTTTGGTCGCAAGCATAAATGACGAAACAAGAGGAACGTGCTTTCCTCGCGCCGCTGGGTTTGGACTGGCAACAGTTCTTGTCCACAGCCAAGCAGTGACGTTGGCCTCAACGCCTCCCAGTTCGTCCGGCAACTTCACCTTCGGGTAAAGATGGCCGGTTTTCACCAGTGCCCGTTCCCGAATGAGGCGGCCATAGTAGCGCACATCGGCGGCCAGTCCTTTGGTGCCGGTCCAGACCTGGGTGCCGACATCGCGCTCGCGGTCATCCGGGTTCACGGGGGCATGACCGGCCCAGCGGGGGGCGAGTTCGAGATTGCACTTGTTGAGCAGGACGGCCACGGGATTGAGGTCCGCCGCGTGGGCCTCAAAGCCCAGTCGCGCCGCCTCCAGCGGGATCGAGCCACCGCCGGAAAAGGGATCAAGCACGGGCGGGAGCTTCCCATCGCAATGGCGCAGCATTTCCTGATGCGCCTCTTCATACACCTCCGGGTGCTCGTGCAGCTTCTTCCCCATGAGCCGACGCAGGATGCCAAAGAGCCTCTCCCGCTCCGCGTCCTGCTCCGCGTCCCCCTTGTCCTTCCACGCCGGATCATCCGAGGGATCAGTGACCACAGACGCAAACAGCACCGCCCGCGCACAAGGCAGCGGCAGCCGCGCCCACCAGTGGTGAATGCCCTTCGGATGCGGCCCGATGCCCGGCATCTTGTCATACGACGACGCGTCATTGATCTCCGGCAACGGCAGCGCGACTTCGATGAGCTTCTTGGGGTAGGTGGGGGTCATGGACAGGCGCGAAGCAGACGAGGATGAGAGGTGAGGACTTCGATTCCGCCTTCTGTATGGTCGGTATCGTTGGTGAGTAGCTTGCAGCCATGATGACGGCAAGTTTCCACGATGAGTTGATCATTCCAGTCGGTGGAACCGGAACCAAAGTCGGTGAGCATCACGTCGATGTCCATTGAAGCGAATGGGGTGGCCACTGGAGTTGAGTCGGCAGTAATCTGCTTGGTGAGTGCCTCGACGACTCTTGCTGCCGCAGTGTAATCAGCCGATTGGCGGAAGTCTTTCCTCTTCCGATAGCGGCGGACCCTGGTGACAGGATCAGGCGGGTCCAGACGAAGCCATTCCTCGTCCAGCAGGCGATTGATGACTTCACTGATCACGATAGGGTCGATACAAGCCACGGCGCCTTTTTCCAAGAGCGTGTCCCACGCGTTTGCATAGGCATCAACGATTCTGGCGTCGAGGCCTATGGAGGCAGGCGAATACAGATAAAGCCAGACGTTGGCATCAGGCAGAATCCGTTCACCCGCGCTGAAGGCATATCGGGAGACGTGGTGGGCTTTATTCTTCATCACCGTATTCCTCCTTGATGGCGCGTTCGAGACGTTCCGGGTCGGCATAATAGGCCTTCGACCAAGTCTTGGAATGCTCCAGAGCCGGATGGAAAGCTTCGGAAAGTTCCGTTACCACCAAAAGCCGGTCCACCTCTTCACCTGTGATGTCGCGATAGAGCTTCCCGATGGCCGCATTCAGAAATGCCGTGATGACCATGCGAATGCCTCCGAATGAGAGGACAACAGGAGTACCCTCCTTCAACACGGGGTAGACTTCTTTGAAGACCATCTCACCGTCCGCCGCAGCGATGGCGCGCGGCTTGCCGATGAGATCGGCGATCTTAATGAAAACAGGTTCATTCATGACTGGAAGGTGGTGGAATCGATAAATTGGAAAGTTCGGGAGGTACAGCGCCGGGAGTCGGTTCAGTGGGAATTTTCAGTGTGACCACAGTACCGGGGAATGGGTCGTCCAGTTCGGAGATGGATTCCTCCCCGGACTGCATCTCCCAAAACGCCCCGCCACTGGCAATCCACACTTCACCGTGCTGCTCGCGGGCAAAGTCCCGGACGAGCTTTAAACCGATGCCTCCCGGGGTATCTATTTTGGTCGTGTTTCCCTTTTTCATAGCCCATTCCAGGGCGTCAACTGGAGAAAAATGCTTGCCTTTCCGACTGGCGATGCGCTCAGGGATGGTGACGCCCGCATCGGCAACCGTCAAGACGAGACGTTGCTGAGCAGGATAATGCTGGCCGCATACGAACACACCGAGGGCGGAATCCGAATGTGTCTCGGTGTTCACAAAGATCTCACCGAGACACTGAAGTAGCTGGAGGCAGAAGGTGCTGTCGAGCGGGGGAAGGCCTTTGCCTTCCAAAGCCTGCTCCATATAGTCCAAAAACTCATTGATCTCAGAAGTCTTGAAGGATCGAAATGGAATGCGTGTGGTGTGCGACTCCTCGGGCTTAGCCGCAAGTCCTATGCCGTGGAAAAACCAATTCTTCACAAACAGATCTTCAACAATTCTCGGCACGACACCAAACGTGAACTCTTTTCCGCGATCTTGGACGCGTGCGAGAACGACAGCGAGCGCGGCAGCGAAATTGGAATCGCAGCGGTATGTGGAGTCGGAGCGGACCTCTTCGGAGAAGTTGATTGTAAAACTGTCACCCGAAGATATCGCTAACTTTCGGTTCAATCTCGCCAGTCCAGACATTCCACTGTGGTCACTCGTAGCACACAGAAGAAAGTATTCCTTCTTCAACGAGTACCCGGAATGCCTTGCTTTTCGGCCGGCATATCTTGCATTTCGGCTTTCGACAAGCTTGAGCAGATCTTGCTCCGAGACTCCGAAAGGCAAGAGCAATTCCGCAGCAATCGAGATCTGACGGCGCTCCATCGCTAGTCGATGCACTTCGGCCAACCCCGACATCTCAATCTCCTGGGAGGTATGCGGTGTCAGCGCCTCCAAAATCTCTGCATGATCGGCGTTAACCGGAAGATCAATGACCTTAGACCCTACCGGCTGAAGGTAGCAAGGAATGCCCACGGGACCAATCCTAAAGCTTGTTCCCCCCTCTACCCTCATACTCAGAGGGTCTTCATCAGGAAGCACCTCTGCCAAGCTTAGGAGCATTTGACTGGGGACTCGGATCTGCAAATCCCACCCTCCAGAAGTCGGCACCGCCACTCCACCTCCACCGGATTCGATTCGCAATTCCGCACCAGTAAAGGTCAGCACCGCCTCTTCACCCACACGCGTCGCCCCTGCATTCTTCAGAATATTGAGGGCTTGTAGCATTACAGCCCGCTCAACAGAAATACTGGCATTCGGATGAAGCATGGCACCGGACAGTTCTAGCGTGGCATCTCCGCCCGCTGAATGAGTTCACTAAAATCATAGTTCACGCTCGTCACCCCGAAATCCGGCTCCCGCTGGAACGGCTTTCTTACATAGTGAACGCGGTGCTGATTGTCAGGCAGGAACTCGACGATGGCGAGTATGAAGTCATCGGGCTTGTTTAGCGAGTAGAGGATCTCATTCCGCGTCACAGTGATTGTGTCGGCCCCCGTGATGCGGCCTTTCACCTCGATGAAACGCAGCCGACCGGTCCCCGGCACGCGGGACTCAATGTCGTAGCCAAGTTTCTCGAACTCTCGATCCACGGGCTCGAAACCAAGAGATCGTTCAACTTCCATGATCACCTTCCGCGCATGCGCGGCTGCGGCCTGATTATCTGAGGACTGAGTGAAGTTCGGCGCGGCTGAGCGGCCCGTCATTTTGTCCAGAAGGCCCCTCGGAATGACCAACAGCCCACCGAGTACCACGGGAGGCAGTGGGGAAAGCTGTGCTTCGAGGGCGAGTTCCTCCATGCGCTTCTCCATGCGACCTTGAAGAATGTCGGCACGCTTGCGGGCTTCGTTGGAATTCAGACGGGCATTCGCCTTCCCTGCCTGTTCCTGAAGCCGGAGCTCCTCTGCACGATGGTCCCAGTAGTTGATCTCTTTAGTCAGACGCTCCTTAACGGCGGCCTTCGTCTTGGCAATGAGTTCGAGACGCCGCCTCTTCACTTCGTCCAGATGCTCGGGAACCACCGTCCCGATGGCATGCTCGCGGGCCCTGTCCTCGAGGCCGGTCGAAATCCACCCGCACTCAGGTCGTGCCAACACGACATCAACGGAGGGATCACCGTCCTCCAGAGGACGGTAGTCAAGGTAAGGCGCATAGTGAAGATGGCGTGCGTTCCCAGCAGAGCCAATCTCCACATAAAGCATCTGCCGCGAAACCACACGCCGCTCGCCCGAGCGGGTTATGCCTGCATCCTGAATGGTATGCTCCAAGTAGAAGAGCACACGAGGCTGGTCGCTGGCGTCATTTTCATCAACCAGGATCGCGCCACGGCGCAGCAGGTCACGATGCCGCTCCAGAATGACGTCAAGTGCTGAATCGAGCAATGGATGACCAGGACAGACGAAGGCAGCAAGCGGCTGTCCCTGCGGCTGGATGAGCGACTTCTCGAAAACAATGCGCTCGTATCTCGTAAGCACTGGCTCGCCCAGTCCTATCAGACGATCCCGATTCCGAATCGGCGCAGGAACATGTGAAACCTCATAGCGGCGAGCCTCGCGCAACCTTGCGGTGCCGCCGAGTTGACGAAACGCTTCGAGGAAAAAGGATTCGATGTAATGCGGCTGCAGTCGCCGGGCATCGGCACGCTCCATGTCTTCTCGGATGCGATACACGCGACTGGCGTCCATCGCATCATGAGCGAGGGCTCGCTCTTCCAGCATGTCCTGGATGCGGGACTGGTCGAATGCATTCGCAACGACATTTGTGAGCCGGGCCCGCACATCGGGCATCTCGCCGTAGCGAATGGCCTCAATGAGTAGTTCACGCAATGGGCGGCCCTCGAACTGGACCTTGCCCAACACATCGAAGACCTGACCACCGAGGGATTTGCGGGCCTCGTCCAGCTTGTCAAGCAAGGTGCGATAGACTTCACCCTCGCGAGTTTCATCGGCGATGAGATTCCAGAGGTGGCAAACCTCCGTCTGGCCAATACGGTGGATCCGTCCAAAGCGCTGCTCCAAGCGGTTGGGATTCCACGGCAGGTCGTAATTCACCATCAGGTGGGCACGTTGCAGATTGATGCCTTCACCCGCAGCATCCGTGGCGATCAGTACTTTCACCACAGGATCATGGCGAAAAGCCTCCTGAACCTTGAGACGATCTTCGCGTCCAACCCCTCCATGGATGGCCACGACGGCATTCCTGTCGCCGAGCAACCTGCTGATGCGGTCCTGAAGGTAGTTCAGTGTATCCCGGTGCTCGGAGAAGATGACGAGCTTCTGCTTCGGGGATTTGTCTCCCGGTCTCGAACCATACCCAGGGGTGTCTTCACACACGCGGTCCCCAAATGCCGCTGGCGTGAAGATCTCTCCCAGCAAGTGTGACAGCTCGCTCCACTTTCTGTCCTCACCACTCCGGCGGACATCAAGGGCAAGAGATTCCAGCTGCTTGAGAATCTCGATCTCCGCCTTGAGTTCCACAATCGTGCCTGCAGCAGTCGCCTGATCCAGCACGTGTTCCTCCGTGGCCTCAACCTCGGAATCTGGTGCGTCATCAAGATCATCCAGGTCATCGGCATCCAGCGTCGGACCAGACTCAAGATCCCGGGCTGTCAGTCCGATTCCACGTTGCAGGAGTTCCAACTCCCGCAGACGGGACTCCAATCGTTCGCGACGGCGACGCAGCGACTGGTATATGGCTTCCGGCGACGAAGCGAGGCGGCGCTGCAGAATCGTGAGCGCAAAGCCCACGGTGCCAGAACGCTTGTTGTTCTGTAAAGCCTCCGCACGGTTGAACTCCTGGCGCACGTAAGTGGTGACCTCTTTATAAAGTCTGGCCTCCGCCCCGGAAAGCTTGTAAGGCACCGTGTATGCCCGGCGCTCGGGAAACAATGGCGTCGCATCAAACTTGAGAAGCTGCTCCTTCACCATCCGGCGCATCAGATCGGACACGTCCTGAGCGTGAACACCATCACGGAACCGTCCCTCAAAACGATCCCCATCAAGCAGGGACATAAAGAGCTGGAAATCTTCCTCCTTCCCATTGTGCGGCGTAGCCGTCATCAGGAGAAAATGACGCGTGAGCGTCGCAAGAAGTTGTCCAAGCTTGTGGCGCTTCGTGTACTTGATCTCACCGCCGAAATGCGTCGCAGACATTTTGTGCGCCTCATCGCAAACGATCAGGTCCCAGCGGCAGTCAGGTGCTGACAGCTTCGCCTGCACTTCTTCATTGCGACTCAGTTTGTCGAGGCGCGCAATGACGAGGTTGTTCTCGATAAACCAGTTGCCCGTGCGCGCCGCCTCCAGCTTGTCATTGGTCAAAATATCAAACGGCAGGTGGAAGCGGCGGTACAACTCATCCTGCCACTGCTCCGCAAGACTCCCCGGACACACGATCAGGCACCGCTGAAGATCCCCACGAGCCGCGAGCTCCTTAATCAGCAGTCCCGCCATGATGGTCTTTCCAGCCCCAGGATCGTCGGCAAGCAGGAACCTCAGTGGCTGCCGAGGCAGCATGGCATCATACACTGCCGTGATTTGGTGCGGCAGCGGTTCCACGATGGACGAGTGAACCGCCAGCACTGGATCAAACAAATGGGCCAGTCGAATTCGATGCGCCTCCGATACCAGCCGAAATGTCGCCCCGTCGCCATCAAAACTCCACGGTCGTCCCGCTTCCACAATTTCAAGCCTCGGTTCATCGTGACGAAACAGCAACTCGTTGGCCACTTTCCCCCCGGGGTCTTTGTAGGTCAGTTCCATCGCCTCGGACCCGAACCAAGTGACCTGCACAACCGTGACAAAGCAATCCGGAAGGATGCCCCGCACGGTGGTGTTGGGTTTTAGGTCCTGAAGCGTCATATTCCCCATCTTTTGGTCGCTCGCCTCGAAATTGCAATCAACCCGACGATGTTTCGAGAGTACGGTCGTTCGGCAAGCTATCCCGCAGGTCGCCGCTCAATATCGTGCACCCGTCCATACATCAACACGTTTTAATCGATTTATTAAACGTAAAAACTGATCCAAACACCTGTTCCTGCCCTTGGGCGACCTGAAACAAGCCCCCACTCGCCCTTCCCCGCCACTCCGCCAATCGTACCCTCCCCGCCTCCTTCCCCTCCACCCTCATGCCCTCTCCCCTCCCCGACGCCGGCTGGCGCCTCGAAAACTCCTACGCCACCCTCCCCCGCATCTTCCACGAACCCTCCCAACCCGAACCCGTCCGCCGCCCCGCCATCGCCGTATTCAACCACGCCCTCGCCTCCTCCCTCGGCCTCAATCCCACCATCCTCGACTCACCTGAAGGTGCCGCCATCTTCGCAGGCAACGCCCTCCCTCCCGGCGCCCGCCCGCTCGCCCAGGCCTACGCCGGTCACCAGTTCGGCCACTTCACCTTCCTCGGCGACGGCCGCGCCATCCTCCTCGGCGAACAAATCGACCCCACCGGCCGCCGCTGGGACGTCCAACTCAAAGGCTCAGGCCCTACCCGATTCTCCCGCCGCGGCGACGGCCGCGCCGCCCTCGGCCCCATGCTCCGCGAATTCCTCATCAGCGAAGCCATGCACGCCCTCGGCATCCCCACCACCCGCAGTCTCGCCGTCACCACCACCGCCGAATCGGTCCGCCGCGAATCCCTCCTCCCCGGAGCCGTCCTCACCAGAGTCGCCGCCAGCCACATCCGCGTCGGCACCTTCGAATGGGCCGCCGCTTCCGGCGACGTCAATGCCGCCTCCGCTCTCGTCACCTACACGCTCGCACGCCATTTCCCCGACACCCCCGTCACCGATTCCCCCGCCCTCGCCCTCCTCAATGCCGTCGCCGCACGCCAGGCCGCACTCATCGCCCAATGGCAACTCGTCGGCTTCATCCACGGCGTCATGAACACCGACAACGTGGCCCTCTCCGGCGAAACCATCGACTACGGCCCCTGCGCCTTCATGGATCACTACGACCCCGCCACCGTCTTCAGCTCCATCGACCACCACGGCCGCTACGCCTATCAAAACCAGCCTCCCATCGCCCACTGGAACCTCACCCGCTTCGCCGAAGCCCTCCTCCCCCTCATCCATCCTGACGAATCCTCCGCCATCACCCTCGCTCAGGACACTCTCCGCCAGTTCCCGGAATCACGCGACCGTCTCTTCTATCAAGGCCTCTACGCCAAACTCGGTCTCGTCTCCGACCTCCCCGGCGACCGCGCCCTCGCCGACGACTTCCTCTCATGGATGCACTCGTCCCGCGCCGATTTCACTAACTCCTTCGCCGTCCTCTCTCGCGGCCACCTCCCCGAGAACACCGAAAACGACGCCGTCTTCCAATCATGGCACCAGCGCTGGCAGCACCGCCTCGCCGCCCAATCCATCCCCATCCCCGACGCCCTCGCCCTCATGCGCCGCCACAACCCAGCCGTCATCCCCCGCAATCACAAAGTCGAAGCAGCCCTCGCCGCCGCCACCACAGGAAACCTCGACCCGTTCCACCTCCTCCTCGCCGTCGTCTCCAATCCCTTCAACCACGGCCACATCCCCCACGAATTCTCCCAACCCGGCCCCGCCAACTGC